>NZ_JBITEM010000012.1:282060-282331 GCF_044455225.1 Nocardia sp. NPDC051321 | reverse complement strand
CGCGCGTCCCCGCCACCATGTCCCGGCGGCGAACCGCTCTCCGTCGCCCAGCGGGACGTGAGGGCGGGGCGATCGGCGTGCCCCCGCCACCATGTCCCGTTCGACGACCCGAACCCCTCGGCGGCCACGCCATCCCGCGCAGCGGGGTGCTGCCTACCGCCGTCAACGGGACACGATGGCACGGGTGCCAGCGCGTCCCCGCCACCATGTCCCGGCGGCGAACCGCTCTCCGTCGCCCAGCGGGACGTGAGGGCGGGGCGATCGGCGTGCC
>NZ_JBITEM010000012.1:0-281960 GCF_044455225.1 Nocardia sp. NPDC051321 | reverse complement strand
GGCGGCCACGCCATCCCGCGCAGCGGGGTGCTGCCTACCGCCGTCAACGGGACACGATGGCACGGGTGCCAGCGCGTCCCCGCCACCATGTCCCGTCGGCGAACCGCTCTCCGTCGCCCAGCGGGACGTGAGGGCGGGGCGATCGGCGTGTCCCCGCCGCTATGTCCCGTTCGACGACCCGAATCCCTTGGCGGCCACGCCATCCCGCGCAGCGGGGTGCTGCCTACCGCCGTCAACGGGACACGATGGCACGGGTGCCAGCGCATCCCGCCACCATGTCCCTTCGGCGAACCGCTCTCCGTCGCCCAGCGGGACGTGAGGGCGGGGCGATCGGCGTGTCGGCGCCACCATGTCCCGTTCGATGGCGGTCAGCGGGAGAGGGAGTCGTTGTTGTCCTGGTCGGGGGCGGGCAGGAGGTCGGCGGCGGGCTTGTCGATGCGACCGCCCATCAGCGCGGCATCGAATTCGGCTCGGGACAACAGGGAGTCATCGAGCGGACAGTGCACACTGTCCGGATTTCCTTGCCGGAGAGCAGCTCAGAACAGATTTGCCGACCGGGACACAGTCGCGGTTCATTGCAGCCAAGTCCTCGTTCGGCGTAGACGTCGGATAGACGGCTCGGCACACGCCCTCGTCAGCTGAACGCCGGGGTGCTGCCTGCCATTGGGGTTGGGGCGGTGCGTTTTTCGTCGGCGGTGGCGAGCCAGAGGTAGATCGGTGGGAGGGCGACCTCGATGGCGGTGAGGGCGATCTGGAACCAGTGCGGCCAGCCGTAGACGGCGACGGAGATGAAACGGCCGAGGGCGCCGAGCAGCAATATGCCCGCGAGCCAGCGGATGACGGTGGACGGGATCGGGGTCTGGCGCGCGGCCCAGATCCAGACGACGCCGTAGCCGAGGAAGATCGCGCCGAAGAACCTGGTCTGGCTGTCGGCGGTGGCGCCGTCGTCGCCCATGTCGGGGATGCCGTCGATGCCTGCGGCCAGGTGGAAGATGCCGATCGCGACGCAGGCGACGCCCATCGTCATCGAAAGCCATTTGAGTGCGGTTGCCATGGTGCCCCTCCACGGGTTTGCGACGAATCCTGCTGGCAGACAGTGGATTCCCACTCTCACCACCGGCCGCGCGCAAGTTGACGTTTGTCTACTATCAGACCCTACGATGCTTAGTAGACAGACGTCAACTAGAGTTTTCGATATGAGTATCCGCCGCCGCCTATCCCCAGACGAGCGCCGTCAGGTGCTGCTGGAAGCGGGCGCGCGACTGTTCGCCGAGCGCGCCTACGACGCGGTACTGATGGAGGACGTCGCGACGGCCGCCGGGGTCTCCCGTGCCCTGCTCTATCGCCATTTCCCGAGCAAGCGCGACCTCTTCGCCGGGGTCTACGAGCAGGCGGCGGACCAGCTACTGGTCGCCACGCCCCTCGACGACGGAAGGCCGCTCGCCGAGCAGCTGACCGCCGGACTCAACACCCACTTCGACTACTTCGAGGCCAACGCCAACAGCGTGCTCGCGGCGAATCGCGTCCTCGCGGGGGACCCCACCATCCAGGCCATCATCGCGGGCGAACTCGGCGAACTGCGCCGTCGACTCCTGGACGCGCTCGGCGTCGAAGGAGGCACCCGAACCCAGGTGTCCTCGGTGCTGATGAGCTGGCTCGCCTTCGTGCGGGTATTGACGGTCGAATGGTTGGAGAACCGCCATTTCACCCGCGCCGAACTGCTCGACATCAGCGTCGGCTCACTCCTCGGCGCCCTGCAGCCGATCCTCGGACCCGATATTCAAGCAGTCGAGGCGAAGCAGACATGATCCAGAGCCTCGCCAGGTAGCGGACATCGGGATTACAGATTGGACGGGCGGACAACCATCACAGACGCCGCGCGCTTCCCGCTCTCCTGAAGCAGCGCGATCGCGCGACCTTCCGGATCGATCGCGGCGTAGACGCCGGGCAGTCCGATGGGTTCCAGCCAGCGGCCGTTGCGGAGGTCGTCGGTTTGCGCGGCGTCGATCTCTCTGTGCGGGAACGCGGTTCGCACCGCCTCGTCCATGTCGAGGCTGAGCATGGCGGCCTCGGATTCGGCGGCTGTCGCCAAATCGGCCAGGGTGCGGGCGTGTTCGAGGGTGAAGGGGCCAACCCTGGTGCGGCGCAGGGCCGTCAGGTGGCCGCCGACGCCGAGTGCGGCGCCGAGGTCGCGGGCCAGGGCGCGCACATAGGTGCCGGAGGTGCATTCGACGATCACGTCGAGGTCGACAAACGCGCCGTCCTCGACGTCGCGGCGGGTGCGGATGTCGAAGCGGGACACGGTAACCGGGCGGGCCGCCAGCTGCACTTCTTCGCCCGCGCGGTGCCGGGCGTAGGCGCGTTCGCCATTCACCTTGATCGCGCTTACCGTGGCGGGTACCTGTTCGATGTCGCCGGTGAGCTTCGCTGTGTGCGTGGCGATTTCGTCATCGGAGAGATGCAGCGCCGGGGCGGTGGAGAGCACCTCACCCTCGGCGTCGTCGGTGGTGGTGGCCTGGCCGAGGCGGATGGTCGCGGTGTACGCCTTGGTGGTCAGGGTGAGCAGGCCGAGCAGTTTCGTGGCCCGTTCCACGCCGAGCACGAGCACGCCGGTCGCCATCGGGTCGAGCGTGCCCGCGTGCCCGACCTTCTTGGTGTGCAACAGCTTCCGGCATTTCGCGACGACGTCGTGGCTGGTCATGCCGCTGTCCTTGTCGACGATAAGCAACCCGCCGAGACCGTCCATCAGGCGTGCACGATCGCGGTGAGGATGAACCCGTCGGCGATCAGCCACCGGCCGTCGAACGAAATCAACGGCACCCCACCATCGTTGGTCTGTCCCGGCACCAGCAGCTCGCTGCGGAAGGTGCCGTGGCCGGAATCCTCGGAGCTGTCCTGGATCTCGAAGGTGATGTGCGCGTCCTCGAAACCGAGCCAGCGATCGGTCAACGGCCACCACGCCTTGAACGTCGCTTCCTTGGCGCAGAACAGCAACCGGTCCAGGTGCAGCCCGGAATAGGTGGTGTTCAACCACTCTCGTTCCGGCGGCAAACTCACCGAATCCAGCACCCCCTCCGGCAGCGCCGCATGCGGCTCGGCGTCGATGCCGATGGAACGGAAGCGCATCTTGTGCGCCAGCGCCGCGGCCCGATACCCGTCGCAGTGCGTCATGCTGCCGACGATGCCGCGCGGCCAGATCGGCGCGCCCCGCTCGCCCTTGCCGATGGCCACCGGCGGCTCGCCGAGCTCGGCCAGCGCCAGCCGCGCACAGTGCCTGGCCCCGATGAAGTCCCGGCGCCGCTTCTCCACCGCCTTCGCGATGAGATGCTCCTCCGCCGGATGCGCCTTCAGGTCCTCCGGATACTCCAGCAGCTCAGCCGACGCGACACCCGCGGGCAATATGTTCTCGATCAACTCGTCCGCCTCCCCGAAACTTCAGGCCGAACTCGTGAGCCGCACACGTACGAATGGCGTCCGGCGGTCAACGAGTGGCTGAGTGTGCCCGCACCCGACGAGTTACCCATATACCCACCAAATCAGTAGTCGCGTTGGGAATCAAATTGTCATGCGTGAGCTGGCAACCGGTCACCCAGCGAGCTGCCAGGTCGACCGGCTGCACGACTCCCGCCACTGCTCACACCCCGCGGCGACGCTCGGCTTTGGCGCGCATCTCCGCGGCGGCGGCTTCCATCTCCGGGGTGACCTTGAAGTGTCCGCCCCAGTCGTTCAGCGAGCCCGGCGGGTATTCCGGGGCGGGGAGGATCTGCCGGAGCAGGCGTTCGGGGAGGCCACGGCGCTGCCATTCGCGGGGGTAGCCGAGGGACACCTCTTCGAAGCGGACGCCGTCGTAGTGCGAGGTGCGCGGGATGTGCAGGTGGCCGTAGACCGAACAGAGCACGTTGTAGCGGGTGTGCCAGTCGGCGGTCAGTTCGGTGCCGCACCAGAGCGCGAACTCGGGGTAAAACAGCACGTCGGTCGGCTGGCGGACCATCGGGAAGTGATTGACCAACACCAGCGGTGTGCCTTCGGGCAACGCGTCCAGCTTGCGCTTGGTGACCTGCACGCGGGCATGACACCACGCGTCACGGGTGAGGTAGGGGTCGGAGGAGAGCAGGTATTCGTCGGTGGCCACCACGTTGCGGTCCCGCGCGATGGCGAGCCCCTCCGCCTTGGTGGTGGCGCCCTTCGGCAGGAACGAGTAGTCGTACAGGAGAAACAGCGGGGCCACCGTCACCGCGCCGCCGTGCTGTTCGGCACCAGCACCCTCCCAGACCGGGAAGGGATCCTCCGGGGTCAGCACGTCCAGATCCCGGCAGATCGACACGAGGTAGTCGTAGCGTGCGACGCCGGTCATCTGCACCGGGTCCTTCGCCGTCGTCCACAGCTCGTGGTTGCCGGGCACCCAGATCACCTTGGCGAACCGGCCGCGCAGCAGCTGGAGCGCCCACCGGATGTCGTCGGTCTTCTCCCCCACGTCCCCGGCCACGATCAGCCAGTCTTCCGGCGAGTCGGCTTGAATCTGCTCGACCACCGGCCGATTCCCCTGGTGCCCGACGTGAATGTCGCTCACCGCCATCAACTTGGGTATCACCATATCTACCTTGGCACACCCGCCCCGATCTTCGCCTGCCACCCCGCCGCACGTCCGCCGAGTGGCACGTCGAGGCGAGCTGTGCGCCATTCGGGATGGACCGTCGAGAGCCCGGTCAAACCGAAATGAGGCATTTGTCTCGGAACCCGCTACCTCGCGGATATCGGCGAACGACCCGGTAGGTTGTCCGAACATGATCGCACGCAACACTTTCCGAGGGATTGTCGTGGCATCATCGGCCGCGGCCGCCATTGTCCTCGCCGTTCCCGCCCTGGCCGCGGCGACCGTCACGCCACCGAGCAGCGCGAAGCTGGAACTGGCCGGCGAGACCGTCGCCGCGACGCTGAGCCAGATCAGCACCGACGTCGCCGACGGCACGGTCCAGTGCACGCTGCTGATCGACGGCGATCCGCGGCAGAACGCGCTGTCCGAGCGCAGGCCAGCCCCGGCGGACTTCACACTCACCCGCCCGCTCGCCGCGGGCGAGCACCTGGCCCTCACCTACTGTGCCGACTTCCCGGCCGACAGTGATACGCCGAACTCGTACCCAACCCTCGCCTGCGCCAAAATAACGGTGCCCGCCGCAACGGTCGAGGCACTGCCGAACGACCAGTGCTTCCTGACCAACAGTTAACGGCGGAATCCGCACCCACACTCGGACCCGGACCGACTTCAGGGCCCTAGTGCGAATGCCGAGTCAGGGTGCGGATCCTCAGCAATACGCGAAACCTCGGGCGTTGTCCGGGGTTTCGTCAATTATCCGGCGTTGTGGACGGGACTTGGGACTTCGGCACCGACGCGAGCCCACTGGCCGGACCAGGCCCGCCAGGAGACGGCGACCAGACGCAGCAGCATGAAAGCGACCAGGCCGGACCAGATTCCGGCGATACCCCAGTCGAAGACCAGGGACAACCAGATCGCGGGCAGGAAGCCGAGCAAGGCCGAGCCGAGGGTCGTGGTGCGCAGGTAGGCGGCGTCGCCTGCGCCGAGCAGGACGCCGTCGAGGGCGAACACGATGCCCGCCACCGGAATGATGCACACGAAGAACCACCACGTGACGTAGGTGCGGTCCAGCACGGCGGGATCGTCGGTGAACAGTTTCGGGATCAGACCGGCTCCCGCGGCGAAACACGCGGCGAGCCCGAGCGCGAAGATTTCCGACCAGCCGGTGACGCGCCGGGCCAGCGCGCGGGCACCGGGCGCGTCGCCCGCGCCGAGCGCCGCGCCGACCAGCGTCTGCGCGGCGATGGCGAGCGCGTCCAGGGTCAGCGCAAGGAAATTCCAGAGTTGCAGCACCAGCTGATGCGCGGCGACCGAGGCGGCACCGAAGCGGGCGGCAACAGCGGCGGCGGAGACGAAGCAGGCCTGGAAGGCGAGGCTGCGGACGATCAGGTCCCGGCCGAGGACCAGCTGCGCACGCATCACCGACCAGTGCGGCGCGAGCGAAACCCGTTCCCGGACAAGGGCATTCAGAAACAACCCGGCCATCACCAGCTGACCGGCCACGTTCGCGACGGCGGAGCCGGGTAGCTCCAGCCGTGGCGCGCCGAGCAGCCCGTGCACGAGCACCGGACACAGCACACCCGAAACACCAAGCCCGGCAACAACATAGATAAGCGGACGGCGGGTCTCCTGCAACCCGCGCAACCATCCGTTGCCCGCCATGGAGATCAGGATCAGCGGCACCCCGAACAATGCGATCCGCACCCAGTCGAGCGCCTCGTCGGCGATATCCCCACCACCGGCGATCGCACTGGTCAGCGGCACCGCGAAAAGCTGAACCAGCACCAGGATCAGCAGGCCGACCGCGATCGCCAGCCAGGTCGCCTGCACGCCTTCGGCTACCGCACCGCGATCGTCACCCGCGCCGTGTTTGCGCGCCGCCCGCGCGGTCGTGCCGTAGGACAGGAACGTCAACTGCGAACTCGTCTGCGCCAGAATCAATCCGCCCACCGCGAGCCCGGCCAGCGCGAGCGCGCCGAGCCGCCCGACCACGGCGAGATCGAACAGCAGATAGATCGGCTCGGCGACGAGCACACCGAGGGTGGGCACCGCGATCCGGAGTATCCGCCCCGGCCCGGCCTCGGCCGCCGGGTCGAGCACGGCCGCACCGGTGGCCACCGCCGACGGCACCGCGCCCGCCGCCGGGTCGCCCTCGGCCGACAACTCGCCGCTCATCAAACCTCCCTCAGCACAACGCATCCAGCGCGCCGGACAGTCCGGGCCCACGATCTTGCGCGCACCCGGCAACGCGGGCCGGGGCAGCGACTACGCCCGTTACCCTGCCATGAGCCACCGACAGACCAGCGACTTCGCGCCTTCATCGCGGCCGGACGCCAGGTATATGCCGCAGCAGCAGCGAAAGGGCAGACGACAACGCGCCGCCGACGCTCACGCCAGCGCGGCAAGCAGCCCGGCGACCAGGTCGTCGGGACTGCCGTAGGCCGTATACCCGGCGGCGAACCGATGCCCACCACCCCCGAGCGCGGACGCTATCTCCGCAACGTCCACCCCATCGTCGGCTCCGGGCTGACTGTCGCGAGCACGCAGCGACACCGTCCATCGGTCCCCGCCGGTACTGGATTCCTTGAACACCGCCGCGATGCCCGCCTCCGAGGTGGTGCGGACGATGTCGATAACGCTCTCCGCCTCTTCCGAACTCACCTCGGCGATATCGGCGAGCCGCACGAACGCGTACACCAGCCCGATGCCACCGTGCACGCCCGGCACGAGCTGCGCGGTGCCGAGCACCCGGGACAGCATGGTCAGCCACCCGAACGGATGGGTGTCCAGCAGCGCCCTGGCGATCTCGGCCCCGTCGATTCCGGTGGCCAACAGCCGCTCGGCCAACTTGTGGGTACCCGGACGAACCCACCGGAACGAGCCGGTATCGGTCACCAGGCCCGCGTAAAGGCAATGCGCCACTTCCGCATCGATCGCCACGCCCCACACATCGAGCAACCGCACGATCAGGCTCGTCGTCGACTCCGCACCCGCGTCGACCACATTGATCGTCCCGAATCGGGCATTGGATCGATGATGGTCGATCACCAAAGTCTGTGCCGCACCGGGCATTCGGTCGGCCAGCGCACCGAGCCGACCGGCACTACCGCAATCGACCGCGATCAGCAGATCGACCTCGGCGGGCACGTCGGCAGGCGCAACCAGGTGCTGCACACCGGGCAGCGACCGCATTGATTCGGGCAGCTCGGCCGGTTCCGCGAACGACACCCACACCGGCAGCCCGCGCCGGTGCAGGACGAGCGCCAGCGCGAGGCCGCTGCCGATGGTGTCGGCGTCCGGTTGTACGTGGCAGACGATGGTGACCGAACGGGCGGCGTTCAACGCCTCGACGGCAGATTCGAGGTCGACCGCGTCCCGCATTATCGTCATCGTCTACCGCAGGTCACTCAGCGTCGTCGCGTTCGACCTTGTACGGGTCGGCGTCGCCCGCGTGCCTGGCGTTGGCGGCCACCTTCGCCACCTCTTCGTCCGCTGCCTTGGCCCTGGCCAGCAGCTCTTCCATGTCCTTGGCGACCTCGGGCACCTTGTCGAGCACGAACGTCAGGGTCGGCGTGAACTTCACGCCGGTGCCCGCGCCCACCTTGGAGCGCAGCACCCCCTTGGCCTTCTCCAGACCCGCTGCCGCGCCCAGATAGTCCGGTTCGGCATCCAAGGTTTCGCCGAGCACCGTGTAGTACACCGTCGCGTCGCGCAGATCGCCGGTGACCTTGGCGTCGGTGACGGTCACGAAACCCAGCCGCGGATCCTTGATCTCGTACTCGATCGCGGTGGCCACGATCGAGGAGATCCGCTTGGCGAGTCGGCGTGCCCTGGCTTGATCCACCATGGCTGAACCTTCCTCACTAGATAGTTAGTCTTCGGGTCCGAAGATCCTGCGGCGCACTGCCAGCAACTGTAACTCCGGACGTGCCGCGACATGCCGCTCACAGCGGTCGAGTACCTCGGTCAGGTGATCCATACCGGAACTGACCAGGGCAACCCCCAGCAATGAGCGACGATGGCGGTCTTGCTCGCCGCCCTCGGCGGCACTCACCCCGAAGCGCTGCAATTCGGCCAGAATCGGCCGGATCACGGAACGCTTCTCTTTCAGCGAGTGCACGTCTCCGAGGAGAAGGTCGAACTCGAGTGCCCCCAGGAACAACTACGCACCTCTTTGTGTCGAAAAGGCCCGAGCTATGCGGAGCTCATCCCGCACGTCACGCCGAGCGGGTGCCCGGCGTGACGTGCGGTGCGTGAACTCAGTCGCGCGGCTTCTCGCGCAGCTCGTAGGCCTCGATGATGTCGCCTTCCTTGATGTCGTTGTAGGTCAACGTCAAACCGCATTCGAAGCCCTCGCGGACCTCGGTGACGTCGTCCTTTTCCCGCTTCAAGGAAGAGATCGTGACCGTTTCGGCGACCACCACGTTGTCGCGGAGCAGGCGCGCCTTGGCGTTGCGCTTGACCGAACCCGAGGTGACCATGCAGCCGGCGATGTTGCCGACCTTCGACGAACGGAAGATCGCGCGGATCTCCGCCCGGCCCAGCTCGACCTCTTCGTAGATCGGCTTGAGCATGCCCTTGAGGGCCTTCTCGATCTCGTCGATGGCCTGGTAGATCACCGAGTAGTACCGGATGTCCACGCCTTCGCGGTTGGCCAGCTCGGTGGCCTTGCCCTCGGCCCGGACGTTGAACCCGATGATGATCGCGTTCGACGCCGACGCCAGGTTGACGTTGGTCTCGGTGACACCACCGACACCGCGGTCGATGACCCGCAGGCGAACCTCGTCGTCGATCTGGATACCGAGCAGCGCCTCTTCGAGGGCCTCGACGGTACCGGAGTTGTCGCCCTTGAGGATCAGGTTGAGCTCCGAAGTCTCCTTCAGCGCGGCATCGAGATCTTCCAGGCTGATCCGCTTGCGGCTGCGTGCGGCCAGCGCGTTGCGCTTGCGCGCATTGCGGCGGTCGGCGATCTGGCGAGCGATCCGGTCCTCGTCGACAACCAGCAGGTTGTCACCGGCACCCGGCACCGACGTGAAGCCGATGACCTGGACCGGCCGCGACGGCAGCGCCGCGATGACATCCTCGCCGTGCTCGTCGACCATGCGCCGGACGCGACCGTAGGCGTCGCCCGCCACGATCGAGTCGCCGACGCGCAGCGTGCCGCGCTGGATGAGCACGGTCGCCACCGGGCCACGGCCGCGGTCGAGGTGCGCCTCGATGGCAACACCCTGCGCGTCCATGTCCGGGTTCGCCCGCAGGTCCAGTGCCGCGTCCGCGGTGAGCAGCACAGCCTCGAGGAGGGCCTCGATGTTGATGTTCTCCCGCGCGGAGATGTCGACGAACATGGTGTCGCCACCGTATTCCTCGGCAACCAGGTTGTATTCGGTCAGCTGCTGCCGGATCTTGTCCGGGTTCGCGCCTTCCTTGTCGATCTTGTTGACCGCCACCACGATCGGCACGTCGGCCGCCTGGGCGTGGTTGATCGCCTCCACCGTCTGCGGCATGACGCCGTCGTCGGCGGCGACCACCAGGATCGCGATATCGGTGGCCTTCGCACCACGGGCACGCATGGCGGTGAACGCCTCGTGACCCGGGGTATCGATGAAGGTGATCAGGCGATCGTTCTCGCCGAGGTGCGTCATCACCTGGTAGGCGCCGATGTGCTGGGTGATGCCACCGGCCTCGCCCTCACGGACGTTGGCCTTACGGATCGTGTCCAGCAGTCGGGTCTTACCGTGGTCGACGTGACCCATCACGGTCACCACCGGCGGACGCTGCTCGAGATCGTCTTCGCCGCCCTCGTCCTCGCCGTAGGTCAGGTCGAACGATTCCAGCAGCTCGCGGTCCTCGTCCTCCGGGCTGACCACGTGCACGACGTAGTTCATCTCGCTGCCGAGCAGCTCGAGGGTCTCGTCGTTCACCGACTGGGTCGCGGTGACCATTTCGCCGAGGTTGAACAAGGCTTGGACCAGTGAGGCCGGGTTGGCGTCGATCTTGTCCGCGAAGTCCGACAGCGACGCGCCGCGGGCGAGACGGATGATCTCGCCGTTACCGCGCGGCAGCCGCACGCCACCAACGGCGGGCGCCTGCATGCTCTCGTACTCGGCGCGCTTCGCCCGCTTCGACTTACGGCCACGGCGAACAGCGCCACCGGGACGACCGAACGCACCGGCCGCGCCGCCACGTCCACCCGGACCACCGGGACGACCGCCGCCGCCACCGGGACGACCACGGAAACCACCGGCCGCGGGAGCACCGGCGCCCGCACCGGGCGCACCCGTGCCGCCACCGCCACCACCGGGACCGCCGCGGTAGCCACCGCCACCGCCGCCGCCACCGGGACGACCGCCCGGTCCACCCGGACGACCACCCGGACCACCGGGACGTCCGCCACCCGCGCCGCCGCCCGGAGCCGGACGAGCCGAACGAGCGGGCATGGCACCGGGGTTGGGCCGCGGCGGCATCGAGCCGGGGCTCGGCCGCGGACCGCCGGGACGGGGACCGCCCTGACCGGGCGCCGGGCGCGAACCCTGCGCCGGAGTACCCGGACGCGAGGAACCCTGTGCCGGGCCGGGACGCGGGCCACCCTGAGCCGGACCCGGACGCGGGCCGCCCTGACCGGGGGCCGGACGCGGCGCGGGACGCTCGGGAGCCGACGAATACGGATTGTTGCCGACCCGGGGGGTCTTCGGACCCGGACGCGGGCCCGAACCACCGGGACGCGGCGAGCCCTGTGCCGGGGCACCGGGACGTTGCTGCTGCTGACCCGGACGCGCGGCGTTCGGCGTCGGGCGCGGCCCGGCCGGTGTCGCGGGCGCGGAGCTCGCGGTCGCCTCGGTGGACGCCGCCGCGGCGGCTGCCGGTGCGACTTCCTGGGCGGGCGCGGGCTTGGCCGCGGGGGCCGGGGTGGGACGTGCCGCGGGTCCCGGCTTCACGGCCGGTCCCTCGCTGGTACGCGGGGTGTCACGGACGGTTTCCTGCTGAGCCGCCGCGGCCGGAGCGGGCGCGGGAGCCGACGGACGCGGGCCCGGACGGGGACCGTTTCCTGCGGGCTTCGCGGCCGGACGGGCCGACGAGGACGGGCCGGGGCGTGATCCCGACTTGGTGCCGTTCGCGGGGGCTGATTTGGATGCGAACGACTCACGCAGCCGGCGCGCGACGGGAGCTTCCACCGTCGAGGACGCCGACTTCACGAACTCGCCCTGCTCCTTGAGCTGTGCGAGTAGTTCCTTGCTGGTGACACCGAGTTCTTTGGCCAACTCGTGCACGCGGGCCTTGCCTGCCACTGCTCTCCTCACTGAGAGGTCGAGCAGGTGCACCCGTTGTTCAGGGACGGGGCCCGCACGACCTCGGGTTATCTCCGATGGACGTTCATCGTTGGTGCTTCACGGTGTGCTCATGAGTGCTCGTGCCTGTTCTCGAGGTACTTCTCCAGGGCTGAGATATCCAGATTTCCGGACACTCTTAGTGCTCTGCCGAATGCTCGGCGCCGTTCTGCCGCGGTCAGACAAGCCGAGACGGGGTGCAACCAGGCACCCCGTCCGGGAAGTCTGCGCCGCGGATCGGGAAGGATCGCGACGGAATTCGGCCCGTTTCCGGTATCCGTTTCCCGTGCCACGATCCGCAACAGATCGGCGGCCAACTCGCGCTTCCGGCATCCGATACAGGTCCGAATCGGTTGCGCGTGCTGAACCTGTGTCCACTCTACCGCCGACCCGGTCGGATCAACGAACCGCTCCCCCGCGGAAGTTACCAACATGTCATCCCGGCGGTCCGATTCGCGACCCGAGATGTCCAACGGACGGTGCGCCGCGTCGGTTCCGGTCAACTCCGGTGCGCCTCCGTCCGCACCGAGCCGCCGCCCATGTCCGGGGCGGCGTCGCTGCGGATATCGATCCGCCAGCCGGTCAGCCTGGCGGCCAGGCGGGCGTTCTGCCCCTCCTTGCCGATGGCGAGCGAGAGCTGGAAGTCCGGCACCACGACCCGCGCGGCACGCGCCTCGGGATCGACAATGGTGACCGACACCACTTTCGACGGCGACAGCGCATTGCCGACGAACGTCGCGGGATCCTCCGCGTAATCGATGATGTCGATCTTCTCGCCGGCCAGCTCGCTCATCACGTTGCGCACCCGCTGCCCCATCGGGCCGATGCAGGCGCCCTTGGCGTTGACCCCGGACACGGTGCTGCGCACCGCGATCTTGGAGCGGTGCCCGGCCTCGCGCGCCACCGCGACGATTTCCACCGAGCCGTCGGCGATTTCGGGCACCTCGAGCGCGAACAGCCGCCGCACCAGATTGGGGTGCGTGCGGGACAGGGTGATCTGCGGGCCGCGCGGGCCGCGCGAGACACCGACGACGTAGCACTTGATCCGGTCGCCGTGCTCATAGGTCTCACCCGGCACCTGCTCGGCGGGCGGAATCAAACCCTCGGCGCCGTTGATCTCGCTGCCGATGCGCACCACGATGGTGCCTCTGGCGTTGGCTCTGGCGTCGCGCTGCACCACACCGCCGACGATGTCGCCCTCGTGCGTGGAGAACTCGCCGAAGGACTTCTCGTTCTCGGCGTCACGCAGCCGCTGCAGCACCACCTGGCGGGCGGTGGTCGCCGCGATGCGGCCGAAACCCTCTGGGGTGTCGTCCCATTCGGAGACCATGTTGCCGTCGGCGTCCAGCTCGCGCGCCATCACCCGGACCGTTCCGGTCTTCTGGTTGATGTCGATGCGCGCGTTGGGCTGGTGGCCCTCGGTGTGCCGGTACGCGGTGAGCAGCGCCGACTCGATCGCGGAGATCACGGTCTCGATCGAGATCCCCTTGTCGGCGACGATCGCGCGCAGGGCTTCGATTTCGATGTTCATTCCACGATCCCTTCGGTCGGCGAATCGGACGCTGTTACTGATTCGGGTAGTAATGGTGTTGATCCTCGAACATCCGCGGCGTCGACCGCCGTCTCATCATCTTCCTGGCCAGGTACCGGGCGACCGGGGATGATGCCCCCGGCGAGTGCCAATTCCTCGGCGCCCGGTTTAGCGAATTCCACCTGCACGACCGCCTCGGCGATATCGGCGAGCGGGACGTGCACCACGTGTGGTTTGTGCTTACCGCCGAGCACCAGCGCCACCGTATCGCCGCTGAGCTCACCCACCCTGGCCTCGAACTTCGCCGATCCGCCCGGCTCGGGTGCCTGCGCACCCTCGCGTAGGTGGACACGCGCCTTGCGTCCGC
Source organism: Nocardia sp. NPDC051321 (assembly GCF_044455225.1). Taxonomy (NCBI): domain Bacteria; kingdom Bacillati; phylum Actinomycetota; class Actinomycetes; order Mycobacteriales; family Nocardiaceae; genus Nocardia; species Nocardia sp. NPDC051321. The sequence continues at coordinate 268,143 of NZ_JBITEM010000012.1, read as the reverse complement.
GCGCGCGACGCCAGTGCCGGTCCGCGGTGAGCGGACGGTCGACGCCAGGGGTGGTGACCTCCAATAAATACGGCGTCTCGCCGAAATCGCCTGCCTCGTCGAACAACTCCGAGAGTTCGGTGCTGAGGGTGGCGATGGTGTCCAAATCGGAAGGGCCATCGCTGTCGACGGTCACCTTCAGTCGAGCCTGCGCGTCCGCATGCTTACCGGTCATCGAAATCTCGACGCCCTCGAGGTCGAATCCTCGGCGTTCGACGAGTCCAGCTATCAGCTGGCTCAGCCTTTCCTCGGTCGGCATCGGCATATGGGGCGGCTCCTGGTTCAGTTGTCACGGTGGTGTCGTTTCTTGCGCGCTGCGAGCAGTCGCAAGCGGTGGGAATTTTCTACCGAGGGTCTAGCGTAACGCGCCCAGAGAGTGTAAAGGACCAATGGGCAGGCACTACGCGCGCCACGTCTATGCCTGGTCCGGTGCGGTCTCGCGAATCTGGCACGATGGTGCCGTGCCTATCCGCCTTCCCGCGCAGCCGATCGTCCTGTGCACCTCCGGCATCCCCTCCGACCGGCACGATTCCCGGTTCGCCATGGACCGCCGCGGCATGTTACGGCTTGCCGGTGGCGGCGCGGTCGGTGTGCTCGCGCTCGGCGCCGTGACCGGCTGTGGCGACGACAAGGTGTACGAACCGGATCCGCTTGCCACCCAAGAGATTCAGGCCCGCACCGATGCCGCCGCGGCGACCGCGGCCATCGCGCTGGCACCGCAGCGGCACAGCGCGTTGACCGCGATCGCGACCGAAAGGACCGCGCACGCAGACGCTTTGAAGGCCGAGATCGATCGGCTGATCGGCGTTTACGGTGACGGCACCAAGCCGGTCCACCGGACCCGCGAGAACGGCCCGGGCCAGTCGTCCGGCCCGTCCGCGGTGTCGTCCGGAACGGCGATACCGCCGAGCCCACCGCCGACGGTCGAGGCGCTACGCGCTCAGCTCACCAAGTCACAGCAGGCGGCCGCCGATCTGGCCCGTGGCCAGTCCGGGTATCGGGCGGGGCTGCTCGCCTCGATCAGCGCGGCTTGCGCCGTGCACGCAGGAGTGTTGCTCGCATGACAGATGCCGAACGCCAAGCACTGCTCGAGGCGCTGCGTGCCGAATACGGGGCGGTCTACGCGTACGGTGTGATCGCCGCGTATGCCTCCACCGAACGCGGCCGCCTCGTCGCCGAGAACACCGCAGCACACCGTGCCCGCCGGGACGCCACCATCGACGCGCTCACCGCGGGCGGTGTCACCGCGCCACCGCCGGACGCCGCCTACACCGTCCCGTTTCCGGTCAACGACCCCATTCCGGCCGCTCACCTGGCCGCGACGGTCGAAACCGACACCGCCGTCGCGTGGCGCTCGGTGGTCGAACGTGGCGACTCCGAACCCATCCGCCGCATGGGCGTCGACGCGTTGACGGAAAGCGCTGTGCGGCTTGCTACTTGGCAGTCGATCCTGGGCACGAACCCGCCGACGATCGCCTTTCCCGGCAAAGCCTGACTCATCGAAAAGGCCGGTCCCGCAGTGGGACCGGCCTTTTCGCGGCAGCGACTACGGGCGCATCGCGTACGCACCGTCATAGGACGCGACCTCGGCCCAGACGCGGTCGAAGCGCGCGCGGTCGGCAACCGGCGGACGCAATGCCGAAGCGGCCCAACCCTGTTGGTCGGGAGTGGCGGACGGCTTGCCGTAGAGCGTTGTTGCGTAGGTGTTGAAGTCGCGGATCTGGAAGTCGAAGATCTGGTCGAGCAGATCGCGGTCCAGGCCGGTGATCGCCGCCTGCTCCAGGATCAGCTGGCCGTACACCACCAAGGAGAACAGGTGGCCGATGGTCAGCATGAAGTCCAGGTCCTGCTGCTGGTCGGCGCTCGGGGCGGCGGTGGACAGCAGCGTGCGCAGCGCCTGGGCCTGCTCGAAGAAGCGGCCGACGTTCGGGATGTCGGCGTGCTTCTCGTAGGCGGGGGTCCAGTCGGCGAACTGCACCTTGCCCGCGCCGCGCGCCGGGCCCTGCCGCCAGAAGAACCCGTCGTCGGCGGCGTCGCGCCGGGTGCCGATCTCCGGGTAGTCCTTCGGGTTGAACAGGTAGTTCGGCATGAACTTCAGGATCTGCCCGACGTTCACGTGCACCGTGCCCTCGAGCCGGGGCAGCGTGTTGATCAGCCGCGCCACTTCGGCGAAGTAGGTGTTCTTCTCGAATCCCTTGGCCGCGAGCACATCCAGCAGCAGCGTCATCACGGTCTCACCCTCGGAGGTCACCTTCGACTTCGTCATCGGGTTGAACAGCAGGTAGCGCCGGTCCTCCAGGCTGGCGCTGCGGAAGTAGTCGACGGCGCGATCGCTGAACAGCTTCATCGCCACGATGCGAGCGTAGGCGTCGACGAAATTCGTTCGCACATGCGGGAACTCGGTGACCGGGTTGCCGTAGAGGATGCGGTTGTTCGCGTGCGTGATCGCCTCGTAGAAGGAGTGCTCGACCATGCCGATGCCGCCGTGGCAGAGGTTGAACTTGCCGACGTTGACGGTGTTCAGTGCCGCGGAGAACGCCTCTGGTCCGGTGTGCAGGATGTCCTGCGCGCGCACCGGGTAGTTGTCCAAACGGAAAGTGCTGACGTACATCTGCTGGTGCACCACGTTGCCGAGCAGCTGATAGTTCTCGTGCCTGCTGTCCGCGGCGAACCACACGTAGCCGTCCGCGCCCTCGATGTCGTCGCGCCGCGAGAAGACCGAAACCATGCTCGCCACATTGCCGTTGCCGATGTAGTACTTCTCACCGTTGGCGCGGAACAGGATTCCGGCCTCGGCGTCGGCGCTGCCCGGCTCGCTCGGGGTCAGCACGAGGTCGGTGTTGTAGATGTCGGCGCCGTGCTCACGCTCGGACAGCCCGAACGCCATCACCTGGCCCTCGGCCAGGTCGGCGGCCGCCCGCCGCTTGGCCGCCTCGTTGTCGCTCTGCCAGATCGGGCCGAGGCCGAGGATGGTCACCTGCTCGGCGTACCAGTACGCCAGACCGTAGAAGCCGAAGATCTCCGACAGTGCCGCGTTGCGGGCCGCGTCCCAGCGCCGGTTCTCGTCACCGTCGGCGTACGCGGCGGGGGTCAGGAAGGTCGCGAACAGCTTTTCCTTCGCGACGAAGTCCAGGAAGTCCGCCGTCCACACCGCGTCCGCGTCGTCGGCCAGCAACTGCTGCTTACCCCGCGACTCGAACCATTCGATGGTCGCGCGCAGCAGCCGCCGAGTCTCGGCGTCGAACTGCTGCGGGTCGTAGGTGGCCGGGTTGAACAACAACGCGTCGGTGCTCGTCATGCCGTTAACTTACCAGCGGGTAATCGCACGCCGGAGCAGGTCTGTCCTACCTCACACTGCAAATCCCGCCTACGCCACCGTAGGTCCCCCGGTCTGTTCCACCAGCGACCAACTTCAAGATCATGAGGAAATGGTCCAGGCATCGCCCGAGAGGCCAACAGCACCAATTCCCCATGATCTTGGTCGACTTGGTCGGGGCCAGACCAGTGCGGCCCCGATGGATAGTCCATCGGGGCCGCATTTGGTTGTTGGTCAGCCGCGGACCTTGGCGACGACGGCGGCGACGGCCGAGTCGGCGGGCAGGTCTTCGGCTTCGCCGGTGAACCGGTCGCGGAGTTCGACCTTGCCCTCGGCCCAGCCGCGGCCGACCACGAGAACCAGTGGCATGCCGAGCAATTCGGCGTCCTTGAACTTCACGCCGGGGGACGCGGTGCGGTCGTCGAACAGGACGTCGAGGCCTTGGGCGTTGAGGCCGGCCACCACTTCCTCGGCGCCCGCGCGGGCGGCCTCGTCCTTGTTCGCGATGACGACGTGCACGTCGTAGGGCGCGACCTCGGCGGGCCAGCGCAGGCCCTTGTCGTCGTGCTGCTGCTCGGCGATCACCGCGACCATCCGGGAGACGCCGACGCCGTAGGAGCCCATGGTCAGGCGCACCGGCTTGCCGTTCTCACCGAGCACGTCGACGTCGAAGGCGTTGGTGTACTTCTGGCCGAGCTGGAAGATGTGGCCGATCTCGATGCCGCGGGAGGCGACCAGGGGGCCGCAGCCGTCGGGCGAGGGATCGCCGTCGCGGACCTCGGCGGCCTCGATGGTGCCGTCGGGGGTGAAGTCACGCCCGGCGACCAGGCCGACGACGTGCTTGCCCTTCGCGTCCGCGCCGGTGATCCAGGCGGTGCCGGTGACCACCCTGGGATCGACCAGGAAGCGAACACCGTTGGCCTGCAATGCCTTCGGGCCAATGTAGCCCTTCACCAGGAACGGGTTGGCGGCGAAATCGGCCTCGGTGAGCAACTCGACCTCGGCGGGTTCGACGGAGGCGCCGAGGCGCTTGTCGTCGACCTCACGGTCGCCGGGGATGCCGATGCCGACGATCTCGGACTTGCCGTCCGGATGGCGCAGCTTCACCATCACGTTCTTCAGGGTGTCCGCCGCGGTGACCGGGCGGCCGAACTGCTCCGCGATCCCGGCGCTGTTGGCCCAGTCGACGAGGGTCGCGATAGTAGGAGCGTCCGGGGTGTCATGCACCACGGCCTCGGCCTGTCCCTCGAGGGGCAGCGGCGCGGGCGCGGGCGTGATCACGGCCTCCACATTGGCCGCGTACCCGGATTCGACACAGCGCACATAGGTGTCCTCGCCGACCGGGCTGTCGGCCAGGAACTCCTCGGACGCACTGCCGCCCATCGCGCCGGACGTGGCCGCCACGATGACGTACTTGACGTGCAGCCGGTCGAAGATCCGCTGGTAGGCCTCGCGGTGCGCGGCGTAGCTGGCCTTGAGTCCGTCCTCGTCCAGGTCGAACGAGTAGGAGTCCTTCATGATGAATTCGCGCCCGCGCAGGATGCCCGCGCGGGGCCGTTCCTCGTCGCGGTACTTGTTCTGGATCTGGTACAGGATGACCGGCAGGTCCTTGTACGAGTTGTATTCGCCCTTCACGGTGAGCGCGAACAGCTCCTCGTGGGTCGGGCCGAGCAGGTAGTCCGCGCCCTTGCGGTCCTGCAGGCGGAACAGGCTGTCGCCGTACTCGGTCCAGCGGTTGGTGGTCTCGTACGGGTCGCGCGGCAGCAGCGCGGGCAGCGAAATCTCCTGGGCGCCGATCGCGTCCATCTCCTCACGCACCACGTTCTCCACGCGGCGCAGCACGCGCAGGCCCAGCGGCAGCCAGGAGTACACGCCCGGCGCGACGCGCCGCACATATCCGGCGCGGACGAGCAGTTTGTGGCTGGGCACCTCGGCGTCGGCGGGATCGTCGCGCAGGGTACGCAGGAAAAGGCGAGAGAGGCGGGTGATCACGGATGCACAGGGTAGTCGCTGGCCGAGCGGTGTTCACAGCGCATTACCGTTATCGCTCGTGCTGGTGCTGCTGCCTCCCTCCGAAACCAAGTCCGACGGTGGTACGGACGTTCCGCTCGACCTCGGCGAGCTGTCGATGCCGCAGCTCACGGCGGTGCGCGACCGGCTCGTCGATGAGCTGACCAAGCTAGCCACCGACCCGGACGCCAGCCGCGCGGTGCTCGGCCTCGGCAAGGGGGCTGACAGCGAGATCGCCCGCAATGCCGCCCTGCGCACCTCCCCCACCCGACCCGCGCTCGAGCGCTATACCGGCGTGCTCTACGACGCGCTGGACGCGAACTCGTTCAGCAAACCCCAGCGCGCCAAGGCGTACGCGCGACTCGGCATCGGCTCCGCCCTGTTCGGCGCGGTGCGCGCGAGCGACCCGATCCCGGCCTACCGGCTCTCCGGCGGCTCGAAACTGCCCGGCCTGCCCACCCTTTCGGCCGTGTGGCGCGACTCCCTCGCCGATGCATTGCTCGCCGAGGCCGCCGGTGACCTCGTTGTCGACCTGCGCTCGGGCACCTATCAGCAGCTCGGCCGGGTTCCCGGGGCCGTCACCGCCAATGTGCTCACCGAGCATGCCGACGGCAGTCGCACCGTGGTGAGTCATTTCAACAAGCATCACAAGGGTCTGCTCGCCCGTGCCCTGGTCCTCACCCGCGCCGAACCCACCGACGTCCGCGGCCTCGCGATGGTCGCGGACAAGGCGGGCCTGCGTACCGAAATCGCCTCGCCCACCGAGCTGTTGATCATCACCTGAGTGGCGTAGCCGGATACCGCCGTCGGCGGGCTCGCCCGAGTCGCGGATACGGCGCGTTCGGCGACCGAGATCGCTTCTCCCACGAAGCAGTCGATTCTCACCCGCTGGACGGCACACGCGGCGAGGGCAATTCGATCGCATCGCCACCGATCGTCGTACCGCGTCAGCCTGTCGATGCTGTGAGTTCCGTCAATTCACGCTCGAGGTTCGCGCGCGCCGCGGCCTCGAATCGCGCTCGGGCGGTGGCGGTTCGGAACAGCCTCGGCTGCCGAGCCAGGCCTTCGAGCACCGCCGCGCGTCCGGTGCGGAACAGATCGTCGGGCACGTCTCGGTACTCCGCCCTGACCGCGGCGGTGTATGCGGCGTAGCCCTGCGCATCGGCGGCGAGCACCGCGAGGTCGGCATCGCACAGCACGCCACCGTTGCGGTCGTCATCGGCCGGGTCGTGGGTGCCGGTGAGGCGCACCAGCCTGACCACCTCGCGGACGAGTTCCGCTGCGGCACCGAGTGATTCGAGAACCTCCTCGGCCAGCACGGCGCTGCGCTCCTCGTTGTCCGCGCGATCGACCGCGTAGATCGCGTCGTGGAAGAACGCCGCGTACCGCACCGCGTCGACGTCCTCGGCGTCCCCGGCCAGCTCGTCGATGACGCCAAGCATCGCGGCCAGGTGATCCACCGTGTGGTACCGCCGATGCGCTTCCTGATAACGCCGGATCAGGTCATCCCCGACCGCCTCGGCTTCCGCCCCCGCGAGTCCTGCCCAACGCGCACGCAGGTCCGTCTCCGTCGATGTCCCCATCCGCACAGTCTGACGAGCCACGCGGCCGCCGACAATGCGCGGACCCTGTGGCCTACGGCACGTGCGCGGAAATAAATGAGATGCGCCGACCCGCGGCGGTTCCGTACAGTGGCATCGGAGCTCGGGGTTGCCGGAACGGGAGGATTCGGCGGCCCCGAGCTGCATGCTGGTGCACCGCGCGGTAATGCGCGGCGAAGGCGCCACTTTCGCGGAAATACCGCTCGGGGCCCACCGCCATCGGCCTTGAGCCCCACAGACTCCCTCGCCGCGCGCGGGGGGAGCGCGGCAGCGCACAACTCGATCTGCGGCCAAAAGCTGAATCACACGGCGTCAGTGGGGGTTCGAGTCCCTCTCCGGGCATCCAGGTCCGGGTAGCCCAACTGGTAGCGGCAACCGTGGTCAACCTCAGACTCTCGCTCCAGCACGAGTATTCGCCGCCGCACACCACGGGACGAGGAAAGGACATCCCGCGACGAGATGCCGGTTCAACTCCGGCCTTCCGCGCCCATGCGGAGGTGGTCTAACCGTAAGACACGTCGCTGACCTCGGGCTCATCCGATCCTGACGCCGGGGTGTGCGATCGGGCGGCATTCTTGAACCCGGGAGCAGGCTGCGCTCCCGGGTTCTTCATATCCGGCGCCCTTGCTCACCCCGAGCCACTGCGCGCCTCGCCCTGCTCGACCACGATGCCCTGCGACACCTCGTCGTCTTGTTCCTCCGTGTTCGCGCCCGCGAGCGACTCCCGTCGATCGATGGCGTATTGCAACGCCAGCGCACCGAATACAATTGCGGCACCGGCAATCTGATGCGCGTAGAGCACATCGCCGCGCACTCCTACCCCGAGTGCCACCGCGACCAGCGGCATCAGATAGAAGGCGAGCCCGGCCTGCAACGGCCCGACCGCGCCGATCAACCAGTAGTTGAGCAGGAACGCCACCGCGGTGCCGATGCCCATCGCGATCAGCGAACCAGTCACCGCGGGAGTCGGATTCATGGTTTCCAGCAATTGCGGCGCGGTGACCACGAGCATCAGCAGACCGGCGACGATCGCCTGACTCGCCGCCAGCGCCACCTTGGAGTAGCCGAGCGTGCTGATCAAATGCTTGGCGTACGCATAGGCGACGGCGTAACAGACAGCACCGCCCAGGCACGCGAGCTGCCCCGGCAACGTCGAGCGGGACTGTTCGCCCCACGGCGCCATCAGCACGATGATCCCACCGAACCCCAGCACGGAGGCGACCACCTCGCCACGACTCCCCTTGTGCCGCAACAGCAGCCAGACAACGGGCAGTGACGCCAACGGCGTCACGCTGTTGTAGATGCCTGCCATGCTCACCGACACGTTCTGCTGCCCCCAGGCGAACAGCATCCACGGCAGCGCCTGCCCGAGCACCCCCATCAGCAACAGCCGCACCCAAATGCCCAAGCCGCGCGGCAGTTGCCGCCGCATCGCCACGCAGATGGCCAGCAGGATGGCGCCACCCAGCCACAGCCGTGCCGCCACGATCTGCGCCGGATCGGCACCATCCAGGGCCACATCGACCAGCAGGAAGTTGGAGCCCCAGATGGCCGCGAGTGCGATCAGAGCAAGGCGGCTAGCGGCGAGCACGTGAGCGCCCTTCCCGTCTCCACTGGATAGTTGTCGGTGAATATGCGCAGCCCGCCGTCGGCGTACCAGGACATGATCTGGCTATCCAGTCGAGCGCGCAGCTCGATGATATCGACGACCGCCTTGGCGCATTCGTTGAGTTCCTCGTGGCCGACGAAGGAGAATTCGGCGAGCAGGTCGAGGGTGACGGCCTCGTGCTCCTCGTCCTCGTTGACGCCGGAATGCGCGGCGATCGGCTTGGCGAATTCCTCGGACAGATCGTGCTCCCGGCAGCGGGTGAGGAACAGTTCGAGGAAATCGGGTTCCGGTTCTTCCATCGGGAACAGCGTGCTGATGATGCCGAGCGGGAACTGGTAGGCGTGCACACCCATTGTCGCCATAATCGACATGGTCGCGGGCAACGGCTGCATCCGCAGCAGCTGATCCCGGGTGATGCCAACGGCTTTCAGTGACTTTTCCAGCATGCGGTCGTGGTTGCGTTCGGCTTGATAGAACGCCATGAACTGCTGCCAGACCTCGATGCCGATATCGTCGCGCGCCAACAGTGGGGCCAGCGCGCGCGGGCACAAATGCGTGACGTGCCAGTATTCGATGGCGTAACCGATGATCTGGTCTCTGCTCAGCTCGCCGGAGACGAGCGCATCGCTGAACGGGCTGTTGATGGTCGCCCGTGCCGCGTCGGCCGCCCGCTTGAGGTGGGCGTAAGCACCGACACCGGTGGTTCCACTGGACCGATCGACCGCGTCCGAGTCGGCCAGCATGCCCTGCTCGTCGAGGGCTTCCAGGACCGCGTCGAACTCTTCCCGGCTGCCGGGGAACTCGGCGGCGAGATCATCGGCCGACCGGGCGCCGGACGCCAACGACAGAAAGAACTTTCGCGATTCGTCCGCGCGACCCTCGAGGTATTCGAGCTCGATCCAATGCTTGTCCGCCAGGTAGGACAGCCGGATGCCGTCGGCCGTCTCGGTCCGCTCGACCTCGCGGCGCAATGTCGGACGCCGCAGCATCTCATGACCGGCCATCTTCAACTCCTGCGGTGGTAGTGACGGCTGACGAGCCGATCGTGCGCACCAGCGGCCGACCCGGATCGCCGTAATATTCGAGAATTCCGTTGAAGAACTCGGCATAGGCCTCGACGAACAGGTGCGCCTTGCCGACCAGGCGCGCTTCGGTGCCGACGGGAAGCGGCGGCAGCGCCGCGAAGAACTCCCGGCTCACACTGCCGTGATCATGGCCGGCATTGACCTTCGCGTGCTGCCGCAGCGGCTCCACGAAATGCGGCGCGATACCCGCGGTAGCGCAGGCGCGCAGGAACGAATCATAGTAGGCGCCTTCGCCTTCGCCCTTTTCCAGCCGCCCTTCGAGAATGCCGATGGTGGCGATGAAGAACAGCGGATCGGTGCGCGCCCACCAGGACAGCAATTTGATCAAGCCCGCGGTGGTGGACAGCGGCCGGGCGGCCACCAGGTCCTGGCGACTGATGCCCAAGCCTTCGAATGCCCGGACCACGATGTCGTCGTGGCGGTGCTCCTCGTGATAGAAGTCGTTCGCCATGACGCGGATCGCGTCGCTGCTCGGATAAGACAGGATCGCGGAGTCGAATTCGCTTTCCCTGGACAGGAAGAACCAGTTCTCCAGTCCGAAACCGTAATACACGTTCGGCTCGACCTGTTCCGGGTGGTCCAGGATCGCGCGCCAGAACGGGCCGTCGTAGATCAGTTCCTCGAGCAGTCGATTCACCACGTGTTCGACGCTGCTCAGCACCGCCATCGGCGATTCGGCCTCGGGCACCGAGCGGTCGGCGAGCAGCCCGGCGATCTGCGCGGGTAGCAGGATCGTCGCGAGCTGGTCGGGCGCGACGCCGGTCTTCGCCGAGATCTCCGCGAGGGAAGTGGAACCATCGGTCGAGCGCAGTACCGCGCCGAGCTGCTCGGCGGTGATGTCACCTTCCGGCTCGACCTCGAATGTCACCTCCCCACTGCGCAATTCGAGAGTGTCGGCGGAGGTGTCCGATACCTCCGCCAAGAGCTGGGGCTTGCCCGGGATTGTTCGAGTCACCGCGCCGTCGACCTTTCCTACCATGGAATTCAAGGGGCGGGTGGGGCGCCCCGATACAGGGCCGCCCCATCCTTACTCTGCTGCTAACTCAGAGGTGAACTGCAGTCAGAGCGACAACCTTCGAAGTACGACGAATTTTCATGACAAAACCTCCCCTCGGAGACCATGCGCTGGTGCGCCGACCGCTGGGTGGGCTGACGCCGAGCGGCTAACGAAATGTCCGATATCGGACGCCCCAAGAATAACAGCGACCCCACAGAAGTGAAGCGAAATCTATTGCCCCCCTTATCGTTTAGAATATCCAACCCCAATTTTCGGGGCATGACACCGCGCATTCTGTCAGCGGTGCAAGCTCAACGCCCCTGTGCTTGCGCGGACTAGACAATCGGCACAGCAAAGGCGACGGAGGTAATTGAGTGGTCACTTACTCGTATCGAACCGAGTTCACCTGCACGGCAACGGATCAGGCGCACAGACGACGCCTGACATGACATCGAAAGGCCAGGTGACCCCGAACAGCACCGAACCCGGGAGCACCGCAACGCTCCCGGGTTCGCGATAGCCGATAGTGGTTGCCGTTACCGCTGGGCCGCGTCCACCAATGCGCGAATCTTCTCGGCGCCGGCAGGCGCGCCCGCGTTCTCCCAGAACGGAAGTGCCGACGAGTACACGTCCCCGTACACCGGCGTGTTCACCTGGAAGCGCCAGCCCTCGCGCAGCGGGCCGACGTCGACGATGTCGTACCCGAGTAGGTCGAGCAGATGTGCCGCAGCGGCTTTGGCCGCCGGGTCATCGCCGGCGATCGGCAGCGCCGTGCGATCCGGCGCGCCGACCGGCCGGGCCAGCTGGCCGAGGTGCGCGAAGTAGATGTTGTTGAACGCCTTCACAACCTTCGAGGTCGGCAGATGCTTCTGCAGCAGCTCGCTGCTCGTAGTCGACCCGTCCTCGATCTCGGCGAACGTGCCGTCCCGATCCGGATAGTAATTGTTGGTGTCGATCACGACCTTGCCCGCCAGCGGCGCCACCGGCACCTGCCGGTAGTTGCGCAGCGGCACGGTCACCACCACGATGTCGCCCGCCGCGCCCGCCTCCTCGGCGGTGGCCGCCCTGGCCCGTGGACCGAGCTCCGCGACCAGATCGGCCAGCGTCTGCGGACCACGCGAATTGCTGAGCACCACATCCAGCCCCGCGACGATGGCGAGCCGCGCCACGGTGCTGCCGATATTTCCGCTACCGATCAATCCAACGGTGGTCATACAGCGTCAAACGACGCCGCGACCTGCGATGTTCCCGCGCGCGGCGCGGGCAGCTCAGCGGCGTGAGCGACGTCACGCGGGGCCGCTACGGTACGTCGGCGGTGGCGGTGAGGTCGCGGATGAGCAGCGCGGCATGCAGCGACGTGCGGGACTCGCCGTCCTCGAGATCGACGGCGAGGATGCGCTCGATGCGGGCCAGCCGGTCGTAGAGGGTGGGTCTGCTGATATTCAGCCTGCGCGCGAGTTCGGTCTTGTTGCCCGCCAGATCCAGGAACTGGCGCAGGGTGCGGGTCAGGTCGGCGGTGTGCCGAATGTCGTAGCGCAGCAACGCACTCAGCTCGGTCTCGGCGAAGCGTTGCACGCCCGGTTCGTTGCGGATCAGCGAGAGCAGGCCGCGCAGCCGTACGTCGCCGCTGCGGTAGAACGGCCGCGGCGCCGAAGTCCGCAGCGAGAGCGCCACTTCCGCGACGTGCGCGGCGTGCGGTAGTTCGTGCGCGGTGTCGAGCAGCGAATCCGATTCCGCGCCAACGCCGATCACCACCCGCTCGACGCCGTCGACCCGGCGCACCTCGCCGGTGATCGCGGTGCAGGCGGCCGTCAGGCTGTGGTCCAGGTCGCCGCTGCGTGGCAGCGCCAGCACCATGCCGACCCGGTCACCCTGGTCGGCGGCGGCGAGCGCGGTCAGCTTCGCCAGCCCGAGGCCGTGCGTGATCGCGTCCAGGATGCCCGCGGCCCGGCGCTGCCGCGCCACCGGATCGGTCTCCGCGACCGCGGCGACATCGATGGCCAGCGGCACGTAGGCGGCGCGGCGGGCCAGTCCGAGCGCGGCAGCCCGCGCCACCGCGTCCCGCTCATCGAGCACCCGGCCGTTGACCATGTCGTCGATCAGGCCGGTCTGCGCCTGCCGATGCAGGCCGAAGCGGTCCTTCTCGATCATCCGATGCAGCGTGAGCGTCTGGGCGGCCCGTTCGAGCACCATTCTGGCGCGGGCGCTCGGCACGTCGGTGGCGGGCAGGATCAGCCGCCCCCACCGCTGGGTGTGCGGACCGACGGCCACCGCGTCCCACCCGTCGGGCAGCAGCCGCGAGGTGGTCTCCCAGTCGTCGAGCAGCGCCGAGGTGGACGCGTGCTTGGCGGTGAGCGTGAGCACCCGATGCGACAGGTCCTCCAGCACCACCGACGAATCGAGCATGTCCGCGGCGGTTTTCACGATCTCGGCGAGGGAAGCGCGGCGCACGCTGAGGTCGGTGAAGGTCTCGTGCACGGTGCGCGCGAATTCGAGCTCGGCGTACTGCTCGGCCACGATGACCCGGTGCACCGCCTCGGTGATCTCGACGAATCGGGTGATCTTGTGCAGCACGATCAGCGGAAGACCGAGCGCGTCGGCGGTCGCGGCGACGACCGGCGGGAGCTCGGGGACGTACCCGCCCAACTCGATGACCAGCCCGGCCACCCCGGCCGCTGCCAGCGCGGTCAGGTAGCCGACCGTGGCGATGTCGCCGTGACTCATGGCCTGCCCGGTGGTGAGAATCAGTTCGCCGCCGACCAGCAGCTGCGCCACATCCGCCACGTCGCTGACGTGCACCCAGCGCACCGGCCGGTCCAGCGATCCGCCCGCCACGACCTCGGGCTCCCCCGCGCACACCACCGGCATCGCCAGCACATCGGCCACGGAGGGAAGCACCGACGAATCGTAATACGAAATCGGAAATCACGTACAGATCGTCGGGCCATCGAGGAAGGTTGATGCCGGAGAGTAGTACCGAGGAGGCGTCCATCCCGCCGACGCACCGCCACGCTCACGGATCGAATCGAGGAGACATGCAGGCCCACCCGTCACCCGACCGCCACCCCCCACGGAATCGCTACGCGATGCAGACGATCGCGCACTGGCTCGACGGCAAGGCTTTCGCAGGCACCAGCGAGGCGACCGCGCCGGTGACCAATCCGGCCACCGGGGTGGTGACCGGACAGGTCGCGCTGGCGAATGTCGCGGACACCCGCGCGGCCGTCGACGCCGCGGCCGATGCCTTCCCGGCCTGGCGGGACACCTCGCTGGCGCGGCGCACCCAGATCCTGTTCCGGTTCCGCGAGCTGCTGAACGAGCGCAAGGACGAGGTGGCGAAGCTGATCACCGCGGAGCACGGCAAGGTGCTCGCCGACGCCATGGGCGAGGTAAGCCGCGGTCTGGAGGTCGTCGAGTTCGCCTGCGGCGTACCGCATCTGCTGAAGGGCGGCTACACCGAGAACGCGTCGACGAAGGTGGACATCTTCTCCATTCGTCAGCCGCTGGGCCCGGTGGCGGTCATCTCGCCGTTCAATTTCCCGGCGATGGTGCCGATGTGGTTCTTCCCGCTGGCGATCGCGGCGGGTAACACGGTGGTGCTCAAGCCGAGCGAGAAGGATCCGTCGCCGTCGCTGTGGCTGGCCGAGCTGTGGGCCGAAGCGGGTTTGCCCGCAGGCGTTTTCAACGTGCTGCAGGGCGACAAGGTCGCGGTCGACGAGTTGCTGGACAACCCGGCGATCAAGGCGGTCTCGTTCGTCGGCTCCACCCCGATCGCGAAGTACGTATATCAGCGTGGCACTACCGCGGGCAAGCGGGTGCAGGCGCTCGGCGGCGCGAAGAACCACATGGTGGTGCTGCCGGACGCCGATCTGGATCTGGCCGCTGATGCCGCGGTGAACGCCGGATTCGGTTCCGCGGGTGAGCGATGCATGGCGATCAGCGTGGTGGTCGCGGTCGGCGACGCGGCCGACGAACTGGTCGGCAAGATCACCGAGCGGGCCACCACCATCAAGACCGGCGACGGCACCCGCGGCACCGACATGGGCCCGCTGGTCACCCGCGCGCACCGCGACAAGGTCGCCGAGTACATCGCGGCGGGCGAATCCGCCGGTGCCAGTGTGGTACTCGACGGGCGCGGGATCGAGGCCGACGGCGCGGCGGACGGGTTCTGGCTCGGGCCAACGATTCTCGATCATGTCGACACGGAGATGAGCGTCTACACCGACGAAATCTTCGGCCCCGTCCTCTCGGTGGTGCGGGTGGACAGCTATGACGACGCGCTCGCGCTGATCAACGCCAACCCCTATGGCAACGGCACCGCCATCTTCACCAACGACGGCGGCGCGGCCCGGCGCTTCCACAACGAGGTGGAGGTCGGCATGGTCGGCATC
The DNA here is from genome assembly GCF_044455225.1 of Nocardia sp. NPDC051321. Classification (NCBI taxonomy): domain Bacteria; kingdom Bacillati; phylum Actinomycetota; class Actinomycetes; order Mycobacteriales; family Nocardiaceae; genus Nocardia; species Nocardia sp. NPDC051321. The sequence goes on along the minus strand of NZ_JBITEM010000012.1, from coordinate 253,095 downwards.
AACGTGCCGATCCCGGTTCCCATGTCGTACTACAGCTTCGGCGGCTGGAAGAATTCGCTGTTCGGCGATTCGCACGCGCACGGGGCGGACGGGGTGCACTTCTTCACCCGAGGCAAGGCCGTCACCACGCGCTGGCTCGACCCGAGCCATGGTGGCCTCAATCTCGGCTTCCCCGAGAACAAGTAAGACCAAGTAACCGACAACCCCAGCGACGCAGGAGAACTCGCCGATGACGCTCCCGAACGGATTGACACCGGAGTCCGCCCGCGCGGCCGCCGAACATGCGTACGAGCTCGACCGCCGCCACGTCTTCCACTCGTGGTCCGCCCAGGCGCATCTCAACCCGATGACGATCAGTGCCGCCCAGGGCTGTTACGTCTGGGACGGCGAGGGCAATCGGCTGCTCGACTTCTCCTCCCAGATGGTGAACACCAATATCGGCCACCAGCACCCGAAAGTCGTTGCGGCGATCCAGGAGCAGGCGGCCAAGCTGTGCACCGTCGCGCCGCCGCACGTCAACGACGCCCGCTCGGAGGCGGCCAGGCTGATCGCCGAGCGGACGCCGGGCGAGCTGAACCGGATCTTCTTCACCAACGGTGGCGCCGAGGCCGTCGAGCACGCGGTGCGGATGGCCCGGCTGCACACCGGCCGTTACAAGGTGCTGGCGCGCTACCGTTCGTATCACGGTGGCACCGAGACCGCGGTCAACCTGACCGGTGATCCGCGACGCTGGGCCAACGATCACGGCAACGCCGGCGTGGTGCACTTCTTCGGCCCGTTCCTTTACCGCACACAATTCCATTCGACCGACGAAACCGAGGAAACCGAGCGCGCTTTGGCGCATCTCGAGCAGACCATCGCGTTCGAGGGGCCGAACACCATCGCGGCCATCGTGCTCGAATCCATCCCCGGCACAGCGGGAATCATGATCCCACCGCCGGGCTATATGGCGGGTGTCCGCGTGCTGTGCGACAAGTACGGCATCATCTTCATCGCCGACGAGGTGATGTCGGGGTTCGGCCGGACCGGAAAGTGGTTCGCGATAGAGCATTTCGAGGGCGTTGTGCCCGACCTGATCACCTTCGCCAAGGGCGTGAACTCGGGGTACGTGCCGCTCGGCGGGGTGGCGATCAGCCCGGCCATCGCCGCGACGTTCGACGACCGGCCCTACCCCGGCGGTCTCACCTACTCCGGTCATCCGCTGGCCACGGCCGCCGCGGTCGCGACGATCAACGCGATGGCCGACGAACACATCATCGAGAACGCGGCCGACATCGGCGCTCGGGTGCTCGGTCCCGGTTTGCGGGAGATCGCCGAGCGCCACCCGAGCATCGGCGAGGTGCGCGGCACCGGGGTGTTCTGGGCGCTGGAACTGGTCCGCGATCGGGCGACTCGCGAACCACTCGCGCCCTACGGCGGCACGAGTCCGGCGATGAACGAGGTCGTCGCCGCCTGCAAGGCCGCCGGGCTGCTGATGTTCGTCAACTTCAATCGGCTGCATGTGGTACCGCCGTGCATTGTCACCGAGGCCGAGGCGAAAGAGGGTCTGGCCATCCTCGACCAGACGCTGACCGTGGCCGACCGGCACGCTTCCTGACGACATCCTGGCGACGGCCGGGGCCCACGCCATCGTGGGTCCCGGCTTTCGCCGGAATGCCCTTGGCTCCCCGGGTGTTCCCTTTATGCGTGACCGATACCACTGAGCTTTCCGAAGACCTGAAGAAGTATCTGGACGAGTCGAAGGTGTTCGCGACCGCAGCGACCATCGGACCCAATGGGCAACCACATCTGACCGTCATCTGGCTGAAGCGCGATGGCGACGACCTCGTGTTCTCCACCACCACCGATCGCCAGCAGGGCAAAAACCTGGCGCGCGATCCGCGGATCACGGTGATGATCAACCCGCCGGAGGAGCCGTACAAGTACGCGGAGATCCGCGGCACCGCGACGCTGACGGCGGATCCGGACAAGACGCTGCCGGATGAGCTGTCGTCGAAGTACACCGGTCAGAAGTACCTGGACTTCAATCCCGCCTCGGTCAACGACGGCCCGCGGGTGATCGTCCGCGTGACGCCACGCAAGGTCGCGGGTCGCCTCTGAAACCGCAGGCCCGGCAGGTTCAGGCCTGCTGGGTCTCTTCCTGCGCGTGCTGCGCTTGCGCGACCTGCGCCGCCGTGTAGCGGATGGCGAGCGCGATCAGCAGGGTCAGTAGCACTCCGACGCCGCACAGGAACAGCGCGAGGGTGTAGCCACTGCTCAGCGCGTCGAGCTGGGCGGTGTTCATGGCGCTGGGCTTGATGGTGTCGCTGCCGCCCAGCGCCAGGCTGCGCGAGATCACGACCGGGCCGAGGAAACCCAGGGCCAAGGCCGGTCCGAACGCCAGCAACATCTGGCCGACCGCGCTCAGGGGGCCGATCTCGGTGACCTCGACGCCTACGATCAGGCACAGCGGCACGATGACCAGCACTATGCCGACACCGGTGCCGATCACGAGGAACAGCACGAGCAGCGTCGGCAGGTTCGCGGTGCGGTCCAGGGTCGAGCTGAACAGCAGGGCGGCGGCGGCCAGGCCCGCGCCGGCACCGATGAGGATCCGTGGCGCGAACCGCATGACCAGTTTGGAGGTCGACGCGCCGCCGATGCCCATGCCGATGGTGAACGGAATGAAGATCAGACCGGCCTGTAATGCGCTGTAGCCCAGCACATTCTGCACATACTGCGCGCCGAAGACCGAGATGCCGCCCATCACCCCGCTGGCCAGCAGCACCGCGACGAAGGTCGCGACCCGATCCTGGCTGCTGAACAGCGACCAGGGCAGCAGCGGATTGTCCACGTTGCGCTCGGTCAGGACGAAGGTGATCAGCAGGACGCCGCCGGTAACCAGCGAACCGATGATCGCGGGGTGCCCCCAACCCAGTACGGGCCCTTCCATGCCGCCGAACACCAGGGTGGCGACGCCGATCGTGGCCAGCACGGCACCGCGCACGTCGAGGGAGAGGCGATGATGTTCGGTGTCCCGCAGGCAGCGCAGCGCCCCTACGAAAACCAGCAGGCCGATCGGCACGTTGATCAGGAAGATACCGCGCCACCAGACATCGGCCAGCGCACCGCCGACCACCAATCCGCCGACCGAACCGACACCGACCATCGCACCGAAGATCGCGATGGCCTGATTGCGCGCCTTGCCCGGCGCGAAGGTCGTGGCGACCAGGGCCAGGGCCGTGGGTGAGGCGAACGCCGCACCGACGCCCTGCACGGCCCGCATACCGATCAGCATCCCGCCGTTGATCGCCAGACCACACAGCAGCGAGGACACGGTGAACAGGCCGACCCCGAGCAAGAACATCTTCTTGCGCCCGAACGCGTCACCGACCCGCCCGCCGAGCAGCATGAGCCCGGCATAGGTGAGCGCGTAGGACGTGATCACCCAGTTCGCGCTGGACGCGGACATCCCGAAATCCGCCTGCAACCGCGGGACCACCAGAATCATGACCGTGCCGTCCAGCACGCTCATCAGCTGCATCCCGCTGAGTACGAGAATCGCGAGCCCGAAAGCCCGCTCTGTCACTGGATACTGCATCCGCGCAGCGGGATTCTGGAGCACAGTGAGCCACTGTAGAGGATGGGCTACGCCGTTTCCGTGGTGCTTGGCGCGGAAAAGGCTGCGGTGGGGCCGATGACCACGATGGCGGGTGGGCGGATGCCTTCCGCTTTGACGCGGGCGGCGACGGTGCCGAGGGCGGCGCGCACGACGCGTTGGGTGCGCATGGTGCCTTCTTGGATGACCGTGGCCGGGGTGGTTGCCGGGCGGCCGTTCTCGATGAGGACGGTGGCGAATTGTTCGATGCGTTCGACGGCCATCATCAGGACGATGGTGCCGCGCAGGCGCGCCAGGGCGGGCCAGTCGACCAGGGAGTCGGGATGGTCGGGGGCCACGTGGCCGCTGACCACGACGAATTCGTGGGTGACGCCGCGGTGGGTCACCGGGATGCCCGCCGCCGCGGGGACGGAGATCGGGCTGGTGATACCGGGGACGACGGTGACCGGAATGCCCGCCTCGACGCACGCCTCGAGTTCCTCGAAGCCCCGGCCGAATACGTACGGGTCGCCGCCTTTGAGCCGGACCACGAACTTGCCCGCCTTGGCACCCTCGATGAGCGCGGCATTGATCGCGTCCTGGGCCATCGCTCGTCCGTACGGGATCTTCGCCGCGTCGATCACCTCGACGTCGGGACCGAGTTCGGCCAGCAGTTCCGGGGGGGCGAGGCGGTCGGCGACCACCAGATTCGCGCGGCCGAGCAGGCGGCGGCCACGCACCGTGATCAGGTCAGGGTCGCCTGGTCCACCGCCGACCAGTGCTACGCCCGGCGTGATCGGCGTCGAATCATCGGTCACCACACCGGATTGCAGCGCCTCCAGCAGGGCGTTGCGCACAGCGGCCGAGCGCCTGTGCTGGCCGCCCGCCAGCACGCCGAGGGTCATGCCGTCGTAGCGCGCGGTCGCCGGGGTGACCGCGGTGCCGAGCCGTGCGTTGTCGGCGCGCACGCAAAAGATCCGGCGGCGGGTGGCCTCCTCGACGACGGCCGCGTTGGTCTCCGGTTCGTCGGTGCAGGCCATCACGTACCAGGCGCCGTCCAGGTCGCCGTCGGCGTAGGCCCGCAACGCGACGGTGAGCTGCCCGGACGTCGCCATGCCCTCGACCGCGGGGGTGACCTCGCGGCTCACCACATGCACGTCCGCGCCGGAGGCGATCAGCAGCCCGAGCCTGCGCTGCGCGACGGTGCCGCCGCCGACCACGACGACGCGGCGGCCGTCGAGATCGAGCCCGACCAGATAGTTCGGGTCGCCCTCGTTGGGCGAGGCGGTATCGGATACCGCCTGGTCGGCGGTGTGGTCTGACGTGTTCGGCACAATTTTCGAGCCTACGGCCTCGGTTCGGCGCGACGGCAATCGACTCGGTCACCGCTGGTCGGCGGGCGGTGCGGCGGGAAACGGTAGCGGATCCGGTGCGCACCGAATCGGCCATCGGCTGATCGTTCCTATACTCGGGCGGATGAACCGCTCGAGCCGGACAGTACAGCTGGTGGCCGCCTCGATAGCTCTGGCTGTCGTGCCCGCCACAGCCGGTGTGGCGCACGCTGATCCGGCACCCTTTGTGCCGACGCAAGGTGTCGAGTCGAAGTATTTCCAGGCGGGTCCGGCGGCGGTGACCGAGCGGCTCGGGTTCGGGTGCTGTGACAGCACCGGGGCGAAGTTCGATGTCTGGTATCCGACGGATCTGGGTACCGAACGGCATCCGATCGTGCTGTGGGGTGACGGGACCGATGCGGTGCCGAGTCAATACGCCTATCTGCTGCGGCATTTGGCGTCGTGGGGCTTTGTCGTGATCGGCACCGAGAATCAGAAAACCGGGTCCGGGGCCGACATTCGGAAGTCTTTGGAGTACCTGCTCGCGCAGGGCGATGATCCGGCGAGCGTGTTCTACGGGAAGCTGGACAAGGCGGCGGTCGGCGCGATGGGTCATTCGCAAGGAGCCGCCGGAGTGCTGAACGCACTGCGCGATTCGGGCGGGGCGATCAAAACCGCGGTGCCGCTGGAGCTTCCGGCGCAGCACTTCTGTTCCACCGCCGAGACCTGTGCCGATACCCGTTCGCTGACAACGGGTTCGGTGTTCCTGGTGAACGGGACCGCTGATGGACTCATCTCGCCCTCGCAGCAGCTGGTGCCGTGGCAGGCGGAGGGGTTGCAGTCGAATCAGGCGTATTACGAGGCGACTCCGGCGAATCTGGCCAAGGCCTGGGGCACGCTCAACGGGCCGAATCACAACGACGTGCAGGGCCAGCCGGACTGCGCGGCCGCGTCGGTTCCGTGCGGGACAGGGGTGTACGGCTATCTCGGGTATCCGACGGCGTGGCTGATGGCGCAGTTGCGCGGCGATGCCACCGCGGGCGATGCCTTCCGCACCGGCGGCGAGTTCTTCACGCCGACCCCGAATTGGCGCAACCAGGTCGGCGCCGTCACCGGATGAGCCGGCCCGGACGGGCGAACTGTCCACTCCATGGCGCCGACTGGCGTACGGTTCGTCCGTTGCCCACCGGCCCGGGACCGACGAGTGTTCATACATGGCTTTAACCGACGACACGCCCTCGGCGTCCGACTACGCCGACCGCGTCATCGCGGTGGAACCGGGCGGCAACGAATACATCCCCGACGACGCCCGGCACGGCGGCCCGCGCCAGCTGTTCTGGACCTGGATGTCGCCGAACCTGGAATTCGCCACCGTCTTCATCGGCGTGCTGTCGGTCACCGCGTTCGGCATGAACTTCTGGCAGGCGACGCTCGGTCTGGCGGTAGGCGTCGGGCTCGGCGCGGCAGCGCATTACGTGTTGTCCGCGCGTGGGCCCGCCCACGGCGTACCCCAGATGGTGTGGGGCGCTTGGCGTTCGGGTATCGGGGCAACGCGCTGCCCGCGGCGTTCATGTCGATCATGTGCGGGGTCGGCTGGTTCGCCACCAACAGCGTCAGCGGCGCGTTCGCGTTGAGCACGCTGACCGGCGTGCCCAAGCTCACGGCGCTGGTCCTGATCGTGTTGGTGCAGACCGGTTTTGCCGCGTTCGGCCACAACCTGGTGCACGCGTTCGAGCGATTCGTGTTCCCGGTGCTCGCGATCGTGTTCCTGGTGGTGACCATCGTGATCGTCAGCAAGGCCGACCTCGGTGCCGCAGCGCCGTCGGGTGGCGTCGGCGGAATCGGTGGGTTCCTGCTGACGGTCGGCACCGCGTTCGGCTATGCGGGCGGCTGGAATCCATACGCGGCGGACTACTCTCGCTACCTGCCCAAGGCCGTGTCGCGGGTAGCCACCGGTGGCTACGCCGGGGCCGGACTGTTCGTCTCCTGTCTGTGGCTGTCGGCGCTCGGCGCGGCCTCGGCCACCATCGTCGGCTCGGCGCAGGGCAGCCCGACGGATGTGTTCACCGCGAATCTGCCCGGCGTGCTAGCGAAGCTGACCCTGCTTGCCATCGCACTCGGTGCCGTCGCGGCCAATGCACTGAATGTGTATTCGGGCGCCATGGCATTCGTGACGATCGGCCTCGAGCTGCCGGTCCGCACGCAGCGGGCCGTCGTCTCGATCTGCTTCGGCGCCATCGGTTTCCTCGTCGCCTGGTGGGCGCTGCCCGACGCCGCGGCCAGCTACGAGGCGTTCCTGCTGATCGTCGCGTATTGGATCGGCCCGTGGCTCGGCATGATGTTCGTCGACCAATACCTGCGCCGCGGCCGCAAGATCGACGACCTGCTCTACAACCGCGCCTACACCAATTGGCCAGGCATAGCGGCATTCCTACTCGGCCTGGCGATCTCGGTCCTGCTGTTCTCCAACCAGGCCAAGTTCACCGGCTACGTCGTCCGACAACTCCCCGACCTTGGCGACATCACCTTCTTCGCAGGCTTCGTCCTCGCCGCCGCGGCTTATCTCGCCCTCGCCCGCCGCCGTGTCACCGCCTGAGCACACAACAACGGCCACACTGGTCTGCCCAGTTTGCGAGCCCACTGGATCGCAATTGGCCACTGCCGCAACTAAGCGGGGGTAGTCAGGCGGTGGGCGCAGAGGGCGAGCAGGAGGGTACCAGTGAGGGCGGGGGCGGCCGGGTCGTAGCCGAGGAGCTCGCGGATGCGGTCGAGGCGCTGGTAGAGGGATTGGCGGCCGATGTGCAGGGCGGTGGCGCAGCGGGTGGGGCTGGCACCGTGGCGCAGGTAGACCTCGAGGGTGCGGGTCAGCTTGCTGTGATGGGTTGTGTCCCAGGCGATCAGCGGGGCGATGGTGGTGGCGATCAAGCGGGTTCGTTCGCCGGCGGGCATGGCTTCGACGACGAGTTCGGTGGCCAGTTCGCGGCAGGTGGAGACGGGACTGCCCGCCAGCCAGTCGCCGCGGTGGCGGGTGGCCAGGCGCAGCGCGGACCTAGCGGCGTCCAGCGATCCGGTGAGGGCGGCGGAGGTGAACTCGCACGGATCGCCGACCACCAGGGTGACGCCCTCGATGGTGTTGGTGGCGAAGGCGTTTCGGAGCAGGCGGACCGTTTCGCCGACCGGGTCGGCGATTGCCTCGTCCAGTGCGAGCACCCCGTAGGTGGTGGCGTGCACCTCGGCGACCAGACCGGCTCTGCCGAGTTCCTTTGCCGCGGTGTCGATCAGGCGGGTCGCGATGCGGGCATCGGGAGCGTCGACCGCCACCGGCACCAGCGTGCGCCCGGCGAGCGTCGGCACGCCCGCCCCGGCGGCCCGCACCTTCAGGTCGGCCTGCCGAATAGGCTTGCCGTCCAGCAGATCCGCGAGCAACGTGGTCGCCGCGAGTTGCGGGCGACCGGTCGGCGCACCCGAATGCGCCAGCGCTAGACCGAGACTCGGCGCGGATTGGTCGAGGACGGTGGCGAGGGTAGTGCCGTCCAGCGACGAGCCGGGCCCCGCGGTCAGCGTCCCCCAGGTGTTGTCCCTGGCCCGGATCGATGCGGAGGCAGTCGCGGATTCGACCGCGGCCCAGGCGGATCGATCATCATCGACGCCGTGCGCGGCGATCAACGCGCCATTGCCGCTCGTCACGATCAGCGGGCAACCCGTCACCTCGCCGATCCTGGCGAGTAGCTGGGCGAGCCCATTGCCCGCGGCCAGCTCGCCGGTCAGGTCCCGCGCCAGCTCGTTGAGCAGCCGCAGCGTACGCACCTCCCGCGACACGATCTCGGTATTCGCGGCCCGGCACAGATCGATGAACGGCACCACGGCGCGCAACGCGATCAGCGGCAGGCCGTGCCGCGACGCCTCCGCCACCATGTCCGACGGGATGGCGTCGAAGGTGCGGCCCAGCTCGACGGCCACCCCCGCCACCCCGCGACCGGCGATCTCCCGCAGGTAATGCCGCCGCGTCCCGGCGTCCATCCCGGCCAGGCCGAGCCCGGTGGTGAGCAACAGTTCACCACCGGACAGCAACGGGCTGATCTCGTATATCTCGCTCGAATGCACCCAGCGCACCGCCCGCCCAAGCGCGCTGTGACCGGCCAAGACGAGCGGATCGGCCGCGGCGAACTGATCGTCGAGCACTTCGCGCACGGTGGGCAACATACGGTCATCTTGTCATCCGCGCCGCAGGACTGTGCGGACGATCTGTACGTTGCGGTAAGGGCCGTTCCCTTGGAGGCTTGACCCATGACGCAGTCGATACCGGCACGACAACTGCTCCAGGTGGCCTACGACGAGGCGCAGCTCGGGCTCGCCGAGGGCGGCATCCCGATCGGCGCGGCACTGTTCGCCGCCGACGGCACGCTGCTCGGCCGCGGCCACAACCGCCGCGTGCAGTCCGGCGATCCCAGCATCCACGCGGAGACCGACGCCTTCCGCGCCGCGGGCCGCCGCCGTGACTACGGGTCGACGATCATGGTGACCACGCTGTCGCCGTGCTGGTACTGCAGCGGCCTGGTCCGCCAGTTCGGCATCGGCTCGGTGCTCGTCGGCGAATCGCAGACCTTCTACGGCGGCCACGACTGGCTGGCCGAGAACGGTGTCGCGGTAACGGTTCTGGAGGACGATCGGTGCGTCGAGATGATGACCAAGTTCATCACCGAGAACCGTGCGCTCTGGAACGAAGATATCGGCGTCGCCGATGAGGTCGAGGCACCTGACGTGCCGCAGCATGGAGTGAGACGTTGATGAACGCGATCGCATCGATCGATCTGTCCTGGTGGCGAACCGGCGGTGCCGCGGCCGCCGAGGTCGAGCGCGAGGTGGACGAGGGGTTGCGTCGCGCCGGGTTCCTGTTGGTCCACGGGCACGGTGTACCGGAGGGTCTGGCCGGGCAGGTGCGCGCGGCGGCGCGGCGGTTCTTCGCGCTGCCGGATGCGGTGAAGGAAAAGTACGCCGTCACGGTCGGTGGGCGCGGGTGGATCGGGCCGGGCAAGGAGGCCAACGGCTACGCCGAGGGCACCGAGACGCCGCCCGATCTGAAGGAGACCTTCGCCGTCGGCGCGGACACCGCGACCGGCGATCGACGGGTCGACGACGTCTGGTTCCTGCCCAACGTCTGGCCGGACGAGGTGCGCGAGCTGCGTGAATTGGCGACCGCCTACACCGCCGCCGTGCACACCCTTTCCGACGAATTACTCGCCCTGTTCGCGGCCGCACTTCACCTGCCCGCCAACCCATTTCAGGCCTTGGCCGCCCGCCCCACCTGGACCTGCAACATCAACCACTACCCGCCGATGACCGTGGTCGGCGCACCACAGCCCGGCCAGTTCCGGATCGGCCCGCACACCGATTTCGGCACCGTCACCGTGCTGGACCGCGAGCCCGGCGCGGGCGGCCTGCAGGTCTTCACCGAGGCGGAAGGCTGGGCCGACGCACCCTACGACCCCGCCGCCCTGACGGTGAATATCGGTGACCTGCTTGCCTATTGGAGCGGCGAACGCTGGCCGTCCGGGCGGCACCGGGTGCTCCCGCCGCAGGCGCAAGCGCCAGAGGAAGACCTGGTGTCGCTGATCTACTTCTACGAACTCGACCACGACGCCGTCGTCACCCCACTCGAACCACCGATCGGACGAGTAAGCGGCCTACCCCCGGTGGTCTCCGCGGACTTCCTGCGCACCCGCCTCGACGCCATCACGATCGGCTGAACACAACCGCACGCCCGTGGAGAGCGTGCGGCTGCGTTGGTCAGCTGAAGTGGGGGTAGTCCTGGACCCACTTGAACTCGGTGCCGCGCAACGGGAACGACTTCAGGTCCACCTGTTCGAGTGCGAGGGTCACGTGGTGGCCGTTGAGTTGGCCGTCCAGGTGCAACCGGTTCGGCGCGGGTTGGCTGTAGGTGAACGACGCGAGCTGGGTCGGCTGCGCTTGCGCGATACGCCCGGGCAAGGTGTCACCTGCCGCTTGGGACACCGTGAGGGTGTGTGCCTGGCTGTCGACGGCACCGACCACCGGCACCAGCGTGCCGTCCATCTTCTGATAGGTCATGCCGCCGATGTCGAAAACCACCCGCTGCCAACGGTCCTGGTCGGTGGTCAGCGGCGGGAGCGGCTGACCGTCCTGACTGAACTCCGACACCGTCCAGATCCCGTACAGCGCGGGCTTCGCGGCGCCGCCACTTTCGTTCCAGAACTCCATCCCTTGTTGCACTTGGCCGAGCAGCACCCACACGGCGAGCACCGCCTGCACACCGGCCGCGATCAGCCGGACGCGACGCGAACGGAACGGATCAGGCTGGGTGGCAGGATCCGACGACCGTTGCAGCACAAGCACGTTCGCCAGCCGCCCGGCCTGCGGCGCGAGCAGCACCAGCGAGATCAGCATGAGGTGACCGGCCAGGATCTTCACCGGCACATCGAAGGTCATGTTCAGGATGAACACCTGCATCATGCTCACCAGGCTGATCATCGCGCCGAGCGTCGCGGTCCGCGGCAGGAACAGCAGCAGGCCGCCGAGCACTTCCGCGCAGCCGAGCAGGATCTCGTAGACGGGCGAACTACCGACCTGCATCCAGAGGACGGCCGCCGGGGTGAAGTCGCCGTACTGGGTGAGCAGGGTGGCCAGTGGCGGCTGCGGCATCTGGGACGGAATGACCTTGGCCATGCCGTAGAAGAGCATTTGGCCGCCGAGGCACAGTCGCAGGAAGAGCAGGTACCAGGCGAGCAACCGCGGATAGTTCGGGCGATGGCGATCCAGCGCGGTCCACAGCACCGTCGCCAGCACGGCGACTACCAGGATGCTGAACAGGAATACCCAGATGATCGCCTGGTCGCCGCTGCCGGAATCCAGGTGCAGCGCAACGTCCGCGTCGAAGACCTGCCGCCCGACCCATTCCCAGACCGGGCTCAACGGATACAGGAATCCATTGATCGCGCGTTCGGGGAGCTTCGGACCGAGCACCCCGGCGTACACGAACAAGAACTGCGGAAATATCAGGCAGAACAGCCCGAAATAGGTGAAGCAGAACCGGAAGGCGATGCGGGTCAACAGGTTCCACCTCGAGTCCGCACTCTTGAGGTCCGAGGCTGGTGCGGCACTGTGCCGATCGACCGACTCCGTACTGACAGCACTCAAAACGAACCCTCCCGATCCGAACACTCTTGACGAACCGACGGTATCGAGGGTCACGGTGCGCAGACCTCCAGGAAATCCCTGGTCTTTGCCTCCCTCATCAGTCGTACGTGCCAGCCACACCTAGCCGGTGGTGCCAGCAGGCACAGGGCGAGCGCAGGCGCGGTACTCCCATGTCAAGGCCCGGTTCCGGCTAGTGAGCGGGTTCGCCGAACCTCGATCTTTTCCGCCCACGGCCCGACTGGAACGAGTTACTGTCGCGTATCGCGGCGGACCGCCGCCGATGTGGGCTGTGCGCAGGCACGCCCGCGCTTCATGGCGTCAGGAGGACAACGATGGCCGAAGATCCGGATCCCGCCAAGCGGCAGCAGCTGACCGTGAGCGAGCGCGATCTCGACGTGCTCGCCGAGGACTTGGCGCGCTGGCTGGATTCGAGGGTCTCCGCCGATCATCCGCCCAAGGTCGCCAACTTGTCGCGCCCGCAGGCGGGCGGGATGTCGAGCACATCCATCCTTTTCGATGCCGAGTGGAGCGTGGACGGGCGGCACGAGAGCGGGTCGTTCGTCGCCAGGATGGCGCCGGAGACCGGGTCGTTCCCGGTGTTCGAGACCTACGATCTGGCCACCCAGTACCACGTGATGGCAGGCGTCGCCGCGGCCACCGACGTGCCGGTGCCGGGGCTGTGCTGGCTCGAAGAGGACGAGAAGGCACTCGGCACACCGTTTTTCGTGATGAAACGGGTCGACGGACGCGTCCCGACGGACAACCCGCCGTACGTGTTCATCGGCTGGCTGTTCGACGCGACCGCGGCGGAACGCGCGCAGCTCACCGCGAACACCGTCGAGGTGATTGCGAAGGTGCACGCCATTCCGGATCCGGCGGTTCACTTCCCGGCCCTGCGCGGGCCGGGCCAGTCGCTGCGCAGGCACGTCGAGGCCCAGAAGGCTTGGTACCGCTGGGCTTTGGCCGACGACGGTTTCGAGATTCCGCTGCTCGAGCGGGCTTTCGCCTGGCTCGACGAGAACTGGCCCGCCGATCCCGGACCGGACGTGCTCAGCTGGGGTGACGCGCGGCCCGGCAACATCATCTACCGCGACTTCGAGCCCGCGGCGGTGCTGGACTGGGAGATGGCCGCGCTTGGTCCGCGCGAACTCGACGTCGCCTGGGTGATCTTCATCCACCGGTTCTTCCAGGACATCGCCACCCGGTTCGATCAGCCTGGCCTGCCCGACTTCCTGCGCCGCGCCGACGTCGTCGCGAAATACGAAGAGCTGACCGGTCATTCGGTGCGGAACCTGGATTGGCACATCGTCTACGCCGCGCTGCGGCACGGCATCGTGATGGCCAGGGTGAAGCGCCGGATGATCCATTTCGGCGAGGACACCGACACCCCGGACCGGGACGACTATGTGATGCACCGAGCCAGCCTGGAGCGGCTGCTCGATGGAACCTACGAGTGGGATTGAGATAAGCCATGCCAGTTCCGTTGGACGAGTACCCAATTCATCAGACCGGACTATCGCTGGCCCGGGTGGCCAGCAGCGACCGGAACTTCTATGACCGAAGCTATTTCAACGGTCACAATCGCGACGGCGGCACCTTCTTCATCACCGGGTTCGGGGTGTACCCGAACCTCGGCGTGACCGACGCCTACGCCCTCGTCCGCCGCGGCGACGTGCAGCGCAGTGTCCGCTTCTCCGACGCGCTCGGTGAGCGCGGCCTTGAGCAGCGGGTCGGCGGCTATCGCATCGAGGTGGTCGAGCCGCTGCAGCGACTCCGGGTGATTTGCGAGCACGACGAGCTGTCCTTCGATCTCACCTGGGAGGGCGCCTTCCCCACCGTCCAGGAGCAGCCGCACCTGATCTTGTCGGGCAATCGGCCGATCATCGAGGCGAGCCGGTTCGCCCAGGTCGGCTCGTGGGCGGGGACGCTGCACGTCGACGGGGACGACATCACCGTCGACCCGGCCGTGTGGACCGGCACCAGGGATCGGTCGTGGGGCATCCGCCCGGTCGGCGAGAGCGAGCCGCCCGGCCGGATGGCCAGTGAGCCGTCCGGCGGCTTCTGGTGGATGTATGTGCCGCTGCGGTTCGACGATTTCGCGATCGTGATCATCGTGCAGGAGGAGCCGGACGGCAAGCGCACGTTGAACGATGCCGTGCGGATCTGGCCGGACGGGCGCACCGAGCAGCTCGGCTGGCCGCGCATCTCGATCGATTACCGTTCCGGCACCAGGATTCCGGTCGGCGCGCGGCTCGAACTGACCACGCCGGACGGGAAGCCGCTGGAGATCGAGGTGACCACGGGCACCAATGTGCCGCTGCATGTCGGTTGCGGGTACGGCGGCGATCCGGACTGGCTGCACGGCCAGTGGAAGGGGCGCGACTGGTCGTCGTCCAGCACGTACGACCTGACCGACCCGGCCATCGCCGCCCGAATTCCCTACGGCGTCATCGATCACGTGGCCCACGCCCGCTGCGGCGACGCCGAGGGCTGGGGCCTGTTCGAGCACGCCAGCCTCGGACGGCACGATCCCACCGGCTTCGCCGACTGGGGTTCGGTCGCGCCGTAGGTCAGTACGCGGGCCGGGCCAGCTCGGGGCGCTTGAGGTAGTCGGTCAGGCCGATGACATTGCCCCATGGATCGGACACCTCGACACTCCACCCGGTCGCGACTTCGAAGGGCGCGGTGACCATTTCGGCACCGCGCTCTTCGAGCTCCGCCGCGGCCGCCTGCGCGTCGGGCACCTCGAGCCAGACCCGCATGGCGGGGGGAGCCCCCTGGCCTGCGGCCGGGTCGACCATCGCCATGATGCCCGGTGTTTCCGCCGCGACGCCGAACAGGGCGATCCCGCGCTCGGGCACCGTGAATCGCACCGAGAGCCCCAGCTGGTTCGCATAGAACTCCACCGCCGCGGCCAGGTCGCCCACGGGAACCAGCACGTTATCGATCCCTCGGATATCCACTCCGCTATCAAACCACTCGGTGACCGCGGGTTCACCTGATTCAGGGCGGCGGGGTCGCCAGGCATCGCGCTCAGCCCGGGATGCGCTGTGCCGCTGCGATAACCACGCCTTGCACAGTTTGCTTGGGCACAACCAGGGTGCCGCCACCGGCCGCGAGGATGGCCGCTGCCTCGGCGACACTCGCCGTGCCCACCGCGGCGGCGGTTCGCGGATCCGGGTTCGGCACAGGCACTTCGGCCAGTTCCGCGGCGGTGTAGGTCTGTATCGGCACGCCCAGTTCAGCTGCCGCTTCTAGCAGTCCCGGCTCGGCGACGCGTCGATCGATGGTCGCCAGGCAGCTGATCTCGTTGCAGCCCAACACCTTACGTACCCCCGCCAAGATCAGATCAGCGGAAGTGTCCGGGCGTAGGCCCACTCCGACAACGAGGTCAGCCACTGCACACCCTGGCAGCGGCGGCTGCGACGAATCGGGTTGTGGCTTCGGGGTTTCCGGCGGGGTGGGTGTGCAGGTAGGAGGCGTGCACTTGGTGAACTAGTGCGCCCTCCCTCATCCGCGTACCGTCGTTGCCGTGCCAACCCCAGGCGGGGGTGTCCGTGCCGGTGACGACCAGGCGAGTGCGATGGAATTCGTGCCCACGGACGCGTTCCCCGGCGCGCCACAGCGGGGAATCCGCCAGCGCCACCGCGTCTCGGTAGCCGAGGGTCAGGCGTGGGCCGAATTCGGCGTCGGCGTCGATCACCCCGGCCATGGGATGGCCGTCGAGTGAGCGTGTCAGGTACAGCAATCCCGCACATTCCGCATGCACCGGCATCCCCCGCCCGGCCTGCTCCGCCACGGCTCTCAGCAAGGCGGTATTCGCCGCCAGTTCCGCCGCGTGCTCCTCCGGAAAACCGCCGGGGAGCACTAAACCTGCTGTACCGCTCGGCAATTCGTCTCGTAGCGGATCGAACACCGCCACCTGTGCTCCGGCAGCCAGCAATAGCTCGCGGTGCTCCGCATAGCCGAATGTGAAGGCGGGGCCACCGGCCATCGCGATCAACGGGCCCGAGCGGGTGTCGTTCCACCCGGTCGCGCCCCGAGTCGAGTTGTCCGTCTCCGCCTGCGCGGCGACATCGGGACCGTGCGCCTCGGCAACCGGGTCCCAGGCCGGGCCTGCCGCGGTCGAACGCGCCAGCGCGGCAATGGCGGGCAGATCTACATGGGCCGCCACCAGATCCGTCATCGCTGACACGGCGGCGGTCGCGGCGGCCCCGTGCTCCACCGCGGGGATCAGCCCGAGATGCCGCGAGGGCACCTCCAATTCGGCCAGCCGCGGCAGCGAGCCGAGCACCGGCAATCCGACCCGATCGCACGCCGCCCGCAGCACCTGGTCATGCCGTTCGCTGCCAACCCTGTTCAGGATCACCCCGCCGAGCCGAACACTGCTGTCGAAGGTCGCGAAACCATGCAGCAGCGCCGCCAAACTCTGGCTGTGCCCGCGCGCGTCGACCACCAACACGACGGGCGCGCCGAGCAGACTCGCGACCTGCGCGGTGGACCCTTCGGCGACAGGACCGACATGGTTCTCATCGATGCGGCCGTCGAACAGCCCCATCACCCCCTCGACCACCGCCAGGTCACACTCTCGCGCACCGTGCTGATACAGCGGCACCACACGTTCCGCCCCAACGAGCACCGGATCGAGATTGCGTCCCGGCCGCCCCGCCGCCAACCCGTGATACCCCGGATCGATGTAATCCGGCCCCACCTTGAACGGCGCAACCCGATGCCCAACCCGCCTCAACGCCCCGATCAACCCCGTCGCCACCGTGGTCTTCCCACTCCCCGAAGCGGGCGCGGCGATCACCACAGCAGGCACCCCCGCACTCACCGGCCACCCCCCGCCCGACCGCGGCGGAATCCGCACTCCCTCTCGGGATCCGCACCGACCCTAGGGCCCCATACCGGGTGCGGATCCCGAGAAAAGGTGCGGGAGTTCACCATTCGATGCCTCGTTGACCCTTGCGGCCCGCGTCCATGGGGTGCTTGAGTTTGGTCATTTCGGTGACTAGGTCGGCGGCGTCGATGAGGGCCTGGGGGGCGTCGCGGCCGGTGATGACCACGTGTTGGTTGCCGGGGCGGTTGGTGAGGGTGTCCACGACCTCGTCGAGGTCGACCCAGCCCCATTTGAGCGGGTAGGTGAATTCGTCGAGGACATAGAAACGGTGCTGTTCGTCCTTCAGTCTGCGGGCGATCTCCTGCCACCCGGCCAGCGCGGCGGCGGCGTGGTCCTCGTCGGTGCCCGGCTTGCGGGTCCAGGACCAGCCTTCGCCCATCTTGTGCCATTCGACCGCGCCGCCCGCGCCGGTCTGCTCGTGCAGGGTGCCGAGGGTGCGGAAGGCGGCCTCCTCCCCCACCTTCCATTTGGCGCTCTTCACGAACTGGAACACCGCGACATCGAAACCCTGGTTCCAGGCGCGCAGCGCCATCCCGAACGCCGCGGTCGACTTGCCCTTGCCCGGGCCGGTATGGACCGCGAGCACCGGCTGATTCCGTCGCTGGCGCGTGGTGAGTCCGTCGTCGGGCACGGTCTCCGGAACACCCTTAGGCATCGAATCTCCTTGTCAGTCCACGACTCGTCGTCGAGCCGCTTACATCGTCGCGCCGATCCACCGACCGGTCCTCGCCAGCACCCTGACCGAACAGCAAGCGACCCACAACTACTCGAACGGTGCGCCTGACCGCTTCGATGCACGGGTGTCAGCCACCGACGCCGGTCTCGCGGCCGCCGAACTCCCACGTAATGACGCCCGGCCACCAGCCGCGCATCAAGCCGCGCGCACCGACGTCGACCGCCCAGCCCCCGCGCGCACCACGTCGGCGACCGAATCTCCGGTCAGCTCAGCCAACCTCAGGTACCCACCGCGCAGTTCGCGCGCCAGCTCGGCCGCGAGACCGAGCCGGATCATTCCGCGCTCGCAGTCGACCACGATCGAGGTGACTCGATCGTTCGCGAGCCGGGCAGCCGCCGCACGGGCGCGCGGCAGCGGGTCCACCCCGCCCGTGGCACGACCGTCGGTGAGCAGCACCAGCATCGGGCGACGACGCGGGTCGCGGACCCGCTCCCGCAGCACGATCTCGCGTGCCTTCAACAGCCCCGCGGCGAGCGGCGTCTTGCCGCCGGTGCGCATTGCCGACAGCCGGCGCACGGCGATATCGACCGAAGAAGTCGGCGGCAGCACAAGTTCGGCGTCCTGCCCACGCACCGTGATGACCGCGACCTTGTCGCGCCGCTGGTAGGAATCGCGGAGCAATGTGACGACCGCGCCGGTGACGGCGGACAGCCGATCCCTGGACGCCATCGACCCGGAAGCATCGACCACGAAAACGACCAGATTGCCTTCGCGCCCTTCGCGATACGCGCCACGCAGGTCCTCGGCAGCCAACTTCAGCGGGCCATCACCCCGGCCACGCGACCATTGATGCGGCGCGGCGGCGAACACGGTGCCTAGCAGGTGCAGACCGGTAGCGGTATCGGTGCTGGGACGAACGACCCGGCCGTGCCGCGACTCGGCGCGCGAGCGGCGACCGGGAGCTCCTTCACCGATGCCGGGCACTTCCCAGCGCGGCGCCGACGCGGCAGCGGAAGCCGGTGTGCCACTGCGTCCTTCGCGAGCGCTCGGCCGCTGCCCGCTGCCGGGACCGTCGGGCGGGGAGTCCGGGTCATCGTCCGGGTTCTGATCCCCGTCAGCGGCGGACTGATCGGTGCCGAAATCCTCGGACTCCGGCTGATTCGCCCGCTCCGGCCCCTGCTCGCTCGACTCGAATTCGTCTGTGTCGCTGGGCGACTGCGCCTCGCGGTCCACTTCCTCGGCGGCCTCGCGCATCGCGTCGTCGAGCTGGTCCTCGCTGATTCCCGGCTCGTCGAACGGATCACGCCGACGCCGATGCGGCAGCGCGAGTTCGGCGGCGATCCGCACATCCTCCTCGGTGACCGCGTCCGCGCCACGCCACGCGGCGTGTGCCGTCGCGGTCCGCGCGACCACCAGGTCCGCGCGCATGCCGTCGACGTCGAATGCGGCGCACAGCGCGGCAATTCGGCGCAATTCCCCGTCATCCAGCCCGACCTGCGCGACCCGATCCCGCGCACCGAGGATGCGCTCGGCGACCGCCCGGTCCTCGGCGGCGTAGCTCTCGGCGAACCCCGCCGGATCGGCTTCGTAGTCGAGGCGTCGCCGCACCACCGACATCCGGACGTCCACGTTGCGCGAGGCCGCCACGTCGACGGTGAGCCCGAACCGGTCGAGCAGCTGCGGGCGCAGTTCACCCTCTTCCGGATTCATGGTGCCGACGAGCACGAAACGTGCCGGATGCGAATGCGAGACGCCGTCGCGCTCGATGTGCACCCGGCCCATCGCCGCGGCATCGAGCAGCACGTCGACCAGGTGGTCGTGCAGCAGGTTGACCTCGTCGACGTAGAGCACGCCGTGATGCGCGGCCGCCAGCAGGCCGGGCCGGAACGCCTGCTCGCCGTCGCGCAGCACCCGCTCCAGATCGAGCGAGCCGACCACGCGATCCTCGGTGGCGCCGACGGGCAGCTCGACGAGCCGCGCGGGCCGCGCACCGGTCTCGTCCACCACCGGCGGCAGCAACTGTGCCAGCGCGCGCACCACGGTCGACTTCGCGGTGCCCTTCTCGCCGCGCACCAGCACACCGCCGATGCCGGGGTGTACCGCGCACAGGATCAGCGCCAGTTGCAGTCGCTCCTGACCGACCACGGCGGAGAACGGAAAACCGGCTTCCCCGTCGCCCGCCGGACGCGTGCGTGATCCGGTCGGCGAGTGCGGCGACGGCACTGTTTCGGCATGGGACAAAGACACGCCCCAACTCTATGCGCGCTCGCCCCGCCCACCGACGCTGCCCTGCCCCGAACAGCCAACCGCCCTCGTCGCAGGTCTGCAACGAGGGCGGCGGCCGGACGATCACCCTTTGCGCATCGGAATGTGCAGAATCCCGTCTTCGTCGAATTCCTCGCCGTCGGGCTTGAACCCGTGCTTGGCGTACATGTCGACCAGATAGGTCTGCGCGTTCAACCGCACGGTCGCCGAGCCGACCTCGGCGAGCGCGGCCTGCAGCAAGCGGGTGGTGTAGCCGTGGCCACGTGCCGGGACAACGGTGCAGAGGCGGCCGATGCGGAAGGACTTCACCCCGTCCTCGTGCTCCTCCAGCAACCGCAGCGTGGCGATCACCTCACCCTCGTCATCGAGCCAGAAGTGCCGGGTCTCCGGCAACAGGTCGAGCCCGTCCAGTTCCGGATACGCGCACTTCTGCTCCACGACAAAGACTTCTACGCGAAGTTTCAACAGCTGATAGAGGGTGGCGTTGTCGAGATCCAACGCCCATGACCGTTTGAGAGCAACCGTTGACATCATCGCCTGTTGCTATCACACCTAGCGGTTTGCCGCGACCCCCGCGTGCTTGGGCGTGTTATCTGTGCCACCCGTCAGGTTCAGCGTCTTGGACGTCCAATCCCATACTTCGTGGAACAACGCCTGGTCCTCGGACAGCTTGACGCCCAGTGAGGGAATCATCTCCTTGAGCTTCGGCGTCCAAGCCTGGTACTCGGTGGGGAAGCAACGCTGCATCACGTCGAGCATCGCGGTGACACCCGTCGACGCACCCGGCGAGGCGCCGAGCAGACCCGCGATGGAGCCGTCCGCCGCGGCCACGACGGCGGTGCCGAATTCGAGCACGCCGCCCGCGCCCTTGCGCCGGATCACCTGCACGCGCTGGCCTGCGGTGATCAGCTCCCAGTCCCGGCCGTCGGCGCGCGGGATGAACTCCTTGAGCGTGTCCACCTTGCCCGCCTCGGACTTGAGCAGCTCGCTCACCAGGTACTTGGTGAGCCCGAGCTCGGTGACGCCGACGCCGAGCAGCGAGAACAGGTTGTTCGGCTTCACCGACTTGAACAGATCGGTGAGCTTGCCCTCCTTGAGGAACTTCGGTGTCCAGCCCGCGTACGGGCCGAACAGCAGGCCGGGCACGCCCTTGATGACGCGAGTGTCCAAGTGCGGCACCGACATCGGCGGTGCGCCGACGGCGGCCTTGCCGTACACCTTGGCCTCGTGCTGCTGGATCAGGTCTGGGTTGGTGCAGCGGAAGAACTGACCGCTCACCGGGAAGCCGCCGAAGCCGTCGATCTCCTTGATGCCGGACTTCTGCAGCAGCGGCAGCGCGCCACCGCCCGCGCCGACGAAGACGAATTTGCTGATGAGCGTGCGGGTTTCGCGGGTGCGCAGGTTGCGCACCTTGACCAGCCATGACCCGTCGGACTGCTTGGACAGGTCGCGCACCTCGTGGCCGAAGGCCAGATCCGCGCCGCTGGCGCCGAGGTAGGCGAGCAGTTCCTTGGTGAGCGAGCCGAAGTCGATGTCGGTGCCGCCGTCGGTCCAGTTCAGCGCGACCGGATCGGAGTAGTCCCGACCGCGCGCCATCAGCGGGAGCCGACGCGCGAATTCGTCGGGGCTGTCGATGTACTCCATGCCCTCGAACAACGGATGCCGCGACAGCGCCTCGTAGCGCTTGCGCAGGTAGTCGACGTTGTCCGCGCCGTGCACGAAGCTCACGTGCGGAATCGGGTTGATGAACCTGGACGGGTCACCGAGGACGTTGTTCTCCACGGCGTAGGACCAGAACTGGCGCGACACCTGGAACCGCTCGTTGATGTCGATGGCCTTGCTGATGTCCACCGACCCGTCGGGGTTCTGCGGGCTGTAGTTCAGTTCGCACAGCGCGGAGTGTCCGGTGCCCGCGTTGTTCCACGGGTCGCTGCTCTCCGCCGACGCGGCATCGAGCCGCTCGAACAGGGAGATCGACCAATCGGGCTGCAGCTGGCGCAGCAGCGCACCGAGGGTGGCACTCATGATGCCGGCGCCGATGAGTACAACATCGGTCTTTTCAGTCATGGCAGCGTTCGGCACGGCTAGATCGACTTCCTTGTCCTTCTACGCGGGCCCACCGGGCGGGTGGACCTGCCTGGGCACGGTGCTTACGTGTTATTGCCTCGGTTCCGGTTCGTAAACCATGGCGGGAGCTAGGTTACCCGCCGTTCACCTAGCCCCAATTGTGCACCTCACCACGTCGATCCCCCGCGCCGAACCCGCCGAATGTGACCTAGATTGTGTATGTGACAAAGGAAACTTCACTTGCCGCTCCAATAACCGACACCCAGGGCGATGGCCAGTGGAAAGCCGATGTCCTCGGCGAGAAGTACCAGCAGCGCACGCTGAGTTTGGGCCCGGATCCCGACGGCGAAGGCGAGGCCGTTGCCACCCTGGTGCGCTATCTGCCCGGCGGAAAAGTCGAGGCCACCGCGGGGGCCGTGCTGTATGTGCACGGGTTCACCGACTACTTCTTTCAGGAACATCTCGCGGAGCATTTCGCGGCACAGGGGTACCAGTTCTACGCGCTGGATCTGCGAAAGTGCGGACGGTCACTGCGCGACGGGCAGACACCGCATTATGTGACCGATCTCGCACTGTATGACGCCGAGTTGAACGAGGCATTGCGAATCGTGCGCGAAGAGACCGGCGGGCCGATCGTTTTGAACGCGCATTCGACCGGCGGACTGATCCTGCCGCTGTGGCTGGATCGGCTCAACCGGACGGTCGGCACGGCAACGGCCGGTATCTCCGGCGTTGTACTCAACAGTCCCTGGTTCGATCTGCACGGGCCGTCCTACTACCGGACCGTCGGAACGCCGATCATCAAGGGAATCGGGCGTTTTCGGAAGATGTTCGAGCTGCCGAGCGCAAAGGTCAGCACCTACGGCGACAGCCTGCATCAGAGCGTGGCCGGCGAGTGGGACTACAACCTGGACTGGAAACCGTTGCACGGCTTCCCGGTTCGGTTCGGCTGGCTGCGGGCGATCCGCAACGGCCACGCGCAACTGCACGCCGGGCTCGACATCGGCGTTCCGTCGCTGATCCTGCGCTCCCGGATAACGAAGTTTGCCCGCCGCTACGGCCCCGCCGTCGACGTGGCCGACGCGGTGTTGGACGTCAAGCAGATTCAGCGCTGGTCGGGCTGCCTGGGCGACCGCACCAACATCGTGCCGATCGACGGCGCCAAGCACGACGTGTTCCTATCTTCGGCGGAGCCGCTCGCGCACGCCTTCGCCGAACTCGACAGCTGGCTGAAGTGGCTGACGGACTATCGAGCCGAGTCCAGCTCACCAGGTACTGGTGCGTAGCACGATCTCGGTGGCCAGCTCGTGGTCGGCCTCGGTCGCCACGTTGGTGACGTCGATGTCGACCACGCGGAACTCGCCGTAGACGAAGCGTCCGGAGGCGTCGGCCACCGAGCGCGGCAGGTTCTTGGTCACCAGCACCGTGGTCGGCAACTCCACTGGACGGACCGTAGCGTCGGCGACGGTCCCGTCCGGGCCGGGAGCCGCCGGATGGCCGTGATCGGCCACCACGAGGCTGATGAAGCGCCCGAAGCCGGCCGCGCAGGCCCGCCACGCCAGTTCCGCGCCGGTGCCGCGCGCGGCCACGTTCGCCCATGGCACGCCGATCTGGTCCAGGATCGCGGTGACGCCCGCGGCGTCGAGACCGTCGATCGACTCCAGCACGACGGTGCGCAGATCCGAATTGTGCAATCGAGCACATACCTGGTCGTAGACGTCCGCCGGGTCATTCGCGTCGGGCAACAGCAGCACGCTGTGCCGGGATTCCGGGCCGTCTACGCGCACGGTCCATGCCCGGTCGCCCACCGTGATCTGCCGAGATTTCATGCCGAATGACGCTACACGGCTCAGCTGAACGAAGTCCTGTCTTCGTGTCAGGCCAGTAGCCGCATACCGGCGCGTTCACCGGCGTTGTGGTCGAAGGTGACGGTGAGGTCGCAACCCGCCTCCTGGCCGAGTTGCTGGATGAGCGCGTCGGCGAAATCGGCGCCGTCGGCGGCCTGGCGCAGCGCCTGGCGCACGGTGTCGGCGCGTTCGACCACGATCTCGGTCGAGTCGAGCAGGCCGAGCAGCACGTCGGTGACCGCCTCCGGGTCCTGCTTGTAGCCGCGGCGCAGCACCCAGTGGATCTCGGCGAGCACGATCATCGTCACGTAGCCGGGCCTGCTCTCGCTGAGTCCGTCGATCACCTGATTGGCGCGCGCGGACTGCTCCGGATCGTCCTGGGTGAGGTATCGGATCAGCACATTGGCGTCCAGACCGATCATTTCTGCTTGCCTTCCACGACGTTTCCGGTGATCGCCTCGTTCATCTGCTCGAGGCCGATCGGCGAGCCGGACCAGCCGACTATGCCCTTGAGCGACTTGATGGTTCGGGTCTCCGGCACCAATTCGTAGGTGCCGTTGACGGTGGGCACGAAGGCGACCCTGACCCCGGCGCGCAGACCCATCGCGACCCGGACGTCGATCGGAATGGTGATCTGCCCCTTGCTGGTCACGGTCGCGGACACCACGTTTCCCGCCCTGCTGTTGGACTTCTTTTCTGCCACTTCGCTCACCGACCCGTGCTACTCCCACACCCATCGCCCCGTGCGCCTTACCCGGAGCCGAATTCCTTACTGAAAGGTAAGGGGCAGCGTACGTGGCGTCAACAGTTCAGGTACGCGAGATTGCCGAAGTGGGGAGCGCCTGGGTCGCCAGGGTGGGCAGATCGAGGGGCGCGCCGTCGGTGAGCAGGCGGTCGAGCCGGGCTAGATCGAGGTGATTCTCGATCAGGTCGGCAAGTAGATCGAGTTGGGTCGAGCGCACGGTGGCGACGGAAGTGTCTTCGGCGACAACGAAACCCGTGCGTCCGGCGGCCGCGGCCACCGAGCGGAGCCAACTGCGGCGGAATTCGTCCGATTCCAGCAGGCCGTGCAGGTGAGTGCCCCAGAGCGCTTCGCGCACACTGCCTTCCGGTTCCCCAGCGAGGTCGAGCCAGGATGGATCCGCATTCGTGGTTACTCGTCCGTGGTGGATCTCGTAGCCGTGCACCGGAATTCCCGTTGCGTCGTGACCGCTGGTGCGGCGCAGCACTTTCGGGTCGGCGAATTCGATCTCGACGTTGAGCAGGCCGAGTCCGTCGACCGAGCCCGCGCCCGACTCGATCGGGTCGATGATTCGCTTGCCGAGCATCTGGTAGCCACCGCAGATGCCGAGGATCGGCCCACCCGACGATGCCCGTGCGCGCAGGGCATCGGCAATCCCGGTGCGGCGCAACCATTCCAGGTCCGACACGGTCGCCTTGCTGCCGGGCAGCACCACGAGGTCGGCCCCGGCCAGCCGGGACGGCTCGCTCGCCCAGCGCACCGAAACCCCCGGCTCACAGGCCAGCGCCTCGATGTCGGTGGAGTTGGAGATGCGCGGCAGCCGGATGGCGGCGACGGTCAGCCACTCGCCGCCGACCGGCGGGCTCGGGCGACCGACCGGTGCGTCCGCCAGGGTGCTCAGGGAGTCTTCGGCGTCGATCCAGAGGTCCTCGGCGTACGGGAGCACGCCGAGGGTTGGCCGGCCGGTCAGCTCGGTCAGCCGGTCCAGGCCGGGACGCAGCAGTTCGACGTCGCCGCGGAACTTGTTGATCACGAATCCGGAAATAAGTTGCTGGTCTTCGGGTTCCAGGATGGCGACGGTGCCGAAGAGGTGGGCGAGCACACCGCCGCGATCGATATCGCCGACGAGCAGTACCGGAAGCCGGGCGGGTCGCGCGAGCCCCATGTTCGCCAGATCCGTTGCCCGCAGATTGATCTCGGCGGGCGAGCCGGCGCCCTCACAGATCACCACATCGAATTCGGCACGCAGCGAAGCGAGTTCGTCGGCGACCACCTCGCGCAGCCGCTGCCGGTGCTGGAAGTAGTCGCGTGCGCCGACCGTGCCGACCGCCCTACCCCGTACCACCAGCTGCGAGCGCCGATCGCTGCCCGGCTTCAACAGCACCGGGTTGAACCGCACGCTCGGCTCGAGCCCGCACGCCTGCGCCTGCAGTGCCTGCGCCCGCCCGATCTCGCCGCCGTCCAGGGTGACCACGGAGTTGTTCGACATGTTCTGCGCCTTGAACGGCGCAACCCGCACCCCGCGCCGCGCCAGCATCCGGCAGATGCCTGCCACCACAACGCTTTTGCCCGCGTCCGAGGTGGTCCCCGCGACGAGCAGCGCCCCCTTCACCGCGCCGACCGACAGCCGCACGCCTTCTGATGTTCCGCACCGGAATTCGCATGCGATTCCGGGTGCCGGAAATCAAGAGGCGTGCGGCTGGCGAGGTGCGTCACGGGAGGGTGAGAATTTCTGCGCCGGTGTCGGTGACCACCAGGGTGTGTTCGAACTGGGCGGTCCACTTGCGGTCCTTGGTGACCACGGTCCAGCCGTCGTTCCAGATCTCGTAGTCGATGCCGCCGAGGTTGATCATCGGCTCGATGGTGAAGGTCATGCCGGGTTCGATGATCGACTCGATGGCGGGCTGGTCGTAGTGCAGGATCACCAGGCCGCTGTGGAAGGTGGGGCCGACGCCGTGGCCGGTGAAGTCGCGGACCACGCCGTAGCCGAATCGGTTGGCGTAGGACTCGATGACGCGGCCGATCACGTTCAGCGCCCGGCCGGGCCGGACCGCCTTGATCGCCCGCAGCGTGGCCTCTTCGGTCCGCTCGACCAGCAGCCGGACGTCCTCGTCCACGTCGCCGGCCAGGTAGGTCTTGTTGGTGTCGCCGTGCACGCCGTGGATGTAGGCGGTGACGTCGATATTGACGATGTCGCCGTCCTCGATCACCGTCGAGTCCGGAATCCCGTGGCAGATCACCTCGTTCAGCGAGGTGCAGCAGGACTTCGGAAAGCCCTTGTAGCCCAACGTCGACGGGTACGCGCCGTGGTCGCACATGTACTCGTGCGCGATCCGGTCCAGCTCGTCGGTGGTGACGCCGGGCGCGACCGCCTTGCCCGCCTCCGCCAGCGCCTGCGCCGCGATCTTGCTCGCGATGCGCATCTTGTCGATCGTCTCTGCCGTCTGCACCCAGGGCTCACGTCCCTCGTTGACGGTCTTCTTCCACGCGTACTCCGGGCGCTCGATGGTGCGCGGAACCTCGCGGGTGGGTGACAGGGTGCCGGCGACGAGCGGCTTGCGAGTGCGGACAGACATAGCGAACAGCGTAATCGGACCCCGTCACGAGCGCTCGAGCGCCAGACCGACACGGCACCGGCGGCCAGGCGGAATACCTACGGACCATGGTCCGTTTACGGTATTGGTTGACATCGACACTACTGAAGAAAGAGGCTCGACCGTGGAATTGGGACTCACGACCTTCGCCGAGGTCTACCCGGTCGGCGACCGGCCCGCGCCGAGTGCGGCCGAGCGGTTGCGCCAGGTGGTCGAGGAAGCCGTCGCCACCGACCAGGCCGGACTGGACGTCTATGGCGTCGGCGAGCATCACCGCAAGGACTTCGCCGCCTCCTCGCCTGCCGTCGTCCTGGCCGCCATCGCGGCGCGGACCGAGAAGATCCAGCTGACCAGCGCGGTCACCGTGCTGAGCTCGGACGATCCGGTACGGGTGTACCAGGATTTTGCGACGCTGGACGGCCTGTCCAACGGACGCGCGGAGCTGATGGCCGGGCGCGGCTCCTTCACCGAGTCGTTTCCATTGTTCGGTTACGACCTGTCCGACTACGACGAGCTATTCGAAGAGAAGCTGGCCCTGCTGCTGCACATCCGCGACGACGAGCCGGTCACCTGGTCCGGCAAGTTCCGCGCGCCGCTGCGCGACGCGACCATTTACCCGCGCACCGACAACCGGCCACTGCCGGTTTGGATCGCGGTCGGCGGCAGCCCCGAATCGGTAATCCGCGCAGGCCTACTCGGCCTCCCGCTGGCCATCGCCATCATCGGCGGCCAACCCGCCCGCTTCAAGCCGCTGGTAGACCTGTACCACCGCGCCCTCGCCGAGGGCGGCCACGACAAGCAGCCGGTCGCCGTGCACGCGCACGGCTATATCGCCGACACCGAAGAACAAGCGGTCGCCGACTTCTACGAGCCCTACGCCCGAGCCATGAGCGTCATCGGCCGCGAACGCGGCTGGGGGCCGATGACACGGGCCCAATTCGACGGCCTCCGCGCGAAGGAAGGCTCCCTGTTCGTCGGCAACCCCGACTACGTCGCCGAAAAAATCGCCGACATCCGCGACACCCTCGGTCTGGACCGTTTCATGCTGCACACCAGCGTCGGCACGCTGCCGCACGAAAAGGTCCTGCACAACATCGAACTGCTCGGCGCCAAGGTCGCCCCGCAGGTCAGCTGAGTGGAAATACCTTGTGCCGCGCGCACATCGGCGCCCCGCGCACGGAATCGCGGACGATTCCGTGCGCAGCAGGCGGAGGTCAGCGGCGGCTGCCGATGGGCTGCTGCAGGAGGCCGCCCAGCAGGGTGTTCACTCCTTGCAGCCAGACCGGCCAGGACGCCGGGTCCAGGGCCATCGATCCTTCCTGATGGATATCGCAGCCGTCCGGCACGGGAACCCCGTCGAAGCGATCCTTCAGCCACGTCAAAACCCTTGCGATCGAGACGATTTCAAGGGTGATGTGCTCGCTGAAGTTGTCGCGGACATAGGTCACCCGCGCCTTCGGATCCTGACAGTACTTGTCCGCCAAACGATTCACCGGGCCGACCGGAGCGAATTCGTCGGGATTGGACTGGTACAGGAACCGCGGCATATCCGGTGTCGAATGGCCAAGCGAGATAGCGTCGAATACCTTGGCGGGCACCGGATCATGGAACGGGTCGGGACTGTCGAACAATCCCACGATGTTCACGAACGGCAGGATGCCCGCACCCCACAGGCACAGTGAGTTCTTCGGCCAGCCGAACATGGCCTGGCCGAAGCCGTTCATATGTTGCTTGAAATAGGCATCGAGTTCGGGGTACTCCCGCGAGACACCCATCATGCCGCCCATGATCAGCGCCGACCCGAGATTGTTGTTGGCCAGCGCGATCGTGTCCCGCAGATCCGGCTGATTGCCACCGGAAATCGCGCCGACGATATTCAGATCCGGCGCGTAGGAGGCGTGCAGTTCGGCGGCATGGCCCGTGGCGATGGCGCCACCGGAGTATCCGGAGATACCCACCTTGGTCTCGCGGCCGGGCAGGCCCGCCGGCGCGAAATTCTCGGCGGCGCGGATGCTGTCGAGGGTGATCCGGCCCTCCAGCGGACCCGCGGCGAACGCGGTGTTGGGGCCGTCATGATCGGGCATGTTGACGACCCAGCCCGCACCGAGACCGGTGAGGGGTGCGACGAATTCGAACGGGATGTCGAACTGACCGGTGATCTGGCCCGGCACCGACGCCTGCTGCAGCACATAGGACGGTTGGCAGTACTGGGCCAGCGAGTCGGTGGGAAATTGATACGACAGCAGATTTCGTGCCTGCCCGCCGTTGTCGCCACGCGGCTTCATCACCGTGGTGACGGCCGCGACGGG
Organism: Nocardia sp. NPDC051321; assembly: GCF_044455225.1. Classification (NCBI taxonomy): domain Bacteria; kingdom Bacillati; phylum Actinomycetota; class Actinomycetes; order Mycobacteriales; family Nocardiaceae; genus Nocardia; species Nocardia sp. NPDC051321. The sequence continues at coordinate 223,614 of NZ_JBITEM010000012.1, read as the reverse complement.
CTCGTCCCGGGTGTTGGTCGATCGGAACGACAGTTGCCAGGCATCGATGTTGAACGGGATCACCGAATAGAACGCCAGATGCACCTCGCGCGCGGCGATGATCTCGCCCGGCTTTTTCGCTGCCACCACGTCGGCGGGCGGATCGTAGAAGGCCGGATCGAGTTCCGGCGGGGAGGGCGGCACCGGGAACGGCAGGGCCGGTTGAACGGGTGCTGGTTGCGGATCCGCCGCCGCCGCACCCGTCTGAACTACGGCCACGACGGATGCTGCGACAAGACAGAGAATCAACGGCCACCGACGACGCGATGCCGCGCGAAACTGAGTGATACCCACCTGGTGCCTCCTTCCTGAGTCGAACGTGCTCGAAACACCAAGGCGTACGGGCCAACACACAGAGTGCGGCCCGCGAAGCCTGCGGCAACAACTACCTCTTGAAAGACCTACTCGACGAACCGGAGCCACTACCTACCGCTCCGGCCAGCGGGATGTGTGATCGGGAGTACATCACAACGACCCATGTGTCATCGTTCACAAAACACCGTTTTGCAGTTATGCGATACCAGCAGTTTCACGAAGAACAGGGCACGGCAACCCGGCAACATGCACAAGAGGGCGGCCATGAGGCTCATCCGGAGCGAACAGGGCGGCGCCCACATTGGCGCCTCGCCGACGATTCCGTGGGCGGCGCGCGCATAGGCGGGTCAACGGGTTCGCAGCCAAGAGCGGAAGCCCTCGGCGTCGAATTCTTTGCCCGTCAACGCGGGGGTGGTGCCCGAGGAGATCACGGTGACGCGGGTTTGCGTCCAGGCGAACCAGGTGTGGGTCGGGTAGTCGAGTAGCAGCCGCGCTTCGGCGGCACGCGGTTCACTCGTCTCCTCCACCCCTGTGGCCACGGCCCTTGGCAGATACGGCGGCGACGGCGCCAACTGCACCGTATCGGCGGCACTGCGCCCGGCCGCGCGAACCGGCACCGCGATATACGACTCGATCCCGGCGCGCTCGAGGGTGCGTCCGGGATCGGCACGGAACGACGGATCGATCGCATACACCGTGACCGGTCCGCCGTCTCGCCGAAACGCTGCGGCTCCACCATCATTCGGCGTACCCGACGATCTGAGGAACGATCCAACGAGGCGCTGCGCCGCCGGGGTGTCGAGCGCGCCGTCGATGACGCTGCCGTCCGGCTCGTTCTCCCACGCCGTCGCGGGTGCGCCGTGATCGGCACACCCCGACAGGGCCACACCGACCGCCACGAGTCCGACCGCGAAACGCCGGACCGATCCGCTCATCGGGGCGCGATGCCGTAATCCTCGCCGAACCACGTCCAGTCCGCGTTCCGGGTGTAGGAGTCGATCGACTGCGTGACGGTGCGCCGCGAGGACGGCCAGGGGTCCCCGTAGGTGATCGTCCCCGCGTCCACGTCGAAGCCGTAGATCACCTGCGCATGCCCGCCACCCGCCGCCCACGCGATACCGGTGAGGATCGGCCGATCGGCCGAGATCTCGTCGACGACCTTGGCCATCGATAAGGGCGCCCCCACGGCCGCATCGAAACCGATCCCCCGAAAAGCCGACGCGATCTGCTCGAGCGAGGCCTCGTCGTTGGGGCAGGCGCCCGCGGCACTGACGCCGTGAACCAGTGCGCAGTACTGATTTTGGCTGATCGGATGATGCAGATAGGTGGCTATGGACGAGCCGTCGGCGGCCCAGCACCACTGATCCGCGGTCTGGGTCTGCTGGAGATACGGCAGGGTCTGCGCGCCGAAGACGGCGGCGCGTGGCTCCGGAACCCGAGGCAGGTTCGGCGTCACCACCAAACCGTAAGAATGCCCACCGGCGGGACCCGGCTCAGCGACGGCGGTGCCGTGCAGCGCCAAGGTGAGGAACATCGCGACGGGGCCGCAGACCAGCTTCCATTTTCGCGCCATGCCTCATCCTTCCGAGCGGAAATACCATGGCACGGTACATATCCGCCCAGTCGGCCGCAATACGGCCGCATCGAATCACAGTGCGGGTGGGCGACTTGGGTGAATTTACTTGCGAGACACCGTCGTTAACAACGACTTAAATAAATCAGGGCGATTTTTATATTGTCGCCGCCGAAATGTCGTGGAACACTCCCTGTTCAGTTCACCGATCATTCCATCCGGAAGTGATGGATCGTGGGGCTCAGCAGGAGGAACCTTGCATTATTCGCGCTTGTCCGCCGCCTTCGTATCGGCCCTGGGAATCAGCCTCGCGGTGTCCGCCACCGCGCACGCCGCCCCCGACGAACCCGCTCCGCAGATCAAGCATCATGCGTTCGGACTCGACCGAGCGGCCGCGCACGACAGTCTCGGGCGGGATACCACCGTCGGTACGGCGCTGCCGGTTCAGCTGGGCGCCGTCGGTGCACCGCCTGCCGCATATTCGCTGCGCCAGTACGCTTTACCCGCAGGCGATCAGGGTCCGGTCGGCTCATGCGTCACCTGGGCGACCGGGTACACCGGGTACGGGGTACTGATGAACGAGCAGCAAATCGCGGGCGACCCGATGGCCCCGATGTTCATCTATTCGCAGATCGCGCAGGGCGACGATGAAGGCACCTACGCCGGCGTCGCGTTGCCGCTGGAACAGCAGCAGGGCATCGACACCAAAGCCGACTACTGGCAGGGCGATTTCGACTACACGACCCAGCCCGACGCCAAGGAACGCGCGAACGCCACCCATTACAAACTGTCCGGAGCACTGGATCTCACCAAGGGCGATATCGTCACCAACATCAAGAAGGCGATCGCATCCGGCCTACCGGTCCCCTTCGGTTTCGACGCCAGGGAAAGTTTCGAGAACCTCGACAGCACCAATGACAACTACCACCCCTCAACCCGCGAGAAAATCCTGGGCGGCCACGAGGTAACCATCGTCGCCTACGACGCCAACGGCGTGACGGTCGAGAATTCATGGGGCCCCAACTGGGGCAAAAACGGCTTCTTCACCGCCCCTTGGTCTTTCATCACCAGCGCCGACGTCAACGAAATCCACTCGATGGGCCGACTGCTTCCCGCCTGAGCTACTTGGTGAGGTGGGCTTCAAAAGCGATGCGGTCGCCGCGGTAAAGGCCGCGGACTCGCTCGATCGGGTCGCCCGCGGCGTCGAGGCTGCGGCGGTGCAGCAGCAAAAGGGGTAAGGCCGTGGTGCATTAGAGCAGCGCGGCCTCACGCGGGGAGGCCAGCACGGTTTCGATGCGTTCGGTAGCAGCCTGCCTACTTCAGCTGACTGGTATCGTCGGCCGACTGCAGTGAATGATGTGACAGATAACGATGCCGTTGGACGAAGGCCGAGCCACGACCGACCTGGCGGTGCGGGATACCAGCTTTCAACTGAATGTGACTCGGATCGCCGTTCCGGCTCAGCAGAAAGACTTGATATCGACCGTCGGTCCAGGGGCCGAGAGACTGACTCGCGCTGATCAACGTGCCGATCTTGCGATCGTTCCGGCAAGAATCCCCTTGCAGGCTAGCCAATCTGGCCGCCTCGGCCGCCGTCCATTCGACGTTATCTCGGTGATACAGGATCCGAGGAACCGCCGGTTTTATCTCCTTGTCGGCATAGAACGCCAGGTATGCCGCCGGCCGAAAGTTTCGAGCGGGAGGGCAAATATACGCAAAACACTTCTCGTACAGGCTCCACGCAGATTGTGCGGGAACTACCAATGTGTCGACGGGCATCACCGGCCGTCGCCGGTAAACCGCCGTGACACGTTCACGCTCTTCGAGCCATGCCCGCGCATCAGGGCTGATCCATTCAGCGAGTGCAAGCATCTCGTCGAGATGGAACAAGATATCCTGCGCCAGCAGCGAATCATGGTGCGCTAACCGATTCCGGAACGGCCGCAAGCGCTCCAGCTTGGCGGTGACATTCTTTCGCCGACCTGACGGCGTCCCAGGCAACGCCTTACTCAGCGCAGCACGCCACAGCTCCTCGTGCTTACCACCGAACAATTCGCTCCAGAATCCGAACGTCTGCCCCGCTACGATCTGATCCCGAGAGTCCCGAGCTGGGCTGATGTTTCGGAGACGCGTTCTGGTCGCCTCGATACTGCGAGTGATTGCCTCGGTAGCCTCGCCGGTGACCGACGGACAGAGGAACCACGGTAGCTTCCGCTTGGATTCCTCCGCATACACAGATAATTCGCGGTCCACTGCGTTCCGGAGCATCACCTCGAGATAGGCAAGGACCTCCATACATGCTGCCGAAACTTCAACGTTCCAGGCATAGAGGTCAAGGGCTGTCGAGTCGTTACCGGAACACTCGCGGACATACGGCGCCAACCGAGGCAGCGCCAGCAGAGCTCTGAAGTCGTCGGAGCTGGTGAAGGCCACCCGAGAATGCTAACCTTGATCACGAACGCCCCAGGCCGCCTCTGCCAAGGTATGCGACCTGGGGCTCCCCTCTTTCCGACAGCTGTAAATAGCTATTGGTCGCAAGCCGCTCTATTTGGTGAGGTGGGCTTCAAAAGCGATGCGGTCGCCGCGGTAAAGGCCGCGGACACGCTCGATCGGGTCGCCCGCGGCGTCGAGGCTGCGGCGGTGCAGCAGCAAAAGGGGTAAGGCCGTGGTGCATTCGAGCAGCGCGGCCTCGCGCGGCGAGGCCAGCACGGTTTCGATGCGTTCGGTGGCTCGGCCGAAGATTACGCCGGAGTCGCGTACTGCGGCGTAGAGCGAGGTGGTGGGGTCGTAGGTGGTGCGGAGGTCTGCGAAGCGGTGGAGGGGAAGGTAGGTGCTTTCCAGGCCGATGCGTTCACCGTCGGCGAGCAGGACTCGTTCCAGGTGCATGACCGAAGTGCTCACTGGCACAGCGAGATCGCGGGCGGTGTCGGCGTCGGCGGGGACGTCGTCCCAGCTGACGAGCAGTCGCCCGGGGACGCGGCCGTAGCTGATGGCGCCCTCGGTGTAGGAGCGAAGCGACAGTGGCTGCACCATTTTCGGGCGGGAGACCACGGTGCCGCGACCTTGCCGGCGAATTCGCCCCTCCACCAGTAGGTCTCGCAGCGCCTGACGGACCGTCTCGCGCGCCACCTCGAACCGGACCGCCAGATCACGCTCCGACGGCACCGGATCGCCCTCGGCCAGATCGCTCAGGATCGTCTCGAGCTCGGTGCGCACGCGATACGACTTCGGCAACCGGTCGGGCAGCGCGAATTCGGCTCGCCCGCCGGGCATCTCGCCGGATGCCACCCCGGCATCGACCCCGTCCACCTCCGTTGCTTCCATGTGGCACAGCATACCCACAATTGGTCTATACCAATTGTTAACCTGGCGTTAGCGCGGGAAACACCCGTTGGTCTAGACCAATGTGCACCATGGGTCCATGCGATTGGTCATCATCGGAGGCGGGATCCTCGGCACCGCACACGCCCTGGCCGCCGTCCGCCGCGGTCACGAGGTCGTGCAGGTGGAGCGGGAGACCGAGGCTCGCGGTGCCACGGTACGCAACTTCGGCCTGGTGTGGGTGTCCGGCCGCTCAGCCGCCGAACTGGAGCTGACGCTGCGTTCGCGGGAGCTGTGGGAGGAGATCGGCGGCCGGGTCCCCGGTGTCGGGTTCCGTCCCGCCGGGTCCATCACGCTGGTCCGCACGCCCGTCGAGCTGGCCGTCGCCGAGGCCGCCGCGGCCGGACCGTCGGCCGACGCCCGCGGCTTCGAGCTACTCGAACCGGAACAGGTGCGTGCGATCAACCCCGCGTTGCGCGGGAAATTCTTTGCCGGACTGCATTGTTCGAAGGACGCCGCGGTCGAATCGCGGCAGGCGCTGCCCGCGCTGCGGGCCTACCTGGCGGCCAGCGGCCGCTACACCTTCCACGCAGGCACCGAAGCCAGGTCGGTCATCGACACCAGTGCCGGTGCCACCGTGCGCGACGACCAGGGGCGCCACTTCGACGCCGACCTGGTACTGGCCTGTCCCGGCGCCGCACACAGCGGCCTGACCCGCGAGCTGGCCGACGACCTGCCGGTGCGCCGGGTCCGGCTGCAGATGATGCAGACCGCTCCGCTCGGCGAGCCACTCACCACCGCCATCGCCGACGGCGACAGCTTCCGCTACTACCCCGGCTTCGCGGGCGACGAGGTGGACACGCTCAATCGCGAACAGTCCCAATCGGCTACCGCCGCCGAACACAAGATGCAGCTGCTCTGCGTGCAGCGGCTCCATGGCGGCCTCACCATCGGCGACACCCACGAGTACGACGAGCCTTTCGCGTTCGACGTGGACGAGGCGCCCTACGAGCACCTCACCGCCGTCACCGAGGAACTGCTCGGACGCAAACTGCCGCAGGTGGTTCGGCGCTGGGCAGGCGTGTACAGCCAGAGCGTCGATCCGGCCGCGATCGTCACCCGCGCCAAGGCAGGCAAGCACACCTGGGTGATCACCGGACCCGGTGGCCGCGGCATGACCCTTGGACCCGCACTCGGCGAACAAACCGCCGACCTGCTGAATTTGTGAGGATTGCGTTGTCTGACAACACCATTCAACTGGCCGTGCTGGACATGGCGGGCACCACCGTCGCCGACGGCGGTCTGGTCCTGCGCGCGTTCGACGCGGCCGCCACCGCGGCGGGCATCGAAGCCGAAGGGCCGGAACGCGAACGGGCCCGAAAGTACGTGCTGGACACGATGGGCCAGTCGAAGATCGCCGTCTTCCGTGCGCTGCTGAGCGACGAGGACCGGGCTCAGGAAGCAAACCTGGCCTTCGAGAAGGCCTACGAGGCGCTGATCGACGAGGTCGACATCACCCCGATTCCCGGTGCGGGCGAGGCCATTACCAAGTTGCGTGACTCGGGAGTCAAGGTCGCACTCACCACCGGCTTCAGCCGCGGCACCCAGGATCGGCTCCTGCACGCGCTGGACTGGACGGATATCGCCGACCTGACCCTGGCGCCTTCCGACGCCGGGCGCGGTCGGCCGTACCCCGACATGGTCCTCACCGCGCTGCTGCGACTGCACGCCGATGCGGTGAATCGCGTTGCGGTGCTCGGCGATACGACTAGCGACATCGCCACCGGCTTGGCCGCGGGCGCCCGGATCGTCGCTGGCACGCTCACCGGCGCGCACGACGACGCGCAGCTGCGCGCGGCGGGCGCAACCCATGTCGTGCCGTCGGTGGTCGAGTTCGCCGAACTGGTACTGGCCGACCACACCTGACTCCGTCGACCGGCCCGGCCGCTGACGGTCCACCCGCCCCTTCGACTCCGACACTCCTCACGAACCGAAAGTTGTAGTCATCGTGCGTACTTCGTACAAGCCGGCCCAGCTGGCACGCACCCTCGCCCGCACCGCACTACTGCTCGCCACCGCCACGGCCGTCGCGGCCACCGCGGCCTGCGGTGGCACCGGCACCGAGAGCGCCAGCGGCAAGACCGTGACGGTGTACTCCGCCGACGGCGTCGGGCCCTGGTACCAGACCCAGTTCGCGGCATTCCAGAAGCAGACCGGGATCGCGGTCAACCTGGTCGAGGCGGGCTCCGGCGAGGTCGTCAACCGGGTCGACAAGGAGCAGGCGAACCCGCAGGCCGACGTGCTCGTCACGCTGCCACCGTTCATCCAGAAGGCGAAAGCCAGTGGGCTGCTGCAGGACAGCGGCGTCGACACCAGCACCGTCCCCGCGACCGACAAGGACGCCGAGGGCAAGTACGTCACGCTGGCCAACAACTATCTGTGCTTCATCGCCAACCCTTCGGTCGACCCCACCGCCGTCACCTGGGACGACCTGCTGAAGCCGGAATTCAAAGGCAAGCTGCAGTATTCGACGCCGGGCCAGGCCGGTGACGGTACCGCCGTGCTGATCCTGCTGCAGAAGCTGCTCGGCAAGCAGGGCGCGCTGGACTACCTGAACAAGTTGCAGGCCAACAATGTCGGGCCGTCCTCGTCGACGGGCAAACTGCAGGCCAAGGTCGACAAGGGTGAGCTGACCGTCGCCAACGGCGATGTGCAGATGAACCTGAGCACCATCAAGGAGAAGGCGGCGAAGTTCACCGTCTTCTTCCCCGCCGCCGCCGACGGCAAGAAGTCCACCGTCGCGGTCCCCTACGTGATGGGCCTGGCCAAGGGCGCCCCGCACAAGTCCGACGCGACGAAGCTGATGGAGTTCCTGCTCTCGGCCGAGGTGCAGAAGACGCTGGGCCCGGACGCTTTCGCGGTGCCTGCCCGCGCGGAACTGCGCGATGCCCCGGTCACCGGCTCGGGTCCGTCGCCGAGTGCGGCACTCAAAGGTGTCGAGGTGCTTCCGGTCGATTGGCACAAGGTGCTCACCGACCTGGACGGCGACCTGGCCGCCTACCAGAAGGCCACCGGTAGCTGAAACGCCGTCAACCACTAAGGGAGTCGACATGTCCACCGGTGACGCGCTCACGAAATCAACCACCACCGTCCAGTCCCTACCCGCCGCCGTCGAACCGGCGATCGTGTTCGACCGGGTCGGGGTCAGCTACCGCAGCGGCCGCAAAACCACTGTCGCGCTGGCCGATTTCACGCTGCGCGTCGCCGCGGGCGAGACCGTCGCCCTGCTCGGACCGAGCGGGTCCGGCAAGTCGACCGCGCTCAAGGCGCTGGCCGGATTCGTCCGGCCGACCTCGGGCGCGGTCCGGCTGGCCGGGCGCGACGTCACCGGCCTGTCGCCCGCCAAACGCGGCATCGGCGTCGTCGTGCAGTCCTACGCGCTGTTCCCGCATATGAGCGTGCACGGCAATGTCGCCTTCGGGTTGAAGTCACATCGGGTGCCGCGCACCGAGGTCGGCGCCCGGGTGACCGAGGCGCTGGCCATGGTCGGCATGGGCGCCTACGCCGGGCGGCTGCCCCGGGAATTGTCCGGCGGCCAGCAGCAGCGGGTGGCGATCGCGAGGGCCCTAGCAATCCGGCCCAAGGTGCTGCTGCTGGACGAGCCGCTCGCCGCGCTGGACGCGCAACTGCGCCAGTCCATGCTCGGCGAGCTGCAGCAACTGCGAAAAGCATTGCCGGACACAGCGATGCTGTATGTGACGCACGATCAGTCCGAAGCGCTCGCGCTGGCCGATCGCATCGCGGTCATGCGTGACTCGCGCCTGGTCGATATCGACACCGCGGCGAACCTGTGGCAGCGGCCGCCCAGCGACTTCACCGCCGCTTTCCTCGGCGGTGCGAACCTGCTGCCCTGCACGGTGAATCGCCTTTCGGGCGGGGCGGCACTGGTCACCGTCGGCACCAAGACGCTGCGCGCCGAGGCACCCACACCCGGTGTCGGCCAAGAGAATTGGGTCCTCGACGCGCCCGCCCTGCTGTGCGTACGTCCGCACACCGTGCGCGTCGGCGCGACCTCGGAGCGAGACGCGTTGCGCGGCACGGTGCTCTCCGCCGTCTGGCGCGGCGCCGCCACCCGCCTGCACCTGGCCGTCGACGGCTTGACCGACGAGGTCACCGCCGACGTCCCCGGCCAGGCCGACACCGCCGTCGGCGCCGTAGTCGGCGTCCACTTCCCCGACCCCGCCGGCGTACTGATCCCCCGCGCCGTCGGTCCCATAGAGGTCCAGCAATGACGCGCAGCCAGTGTTCGCACACACCTGCTGATTTCCCGCACACGCAATCGCATGCGATTGGGTGTGCGGGCGACCGAGGGGTGTGCGGCGGGTCAGCGGAGGGCGGCCGGTCATGAGCATCCCCGCGATACTCGAGCCGATCGCCGCACCGGAGTCGCCGAGTCGGCCCGCGCGGCAACGTAACTGGAAGCCGGTGCTGTGGAGCCTGCCGCCGCTGCTCGTGGTGCTGTTCATCGCCGTCTACCCGATCGTGCGGGTCCTCGCCGAGTCCACCGTGACGCCGACCGGCCGGGGCACGTCGGTCTGGTCGCAGGTGCTCGGTTCCGAATCGTTCCGAGAAGCGTTGTGGCGCACCGTGTTCATCGCGGTGAGCTCGGTCGCTGGCTGTCTGGTACTCGGCACGTTTCTGGCGATCGTGCTCGCCTTCGTGCCGTTTCCCGGTTCGCAGGTGATCGGGCGGCTCATCGATACCGTGCTGACGCTGCCGTCGTTTCTCATCACCCTGGCCTTCACGTTCCTCTACGGCACCGCTGGCGCGGTGAACGCGCTGATTGCCCGCCTCACCGGGAACAACGAGCCCGCGCTGAACTTCCTGGGCACCCCGCTCGGCGTAATCCTGGCCGAGATCACCTTTTTCACGCCGTTCGTCGTGCGCCCGCTGCTCGCCGCGTTCGCGCAACTGCCGCGCGAGCAGCTCGACGTGGCGGCGAGTCTCGGCGCATCGCCATGGCGGGTGCTGCGCCAGGTGGTGCTGCCCGAGGCGTGGCCCGCGCTCGCGGCGGGCGGCAGCCTGGTATTGCTGTTGACGCTCAACGAGTTCGGCATCGTGTTGTTCACCGGCGCCAAGGGCGTGATCACGCTGCCCGCGCTGATCTACACCCGCGGCATCGTCACCTTCGATCTGCCCGGCGCCGCGGTGCTCGCCTCGGTGCAGGTGCTGCTGTCGCTCACGCTGTACATCGGGTACCGGCTGATCTTCGCCCGGTTCATGGCCAGGAAAGAGAACTGACGCGATGCTGATGTGGACCAAGCGCGGCCGGGCCGTCGTGCTCGCCGTTTTCGCGCTCGTCGTGTTCGTGGTGTTCGTCGCGCCGATCGCCACCGTCGTCGCTGCCGCGTTCGCCGGGCACTGGACCGGCCCGCTGCCGTCGGAGCTCGGCCTCGCCAACTTCGGGCGCGTGCTGTCCGGCGAGCAGGCGGCCAGCCTCTCGGTAAGCCTGCAGACCGCACTGCTGGCCGGTGCCGTCTCGCTGATCCTCGGCACCTGGGCGGCGCTGGCCGCGCGCGAGGCGCCCGGCTGGTGGCGGCGCTGCACCGACGCGGTGTTCCATCTGCCGGTCGCGGTGCCGTCGGTGGCCATCGGCCTCGGCGTGCTGATCGCGTTCAACGAGCGCCCCGTGCTGCTCGGCGGCACCAAATGGATTGTCATCCTTGCGCATTCGGTGCTCGTGTTGGCGTACGCGTTCAGCGCGGTCGCCGCCGCGCTCGATCGCATCGACCCGGGGTACCGCGAGGCCGCCGAATCCCTCGGCGCGAGTCCGGTCCGGGTGCTCTGCCAGGTCACGCTGCCGCTGCTGCTGCCCGCGCTCGGTGCGGCCGCCGGGCTGGCCGTCGCCCTGTCCATGGGCGAGCTCGGCGCCACCATCATGGTCTACCCGGCCACCTGGAAGACCCTGCCGGTCGGCATCTTCGCCCAGACCGACCGCGGCGAGGTCTTCGACGCCGCCGCGAGCACCACGCTGCTCGTCCTGGTCACCCTGGTAGCGCTGATCCTGCTCGGTCGCCTGCGTAGCCGGGCCACTCTGCGCTGACCAGCACCGAGGAAGGCACGCCGATCTGGCGGCGCGCGGCGGTCAGGGCGCGAGCTCGGGTCTCGACCTAGGATGACTTCGTGTCAGCACTTCCCCTGATCTTCACCGCGAGCTGGGCGAGCGGGGTCAACGCCTACGCCGTGGTGCTGCTGCTCGGCCTCTTCGGCCGCACCGGCCTGTCCGACTCGGTGCCGGATGCCCTGCAGCGCACCGACGTGCTGATCGCCGCCGCGGTCCTGTTCTTGATCGAGGTGGTCGCCGACAAGATCCCGTACTTCGATTCCTTCTGGGATGCGCTGCACACCGTGGTCCGCCCCGCCGCGGGTGCCGTCATCGCGGCTTTGCTTGCGGGACAGGATGGTTCGCTGCCCCAGCTGGCGGTGGGCGCGGTCGGCGGCGTGACCGCGCTGGCCAGCCACCTGGTCAAGGCCGGTACCAGGATGGCGATCAACACCTCGCCGGAACCGGTCACCAATATCGTGACGAGCACCGCCGAAGACGTCTCGGTCGCGGGCCTGGTGACCCTCGCCATCTTCCACCCGCTCCCGGCGGCCATCGTCGCGGCCATCCTGCTGCTGATCGGGGTGGTGCTGGTGGCTTTCCTCGCCACCCGCATCCGCCGCTACCTGCGCCGCCGCAGACAGCGCAGGCAGGAACGCGCCGCAGCCGCGACCTGACCGCGGCGCGGTGCCGCACGGGCCGCCGTTTCGATCGCGGTCCGGCGAAACCCGGTGTGCGCGACATATCCTCACAACGACTACGGGGGTTCCCTCCGCATCTGAGAGAAGGTTGGCGGTCGATCAATGGCAGCACCGGCGACGAAGCTAGTGAAGGACATCGAGCCCTTGTCCGCGCCGCAGCGGCGCCGGGCCATCGCGGCGGTGGCGTTGCGGTTGGCCGGCACCGCGGAACTCGGCGCGTTGCTGACCGATCTGGCGGGCCGGGGCCGCTACGAGCGGGTGCTCTCGATCCATTTGGCCGCGATCGCCGCCGACCGCGAACATCTTGTCGGGCAACTGGATTCGGCAGGGCAGGAGTTCGTATCGCGCGCGGTGGTCGCGCTGGTCCGGCTCGGTGTACCGCCCGAGGTGCTTGCCGAGCGGTTGCCACGGATGGCGGACCGGACCCGGCACGTGCTGTATCGCGCCATCGGCCGCCGGACGCGCGACGCCGGACTTGCCGACGGCTTGCTGCCCGAGGTCCGGCGGCTGTACGGAGACGCCGAGGCGGCGCGAATCCTGCCCTATTGCTCGACGCGGATCGTCACCGAGCAGCTGCCCGAGTTCGCCTACGCCGCGCCGAACTGGTGCACGTTGAGCCGCGGGCACACCGAGGCGGTGCTCAGCTATCTCACCGATCTCGCGGCCAGCGCGGGTGAGTCGGACTGGCCCGAACTGTGGCCGCGCATCGCCGCCGGAGCGAGCGCCTTCGCCCGCCGCGACCCGGACCGTTTACTCGCGCTTGCCGCGCAGGCGGTGCGATACGTGCAGATCAGGGGCTTGGATGCGATCGCGGGCGCGCTGACTCGGCACGACCTGGGTGCGGTCGTCGAGCTGATCGCGCATCCGAGCGGGCGCGGCAACTGTCTGGCCGGACGTGCGGTGTTCACCGCCTTGCGCGAGCTACCCGACGATCGGCTGATCACCGTGTGCGCCGCGTACTCCGGATACCACCGGCGGCGATTGCTGCACCAACTGCCGCCGAGCCGGCGCACCGAGCTGGTGCGGCAGGTGTTCATCCGGCCCGGCGTCGATGCCGCGCAGGTCGACCTCGACGCGCTGGACAGCCTGCCCCGGAACGACCGAGCGGCGCTTGCCCGTGAATTGCTGGCGCGCCAAGGAGGCTCCGACGATCGGCCGGTCCGTGAACGGCTGATCGCGCGGCTGTCGTGGGAGGAAGCCGAACCCGTGCTGCGCGAAAGCATCCGCCGTCCAACGGCCGACGAGCGTGCCGAGGCCTACCCGCTGCTGGTGGTCGCGGCGGTCGGCAGCCGCGATCCCGCGGTGGTCGGCGCGCTGCTCGATTCGTTGCGTCGCCTGCGCAACGAGCAAGACCCGGTGCGGCGCATCGCTTTACAGGCGATCACCGAGATCCCGCCGACCCTGTTGCGCGCCGAACATCTGCCCGCACTGGAAATACTGGGTACGGACGCGCTGCAAGCCCGCGATCGATCGGTGATGACCACCGACGCGGTCGGCGTGCTGGCTCGTGCGCTGCTGGTGCACGGTGCCCGCGCCGACGAACCGGCCTACACCGAGGCGGCGCTGCGGCTCACCGAAAGCCTTGCGGCCTATGCCAGTTCGCTGCCGCTGCGGTACCTGGACCGCAACCTGCCGCGCGGCGCCGAACACCGACTATTCGCGGCGCTGCGCCGGCGGCTGGACGGCGACGCGGCGCGCGATGAATGGAGCCTCACGCTCGGCCTGGCCAGCGGGCTGAACGAGCGTGCGTGGAATGTCGCGCCATTGCAGCAACTGATCCTGCGGGCCTGCGGCGCCCGCAGCGACTCGGTGATCCGCGGCGCCGTGGAATTGGCCCTGGCCAACCCGGCCACCCGCGACGAACACCTCACCACCCTGCTGAACCGGGACCGCTCGCTCATCTCGTTGCCGCGGATCCAACACGTAATCGCTACGCGCCGAACGGATCTGCTCGACGCGGTGCTCAGTAATGCCACGCCAGGCCGGTTCATCGCGCCGAAAGTGCGTCTGGTGCCCGACTTTTCGGCGGGCTTCGACGGATGGACGCCGCGGCAGCTCGAGCTGTACGCCAGGGCGCTCGCCGCACTGGTGCGCTCGAAGGAGTCCTCGCTCTGGGAGAAGTCCTGGGCGGTCAAACGATTGGGCCGCCTGCCAGGCAGCTTCGCGCGGCTCGTCGGCTACATCGACCACCCCGATCTCACGGTGGCGGAGGCGGCGCTTATCGCGCTCGGCCACAGTGACGACGTCGAGGCCGCGATCGGCCTGCTCGGCCGGTACGTGGACTCCGATCGGGCGCGAGTCGCGGTGAGCGGGATCGCTTCCCGCGCCAGGAGCGTCGCACCGGACCGGCTCGCGGGCGCGCTCACGCGGCTGCTGGATTCGCCGAAGATCACCTCGCTGAAAGAGGGGGTGCGGCTGCTCGCGGCATTGCACGTGCCGGAGGCGATGGCCACCATCCGGGCGATCTGGGACCGCCCGAACCAGCATCGCGACGTCAAACGCGCGGTGGTCTTCGCGTGCCGCTGGCTGCTCGACCACGACGAGGCCTGGCAGATCCTCGCCGAGGCCTCGCACGACCCGGCGGTCGCGGGCGAGGCATTAAATCTCACGCCCGCCCTGCTGCCGATTCCACAGCGGCGCAAGATGGCCGGGCTGGTGCGGGAGATGGCGGGCGGCACCGACGTCCAGCTGGCCACCGAGGCGATGCGAGTGCTCAGCGGGTGGCAGCGCTGGGCGCCCGCCGACACCGGCGACATGCTGGTGCGCAGGCTCGCCGATCTCGGCGAGGCCGGGCTGTGGCGGCAGGCCGCGCGGGTGCTCGTCGGCGGGGATTTCCGGGCCGAGGTGCCTGCGGCGGTGCAGCGGCTGCTCGCCGCCGAGGACATCGTGATCGCCGGTCGCGATCTGCCCGCGCGCCAGCGGCTCTCGACGCTGCTCAGCAATCTCGGTGCCGCGGCAGGCCAGTCGGATGAGGCGCGGGCAACGGCGGTGATCGTGGCCGAGCGGCTGGCGGGGGAAACGCAGTGGCGACGGTTTGCGATCGATCTGCTGCTCGCCCAGATCCGTTGGGCCGATGCCGCGTCGAGCGTGCGATCGATCCAGCAGGCCTGCGGTCTGGCGCGGGGCGCCCTGGTGGTCTATCCGGCCGAACAGCTGCGGATACAGCTGGCGCGCACCGGGCAGATGGTCGATGCCGAGACCATGACGACCGTCGCGCGCGACTTGTCCGCCGACGTCGACAGCGCGACCGCGTTGGCGGCGCTGGCGTTGATCGCGCAGTGCGGCAATCACTTCGGCTGGACGGCCACCTGGGTCGAGCTGCTCGCCCGAATGCGGACGCACGGGCAGAGCAACGTCCGGGTGGCGGCGCACGAGATCTTCACTATCGCCGAGTGAGGGCGGAGAATTTTAGCGGGCGTGCCGCGCCAGTCGACCACGCGGCACGCCGGGCGGGGCGCCCCGTTGCGCCCGCCGTCACTGTGCAGGCGAAGTAATCGTCCAGAGAAAGTCACTGGTCGGATGACAACTCTGGGACATCGCCTTGTAGCAAGCGACGCTGTCGGGGCAGTGTCACTAGCGCGGTAAAATCCGTTGCTTCGAAGGATCACTGCTCGGGCAAACGACGACGGCCGCCGGCCACGTCGGTTACCAAATCAGTGTACCCATCGACAAGTTCTGCCAGGTGGTACCAATGTTTATGGGTATTATCACTGCGCGCGCCATCGACGTCGATGGCCTGGTTCGCGTCCACCCAGCTGCGCGCCATCCGGTCTACCACCGCACCGAGGCTTTCCGTGTGCAGCGAGGCGCCGTTGCGATGCTGCGGCATCTCCTTACCGATCCAGTCGTTGATGTCGTCGACGAGTTCGCTTCGGCGGCAGTCGATTTCGATGATCAACGCGGTGTCTCGGACCTGCTTCCTGCGCGCATGCAGCTCGGCGAGCGCGTGGGCGGAGCGCAGCATTTCCCGATCTTGGAAACGACGCCCCTGAAAGGCGCACAATAACTGCGGAGCAGTTGGCAAGACCCCCACCGTCGGTGCGCTCATCTTCGCACCTCGAGTTCGCCCGACACCAACACGCTTTGTACCAACATAATTGGCTCTCGATTCCGTTATCCCGGTCATCGGATCGGTTGTTCACAACTAGGCTAGCTGGATCATGCGCTTACCGATGCAAGAACGCAAGAGTGCGTCTGCACTGCTGCGACTCGCCTGTGTGCGCACCTTCAGACGCTCGATTTCACGCCTGGACAACAGCTTCAGCGCCTGGTGAGCAGGAGCATCGTCGATGACCTCGGGCGATGCGAGAGCCTACTTCCCCTGTGCGCACCCGCTCGCGTTCGGCGCGTCGATCGCGCGTCTTGATAGCGGATCAGCATGCGCCAGAAGGGATGCCAACCGGTTGCTCACGAACCACTCAGGCCGCGATTTCCGCCGCACAACCTGTCAAGGCGGGTTGCGAACCGCGCCCGAGTCTGATTGCTCCCGCTCAGCGCATTCGGATGAACGAGACGTAGTGATCACCGGTGTACCAAGCGGATCGATCGTTACCGGTGACAATGCGTTCGGCATCGCGGTTCTGCCCCGGCTTCTTGATATTGACGTCCCACTCCTGATAGGTGATCCGTCGTCCCGAGGAATCGGCGCTCGGCAGCGTCGCATCCCGATTCGACCAGGTCCCACCGCCTTTGGTGCCGGACCCGTCGTTCGGCGGCCAGGTGCCCGCATCGATCCGCGCCAGCGTGTCCCACGCGCGCTGCGGCACGGCGGCACTGACCAGCACGACCGAATCGCCCCGCACGGGCCCCGGCGCCTTTTCACCCGTCGACAGCCCGAAAACCAAGGTCAAGGCCGCCGCGACGACAGCGAGAATGTGCACGAACCGCTTCGAGATCGAACCCGCCCCAGTCATACCGCGTGAACCTACGCGGCCAAGTCGAACACCAGGTTTCCCCAGGTTTCCGATCCGTGAAGCCTTGGTGCCCACAACACTTTCCTCAGGCCGCGGCCTATCCGGATGAGCCGCGCGATCGATTATCGGAGGTGCACCCATGGCCGATTTCCCGCCACCTCGTCATATGACCGCCGCAGAATTCCGCGAGCACGGGCACGCAGTGGTCGACTGGGTTGCCGACTATTGGGATCGGATGGCCTCGCTGCCCGTGTTGTCGCAGGTGAAGCCGGGGCAGGTGCGAGCCGAGTTGCCGGACGTGCCGCCGGAGGCGGGCGAACCCTTCACCGCGCTGCTGGCCGACCTCGACGCGATCGTGGTTCCCGGGCTCACGCACTGGCAGCATCCGGGCTTCTTCGCCTACTTCCCGTCCAGCACATCGGGTCCGGCGGTGCTCGCGGAGCTACTTTCCGCGGGGCTCGGCGTGCAGGGAATGTTGTGGCAGACCAGTCCCGCCTGTACCGAGCTGGAGCAGCACGTGCTCGACTGGCTGGCGGGCCTGCTCGGACTGCCCGAGCGCTTCACCTTCGCGGGCAGCGGTGGCGGCGTGATCCAGGACTCCGCGTCCAGTGCCCTGCTCGTCGTGTTGCTCGCGGCGCTGCACCGGAAGTCGGGCGGACGCGCACGGACCGATGGCGTCGACCGTGGCCGCTACCGCGTCTATGCCTCGATCGAGGCGCATTCGTCCTTGGAGAAGGCCGCGCGTATCACGGGGTTGGGCACCTCGTCGGTGCGATTCATCGAGACCCGCGCGGACCTGTCGATGGACCCCGAGGCGCTGCGGACGGCGATCGCGGGCGACGTCGACGCGGGTCTCACGCCGGTGATGGTGATGGCCACCGTCGGAACGACATCGACGAGTGCCGTCGACCCGGTGGACCGGATCGGCCCGATCTGCGCCGAGTTCGGCGCGTGGCTGCATGTGGACGCCGGGTACGCGGGAGTGGCCGCGATCTGCCCGGAACTGCGGTGGATTCACCGCGGCATCACCGACTACGCCGACTCTTACGCGACCAATCCGCACAAATGGCTGCTCACCGCGTTCGACTGCGACGCGTGCTATGTCAGCGACCGCGCGGCGCTGGTCGGCGCGCTCTCGGTGGTGCCGGAATACCTGCGCAACAGCGCGAGCGAATCGGGCACGGTGGTTGACTATCGCGACTGGCAGGTGCCGCTGGGGCGCCGGTTCCGCGCGCTCAAACTGTGGGCGGTGATCCGCTGGTACGGCGCAGAAGGGCTGCGCGCGCACATTCGGCACAGCGTCGCGCTGGCGCAACGGTTCGCGTCGTGGGTGGCCGCCGACGATCGCTTCGAACTGATGGCCCCGCATCCGCTTTCGCTCGTCTGTTTCCGGTTACGCGGGCCAGACGAGCCGAATCGGTTGCTACTGCAGGAAATCAACGACTCCGGCCGAATCTATCTGTCCCACACCACGGTTCGCGACGCGTTCACACTCCGGTTGGCCATCGGCGGCGCGGCGACCCGAGAGGAGCACGTTACCGCGGCGTGGGACCTACTCAGCCGCAACGCATCTGAGCTGGCGGATCGCGGCTGACCGCCGTCAGAAGATGCGGAGAGTTCCGGTGAGGGTCCCGGCGGACGCGCCAGGGCAGGTGCCCTCGAGCGTCACCGTGCTGTCTTCCTCCGCGTCGTGACCCTCGAAATGTCCCGACGTGATAGAGATCGGAAAAACGCCGGGTCCTGAGCCTTTCGCCTTGGTCTGGCTCGTGGCGGTCTCGCTGATCTCGCTGGTCGTCTCGTCCGACCAGACGATCGTCCCAGTACCTTTGTGGCTGGTCACCGGACCGTCGCAGGCGACGTTCTCGGTGCCGGCGATCGCCATGCTGACCGGCACCGGGTTGGCATCGGAGATATCCGGCCCGGCGCAGTCATGGAAGGTGGTCGCCACCTGCCACGGGACGGGCACAGCCAAGGTGCCGATTCCCACGTTGAGCCAAGTGACTTCGCCCTTCTCCGCACAGGTGATTCGCGCGTCGCGCTTGGCCTGCGGTGCCGCAGAACTCGGCGCGACGAGCAACGCGGCTCCGAGCAGTGCTCCGGCGAGGACAGCGGCACCGGTCGAGCGGTAACCAACGGTCAAGGCGATCTCCTTCGGCTCTGAGTAGCTGATCCACGAATTACCGACCGAAACCTATTCGTCGCCGACGACACAACGGATGGAACCTGCAACTTTGGAACCGGAAACCTGTCAACCTAGCGAACGGGAAAGCGTACGCTTTCGTCCTACGAACGCGCCTGTGTCGCATATTTGCCGCTAAGGGCGGGACCGAAGGGATGTTGGCATGGCAGGCAAGCGCACCGTGCTGACCGTGCGATTGCGCCGGTTGGCCGCGATGCTGCACGAGATGCGCGAACACGCCGAACTCAGCAAAGAGGAGGTGAGTGCGCGGACCGGGATCAACGTCACCACGTTGTATCGGATCGAGACCGCGCAGGCGCGGCCGCAGCGGCGCACCCTCCAGGCGATGCTCGACCTGTACGCCGTGAGCGAGCAGCAGCGCGACGACGCGATGGAACTGCTGTCGGACGCACTGAAGCCGGGTATGTCGCGGGCGTACGAGGGCAGCGTGTCGGAGGTGTACGCGGCGTACATCAACTTCGAGGCCGAGGCGTTGTCCGCCCGGCATTACCAAACCTCCACCATCCCAGGGCTTTTGCAGACGATGGAGTACGCGACGGCGGTGATCGACACCTCGATGCCGAAGGTGGAGGCGGCGATCATGGAGGACCGGGCGCGCGCCAGGATGGACCGGGCCGCCAACCTGACCAAGGAGGAACCACTCGAGCTGTGGGTGGTGATGGACGAGGCGGCGATCCGGCGCACCGTCGGCGGGCCTGCGGTGATGCACGGCCAGCTGGATCGGCTGCTCCAGGAAACCAAGCGTAAGAACGTGATTCTGCAGATCCTGCCGTTCAACGCGGGCGCCCATCCCGGCATGGCGGGCTCGTTCACCCTGCTGGACTTCCACGACCCGGCCGATCCGGAGTTGGTGTATGTGGAAGGCATCGCGGGCGACGAGCTGATCGAGGGTCATCCCGAAATCCGGCGCTTCGGCGTGATTTTCGACCAGCTGCGCGCGATGGCACTGAGCCCGCGCGACTCCGCGGAGATGATCATGGAAACCGCCGCGCGGATGGATAACTAACTTCGGCTGGCCCGCCGGTAGCCGACCGCCGCTGGCACCGCGAACACCACGATCGCGCCGACCGACCATGCGACGGTAGCCAGCAGCGGGCCACGCACCGCCCCGCCCAGCGACAGTCCGCGCATGGCGTCGATCGCGTAGGTCATCGGCTGATGCGCGACGATCGGCTTGGCCCAGCGCGGATACGCGGTCAGCGGCACAAAGCCGGTGCTGAAGAACATCATGATCGACGATCCGAGCGAAACCGCCTCCACCAGTGCGGTTTTCGCGGTGAACACGGCGACGGCGGTGACCAGCGTCGCGAAGCCGAGCCCGTACAGCAGCGGCACACCGAACAGCGCGATACCGGCGAGCACGCCCTGCTCGAACCGGAAGCCGAGCGCCATCCCCACCCCGAACAACACCATGGTGCACAGCAGAATTCGGACGCCCTCGGCGAGGATCCGCGAGGCAAGCCCGGACGCGCGATGCACCGGCAGCACCCACAGCCGGGCCAGCAGGCCCTGATCCCGTTCCCGGCCGAGCGTGATCGCGCCGGCCAGCGACCCCGACATCACCCCGACCAGCGCCACCATCGGCACCGAGCCGTACAGCGCACTCGCCCCGGAGAACGTCGAAATCTGCTTGCCGAGCACGGTATTCAACACGATCAGCAGCATCGCCGGGAACACCAGCGACTGCACCATCGTCAACGGGTCACGCCACCACCGCAGCAGCAGCCGCCGGGTCTGGATGACGGTCTGCGGCACAAGCAGCCGCCAGGTCTCGGTCCGGCCGTGCACCAGCGGCAGATCCGCGGCGCGGCTATCCGCCCGGGTCATGCCGACCTCCGCACGGCGACCACCGCACCCAGCGCCCCGAACGCCACGAGTATCCCTGTCGCCCAGGCCAACCCGGGCCCGAGCACGGCCCAGCCGACGACTCCCGCGTTGCCGCTCGAATCACCGGCCAGCGCGCGCAGCCCGTACACGAACTGCGACACCGGCTGGTTACGAGCGAAACCCTGTAGCCAGGACGGGAATTGGCGCGCGGGCGCGAGACCGGTGGACACCAGACCGAGGATCAGCTGCGGAAAGATGAGCACCTGCGTGATCGCCTCCGGACTCTTGGCGAGGCTGCCGATCAGGTCCGCGCCGAGGCAAAGCGCCAGCGCCACCAGCAGCCCGAAGGCCACGAACCCTATTGTTTCCCACCAGCTTCCGTAGAACTTGACACCGATCACCCGGCCGCACAGGATGGCGACGGCCAGCGAGATCGCCGCGCGGTACATGGCGGCGGTGATCCGCGCCGCCAACGGGGCCGCGGCGGGCATCGGCATCGAGCCGAAGCGGATGGTGAGCCCGTCCTTGGCGTCGCTGGCCGCCCGGAACGCGGCCGAGGTCGCGCAGAAGGCCACCGACTGCATCACGATCATCGGCATCAGGAACTGCGCGTAGCTGCTCAGTCCGTGCCCGTACACGCTCATCACCAGGTTCAACGGCACGTAGAAACCGAGGGTGAACACGGTGGGCGCAACGACGGCGGTGACCAGTTCCCCGTTGCGCCAGAACGGCCGGATCAGCCGGCAGGTCAGCACCCACCACTGGGCGACCGCCCCGATCCGCGGCCGCGACGGCACCGTCAGCAGGCTCATCTGCACGCTCTCATCCTGCGGATACCCGCGCCGGTTTGCCGGGAACCGGCACTTGTCCGCATGTCGCGGCTGTCCTGTGAAATACCGAGATAGCGTCCGGTTCGGTTCATCGCGGCGGTGGTTTCGCGCCGGAATCAACGCCGGGCGGCTACTTTCGACCGATTCGGGGTACTTCGACCATCTGTTGCGAAACATCTGGGAGGGACCGCATGCCCGACGTCACCGCACAGCGGGAAACCGAACCGGAGCTGAAGCGGGTGATGGGCCCGTGGCTGCTGTTGCTGTTCATCATCGGCGACATCCTCGGTTCCTCGGTCTACGCGCTCACCGGAAAGGTCGCCAACGAGGTCGGCGGCGCGGTGTGGGTGCCGTTCGTGGTCTCGTTCCTCATCGCGCTGGTCACCGCGATGAGCTACCTCGAACTGGTCACCAAATATCCGAACGCCGCAGGGGCCGCGCTTTACACGCACAAGGCGTTCGGCATCCAATTCCTCACCTTCATGGTCGCGTTCGCGGTCATGTGCTCCGGAATCACCTCGGCCTCGACCGCGTCGCGGGCCTTCGCGGCCAACTTCGCCGAGGCCTTCAACCTGGATATCGGCACGGGCTTGGTGGTCACGGTGATCGCGCTGGCGTTCATGGCGGTGATCGCGGTGATCAATCTGCGTGGGGTCAGCGAGGGCGTGAAGCTGAACGTGGTGCTCACCTGCGTCGAGCTGACCGGTCTGCTGATCGTCATCGGGATCGGCTGCTGGGCACTCGGCGCCGGTGACGGCGATTTCGGCCGGATCACCGAATTCGATACCGGTGACCGCACTGCCGTCGGCGGTGTCATCGCGGCGACCACGCTGGCCTTCTACGCGATGGTCGGCTTCGAGGACTCGGTCAATATGGCCGAGGAGTGCAAGGAGCCGAGCCGGATCTTCCCGAAGGTGCTGCTGGCGGGGCTGACGGTCACCGTCGTCGTCTATGTGCTTGTGTCGATCACCGCGGTCGCGCTGGTGCCGGTCCCCGAGCTCAGCCAGGGCGACACCCCGCTGCTGCAGGTGGTGCGGGTGGGCTGGCCGTCGTTCCCGACGCATGTGTTCGCTTACATCAGCATGATCGCCGTCGCCAACACCGCGCTCATCAACATGCTCATGGCCAGTCGCCTGCTCTACGGGATGGCCAAGCAGGGAGTCTTGCCGCGGGCGCTCGGGCGCGTGCATTCCGGGCGGCGCACGCCCTACATCGCGATCCTGTTCACCACGCTGCTCGCGCTGTGCCTGATCGCCTTCGTCAGCGAGGTGCCCGAGCTCGGCGGCACCACCGCGTTGCTGCTGCTCGCGGTGTTCACCATCGTGAATGTCACCGTGCTTGTGCTGCGTCGAGATCGCGTGCCACACGAGCACTTCCGCACGCCGACGGCATTACCGGTGATCGGCGCGTTGGCGTGCGGGTTCCTGGTGATGCCGTGGACCGGCCGCAATCCGCAGCAGTACACGATCGCGGGGATCTTGCTCGCGATCGGCGTCGTGCTGTGGGGGGTGAATCGGCTGCTGATCCGCTACCTTCATGCCGATCCCCCGGCGGCGGAACCGCCCGCCGAGTAGTGGATCTTGTTGGTGGACGTGACAATTCCCCCATCCAGTAAGTCCGTATCGGTAGGTGACTACTCGCGACCCTGTGCGTAATGTGTGCCGAGATGACCAGCATGGACGCTCGTTTCGGTGACGCGACCCGAACCGTGCCCCTCCCCAACCCGTGGAATCTGCCCGCCTACCTCGCCGCCGTCGCCGCGCACCGTGGCCGCTCCATCGCCCTGCACACCGCGGCCAAGGCCCTGGTGAACGAGATCGGTTGCGGCGGAGGAGGTCTGTGGGTCGCGCGCAAACACGACGACCTCATCATCTACGACGCCGAAGCCACCGACCGCAACGCCGATCACATCATCCTGCACGAGGTGGGGCACATGCTGCTCGGTCACGGCACGCGGGAATCCGATCGCCGCGCACCGGTGCCGCCAACGCTCGCGCTGATGCTGCCCTCGGTATCGCCGCAGTCGGTCGAGCATGTGCTCGGACGCAGCGAGTTCGGTGTCGATCGGGAGCGGGAGGCGGAGGTGTTCGCCGATATGACAATGGTCTACGCGACGCTGCCGCGGCGCCGGAATCGGTCGTTCCGGCTGTTCGGGCGCGGGCAGTAGATCACCACTGGTCGTACGGGTCGTCGGGTAGCCGCCGGATGCCGGTGCGCAGGTCGTCGATGAGATCCTGGTAGCCGTCGGCCATCTCCTCGATCTGCACCCAGGCGTCGTAGAAGACCGCCTCCGGGGCGAAGGCCAGCGCGGCGAAGGCCTGCGCGGTCATGCAGGCCAGCCGATCCACCATTCTGCCGACGGTTTCGGTGTGCTCGGGCGCGGCGATCTCCGGGACCGGGGTTCCCAGGGTGACCCACCGATCGATGGTGCGCATCAATTGGATGCGCCGCCGGTCGATCTTGACCGACTCGGCGGCCGGGGTCCGCTCACGCACCAGGTGCAGCTGGGCCAGTTCGCCCGCCGCCTCTAGCATCGGATGGTCGTCGTGCGGGAAGCCGCGGAAGGCGGCGAGCAGTAGATCTTTCGCGGGCAGCGTCCGGTCCGGATTCATGTCAGCGCCCCCGCCTGGCCGGGCGCCGGTACGCCCCGCCCCTCGGGTGGTGACGTCGCCGCAGCACATCCCGCACCTGGCACACATCGATAGCGTGAACGAGACATCCCCCCTCCACGTCGATTTCACCCACTTCCGTTATCCGACACGCGCTGGTCAGCTACCTCCCCACCAGCCTGCCGCCGCATAAATCGAACTCGGCAAACCTCGAGTGACCACACCTTAATCTGCCACTCGGAAGTAATCACCTGCGGCTATGCCCAGCCGACCCGGCGCCGCCACCAACCCGGGGCGAGTCGGGCAAATCTCGCTTGATGCGCGCGCAGGCTGCGCCCCGGCCGCTCGGCAGGCCAAGGACCGATCGACAACGCGCAGGTCAGGCCGGAAGGGAACTGTCGGCGATGAGGTAGTCGGGTCCGCCGACATACACGGTGTGGCCGGATTCGGCGGGACTGGTGGTGGCTTCGGCTACCGCGGTGGCGAATTCGGCGATGGTGGGGAGCGGGGCGTTGCTGCGGCGAGCGGAAACGGCGGCCGGGTTTCGGCGCTCCAGGAGTTGGACGATGATGGTGCCGTCGATCATGTCGCCGGAGACGGTGTGCAGGGTGATGCCATGGGTGGTGAGGGTGGGGATCATGGCTCGGAGAGCGTCTTCGCCCGCACGTTTGCTGGCGGCGATGGGTTCGTAGTCGGCGGGGACGGGTTTGCGGCCGTGGAAGTGGGCCTGGTGGCTGGTGACGAAGACGATGCGCGAACCCGGCGGCATGTGCGGTACGGCCAATTGGACGAGGCGGGTTTGCGCATCGCGGTTGATCGACATGGCGTAATCGGAAGCGGCATTGCGTTCGAGGCCGCCGGACGCGTTGAGGATGAGAACGTCCAAGCGGCCGAATTGCTGAGTGATGGTTTCGATGAGCGTGTGGGCGGCGGCTTCGTCGGAGATATCGGCGCCCGCGGTGGTGGCGCTGCCGCCCGCGGCGGTGATCTCGTCGGCGATTGTCTTGGCGCGCTTGAGCTTTTCGCGATAGTTGATGATCACGTGATCGCCGCGGCCTGCGAGAACGCGCGCGGTTTCGGCGCCGATGCCGCGGGAGGCACCGGTGATCAGAACGATTCGCTGTCCGGCTGGATGGCCCACCGTTTTCCTCTCGATCGCGGGCCGTCGGCCCGGCGGTTTGCTTCTAAATCAGAATCACTATGGTAGTTCTAAATGAGAAGTGCAAGCGGGGCGAAGCCACCCACCGGCCGGGCCGATCCGGCGGTACTGGCCGCGATGGAACTGCTGGGACAGCGGTGGATACTGCGCGTGCTGTGGGAACTGGCACCCGGACCGCTCGGGTTCCTCGAACTGCGGCGGCGGATGGACAACTGCTCGTCCAGCATGCTTTCGGTGCGGTTGCAGCATCTGCAGAGCGCGGGGCTGATCGTGAAGAACGCGGACAAGTCCTATGAACTCACCACCGCGGGAACCGAACTGGGCACCGCGCTGCAGAGCGTGTGGGAATGGTCACGGCGATGGGAAACCGCACTCACGGTTTGACCTTCCGCCTACCTGAGACTCCATCATGACCTGGTGGCAGAGTCCGACGGGTTGATCACGATAGGCGTACTGGCGCGAGCGAGCGGGCTCACGGCGAGTGCGCTGCGGTTTTACGACGACTGCGGGTTACTGGTGCCCGCCAGGGTCGATCCGCTCACGGGGTATCGGTATTACACCGAGGCACAGCGAGAACGCGCGGCGTTGATCCGGCGGCTGCGGACGATCGAGGTACCGCTCGATTCGATCTCCGACATCCTGTCCGGTGATACCGGGCGCGCGGAGCAACTGCTGGACGAACACGTCGACGAGTTGCGGCGACGCGCGCGGACGGCCGCCGAGATCGCCGAGCAGATCAAGCAAACACTCGGATCGATGGGCGACGGTGTCACGCTGTCTGCCGCACTGCTGGCGGAGGCGTTCGAGCAGGTGCGGGCCGCTGCGGCGAATAGCCGCGAAATACCTGTTCTTGCCGGGATTCTCGTAGAGGCGAGCGCAAATTCGCTGACGCTCACCGCCACTGATCGCTACCGGCTCTCGACCCGGACCCTGGTGTCGCGGGATCGGCACGGTGGCGACTGGTCGGTGGTGGTCGATGCCGGTGATCTCACGCCGATCATCGGGTGGCTTCGCCTTTTGGACGAAATCGTTGCCGCCCCAACCGATCAGGGTCTATCGCTCGTCGGCGACGGTGCCGAACGACGTTGCCGAGTGATCCATGAACCCTTCCCCGACTATCGAGCGGTGCTGTCCAGTCTCGCGCCGGTGCGAACCCGAGTGGTGACGGCCCGCAAACCACTGCTCACTCTCCTCGAAAAGAGTTCCGCCACAATGCGGTTCGAGGTCGACCACACCGGCCTCACCGTTTCCGACAGCGACCACCGACATCATCTACCCGCCGCGGTCACCGGCTCCGCCATCGACCTCTCCTTCAGCATCACGACTTTGCTCCCCGCCATTCACACCGCGTTGGGCCCAGACCTGATGCTCGACATCGCCGCTCCCGACCTTCCGATCGTCCTTCGGTCCGCCACCGACGGCGACCTCACCACCTTGGCCATGCCGACCTGGCAAGCAACAGATAGGAACCCCAAGCCATGACAGACGACACCATGGATGCCATCACCCGCGCGGTAACACTCGGGCGCGAAGGCCAACCCGACACGGCCCGCGAGGCCCTGCGCACCCTCTGGGATTCCTTTGGCCCGCAAGGCGACCCCCTACACCGCTGCACCCTGGCCCACTACCTGGCCGACCTATATGACGACGCGGCCGAAGCGCTCACCTGGGACATCCGCGCGCTGGACGCCGCCGACTCGCTCACCAACGCCCGCGCTCAGGAATACCATTCTTCGCTGGACGTCCAAGGTTTCTACCCGTCCCTGCACCTCAACCTGGCCGACAACTACCGCAGGCTGAGCTCCTTCGCCGCCGCCCAACGCGAACTCGCCGCCGCGCGGGCCACGCTGCACACCCTCCCCGAAACCCCGTACGGCACCATGATTCGCACCGCCGTCGACGAAATCGAAGCAGCAATCCAAGTCGAAGACACCAGCCCTCGCCCCTCGGCCCCGACCGGCCGCGGGTAAACGCGGCCACCCACCACCGAACGGGACATAGCGGTAGGCAACTGAGCCACAGCCCGCTCGACGTTTGCTGGACTGCGCTTGTTGGCAAAGGAATTGGGGGCATGCACCCGAATCGCAGGCACCGAATACTCCTCGGGGACATGCTCATACGACGTAAAGGATGCGCCTGATGAAAAAGACAGTCGTTATTGCTGCCATGCTCGCCGGGCTCGTCGCGCCGGCCGGCCTCGCCGCCGCGGCGCCCGTCTCCGCACCGGCCCCCGCCGACACCGTCGCCGGGCC
The DNA here is from genome assembly GCF_044455225.1 of Nocardia sp. NPDC051321. Lineage (NCBI taxonomy): Bacteria > Bacillati > Actinomycetota > Actinomycetes > Mycobacteriales > Nocardiaceae > Nocardia > Nocardia sp. NPDC051321. The sequence continues at coordinate 195,772 of NZ_JBITEM010000012.1, read as the reverse complement.
GCCGACCGGTTCGTCGTCGACCGATATCTTCTGCGGGGTGCTCTGGATCTTGAAGGGCGGCGGAAACGCCGACTGTTCCTTCTGAGCACACCGCGCCCACGAATGGCCCGCACTCTTGGAGTGCGGGCCATTTGCGTCAGGGCAGGAAACGCGCTGCACCTCAACGGAAGCGCGTTTGCCGAGCGGTCGACTAATCGGGTCGGCGGCCGCGGCGCGCCGAACACCGCAACAACCGTTTAGGCGACGCTAACCTTAGGCACGAAACCGAATTCGGCAGTATGCGAACACCCCGGGAACCAACAGGTTTAGGCTGTGCGCCGTGGTCGAACCCCAACCGTCAATCGCGCCCCATCCCGACATCGCCCCCTTGGCTCCACTGCTCGGCACCTGGCGTGGCGACGGGCACGGCGAATACCCGACCATCCAGTCGTTCGATTACCTGGAAGAAGTCCGGTTCGGCCATCTCGGCCGCCCGTTCCTGACCTATCGGCAGCGCACCCGCGCCGCCGACGGCAGCCGGCCGATGCACGCCGAAACCGGTTATCTGCGCTGCCCGAGTCCGGACCGGGTGGAATTGATCTTGGCGCACCCCACCGGCATCACCGAAATATGCGAGGGCGCATTGAATGTCGCCGACGGTGCGCTGCATATGGAATTCGACTCCACCAGCATCGGCCGCACCAGCACCGCCAAACTCGTTACCGCCCTTGGCCGGACATTTCAGCTGAAAGGCGACACCATCGATTACACATTGCGGATGGCGGCAGTCGGCGAGCCCTTGCAACACCACCTCGCCGCCACCCTGCGCCGGGCCGACTAACCAACACCCGCAGGCTATAGCCGAGCGTGCCGACAAAGCGCACGCAGTGGCCGACGGTCGTGCTGTGCGGCCGAGCGGCGAAACTCGAACACCTTCCGCTGAGCGGCGATGGGCGCGAAGAATTATCTGGCCGACCAGCCCGTTCCACGAAGCTGTTTTCGCGTTTGGCGAATTCCACGAAAAGACCAACCCGTGCCGAGGTAGTCTCACCGAGATCAGCCAGAATTGTGATCTGCGGCACGTTATTGCTGCCATGTGCCGTCGGCCACTTGCACTTGTTCGGCGTATCGATCCCGGTTTACGGTTCCGAAGTCAGCTAACTTTCAGATAACTTCGCGCGGTCATCCCTGCGCGGACCAGCTAGAACCCTTCCCCGTCGACACCCCTGACCCGAGGGAGCCGAACAATGAAGCGTTCCACCACCATTCTGGCCAGCGTCGCCATCGTCCTCGGCGGCGCGGCAACCGTGCAGATCCTCGACGGCGGCGACGCCGGTGCGGCGATCACGGACAGCGCCACCTCGTCCAGCAATCAGGCAGCCTGGCACGACAGCGCGCCTCAGTAACCCGGTGGCAGCGCGGCGATCATGTCGCGACTGACCGCGACCGCGTTGTCGGAGCTGCCGCCCTTGACCACCAACGTCGCGAACGCGATATCGCCGCGGTAGCCGACGAACCACGAGTGCGACCCGCCGTCGACCTCGGCCTCACCGGTTTTCCCGTACACCTCCCCCTGATCGGCGATCCGCTCGGCGGTGCCGCCGGTGACCACCCTGCGCATCATCGCCCGCAACCCGGTGATCACCTTCGGCGCGAGTGCGGGAGCCGCGCCATCGACCGTCGTGGTGCGGCCCGCGATCAGGTATGGCACCGGCACCGAACCGTGCGCGACGGCGGCCGCCATCAATGCCATGCCGAGCGGGCTCACCACCACCCTGCCCTGCCCGATGCCGTCTTCGGTGCGCTGGATCAGCTCGTCCGATGGCGGCACCGAGCCGGAGAACGTCGGCAGCCCGTCGACCGTATAGCCAGGGCCGACACCGAGTTTCGCGGCGGCCTCGTGCAGCGCGTTACCAGGCAGCCTGCTGGCCACGTCGGCGAACGCCGTGTTGCACGAACGCTCGTAGGCGGTGCTCATCGGCGCGTCACCGATCGTGAACAGGTTGTAATTGGGAATTGTGCGGTCCCCGATGGTGATTCGGCTCGGACACGGCAGCACGGTGTCGGGCGTGGCCAGCCCGGTCGTCATGGCGGCCGCCGCCGTCACCGTTTTGAACACCGAACCCGGCGGGTATTGGCCGATGGTCGCGACCGGTCCGTCCCGGTCGGCCGCCTTGTTCTGCGCGATCGCCAGGATCGCGCCGGTGGACGGGCGAAGCGCCACCATCATGGTCTGCTCTTCGCGCAGGTCGACGGCCCGTTGCGCGGCGTTCTGCACGTTGCGGTCCACGCTGAGCGAGAACGACGGTGCCGGCTGCGACGGCACCTCGGTGAGCACGTCGGTGTCGGCGCCGTTGGCGTTCATGGTGACCACGCTCCAGCCCGCCTTGCCGTCCACCTCGGCGATCACCGTCTTGCGGATCTGCGCGAGCAGGTCCGGCGCGAACGCGCGGTCGGTGGGCACCAGGTCCCACTCCGAGGTGATCACGACGCCGGGCAAGCCGATGAGATCGGTACTCACCTGGTCGAATTCGTTCTCGTTGAGCATCGCGACGGTGTATGCGCCCTTGGCGGCGATGGCCGCGTCCCGAATGGATTCGGGGGTGAGTTGCGGGTCGAATGGGCTCAGCGCCGCCGACAGCGAGGTCGCCACCGCGCCGGGGTCGGCGGCATTCGCCGCGGTGAACGCGACCCGCGACACCTGGCCCGGCACCAGCACATCGCTGCCCGCCTGCTCGTTCACCCGCGCGCGGGGTGCCGGGTTTGCGCGCAGCGACATCGTCTGGGTGTCGCCGAGCTTGGGGTGGATGTTCGACGAGGTCCAGCGGACCTTCCAGCGGCCGCCGCTGCGACCCATCTGCAACTGCCCGGTGTAGCGCCAGGTGCGGTCCTTGGGCAGGTGCCACTCGTAGGTGTAGTCGACAGTGGCGGTGTCGCCGCTGACCCTGGCCGAGCCGGTATACGCCGTGAGCTTCTCGGCCTGCAGGTGATTCCACGCGGAACCCAGTGCGGCACTGGCCTTTTCGGGCTGATTGGTGAGGTCGGCGGCGGCCGCTAGGTCGTGCTTCGCGAACGCCGTGACGAAGTCGTCGGCCGCGGGCACCGGCCCCTGCGGGCCACGCGCACAACCGGCTGCGGGCAACGCAAGCATCGCGACAGCCAGCGTGACGATCAGCGCTTTTCTCAGCGGATCAGTCCTAGGGGGGCGGCAGCCGGCGGGGTGGGTAAGCACTGTCGACATCGGCACCGATGGTAATAGCCAACGCTGAGCAAACCTGCGCGCCGCTCCGTGTTTCTTTCCACTGAAACAGCTTTCAGCGTCGGCGTCCTCAGTCGAGGAGGATGGTGGAGAAGGTAGCGATCTGCCGGAAGCCGACTGTGCTGTAGGCGCGACGCGCGACTTCGTTGTAGTCGTTCACATACAGGCTCGCGGTGCGGCCGGACGCCACGACCGCGTTCGCGATGGCGGCGGTGCCCACCGTGCCGAGTCCGGTGCCGCGATGTTCGGGGTGCACCCAGACGCCCTGAATCTGTCCGGTGCGCCGGGACAACGAACCGACTTCGGCCTTGAACACGACCTCGCCGTCCTCGAAACGCGCCCAGGCGCGGCCGGATTCGATCAGGCTCTGAATGCGGCGCCGATAGCCGCGGCCGCCGTCACCCGCGCGGGGATCGACACCGACCTCTTCGATGAACATGGCGATCGCGGCGCAGAGGTAGCGGTCGAGTTCATCCGGACGCACTCGACGTACGTTCGGGTCGGGGGTCACCAGCGGCGGTAGTGCCAGGGCGAGCAGCGGCTGTTCGCCGCGCAGTTCCCGCGCCGGTCCCCAATGGTCGGCCAGCATCTCCCACAGCGGCAAGGCCAGTTCACGGCGTCCGACGACCGATGAGGCGATGCGCGGCCACCGGAGAGCGCGGTCCGCGAACGCCCGCAGCGCGTCGTGATCACCGCGCAGCGGGACCAGGTTCGCACCGGAGAAACACAGCGACTCCGACGGGCCGCCTCGACTCCACAGTTCGCCCTGCCCACACCGACTGGTGTCAAGGCCGAATTCCTGCAGCCGGGCGGCGACCATGCACGAGGCCACCGGATCGGCATCCAGCACTCGGAGGACCTGTCCCAGGTCCCGGTTCGCGAGCTGCCGCGCGGGGACGTACTTCGCCCTGCGCGTCGGCTCCAGCAGACTCCGCACGTTGATAGCCTGCCACGAATATCGGCGATGTGGTACGGCTATGCCGAACGCAACAGTTCGCAGAGTGTTCAACTGAACCAGGCCAAGTCCGTCTACAGCCCTGAGCGGCGGATCAGCCGACCGTGACGACCGGCTCGCCGGCCCCCGCGTCCACACCCATCTGCTCGGCGATGCGCAGCGCCTCCTCGATCAGGGTTTCCACGATCATCGCCTCCGGCACGGTCTTGATGACCTCGCCCTTGACGAAGATCTGGCCCTTACCGTTGCCGGACGCGACACCGAGATCCGCCTCACGCGCCTCGCCAGGCCCGTTCACGACGCAACCCATGACGGCCACCCGCAACGGCACCTCCATGCCCTCGAGACCGGCACTGACCGCGTTCGCGAGGCTGTACACGTCCACCTGGGCGCGGCCGCACGACGGGCAGGACACGATCTCGAGCTTGCGCGGGCGCAGGTTCAGCGACTGCAGGATCTGATCGCCGACCTTGATCTCCTCGGCGGGCGGCGCGGACAGCGAGACCCGGATGGTGTCGCCGATCCCCTCCGACAGCAGCGCACCGAACGCGACCGCGGACTTGATGGTGCCCTGGAACGCCGGGCCCGCCTCGGTCACCCCGAGGTGCAGCGGGTAGTCGCTACGCGCGGCCAGCTGGCGGTAGGCCTCCACCATGATCACCGGGTCGTTGTGCTTGACCGATATCTTGATGTCGCCGAAGCCGTGGTCCTCGAACAGGCTCGCCTCCCACAGCGCGGATTCCACCAGCGCCTCCGGGGTGGCCTTGCCGTACTTCTCCAGCATCCGCTTATCCAGCGAACCGGCGTTGACGCCGATGCGAATCGGGATGCCAGCGGCGGCCGCGGCCTTGGCGACCTCGCCGACCCGGCCGTCGAATTCCTTGATGTTGCCGGGGTTTACCCGGACCGCGGCGCAGCCCGCGTCGATGGCCGCGAAGATGTAGCGCGGCTGGAAGTGGATGTCGGCGATGACCGGGATCTGGCTCTTGCGCGCGATCGTCGCCAGCGCGTCCGCGTCTTCCTGACGCGGGCAGGCCACCCGGACGATGTCGCAACCGGACGCGGTGAGCTCCGCGATCTGCTGCAGGGTGGCGTTGATGTCGTGGGTCTTGGTGGTGGTCATCGACTGCACGGAGATCGGGTGATCACTTCCGACCCCGACATTGCCCACCCTCAACTGGCGAGTCTTGCGTCGAGGAGCGAGAACGGCCGCAGGAGCGGCGGGCATCCCCAATCCGATTGTGCTGGTCACGTTCGGCTGCCTACTTTCGGTACGTCCATTGTGGGCCGTTCGCCTTCCGAGCTTAGTCGCGCACGCCGAACGACCACCCTGTGACGCCCACGACAACGCGGGCGTCCCCCAGTGCCGGCGACAGGGTACCGCGTCCGGCGGAGGTCAGAACAACTTGATCGGATTGACGATGTCGGCGGCCAGCGTGAGCAGCATGTACGCGCCGCCGATGACCACAACCACGTACGTGGCGGGCAGGAGTTTCAGATAATCGACCGGCGTGCCAGGCGCGAGCCCCCGCCACCGACGGAAGGCGTCGCGGATCCTTTCGTAGATCACCACCGCGATGTGTCCGCCGTCGAGCGGCAGTAGCGGCAGGATGTTGAAGGCGCCGAGGAAGAAGTTCAGGCTCGCGAGCACCAGGATGAAGATGTTCCACAGCCCGTGTTCGGCGGTCTCACCGCCGATCTTGCTCGCGCCGTACACGCTGACGGGTGTCTCCGCGTCACGCTCACCACCCGTCACCGCGGTCCACAGTGCGCCGACCTTCTGCGGCAACTGCGCCAACGACTGCACGGTGCGCACGGACATATCGGCGGTGAACACGGCCGAGTCCGGGAGCGCGGCCAGCACACCGGACCTGACCGGCGGGTCATTGAAGTCCGGGCCCACTCCAACGGCACTGACCTCGCGGCCCGCGCCACCTCCCTCCGGGTAGCGCACGACGCGCTCCGGGGTGACCGGGACGGTGAGCGTCTGGCCGTTACGGTCGATCGTGTAGGTGAAGGGCCCCGTCTGCTTCTGGGTTTCGGTCTGGAATTGCTTCCACGTCTGTACCTGCACGCCGTTGACCGACTTGACCACGTCGCCGCGCTGCAGGCCGGCCCGCTGGGCAGGGCCGTCACCGGTGCACGGTTCGGTTGTGCCGTCCGGTTTCTGTTGTGACACACAGCTCGAGTTGCCGAGCGCGGTGGCGGGCGGCTGCGCCAACCGCGGTAAACCCCAGCCGAGGGCGAGAATCACGATCAGGATATAGCCGAGCACGAAGTTCATCGCGATGCCGCCGGACATGACCACGAGCCGCTTCCAGGCGGCCTGCCGGTACATAGCCCGGTCGATCTCCTCCGGTTCCAGCTCGTCAAGCACGGTCATGCCCGCGATATCGCAGAACCCGCCGAGCGGCAGCGCCTTGAGGCCGTACTCGGTTTCCCCGCGCCGGAACGAGAACACCTTCGGCCCGAAACCGATGAAGTAGCGCCGCACCTTCATGCCGGTGGCCTGGGCGGTCCACATGTGCCCGCATTCGTGCAGCGCGATCGAAATCGTGATGCCTAGCGCGAACAGCACGAACCCCAACGCGTAGACCATGTGTTTAGCAGCCCTCCTGCATAGCGCAGCTCGCCTTATGAAGTGCGACCGCCGGATCGGCCGCCCACAAACCTAGACCCGCACATCCGTCACGGCCGCGAGCACCTCGACCACAGTAACCGGACCCCGCACGGCCCTGCGTGTTCAGTGTGCCAGGCAGCGGTCGACGGGCGAGTCCGCGCCCATTGGGGATATCGCCGCCGGTGGGTCAGGCGAGCACCCGGGCCCTGGCGAATTCGCGGGCCCAGCTGTCGGCGGCGAGTACTTCCGCGAGCGAGTTCGGTTCCGTGCGCCACTGGTCGGCGGCTTCAACCGCGGCGGCCACGGTACGGACGATGTCGGGAAAGCGGATGGCGCCGTCCAGGAAGGCTTGCACCGCAACCTCATTGGCGGCGTTGTAGACGGCGGTGACGCTGCCGCCCGCCTCGCCCGCGTGGCGGGCCAGGTCGATGGCCGGGAAGACCGTGTTATCGACCGGCTCGAAGGTCCAGGTGGCGGCGGTGCCGAAGTCGCAGGCCAGCGCGGCGCCGGGGACTCGGTCGGGCCAGCCGAGGGCCAGCGCGATGGGCAGTCGCATGTCCGGCGGGCTGGCCTGGGCGAGGGTGGAGCCGTCGGTGAAGGTGACCATCGAGTGCACGATCGACTGCGGGTGCACGGTGACGTCGATGCGGTCGTAGGGAATCCCGAACAGCAGGTGCGTCTCGATCAGTTCCAGGCCTTTGTTGACCAGCGATGCCGAATTCAGCGTGTTCATCGGGCCCATCGACCAGGTCGGATGCGTCTTGGCCTCAGCGGGATTCACCGATTCCAGCATCTCGGCGGTCCAGCCGCGGAACGGGCCGCCCGAGGCGGTGAGCACCAGCCGGTCCACCTCCTCGGCGCGACCGCCGCGCAGGCACTGGGCCAGCGCGGAATGTTCCGAATCGACCGGCACGATCTGGCCGGGCGCCGCGGCTCGGGTGACCAGCGAGCCGCCCGCGACCAGCGATTCCTTGTTTGCGAGCGCGAGCCGCGTGCCCGACAGCAAGGTGGCCAGGGTCGGTTCCAGGCCGAGCGAGCCGACCAGTGCGTTGAGCACGACGTCGGCCTCGGTGCGGCGCACGAGTTCGGTCGCCGCGTCCGGGCCCGCCAGCTGAATATCGAGCTGCTGCGCGGCTTTCGGATCGGCGACCGCGACATTGCGGGTCCCGGTGGCCGCGATCTGCGCGGCCACCAGCTCGGTATTACCGCCGCGGGCGGCCAGGCCGACCACCTCGAACCGGTCGGGATTGGCGGCGATCACCTCGAGCGCTTGGGTACCGATGGATCCGGTACTGCCGAGGAGCAGGACTCTCACGATGTCGGACACGACTTCATTGTGGCGCACAAGAAAGTACGCACGGTCCTTACCCGTCCCGGGGCTGCCGTCCCCATCGGCGTGTCCCGACTTACAACGACGCACCGTCGTATGTCACGATATCGAGCAGCAGTCCATCCCGAACCAGCCAAGGAGCGAATCGTGGCCGCCACGGAACTCGAACCCGCCAACACCGAGCGCGGCATCGTCACCCACGTGGACACCGCCGAGGTCCCCTCCGCCGCATGGGGATGGAGCGGTGAGTCGCCCCGCACCTTCCGCGTCGCGGGCTGGATCGTCGCGTTCATCCTGGTCGCGATGGTCATCGGTAACCACAAGGGACACGTCGAGGACATCTTCCTGATCGGTTTCGCCCTCGCCATCGTCGGCATTCTGGTCCGGGACTCGTTCCTGCGCCGCAAGCCGCGCTAGTCAGACGCTCCTGGGCCGAATGCCCTGAGATATATCGGCTTTCATCGGGCCAAACCGTCTAGTACGGTTTGCGTCGAGAGGTCCGCGATCCGATTCGGGTTGCGGACCTTCGCTGCTGACCAGACCGTGAGGACGTTATGCCCAAGATTTTTGCCGCCGCGCTGCTGACCGCCAGCGCCGTCGGTTCGCTGTTGCTGCTGCCCGCCGCAACGGCCAACGCCCAGTCCGAGACCTGTGGCCGCGCCGTCGACGCGATCAACAAGGCCATCGACGGATCCCCCAACGGTGTCCTGGAGGCCCCGGTCGCGAAGGCGCTGCACGTCACGCTGCTGTCCATCGCCGCGAGCGGTGGCGAACAGGCCGAGAAGGACGTCATCCTCGCCTACGCCAACGCGCTGGCCGACGACAACATCAGCGACCTGGACCCGGTCACCGACCAGCTCAACCGAGTTTGCGGAAGCAACAGCTGAACTCGCCTGTAGGCAAACAGGTTTCGGCGTTACCGCGCCGATAACGGCTCGGCCGCTGACCGATCACGCTGCAGCCGAACGGTATTCAGGCTGACCCGGGCCGTCGAGCGGACCATGATCGCAAGCACACTTGTTGTGCCGCAGTAATTTCCGCTCGACGGACTCACCACAGACACCTCGGTTTACGACAGCCAATCCCGCACCTCAGCGTCGCCGATCCCGAATGAGGGTGCGGCTGTAGCCGATTGGTTCGGCGGACGGGTCAACTCGCCCGGGGACTAACGCCCTCGGCGTTTCGCAGGCTTCTTTTTGGCGACCGAGTTCCTTGCCGGACTCGGCCGTCCACCGGTCCGCTTCGCCGCCGACTTCTTCTGCGGCTCAGGACTTTTGGTTCGCGCAGCCGGAGATCGCGAGCTGCGCTCGGAACGGCCTCGAACGACCCCCACGAAATCCTCGACCAAGTCGCTGGTCCGATCCGTCGGCCACGCCAAAGCGATCTCGGTGTCCGCGACATCGGTGACCGTGCGATACACCAGGTCGCGACGAGCGTGCAGCCGAGCGATCGAATGCGGAACCACGGCAACCCCCACGCCCGCCGCGACAAGCTCGATGACCCCTTCGACAGCATCGATATCCGAGGCGTCCTGCATCCGCTCATCGGCCAGGTCCGCCATACTCACCTGCTCGAACACCGAAATCGGATGATCCTTCGGCACCACGACCACCGGCAGCTCCCGATAGAGCGGAATCGCACTCATCCCGTCCCGGTCGATCGGCAACCGGACAAAACACAGATCGACCCGCCCCTCCCGCAACGCCACATCCTGCTCGCCCATCGGCACTCCGACCACCTCGAGCGACGTATCCGGAAACCGTTCACTCCAGATCCGCGTCCACTTCGACACCGTCACCCCAGGCACGAACCCGACCCGCAATGCGGCAGGGCCTTCTGGAACCTCCTCGACAACCGCCGCCGCCCCCGCGATCAACTCCCGCGCCGCCCCCAGCAGCTCCTCCCCGTCCTCGGTCAACTGCGTCGGCTGCGCACCAGGCACGAACAGCTTCGTCCCCAGCTCCCCCTCCAATTCGATCACCGTCTGACTCAACCGCTGCCGCGAAATATTCAATCCCTTCGCCGCCCGCGCAAAATGCAGCTCCTCGGCAACCGCGACAAACCACCGCAGCCGCACGACATCGATCGACTCGAACCGGCTCATGCCAGGAACCATATCGGTACCCGATACAGTGTCTCAGTGAGCCCGGAACCTAACCCTCAGCTGATGAAGCCCCTGACCGCAGCCAACAAGCTCGGCATCTACCTTCCCGCGGCCCCCGAATCCTTCCGCAACACCCCCCTCTCCCGCGCCGACCTCGACGCCCTCCGCACCAACCCCCCGGAGTGGCTCACTGAGCTCCGCCGCACCGGCCCCTTCCCCCGCGACATCACCGCCCGCAAACTGGGCGTCTCCAACTCCGGCCTCTCCCGCGCCGAAGTCTCCGACGCCCTCACCGCCGACGAAATCGCCACCCTCCTCGCCGACCCCCCGGAGTGGCTGATCCGCGAACGCGAAACCTACGCCGAGGTCGTGAAGGAAAACGAGCGAATCGCCACCAAGGAAGCCGAACGCCGCGCCGCCACCAACCGCCCCGCCAAAAACCGCCCGTAGAGGTTCCCCGGACGCTCTCACATACCGCTGACGAACTCGCGGTAGAGGAACTTCTGGTGCAGGCTTTCCAAGGTTCCGGAATACCGCCGGAAGGGAACCAAGGCGAGCCGAAGCGGCCGAGTGATCGGTATCCCCGACCCGACCAGTTCCGCTACCGACGCCGCGGCCTCGATCAGGGTGGCCTCCGTCTCATTCGGTTCAACCGATTCGAGACCTAGTCGTCTGAGTAGTTGATCGCGAACGCCCTCCACATCGAGTTCCAGGCGACGCGCTTCCTCTTCGGTGTCACAGCGGGATAATGCCGATCGGAAATCTACTGCGCGCGAGCGGTATTCGTCGATGCGTCCACAGATCATCTGTAGCCAACGCTCGTCGGTGAACCGGCCGCGGTCGCGCAGTGACCACAATCGTCCGCCCAGCAGCGGCAATTGGTATTCGAGCATCTGCAAGCGACGCCCTTGCCGTGCCCCGGCGACCTTACGGATCTCGCTGGGGATCCCGCGGACCGCGGAAATCACTTCCTCGATCGCGCTCTCCGCGACGCCGTCATCGAAGAGGTCGAACATCACCGAAAAATCGCGGCGTAGCGGATGTGGCGTGTAGGCAACACTTTTCACCTTCGCGCGCGCCGAGTATCGCAGCGACCGCACCAATGTCGCGATGAGCCACAGCTGCTGTTCGCTGTCCGCGATCAAACTGCGGAATTGTCCCTCCATCGCGAACGATGAGGCACGCGCCCACTGGCCGAATGGGTCGAGTTCCACCCCATCGGCGCCGCTGATACGGGCGCGGTGATGACCTTCGATCCGCACGTTCTCCCACCGGTAGTCCGCCCATGCCGCGATATTCGCCAGCATCCGCTGCCCGCCTCCGCGTTCCTGCACTTCGTGATCGGCGCGACGGGTCTTGTCGATGAACCGCAGTACGGTCTCGACGCCCGTCGTTTTGAGCGTCTCCATAGCGGCGTGCTCGGTCGCGACCAGGGCGGCCTCTTCACGAGGACCGATCGACATCGGCACGGCGATTCGCAGATCGAAGAGATGGCGCAGGATTCGCGGGAAGTCCCCGTAGTCGGCAGGATTCGGATTCAGCTTGGTCGGGTGCGGGACGAGCACCTCATCGAAGTAGATCAGTGACTGGACGAGCTCCGCATAGCACTGCTGCGCAAAGGGATCGCGAGGCCGGGACGGAGAGCTGTGGTTCTGGGAGAGGATGAATTCCTCGGCGCTGATGAACGTCGTGATGTCCACCATGACACGATTCGACATCAACCGCTCCGGGACTCGGCGAGCAATTCTACGAGCAGCCGCACGCAATCCGGGTCGCCCACGATCGTTTCGGGGAAAACCGGCTCGCGTTGATTCAGGAAGTCCTGGCCAAGCGGCAACGGGCTGATCCCACGGCCATCCGTGGCTGTCCGGCCCATTGCTGTTGCCAGCCCGATACCCGCGGCTCCGTCCCATACCTTCTGGTTGGGCCGATAGAAAAGGTCGAACTGGACTTCCGGAGCCTGTGTCCACGCGGACAGGTCGATGCAAGTTCTGACCATGTCGAGAGTTTGGGAAGTGGTGCGGGTCTTCATTATGCAACCGATATCGGCGAGATCGATCTCGAACTTCCGAGCGGCGGCGTCCTTGCTTCGCGTCACCGACGCGCGCCTCGGTGACGTTGACGGACTGAGCGGCTCAGCCGTTTGCCCGTTCACTGTGACTTCTGCCGACCAGTGAATCGTTATCGGTGCGCGGTCGACGCCTAATTCGGGAGCAAGGACGTAGGCCGCACTCGGTCGACCATCTTTGAGAAGGCATACGACACTGCAGAATTCACGTCCATCGGTTGCGACGAATTCACTTGTGCCGTCGATTGGATCGATGATCCAGGTCGGCTCACCGGAGCTGGGTAACTCCGCCTCGTCTTCTTCCGCAACGAATCGAGACCCGGGGAAATGCCGTCCGATGGTTTCGATGATGGCGGTCTGGGTGGCCAGGTCCGCCTCGGACAGCAGCGTGTTGTCGGGCTTGGTGTCGATCTGTAGCGACGCGAGGTTGCGGCGGTATCGGCGGAGCAACGGCAGCAACTGCTCGTCGAGTGCCTGCCACAACGATTCGACGTCGCTCAACGCACCCTCCCACACAGTGTTGTGTGTCGAGCGTAGCGGCTCTGGGCGCCGCTGAGGTCGTAACCTGCGGGTTCCGATCAGTCGTCCACTGACCAGCGGTCAGGGCACATGACTCACCGCGAGGTCAGCCATTGTTTGAATTGGTTCGTGTCGAACTCTTGCCCGTTCATGTTGGGGTTTGTGCTGGATGAGATTGCGGTGACTTGGGTTTGGGTCCAGGCGAACCAGGTGTGAGAGGGGTAGTCGAGGAGTAGGTGGGCGTTGGGGGGTAGGGACTGGGCTGCTTGGGATTCCTCGGTTCCTGTTGCGATGGCTCTTGGGGTGTAGGGCGGGGTTGGGGTGAGTTGGATTGTGTCGGGGTCGGTTCGGGGGGCGATTCTTACTGGTACGGCGATGTATGACGGGGTGCCGGCGTTTTGCAATGCGGACTGGGGATCGGTGGCGAACTCGAGGTTGGTTGCGTAGACGGTCACGTTGTCACCGGTTCGGTGGAGAAGCGGTGAGTTTTCGTTGATCGGCGGTTGTTGGGATCGCAGAAATGAGGCGGCCAGTTGGGTTGTCGCCGGTGATTCGAGTACTCGGTCGATCGTGTCGGCGTCCGGGGTGGCTGCCGAGCTGATGTCGGTATTCGCCGGGGGCGCGCAGCCCTGAATTGTGCAGGCGGCGAACAGGAGTGCTGCCGCGTAGAGCGAGCGCCGGCTCATTTCTTCTTCGTTATTCCGTAATCTTCGCCGAACCATGCCCATTCGGAGTTCTGCGTGTACGACGCGAGAGTCTGCGTGACTATCCGCTGCGAGGTCGGCCACGGGTCTCCGTAGGTGACGGTGCCGGTGTTCGCGTTGTAGCCGTAGACGACTTGGGCGTGGCCGCCGCCTGCGGCCCACGCGATTCCGGTGAGGATCGGGCGGTTCGACGAGATCTCCGCGGCGATTTTGGTCATGGCGAACGGGGAGCCGACCGACGCGTTGAAACCGATCTTTTCGAAGGCGCTGGCGATCTCCTCTAGCGACGCACTCTCGTTGGGGCACAGCTTGTTTCCGGCGGTGTCGTGTACGAGTTTGCAGTAGTCGGCTTGGGCGATGCGATGGCCGAGGTAGGTGGAGATGGAGGCGCCGTCGGCTGCCCAGCACCATTGATTCCACTCTTGTACTTGCTGCGCGTAGGGAAGTGTTTTGGCACCGGCGGCCATGACCCGCGGTTCGATGACGCCGGGCAGCCCGGTGGTGACCTTCAGTCCGGTCGGGCGCGCGGTGAAATCCTTTCCAGGAGATATCGGTTCGGCGATCGATGCGCCATGGCCGAACGAAAGGATCACCACTGTCGCGGTGATTATCGAGGCATGAAATTTTCTTCGCGACAGCACTCGGACACCCTCTTTCGGGGTTATTGAAATTTCAGGAAAAGCTACGCCGCGACTTCCGACGGCGGCAAGTGGGGAACATCCCCAATCCGAAACAAGATGTCAACTTCGAATACTGTTGCCGCACTGCTGCTTTGCGAGGAGCATTCGCAATGTAGCAACGGAACGCCTGAACTGTTCCACGGTTCAACAATTTTCGACGTCCGATGCGCATCGGGGCCCGCACCCCAAATCGACAAAACGGACAAATCACCAATCAGGAGTCACCATGCGTTACTCATTCATGCCTGCCGCAGTGGCATTCGCGGTGGGCGTCGGACTCGTCTCGGCGGGAATCGCGCAAGCGCAACCGCCAACGTCACCCGAGCTCAAGCACCACTCCTTCGGATTCGACGTGCAAGCCGCGAAGGCCAACAAAGGCAAGGACACCAGCACCGGATTCGCGCTGCCCGTCCGTGTCGGCTCAGCCGTGGCACCGCCGTCTTATTCGCTCAAGCAGTTCGCGCAGCCCGCAGGCGACCAGGGCCCGGTCGGGTCCTGCGTGACCTGGGCGACCGGTTACACCGGCTACGGCGTATTGATGAACGAGCAGCAGATCAGCGGCGGTCCGATGGCGCCGATGTATATCTACGCGCAGATCGCGAAGGGCGACGACGAGGGCACCTGGGCCGGTGTCGCGCTGCCGATGGAGACCAGCCAGGGGATCGATACCAAATCCCACTACTGGCAGGGCGATTTCGACTACACCACCCAGCCCGATGCGTCGGAGCGGGCAAATGCCGCGCACTACAAGCTCTCCGGCGCCAAGGATCTGTCTTCCGGCGATCGGGTGACCAACATCAAGAATGCGATCTCGGCCGGCCTGCCGGTCCCGATCGGATTCGAGGTCAGGCAGAGTTTCATGAACCTGGGGCCGGGCAACTCCCGCTACAACCCGTCGCGCAACGAGCGCACGGTGGGCGGTCACGAGGTGACGATCGTCGGATACGACGCGAACGGCGTCACCATCGAGAATTCCTGGGGATCGAGTTGGGGTGACAACGGGTTCTTCACCGCACCGTGGTCCTTCATCACCGGCGGCGACGTCGATGAGGTTCACTCGATGGGTCGCCTCGTCACCGGATGATTGATCATGCCATGAGAAGTTCGATGTCCTGATTCCTGTCGGCAGTACCGCCGGCAGGAACCGGGCATTTCTGTCGATTCGCCACCGGCTTCCCCGCGCAGACCCCCCGCGTCTATACCGTCGGAACTGGGGAAATAACGCGCTGACGTGCCGAATTCCCCACTCTCGCACTGGGGACCCCGGCGCCTCCTTTCATGTCATGATTCAAACGGTTGTCCAGACCCGGCGGCACCCCCATCGGCCGGGACAGTCACCAGCACAACAGATTTCGGTTCTCGTTCGCCTACGATCTTCGGGCCATCGCCGCGCGCACACAGAAATGTCGCGGTGAACGATTCGCTGACCTTTATGCGACTCCGTTCATCGGGGACCGATCCAAAGTCCCCATAGGGAGGACCCCATGCGAACGGCGAAATCTACCGGGCTCGTCGCAATGGCCGCGAGTCTATTGATCGGCATAGCCGCGGTGTTGGTGGGATTCACCAACGCGCCGGCCCAGACCGCGGCCGCTGCTCCCCCGACCTCCGGCGGCGTCAAAATCGGCTACTACAACCAATGGTCGGTCTACGAAAACGCCTTTTACCTCAAGAACGTCGACACCTCAGGTATGGCGGGCAAGCTCGACTACATGATGTACGCGTTCGCGAACATCCACCCCACCGACCTGACCTGCTTCGAGGCGAACAAGGCGGCGAGCCAGGACGAGAACAACCCGAATGCCGGTGACGGCGCGGGTGATTCGTTCGCCGACTACGGCAAGTCATTCGGCGCGTCGATCAGTGTCGACGGCACCGCGGACGCCTGGAACGACCCGATCGTCGGCAACTTCAAGCAGCTCAAGGAGCTGAAGGCGAAGCACCCGAACCTGAAGGTGCTGTTGTCGATCGGCGGCTGGACGTACTCGAAGTTCTTCTCCGATATCTCCGCGACCGATGCCTCGCGCAAGAAGTTCGCGTCCTCCTGCATCGATATGTTCATCAAGGGCAACCTGCCGCAGGCCGATGGTTATGGCGGCCCGGGAACCGGCAAGGGCATCTTCGACGGCCTCGATCTGGACTGGGAGTATCCCGGCGGTGGCGGCCATCTCGGCAACCATGCCTCACCCGCCGACCGGGCGAACTTCACGCTGCTGACGGCCGAGTTGCGTAAGCAGCTGGACGCGCAGGGCGTGGCGGACAACAAGCACTACTCGCTGACCGCGGCCGTCGGGGCGGGGCAGGACAAGATCCGCAACTACGAGACCAACAACCTCGGCAACTACCTCGATTTCGTCAATGTCATGACCTACGACATGCACGGGGCGTGGGATGCCAAGGGCCCGACCAACTTCCAGGATCCGATCTACAGCAGGCCGGACGACCCGATGAACCCGGTCCCGCCGGGCAACGCGAAATACAACATCGATGAGGCGGTCACCGCGTGGACCACGGGTGACAGCTCCTACGGCATCCCCGGTGGCTTCCCGGCGAACAAGCTGACCATCGGCTATCCGTTCTACTACCGCGGTTGGACTGGTGTGCAACCCGGCAATAACCATGGGCTGTTCCAGCCCGCGACCGGTCCGGCGCCAGGCGGCCCGTCCTCCGGGAACGTCCCCGGCATCCGGATGTACAAGGAGCTGTCCGGAGTCGTCGACAATCCGTCACGCACCTTCTACGACCCCGTAGCGCAGGCCGCCTACTTCTATGACGGCACCAACTTCTGGGGCGGCGACTCGCTGCAATCCATCCAGGCCAAGTCGGATTACCTGCACTGCAAGGGACTCGGCGGCGCGATGATGTACTCGCTGGAAAACCTGGATCCGGCATCGACGTTGTTCAACCAGGTGATCAAGACCGTCGACGGTAGCGCCGCGGGCTGCACCCCGCCGACGACCACACCGACCACGCCGCCGACGACCACGACGACCACCGTGCCACCGACGACCACCACGACAGTTCCGCCGACAACGACCACGACTGTTCCGCCGACCACAACCACGACGCCGCCCACCGGAAACGGTGTGGTCAACGGAGATTTCGAAAGTGGTGCACTGAGCCCATGGTCGTGCACGGGCAACCTCGGCTCGCTCGTCACCAGCCCGGTGCACGGCGGCAAGAAGGCCCTGACCGGCGCGGCGAGCAACGGCGACACCGCTCAATGCGCGCAAGAGATCACCGTCGAGCCGAATCACGCGTACACGTTGTCGGCGTGGGTGAACGGCAACTACGTCTACCTCGGCGTCACCGGCTCGGGCACCACCGACACGTCCACCTGGACGCCGGGCACCGGCGGTGCGTACCAACAACTTTCGACCAAATTCAGCACCGGAGCGTCGACCACCAAGGTCACCGTATGGGTCCACGGCTGGTATGGCCAAGGGTCCTACAGCGTGGATGACATCACCCTGAAGTAAGCACCCGCGAACACAAAGGTGGGCCTCCCGCAACGAGGCCCACCTTTGTCGTGCCGAATCGCATAGCGCACACCCTAGGTGGTGATCTGCTCCACCTTGGAGGACCGCGCCCAGCACTCGGGGGCCTGATATCGGCGGCGGCCGCGGCGGACAGTTAGACCTGTCACCCCAGCGAACCGGAGCCTCCGATGTCGATCCCGAGCACCATCGTCACCTCGGCGGAACGTCGTGTCACGGTCTCGGCCGAAGACGGTGTCGCGCTCGCGGTTCGCGCGTACGGCGCACCGGATGCGGAGCTGACAGTCGTTCTGCTGCATGGACATTGCTTGCGCACCGAGTCCTGGACCGACGTCCGCGACGCGCTGCTGCGCCAGTATTCCGGCGCACAGGTGGTCTGCTACGACCATCGGGGCCATGGCGATTCGGCCGCGGCGTCCCGGCAGACCTACAACCTCGCGCAGCTCGGGCACGATCTGCGCGACGTTCTCGATGTCGTGGCTCCCACCGGACCGGTTGTGCTCGTCGGCCACTCGATGGGCGGCATGGCCGTGCTGACCTATGCCAGTCAGCGGCCGCACGAGATCGGAACCCGCGTCGTCGGTGTCGGGCTCATCGCGACCGCGGCGAGCGGGCTTGCCGATGCCGGGTTCGGGCGGCTGCTGCGCAACCCGGTCGTTTCGGTCTTCCAGGCCGCGGTCCGCCAGGCACCGGTGCTGATGCAGCACGCGAAGCTGTTGGCCTGCAAGGTTTTCGCCCCCGTCATCCGGACGGCCGAGTTCGGCAATCGACGGGTCAGCCCCCGCGTGCTCGCTCTTGCCAACGCGATGCACAACGAGACGCCGATCGTGACGATGGCGAGCTTCTTGAGCGGCTTCATGGTCTACGACCGGACCGACACGCTCGCGGTGCTCTCGCGGATTCCGACGTTGGTACTGTGCGGTTCCGCCGATCTGATGACGCCGCCGTCGCACTCCGTCGCGATGGCCGCGGCCGTCGAGTATTCGGATTTCGTGCTGGTAGAGGGTGCCGGGCATTCGGTGATCATGGAGCAGCCGAGCCGGGTTGCCGAGGCCGTTGCTCGCCTACTGACACGAGCGGGCGGTGCGAATAAGGGCAGTCACCTCGCGCTCGTCGCTTGATCCGGGCGCACGCTATCGCAAGATCCGGCGTGAGTTTTTGACCTAGCGAGAACGGCTTCCCATCCTGAGAAAGGAAGCCGTTCTGCCGATTTATTTCGTCAAGCGCTGATGTCGGCGACGCCTACGTCTGGCCTGGATACGCGGAGAGGCGGGCTCAGTTACCGGTGGTGAACTGACTCTGCTGGGAAATGACGAAGCCACCTTCGCCATTGCGGTCGGTTCCGGTGTCGAGGACCTTGTCGTCCAGGAAGGCGGCGGCCTCTCGGTCCAGGAAGATGCGCGATCCCTCGGCAGTCAAGACCTGATCTTGCTCAGCCGGGATCGCGGCCACTTCGAGTTGCAGCGTCTCGGCGCCGTCCGCGGTGGAGATTCGCAGACCGGCCTCCTCCGGCGCGCCCTCTGCGGACGTGATGTTGCGAACGACCTCGATGGCGGTGGGGGTGAGCATCAACATGAATTTGGTTCCTTCCCGCTGTCGTGACAGTCCGCCAAGTGCTGGCGAACTCCATTCCGCCGACCAGCCGGTGCCGCCATCGTGGCGGCACCGACCAGCGCTGGCGTTCTCCAAGGGGTAGCCACCTGCCGCTCCGCGAAACCATTTTTCTCGGCGGCCGCCGCATTCGCCCTGCTCAGGAGCGAATTGTGAGCCTTGACGCACCCGCTCAGCTAGCGGTCAGCGGCCCGGGACTACGCGGAACGGTTGCCGGAACGGCCCAGTGACTTGGCCCACTGGAACACCAGCAGGATGGGCAGGATGAATGCCTGGAAGAACATCCAGTACGAGCCGCCGTCGAAGATGAAGGCGAGATAAACGCCGTAACCCACGAACAGGGTGCCGAAGACGGCGTTGAGTATTTGGCCCACGTTGCCCTGTGATTTAGCGAAGGACAGGACGATCATCGCCACGCCACTCACCAACAGCAGGACCACGTACCACGAGAACTGCGGGTCGGCGCTGAAGTCCAGATTCACGGATTTCCCCCATCAAAGTTTTGTCCAACACAGAGTTCGGCGATTGCGAACGAGCCCCCCGAACGTGCGAATCGTGCCATTGCCATCGAAGGACCGCAAGTCGTCGGCATAGGCCCGCTGGAGACGGAGACGAATTATGTTTGCGCTCAAGCTATTTCACCAACTGGGCGGGTCAGTGCGACTCGGCAGATGCGACAGGCCGAGTTGGGTTCGCCGATGTCGTCAGCGAAACCACGGCACGTAGTTCCGCGGCGGCGTCGAGAAACGCGGTGGCGCGGGTGGTGATGCTGGCGTCCCGGGCGGCCAGCGCGGACCGCACGTCCTCGGATCGGTGTGCGCGCCGCAACTCCGGCAGCACGGAACGCAGGTGTGCGATGGGGTAACCCGCTTTCCGGAGTTGGTGAACGATTCGGGCATCCCGAACCTGATTCGGCGTGTAGTGGCGCGCACCGTGCCGGGTGCGGCCGGCGCTGACCAGACCTTCGAAGTCCCAGTGCCGCAACGTCGATGGGCGTACGCCGAGCGCGTCCGCGAGTTCGGCGATGGTCATGGAGTCAGCGCTGCGCACGTCATCGATCGGCTCGACGGAGATCGCCGCCGCTGCCTGCTTGGCGTGCCCGAGTTCGATGCGTTCGGTGTGCAGTCGGGCGTGTGCCGCGTCGAGTAGAGCGAGCGCTTCCGAGATCGGACCCGAGTGGACCGTCCGAAGAATCTTCTTGGCTTCGGTCGGCCCCGCGCCGACCGCGAGCGCCCGGTAGGCAAGTGCGGAATGCAGGTGTATCTCCCCGTAGATCCGGTGGCCGGTTGCCGTGCGCGTCGCGGGCGGCAGCACACCGTCGCGCTCGAGATTGCGCACCTGCTGCACCGAGTAACCAGCACGCCGGGCGATATCGACAGTGCGCCCGAACTGTGATTTGAGGTTTGCCACGCGAACCTCCTCGTATTTGCTCCCCAAGTCCACACAAGCACTTGAATGAGACGCTGGAACCTATGACCATAGACGAAATCATCGACTTCGTAGCCACCCTCGACGGCGTCCTCACCCTCAGCCCCACCGCCGGCGACCAATGGCCCGAAATCAGCTGGGGCGACACCTTCTTCTACTACTCTCCCGACGGCACCGTCCCCACCAACACCCAACCCTTCGCCACCATCGTGACAAAGGACTATCCCGACGACCAGAGCTCACTTCTCAACCGCCCCAACACCTTCCGAGTCAACATCGCCGCGGGGAAGGAAGCGTTCATCGAATGGACCGGTCACCCACCGAAACAGACGACCATCGAAGCGGTCGACTACAGCGTCACCGACACAGTCATCCCCCACCCCCGCTACGGCACCGCAGGCTGGCTCGCAGTAGTAAACCCCGACACCCGCGCCGACGCACCGACCCGAGAACTCCTGCATACGGCTTACGACCGCGCCCGTTCCCACCACGAACGGCGCGCCGGGTCAGGCCCGCGCTGACCATCCGACCGTCTCAGATCACGGCTACCACCTGCTGCTGCACTGACAGCCGAGCTACGGCTTGCGACAGATGCTGCCGAGGATCTCGACGCGCGTGGCGGGTGAGTCATCGTCGAGCCAGTCTTGGATGAGGGCCAATCCGGGGTCGAGGATGGTGAATCCGTCCAAGTAGGAAGCGATCTCGGCATGGGAGCGCAATTTCGGCACGGCCGAACTTCCCTTGGTGGCCGACGTGGCCTGCCTGATGAAGTGCGAGTCGGAGTCGCTCGAGGCGTGGGTGAGAACGAGGTAGCTGCCGGGAGCCATCGCGGCACGCAATCGGGCGATGATATCGGCAGGGTGTTCATCGTCCATGATGAAATGCAGGACGCCGACGACCAGAAAAGCGACCGGCTTGTCGAAGTCGATCAGCGCTTCCGCGGCCAGCCGATCGATCATGGTGTCGGGGTGCCTGAGGTCGGCCAGCATCGGCGTATCGCCGGGCGAACTCGACGCGGTGGCGTGCGCGAAGACAACGGGGTCGAAGTCGATCGAGACCACCCGCGCCGATGGGTCGACTTCGCAGGCCGCGTCGTGGACAGACGGTGAAATCGGGATCCCCGCACCGATATCGATGAATTGACGGACCCCGGCTTCGGCGGCCACCCTGACACCTCGCAGCAAGAACCGACGGCTCATCCGCGCCAAGGCTTTCGAGTCCGGGGCAACCTTCAGCACCCGCTCGGCGTACTCCTGATCCGCGTCGTAATAGTCCTTGCCGCCGAGCATGTAGTTGTAGATCCGCGCCGAACTCGGTTTGTATGGATCCACACCCATCGGCAATCGCCTGAAGTCCGACACCCACCCTCCTCGGTAGCGCGCAGATAGTAACAAGGAGGCATGGCCGCGTTCCCCGTGGACAGGCGGGCACTGTGTCGGGTCACTGACACCGCTGGCTCTCGGCCCGTCCGATCAGCCCTCGGCACCCGGTGGCCAAGGTCCGTCTCGCCGACCGGCCGGCTGGCGATCCTGTGCCTCAGTTAACAATCAGCAAGTCTTGTTTGTGGCGACTCGCCGACTTACCTTGGACCTATATCGCCATTCGGGATAGCTATCGTCAGCGGGGCTGCGTGGCGTCCATGATGTCCCGCGAGCATGTCCGAAACCCTATCTGATGCGCGGTACCGCCGTGCCAACAGGCCGAATCGAAGGTGGTGTGCGCATGAATGTATCGACGAAATTCGTTGCCGTGTCGGTGTGTACGGCAGCCATCATGGCGGGTTCGCTGACCACGGCGCAAGCCGATGACGGTCCGGCCGGCATCCATTACACGGCCGAGGCAAGCGGCGATTCGATGACCCTGTCGACCGACTCGGGTTCCCTCGATACCGCCGACGACCGGCTGGAGATCCGCGACGACTCCGGCAATCTGATGGCTGCGTTCCCGCTCGGCTACTACCGAGACAACCAGCGTTGGCCGATCGCGGCTCGGATCGACGGCAACACCGCGACATTGACACCGAGCGTGGATCCCACGAGCGCGACACCGGCGCCAGGCACCACCGACCAGCTGAACGACATCGCCTTGGACCCGCAGTCCCCCGCGTTCGGCGCGGCATTGTCGAACTTCTCCACCATCGTCGGCATCGGCACCGCGCTCGGCACGATCATCGGCACCCTGGTCGGCGCCTCCCTCGGCTGCCTGCTCGGTGGCCTGCTGGTCGGCGGCGCCGCGACCATCCCCACTTTCGGCGCGCTCACCATCCCTGGCTTCCTCGGCGGCTGCATCGTGACCGCCATACCCGGCGCCGCGCTCGGTGCCATCGTCGGCACCATCGTTTTCGGCGTGCCTGCGATCATCATCGGCGGAATTCTGCTCGGCGGAGCATTGGCCGCCTAGTCCGCCAGGCCGGGTGGTTCACATAAGCCGTTCTCGCCCCTGAAGGTGCACCGCTTGGGCAGCACTCAGTGCGGTCCCCTCCCCTCCAGAATGGGGGACCGTACTTGCTCGGACCAGGCAGTGCACCTTCAGAGGCGGGAACGACGATGTGGCCGCGACGAATGCGCGGCGGTCGCCGACGGGCCTGGTAGACAGCACCGTTGGGCGCTCTGGATGCTCCGGTATGCGGAGCCGTCCGGAGGTGGTGTTTCCGGGCCGACTGGGCGACGTCTTATCCGCGCACGGCCTGGCATGGTGCGGCGATTCCGGCTACTGTGCCTGAAGAGAATATCTGTTGCTGAAAGTTCTTCTCGGCCTGGTTATTCCGTCAGCGGAGCCCAGATGGTGCTGGGCATGCGGCTGTTTGGCGCGTCCGCAATTTCCGAACCTGCGATGCGGCCGAGCGCCGCAATGATCGCGGTCGTCGGCTGTTCGCCTCCTTGAAGTCGGATTCGATCAGGTGATCGGATCGTTAACGGCATGTGCCCCAAAGCTTTCCAATCGTCATGGGTGAAGTCTTTGACCACGCACGACGCTTGTCAACCGTCTCGCGGTCTCCACATACGCGATCACGCACGCGGCCAGCGACTTTCGGCGCACCGGACGAAAAATGTCTACAACTTGTAGCACTTGCGGTATCCCCCAGCACTTCCGCAGAACCGCCGAGGCAGCAGCTGGCGCTACTGCGTATCGACGGGGATCAGCGAATGAAAGAGCACCGGCGGCAGCGCGGGTGTGCCGGAACGAGGCAGCGGGTTGGCGTCTCGGTGAACGTTGACGTAGTAGTCCCGCTGACCGGTGTGATCGCGCAAGTGCAGTCTCGCGCGACTGGCGTAGAAACGTGCCGCGGGCCGAGTCGACATGATCTGGAATTCCGGCGCCCTCGACATCCTTTCGAGCGCCTGCAGATCGTCCTGGCCGGTGAAATGATGCCGTAGCTGGATGGCCGTCCAGACACCGAGATGCGTTTCCGGCCACCAGTCTTCGCCGAGCACATGTTTGGAATGGGGGTCGAGCACCAGCCACTCCAGGAACGAGCTGCCCGCCCGGATGCCGGGATGGAGCCGTTCGTAGGCGGAATTCGCCTCGAGGATCCACAGCAGTCCCGGGATCATCAGCGCGGCGGCGAACGGCATGCTGTGCACCCATGCCTTGTCGCGCGGTTCCGGGCTGATCCGTTCGCCCGGTACCGCGTGCTGGAGCTGAATGCCCCGGACGAGGATTTCCTCCAAACTGTGTAGATCAGGCAGCTTCAGCACGGCGGCGACCGTCGCCAACGTCCGATGGGTCACCTTCCTGGCGCCCGACTCGTACGCTTTGATCGTCGCGACCGACAGGCCCGTGCGGTCGGCCAGGTCTTGCTGGCTGAGCCGAGGTTCGGCTTCGATCCTGGCCTTTGCCAGCCGATCTCGCACCGCGGCTTGGCCGGCCGTCAGCGTCGGTCTGCTGGTCGGCGACACCGGGTTTCGACGGGCGGGGGCCTGCGCGGATCGGTCTTCGCTCGCCATGCCCTCAAACCCGAGCAGGAGTGAGCCGGACCGGTAAGTACTGCGGCGCCGCGGTGAGAATCGACTCGGCCCACGGGAGGTCGGCGGGCACGGCCGCCAGACACAAGTCGGGGTAGCGCGCCAGCAGCGCTCGCAGCGCAACCTGTCCTTCGAGCCGAGCAAGTCGGGCACCGATGCAGTAATGCATGCCGAGGCCGAACGCGAGATGGATCGGGCCGCTGCGGTCGGCCAAATGCACCTGCAGTGGATCGTCGAAAACCGTGGGATCGGTGTTGGCCGCGCCGAGCCCAACGATGACCACCCGGCCGGGCTGGATCTCAACCTGCCCCAATTGCAGTGGCGCCGTGGTGTATCGCAGGGTGGCAAACGGTCCCGGGCTCAGGATGCGCAGCACCTCCTCGACGTAGGTGTCGATGCGATCCGGGTTGGCGGCGAGTTCGTCGCGGATCTCAGGCGTCAGCAGCATGATGCTGTTGGCGATCAGCCCGCGGGTGGTTTCGTACCCGGCAGCCAGGAGCACGGTGGTGTTCGTTGCGATGGCACGGTCGGCCGCGGTGAGCCTGTCCGCCGTCGACAGGTCGGCGTTGGCGGCGTCGTCCGCGACAGCGGCATCGCAGCGAATGATCAACGTGCCGAGCAGATCAGCGGGCAATGGGTCATCCGATGTCCAGGACGCCAGGTCGGCTCGCTGTCGGCGCCGACGCACCTGCTCGATGAGGTAGTAGGCGAACTTCTTGCTCGCTCGAGCGCGTTCCTGACCCGGGCTCTGGGACAGCAACATCGTCTGCACCCATCCGCCGAACTGCTGGTGATCCCCGGCCGGGACACCGAGGATTTCGCAGATCACCTGCACCGGCAGCGGTGTGGCGTACGCCGGTAGCAGGTCGACCGGCTCCTCGGCGGCGGCGAGGTCGGTGAGCAGTTGCTCGGCGATCTCTTGCACACGTGGCTGGAGCGCGGCCACGGTCCGGGGCGTGAACGCGTCGGCCACCAGCGCCCGCAGGCGGGTGTGCTCGGGCGGATCCGACCATGGCAGTCGCTCCGCCATCGCGAGCGCGGGCAACGTGAGGTCAGCGAACTCCTTGACGTCGGGACTGGTGGTCGCGGCGGGGTTTTTCCGCAGGCTCTCCGCGCTCAGCGCCTGGCGAGCCAGCTTGTAGTCGGTGATCAGGATCGCGGTGCCCCCGCCGGGAAAGGTCACCTCGTGGACGCCACCGGCCTCCCGCAAGCTCGGGTAGATCTCGTAGGCGCGGCGGAAGAAATCGTCGGGCAACTGCACCCGCGGCGGCGGATTGTGCGAGGTGGTCATCTGTGGGCCTCTGCTTGTCTCGATCGGCACAGGCGCGCACAGTGGTGCCCCCCTCTGCAGCAGGTCAACCCCGCTGCAGACGATCATGCAGCAAAAACCGCAACAGGTTCCAGTTTTGGCGTTGCACAGGCGGTGCCAGCGATCGGGGGAACCGCGAGTTCTGCTGCCGAAAGTGTTGCGCACCAACGCTTTTCGTCTCGTCGAGAGATGGCCTAAACACCTCTGCATCCTCGAACAGCACAGGCAGGCGAGGTGCGGCGTTCGCAACGATTGTGCCGAAGCCGGTTGCGCTGCGCGGCCCACGACTCGCCTTGACCAGCCCTTCCGTTCATGATCGGTCGGGCGAGGCCGAGCCACGGCTAGGATTGCATCGGCAATCCGGAAGCTCTGTTCAAAGTAGCTGAACGTCCCTTTCAAAAACGTCGACGACACAAGCTAAGGAATTCACCATGCCTTATACCGTGGACTTCGATACGGTCTCGACCGCCGGCCTGGAATCATCCCCCGTCGCCGCGGCGCTCGCTGGTTTGCGTGCGAACGAGGCCCGGTACTTCAAGAACAAGTACGACCATGTCTTCACAGTCGAGGCTGCCGACGACGCCAAAGCGACCATCGACTGGGTGCACAAGATCCTTCAGGAGGAACGTGCCATCGTCATCTCCTCCCGCCCGCTGCAAGCTACATCCTTCGAGGTCGAGAACATCCGAATCGCCTACGTCTTCTACGAGAGCGGCCTGTCGATCAACGTGATGTACACCCTCGAAGACGCCAAGAAACGGGCCGTCGGATTCAAACTCTCCGAGGGAATGGAAGTCCCCGAAGAGCTCGCCTCGTTCAAATTCGCAAGGCAGAAGTCAAAACTGGCCGGAACCATCCGCGGCTCCTACTTCGTCATCAAAAACGAATACTGACCCCAGCCCACCAACGGTTGTGCACCGGAACCAACTTGTCGCGGGGTTCGTCGTCGCGGGGTACGGGGAGACGGCAAGAGTGACCGTGGCCCCGCGCTACTCGGACTTCCGCCGACGACGGATGCGGTCGTAGCGCGAGTCCTCGCGGGTGCGGAAGGAGGCGGGGGTCCAGTCTCTGGCCCCTTCGACGACCGACTGGCGGACGTCGGTGCCTTCTTCCATCTCCATGCGGATAAAACACGACAGCAACAGCAGTCGGTTGATCCGCGGGTCATGCACCGAGAAGTGGCAGCGCTTCGAGATACCCATGGGTTTGACCACATCGAAACCGGCGCTGTCGGGACCGCGGTACCGAACGTGCACGCGCGCTACATCATTCGCCATATCCGCCAGCGGGATGAATCTCATGCCGCGACGGCGGGCGAACACCGCTCCGAGGCCGACCTGCTCACCGGTCAGGACGCCAAGATCATCCTGACGGAACTCGCGGACATGCCCCAAGCTCCCCCAGCGGATCCGCTCCGAGGTCACCTCACCGACCCGCTTGCCGTCGAGGTCCACCGCGAAGCGCAAATTCACCGTGCCGACGCGCTCTTCGAGACCGGGCCCCGCATAGACGTCGTACGGCTCCAACTCCGCACCAAAGAATGATTCGTCACGACGCATTCGTGCAACGGCATCCTTCGATTCGGCCGGAAAGACATCGAAGGTAGTGCTCCGAACTCGATAGGTGGGAACGACCGAAAATTCACTGAGCTCAGCCAAATTCTGCATGTTTTCACATTCCTACGTCGCCGACGGCAGCATGCCGATACGTGCGGCACCCAGAATCGGGTCCCATCCAGTGTTCTTCTCGAATTCGAATCCACGTTGCTCAACGTAATCCGTCAGACTTTGATCATCATTGATGAAGTTCCCGACAGATTTTGTCACCTTCGAGATAGCGTCGGGAATCTGCTTCGCAGCCTGCTCGATATTGTTGAATATGGTGACGATCGTGGTCACGCCGCGCACCACGGCTCGCACCTTCTCATAGATCTTCACCATTTTGTAGGCCGTCCATCCGAGTGCGACGACATCCGCGACGGGGTCCTCCGGACCTAGCCCGACCACCTCGATGGCGGCATCCCCCGCGACCATCTCCAACGCCTCCTTGGCCAGCGCCTTGATCGCCGAGTCGATCAGCTGATCGATCGCGCCGACCGCGGCGCGCACGAGCGTGAGGATGGTGTCGTATCCGTCTTTACACGCCTTCGCGACTTCCTTGGCGGCATCACCGATACCGCCGAGACCCATGGTCCATCGGAACATGTACGAGTCGAATGCGGTCGCCGTGTCGCCTTTCCACTCGCTACCGATCTTCCACGATCCCTTGCGGAGCGTCGCGGTGACCGTGTAGCACGCATCCCCGAGAGTGTCGTACGCGTCGTGCAGATACATGAGCCGGTCCCAGTCACCGGTCAATGGCTTGAACAGCTGATCGATGAGGCTTTCTCCGGTAACCATCTTGTACGCCTTGTTGGCGATGATCATCTCGTGCCCGGACTTCATCCCCGCCAAACGCCCGACCACTCCCTGCGAGAATTCCTTCGGCGGATCGGGCGTCTTCAGCGTCACAGCCTCGTCCGAGAAATTACCGAGGTTAGCGCCACCCGAAACCGTCGAGATATCCGGAAATCCGCTCAGCTCTTCCGGGAACAGCGCGCGGATCGCGGAAGCATTCCGCTCATCTTCCGTACGAAGTTCCCGATCGACGGTCGTGACCTTGTCCTTGATCGTTCCCATACCGGTCTGACATAGTCTCAATTTGTCGCCGAGGAAATGTGCGGCCTCAGGCACATACGGCTTGATAAACGCCAGCAAGCCATCAAGCCCATCGGTGTCCATGCATTCTTTACCGGTCCAGTCGACCATTGGCCCCAGATGCTCCCCCTGCCTAGCCACCAGCGCATTGAAGGCGGTGAAGTCTTCGGTCGGCGGCACGTTCAAAACGATTGCCACACAGCCCCCTTCGGTTCCCAATCCAAACGTGATGCACGCTACCCGACCGACCGAACATGCGCACCGTCGGAACGTCGAGCACCATTCCCAGCCAGCCAACGCGCCCGCAATATCCGAATTGTCCGATGTGGAACGCCGAGCAACTGCGATCTCATCTACGCTCGACCGGACGACGCGAGACAGGGGTGTTCGAATGGAACAAATCAACTTCGACGACATGCTGGCGAAGATTGATCGGAAACAGGCGGAACTGGAGGGAATCGGCCGCCAACTGGCGACGATCTCCGCGACGGCACGGTCCTCGGACGGACTCGTCGAGGTGACCGTGAACGCCGCGGGCACAGTGCGTTCGGTCCGCCTTGCCCCGGAAACGTTCCGCCGCAGCAACCCTCGCCATCTCGGCCACTCGGTCATCGAAGCCATCCAAACCGCAGCGCACCAAGTGGGTCCGCACCGCAAACACATTGTCGCGCCGATCATCGCAACCGGACGGGCGTTCGCCGACTCGGCAGCCGAGCCGAATTCGGTGCCGCCGAAGAGCACTCCAGCTTCGAGCGCCACCGAAATCGAAGCATCGTCCACCGATCGGACTGTCCGGGTCGCATTGACTCTCGTCGGCACCGTCACCGCGGTCGACATCTCTCCGGATGCCTTCCGATCCAATACGACAACACATTTGGCCACAGCGATCACCGATGCGGCTCAACGCGCTACCCGGCAGCTCTACGAATCCCGAACTGACGCACTCGATCCGGAGCTTCGACAGGCGTCCGACGCGACGGAAACAGCGGGTCCGAACGCCCTGTTCCCCATCCCCACCGCCACAGCAGCGTCGGCACCGACAACGCAACCGGCACTACCCAACACCCCCACATCGGCGCCACACCAACCGACACCAAAACCACGCCACCCTCGGGATCAAATTGTCGGGCCATCGGACTGGTCGGATTTCGACGAGTACGGCGAACCACCGAAGTCCTGGCTGGTCTAGTTACACGCACGCCTGTCTGCCTCGACCGTGACCCGTTCTCGAACCGCGGCCCGTCTTGTCCGGCATTCGACCAGGCACACCATTCTGGTAGCACAAGTTCTATCGTTGGGTATGAGCACAGTTGGGCTGCGCGAACTTCGACAACAGGCCTCTGAACTGGTACGCCGAGCCGAGGCAGGCGAAGAGGTCACCATTACGGTGGCCGGGAGGCCGAGCGCCCGGCTCGTTCCAGTAGCGCCCAAGACATGGCGTCATTTCGCTCAAATCGCCGACCTGTGGTCCGGCAAAGCCGACCCCGACTGGGAAAGCGACCGAGAGCGGATCGACCAGCGTTTGCGCGACCGGTGGTCGAGCTGACCTACGAGGGCCGGGCCGTGCTCGACACCAGCGCGCCTCAGCGCCTGAGCGTCTGCGATCCCGTGCCGGTTCCGAAGCACTCCCAAATCGGGGATCGATTTACGGATCTGCGGTCACTCGACACCGTGCAACCGACGGACAAGTTCACGCATCTGCGCCGTCCCGATCTCACCGCGCGCCCACCGCTCGAGGATCACGTCAGCTTCCGCACTGGGAGAAAGACCTTCAGCCTCAACCGAAGCCGCAGCCTGCACTACAGAACGCGCCCGCTCAGCAGTAAATTCTTCGAAGACCATCCACCGCCTCTGCCTTACGGTGAGAACCCACACCCGCCGGCGTGCGATCATCACGACGAAACCGCTCCAGCACACCAGGCAATTGCTCCCGAGCTTCACGCACAGACAATTGTCCAGCGACTACCCGCTTGTAGTTGGCCAGGGGTGCGCCTATCGCGGCCCCGTTGCAACCCGCGCACCTCGAACGTCCTAGGACCGACCATAGAGTTGGGGGAGTCCGACGAGCAAAACATCGGGGTCTTGGGCGGCCCGAAGGCGAAGCGCCTCGCTGAACCCAACTCCACTGAAACAGGCCAGACGACAACTCGAGACGTCCCGACCACTACCGGCCAGCAGCTCTCGCGCGCGAGCTAGACGATCCAGGTGAGTGACACCCATCGTCACACCCCATTTCGCCTCGCCGATCAGCGACACCGCCGCCCTGTGGCTGCCATCCCCCGCCTGCGTGACAGCTACGTCGATCTGGATCTGGCTGCGGGAAGTCGGGTCAGTGACGACTCCACTGCCGACATCACCGAATCCCGCATCCGGACCGAGCATGTCGATGCCGTCGCCGAGCATGAACTCCCGGCACATGGCCTCGAAATGCGGACCAGCGACCTGCGCCGCGAACCGCTCCTTCGAACGCGCCCAAACCTGCTGCGCCTGACCACTTTCCAGCCGTGCCCACGCTGGACGCATGACGGCCTCGTAGAAGGTGATCAGCGGCTCGGTGATGCGGTAAACGGATTTGCCCGCCCGAAATATGTCCTGCTCGCGGGCCAGCAGGTGGCAGTCCTCCAGCACCGTCAACGGATGGGAAATGTCCACCGCCTTGCGGCCGATATAGCCCGCGATTCCACCGCGAGTGTTGTTTCCCTGCGCCACCGCGGCAAGCACCGAGTGATACAGCGCTGGGTCACGGATCTCGGCCTCCTCGGCTAGCAGATAACGTGCTTCCCGAAAAAGCGGACTCAATGGCGACAGCACTGTGCGGCACAGCCACGGATCGAAGTCATCGAAAGTGGCCGGCACATCGTCGGCCAGAAACTGCCGCCGATAAGCCGGGGTTCCGCCCAGCACCGCATGCAGCCGTGCCGCCAGCGCAGGGTCGACAGCTACACCCCAAAACTCCGCAGCCTCGCGATACCTGAACGGCCGGACGACCAACTCCAACTGGGCGCGTCCACGCAGCGGCGCGTTACTGGCAAGCAGACCACCCATCACCGACATCGCTGACCCGCACAGCAGCATCCGGATTCCACTCGGTTCGGTCTGATACCGGTCGACCTCCCGTTGCACTAGCGACGGCAATTCAGGGACTGCCTTCACCAAGTACGGGAACTCGTCGATCACCACCAGCATCGGCTTGTTCGCGTGGGCGCGCGCCGCCAACCCGAACAGATAGGCCATCGCGTCATCCCAGTTGCTGAACGAGATCGGTACCTCGGCACCGGTGAACTCGGCAACCGCAGCGCCGAACTGCCGCAACGATTCCGCGCCGGTAGCTGTCGTCGCTCCGAAATAAAATCCGCCGGCCTGCTCGACCAGCGCACGGAGCAAATACGTCTTCCCCATCCGCCTACGACCACTGACGATACCGAGCTGCGCAGTCTGGGCCGACCGCGACGCAAACGACACCAGGCCGTCCCACTCGACAGCCCGGTCGAACACATGCTCCGGCTTCGGCTTCACCATGCGCTTCACACCCATCAACTGTTAGGAGTACACCCCTAAGGACTATACTCCTAACGATTTCAGCCCTTACTATCGGTAGGGCATCGTCATCGCGCCGGGATCGAAGGGGACAGGAACGTCTACCGACCCCGCATCACCCAGTGATGAACCGGCCGGACAAGAGCCACCACAAGTGAACCGCCATTTGAGCGGGCTCCCACCGTGATCGGCTCCGCTGGACTGACGCGGTCGTGACGGTCGGTGTGCCCCTCCCCGAGCATCCGAATCAGTTGCACCACAGCCAAACAGTGCAGAGCAGTCCGATTTGGCGTTGATGGCGACCGCGTAAAAATGCCCTGGTGAGACTTAGCCTTCGGCAGCCAACTGACCGCATGCCGCGGCGATTTCCTGGCCGCGGGTGTCGCGGACGGTGCACGGCACACCTTGGGCGTTGACGCGCCGAACGAACTCGGCCTCAACGGGTTTCGGGCTGGCGTCCCATTTGCTGCCCGGGGTCGGGTTCAGTGGGATCACGTTGACGTGCACCCGCGAGCCCAACGCCTTGTGTAGTTTCTGGCCGAGCATGTCCGCACGCCACGGCTGGTCGTTGATGTCGCGGATCAGCGCGTATTCGATCGAGACTCGGCGGCCGGACTTGTCGGCGTAATAACGGGCGGCGTCGAGGACCTCGGAGATCGGCCAGCGGTTGTTGACCGGGACCAACGTGTCGCGGAGTTCGTCGTCGGGGGTGTGCAGGGAGACGGCAAGGGTGACCGAGAGGTCTTCATCGGCGAGTTTGCGGATCGCGGGAGCCAGGCCGACGGTGGAGACGACCACGTTGCGCTGGGAGATGCCGAAGCCGTCGGGTGGCGGGGAGGTGATGCGGCGGACCGCGGCGACTACCCGCTTGTAGTTGGCAAGGGGCTCGCCCATACCCATGAAGACGATGTTGGACAGGCGGCCCGGTCCGCCGGCGACCTCGCCGTCGCGCATCGCGGCGGCGGCTGCGCGGACCTGGTCGACGATTTCGGCGGTGGACAGGTTGCGGTTCAGGCCGCCCTGGCCGGTCGCGCAGAACGGGCAGGCCATGCCGCAGCCTGCTTGGCTGGAGATGCAGAGGGTGGCGCGGTCGGGGTAGCGCATGAGCACGCTCTCCAAAAGGGTGCCATCGCCCGCGCGCCACAACGTTTTTCGCGTTTCGCCCGCATCGCAGGCGACGTGCTTGACGACCGACATCAGCGGCGGGAACAGCGCCTCGCCGATCTTTTCGCGCACCGGCGCTGGCAAGTCCGTCATCTGTTCCGGGTCGGCTTGCAGCCTGCCGTAGTACTGGCGGGCGATCTGGTCGGCGCGGAACTTCGGCAGTCCGAGCTCCTCGATGGCCGCCCGCCTGCCCTCGGCGTCGAGGTCGGCGAGATGCCGAGGCGGCATGCCACGGCGCGGAGCATCGAAAACGAGGGGCAGGGAGACGGTCATAGTTCGTCCATTCTCCCATCTGGGCGAATAGGCCGCACACTCGCCCGTGTGCCGGGCCTCCGACATGACCAGTTCGTTGCGAGGAAATACGTGTAACTGTCATAGCAGTGGGCAATGATCGGGATATGTCCACCAATGCTGAACACCTGCCGGATCGCGACCCGGCCTTCCCGGACGAGCCGATGACCACGACTCCCCCGGCCGGCGCACCACCCGCCACCACCGCACCACCGGCGCCCCCGACCGCCAAGCGCCGCCAGTCGCTGTCCTCGCGGACCGGTAACACCTGGATCGGTCTGATCGCGGGCGCGCTGATCCTGATCGTGCTATTGGTTTTCATCCTGCAAAACCTCGATCA
The DNA here is from genome assembly GCF_044455225.1 of Nocardia sp. NPDC051321. Taxonomy (NCBI): domain Bacteria; kingdom Bacillati; phylum Actinomycetota; class Actinomycetes; order Mycobacteriales; family Nocardiaceae; genus Nocardia; species Nocardia sp. NPDC051321. The sequence goes on along the minus strand of NZ_JBITEM010000012.1, from coordinate 161,716 downwards.
GGTCCAGGTCGGCCTGTTCTTCTGGCACTTCTCGCTGCCACTCGGTGTCGCTGTACTGCTGTCGGTGATCGGTGGCGCACTAGTGATGGCGCTGGTCGGCGGCGTCCGCATCCTTCAGCTCCGCAAAGCCGCGAAGAAGTAGTTTTCGACAGGTTCGGCAGGACGCCCTCACGAATCGTGAGCAGCTCTACTGCGAGATCGGCGTCCCTGGTGGCGCGCATCGGGATCGAGACGCCGCTGCGCAGCACATGGAGGTAGACCATGTGCCCTCCGACCACCGCCCACGAATCCAGTGCGCGGCCACCAAGTCAGAGCAGGGTGCTGAGGACCAGCCAGGAGACGAAGGCGGACGGGAGCATGGAGTCGAGGCGGTCCATGATGCCGCCGTGGCCGGGGAGCAGGGTGCCCATGTCCTTGATGCCGAGTTCGCGCTTGATCTGGGATTCGATCAGGTCGCCGCAGGTGGCTACGAGGACGAGGCCGACGCCGAGGACGACGCCGATCATCGAGTTGGCATCGAGCAGCAGGGTCACGGTGAGCAGCCCGCCGATGACGCTGAAGACCAGGGAGCCGCCGAAACCTTCCCAGGACTTCTTCGGGCTGATCGACGGCACCATCGGATGCCTGCCGAACAGCACCCCGGCGACGTAGCCGCCGACGTCGGAGCAGACGACCAGGATCATGAAGGTCAGTACCCGCAGGTTGCCGTCCGGCTCGAGCAACAGCAGCGTCGCAAACGAGGCGAGCAGCGGAATCCAGGCCAGGGTGAAGATGGCAATGGCGGTGTCGCGCAGGAAGTTTCGCGGCGCGGTTTGCAATCCGTGGTCGAAAAGGCGCCACACCATGCAGGTCAGCGCGGTGGCCGCGAAGGCACCGGCGACACCGCTGGCGCCGTAGGGCCAGCCGAGCCAGAACACGGCCTGGCCACCGACGATGAGCGGAATCCGCGGTACCAGAACATCGGCCTCACGAAGACGTTTGGCGACCTCCCAGGTGGCGACCCCCACCGCGACGCCGACCACACCGATGAACACCTTCGGCACGAACAGCAGGATCGCGATGAGCGAGAGCCCGAGGCCGAAACCGACGGCGAGCGCCGCGGGCAGGTTCCGGCCCGCACGTGAACCGGACGGTGGGGCCGCGGCGAGCACCGCGTTCGGACCGTGTGCCTCCGGGTCGTGCTCAGCGGCCGAGACGGCAGGCACAGTCTGCCCGGTGAGCGCGCCATCCGCTGCCCAGGACGCGTCGCCATCGGCGGCTGGCGTGTCGTGACCGGTCGCCGCAGCCGAGGCTAAGGGCTCGTAATTCGATGCTCCCGCATCGGGCACGTGCTCTTGCCTCGTATCAGCTGTGCCGTTCACCGGCCTCGGCTCCTCAGCCGCACCGGTCGCGGCGGCGTTCTCGGCCACGATTGTCCCGTCGCTCAACTCGTCGTTCCGTTCGTCCCCCGCCCGGGCGGGCCTGCTGCGTCGATCGGCGGCGCGCCGCCGTCAGCGTCAGACCTCGAGCAGTTCAGCTTCTTTGTGTTTGACCAGTTCGTCGATCTGGCCCACATACTTGGCGGTGGTCTTGTCGAGGTCCTTCTCGGCACGCCCGACCTCGTCCTCACCCGCCTCGCCATCCTTCTGGATGCGCGACAGTTCGTCCATGGCTTTGCGGCGGACATTGCGGATAGACACCTTGGCGTCCTCCCCCTTGCCCTTGGCCTGCTTCGCCAGCTCGCGGCGACGCTCCTCGGTCAGCTGCGGCACCGAAATGCGAATGATGTCACCGTTGTTGGTGGGGTTGACACCGAGATCGGAGTTGCGGATCGCGGTTTCGATCGGGCCGAGCTGCGCCTGCTCGTACGGCTTGATCACGACCATGCGCGGCTCCGGCACCGTGATGCTGGACACCTGGGTGATCGGGGTAGGCGATCCGTAATAGTCGACGACGATCCGACTGAACATCCCCGGGTTCGCACGTCCGGTGCGGATGCCCGCGAGATCGTCCTTCGCTACCGTGACAGCCTTTTCCATCTTCTCCTCGGCGTCGAAGAGCGCTTCTTCAATCACGACCGTTTCCTCCACAGCGTCGTCATCGTCATGATCCGCGGGTCGCGGGGTCAGGACCGAACCAATGTGCCGATCTTCTCACCGGCGACCGCTCGGGCGATATTGCCCTTGGTCAACAAATTGAACACCAGCATCGGCATCTGGTTGTCCATACAGAGGCTGAAGGCCGTCGCGTCGGCGACCTTGAGCCCCTTCTCGATGACCTCTTTGTGGGTGATCTCGGAGTACATGGTGGCGTCTTCGTCGACCTTGGGATCGGCGGTGAACACGCCGTCGACCGCCTTGGCCATCAGCACCACCTCGGCGCCGATCTCCAGGGCACGCTGGGCGGCCGTGGTGTCGGTGGAAAAATACGGCATGCCCATGCCCGCGCCGAAGATGACCACGCGGCCCTTCTCCAGGTGACGCTTGGCGCGCAGCGGCAGGTACGGCTCGGCGACCTGACCCATGGTGATCGCGGTCTGCACCCGGGTCTCGATCCCCTGCTTCTGCAGAAAGTCTTGCAGCGCAAGGCTGTTCATCACGGTACCGAGCATGCCCATGTAGTCCGAGCGGGCGCGTTCCATGCCGCGCTCCTCCAGCTCGGCGCCGCGGAAGAAGTTGCCGCCGCCGATCACCACGGCGACCTGCACGCCGGTCGCGACGACCTCGGCGATCTGCTCGGCGACCGTCTCCACCACGTCCGGGTCGAGCCCGACGCGGCCGCCGCCGAACATCTCGCCACCTAGTTTGAGAAGCACCCGGCGATATCCTGGGCGATCGATCCCCGGGTCCGTCATGGGTGTTCTTCTCCTTCGGCGGTCAACGTTGTTCTCGGCAGGCAAAGTGCGTCAAAGAATTCGGCAGCTCGGAAAGGCTCCTCAACACGGAGCGGCCCCTATCCTGCCCTATGTGTGTTCAGCGGCATAAGAAGACCCCCCGTCAACCGGCAAATCGGTCGACAGGGGGTCTGCTCGCTATGGTGCGGTGAGTGCGGCTAGACCCGGTCCCGCGGGTGCGTCCCAGCGTCGGCAGGGACGGTCGCGGGTCGCGATCAGTTGGCGCCGACCTCGAAGCGGGCGAAACGGGTCACGGTGACCCCGGCCTCGTCCAGCAGGGCCTTGACCGTCTTCTTCGAATCGGTGACCGACGACTGCTCGAGCAGCACGACGTCCTTGAAGAAGCCGTTGACGCGGCCCTCGGTGATCTTCGGCAGCGCGGCTTCGGGCTTGCCCTCTTCGCGCGCGGTCTGCTCGGCGATGCGGCGCTCGTTCTCCACGACGTCGGCCGGAACCTCGTCGCGGGTCACGTACTTCGCCTTGAGCGCGGCAACCTGCATGGCGGCGGCACGCGCGGCGTCGGCCGCCGCTTCGCCGTCACCGGTGTACTCGATCAGCACGCCGACAGCGGGCGGCAGATCAGAAGCCCGCTTGTGCAGGTAAGCGGCGACCGGGCCGTCGAGCGAGATCACCCGGCGCAGCTCGAGCTTCTCGCCGATCTTGGCGGCGAGCGCCTGCACGGCCTCGTCGGCGGTCTGGCCGCCGAGGTCGACTGCCTTCAGCGCGTCCAGGTCGGCCGGCTTCGAGGCCGCGGCCGCGGTCACGATCTTGTCGGCCAGCTCCTGGAACTCCGCGTTCTTGGCGACGAAGTCGGTCTCGGAGTTGATTTCGACCATGACGCCGCCCTTGGCGGTGACCAGGCCCTCGGCGGTGGTCCGCTCGGCACGCTTGCCGACGTCCTTCGCGCCCTTGATGCGCAGCAGCTCGACGGCCTTGTCGAAATCACCCTCGGTCTCGACCAGCGCGTTCTTACAATCCATCATTCCGGAGCCGGTGAGCTCCCGGAGCCGCTTCACGTCGGCAGCGGTGTAGTTCGCCATCGGCGGCGAGCCTCCTTCGGAGAAAGTTCTGGAAATACTGGGCAGCGGTGATCACGATCGCACGCGATCATGATCACCGCTGGAACAGCGGGTTACGAGACTCAGGCCTCGGCCGGGGTCTCCACCGGAGCTTCGGCGGCAGCCTCGGCCGGTGCGGCCTCAGCAGCGGCCTCGGCGGCAGGCGCCTCAGCAGCAGGCGCGTCGGCGGCGGGTGCGGCGGAAGCGAGCAGCTCCTGCTCCCACTCGGCCAACGGCTCGCCCGCGCCGGCTTCCGGCTTGTCGTCGCCGGAGGACAGGCCGGCCCGCGCCTGCACGCCCTCGGCCACCGCGGAGGCGACGACCTTGGTGAGCAGTGCGGCGGAACGGATCGCGTCGTCGTTACCCGGGATCGGGTAGTCGACCAGGTCGGGGTCGCAGTTGGTATCCAGGATCGCGATGACCGGGATGTTCAGCTTGCGCGCCTCGCCGACGGCGATGTGCTCCTTGTTGGTGTCGACGACCCAGATGGCCGAGGGCACCTTGGCCATGTCGCGGATACCACCGAGGGTGCGCTCCAGCTTGTTCATCTCACGCGTGAGCATGAGGATTTCCTTCTTGGTGCGACCTTCGAAACCACCGGTCTGCTCCATGGCCTCGAGCTCCTTGAGGCGCTGGAGGCGCTTGTGCACGGTGGAGAAGTTGGTGAGCATGCCACCCAGCCAGCGCTGGTTGACATAGGGCATCCCGACGCGAGTGGCCTCGGCCGCGATCGACTCCTGGGCCTGCTTCTTGGTGCCGACGAAGAGAACGGTGCCACCGTGGGCGACGGTCTCCTTGACGAACTCGTAGGCCTTGTCGATGTAGGTCAGCGTCTGCTGCAGGTCGATGATGTAGATGCCGTTGCGGTCGGTGAAGATGAACCGCTTCATCTTCGGGTTCCAGCGCCGTGTCTGGTGTCCGAAGTGCGCGCCGCTGTCAAGCAGCTGCTTCATTGTTACGACAGCCATAGCTCCCGTATCTCTCTTTCGTTGCCGGTTGACGCAGCGAATCGGTGATTCGCCGCCCTGGCGCCTCCGAACCGTCGGACCCGAACCGCGAGGGTGGGACCAGCCGACGATTCCCTGCTCCGCACAGGCACCGCTACGAACCGAATTTTGCTGAGTCGATTCGAACAGCGCCGCTGCGAACAAGCACGGGTGGCGCGCGAAGTCGGTCCATGCAGGCACAGACCGCTCAACCAGTCTACGTCTTAGGAGTCCAGCCGCTAAATCGGCCTGTCAGGGGATGTGCGCACAACGCGGGACGCTGCTCTCAGCGCGCGGTGCGCGTCCACCTCCCAGCGAGGCCGCCAGCAACGCTAAAATTTTGTAGCGCGATACAACCTTGCACTGAGAGACACAGGGGGCTACTGTCAGTGACAACGAACACCCTGGATGCTGCGCAATCTTCAGGGGCGGGAGCCTCTTGGCGCACGGTAGATAAAGCCGTGCCCCGGGCGGCATGCATTTGCAGAGGCGGACCCGGGGCGTACGTCAGCCAGCGTACCCCATCACACCGCCGAAGAGAAGATCGCGCTCACGGAGGTGTCTTGTGCCTATCGACCTGCCCCACTGGTTCGTCCAACGGTTCGCCGCGCCCCGACTGGCTCCTTACGTCCACGCCGCGCAACGCGACGGCGTGTCGGCGCGGAGCCTCTACATCTGGAATCTTCAGACAGCTGGCGCTTTCTACATACCCCTGCATTGCCTGGAGATATGCCTGCGCAACGCTATGCACGAACAGCTGACGATCAAATTCGGTCAGCCGTGCTGGTGGTTGGTCGCGGAGCTCGACGAGCACGATCGGGCCAAGATCGACAAAACGCGAATCGACCTGGGGCGCAAAGGCATCCGGAAGCCGACTGCCGACGACATCGTGGCCGAGCTGTCCTTCGGATTCTGGCTGTCACTACTGAGCCGCCGCTACGACCGCCGACTGTGGGTTCCCGCTCTGCACAAGGCGTTTCCGAATTACCCCAACGATCGGGCACGGCTGCACGACAACGTACAAGCCATGGTTCTGTTCCGGAACCGGATCATGCACCATGAGCCCATTCATCATCGCCATCTGGCTGCGGATCATGCCAAGATTTATCTGCTCCTGAGCTACATCGAGCCCGAACTTCCGACATTTCTGCGCACAATCGATCGCGTTCCGCAGGCACTCGCACTACGCCCGAAACGAGCGGCCCATGCATGAAGAACGGATGGGCAGGGAATCGACTGCCCGGCTCGTGCCGGAGGCGACCTTTCCGCCGGAGCTCAAGGCCACGCTGAGGAAAGCCGTCAGCCATCTCAGGGACGTGGCGGACATGTCTCAGCTTCGGAACCTCATTTTGAGCATGGTCTATCTGCACTCCACGCAAGGCTTGCCGCTGGGATCACCCACCGACGAACCAGCCGACATCGCACGCCGCCTGACCGACGCGGCGCATCAAATGGACCTACGGCTCCCGGATATCCAGCAGCTCGAACCGACATCGCTGTTCGAGTTGGCACGAGTGGTCGGCGAGCTGATCACGACAGCTGGGGCCCCGGAAGTATTTCTGCTGGTGTCGGAAGAGATGTCCGGCGGAAAACGCGGCGAGTTCTTCACTCCGCGGCCCGTGATTTCCCTATTGGTCGACACGCTCGACATCGCGCCGGGCTCGACGGTCTACGATCCGACCGATCGTAACGGCGAATTGCTGTCCATTGCCGCACGGGCCGTACGGGCCGCCGCCGGCGAAGCCAACACCGTATTCCGATCCACCGCCTTGAATTCCGAATTCAAGGCGATCGCCAGCATGAATTTCGAGCTGAATTCTGTCCGAGCCGAAGTGGACACGGCGACGTCAAATTTCTTATCCGGTGCTCCGGAGGCGAAACCTTCGTATATCTTGGCTAACCCGCCGTTCAATGTGGCCCATCGGAGTGCACACACCGAGGGGCGCTGGCGATATGGTGATCCACCGAAGAACAACGACAACTATGCCTACCTGCAGGACATCGTAGAACGGCTAGCCCCTGGCGGGCGGGCCAGTGTTGTCATGACAAATGGCGCACTGTTCAGCGGGCGTGAGCAGCACATCAGGGCAGAGATGATCGACGATGGTTGCGTAGAGGGCTTGATATCTCTGCCCGCACAGCTGTTTCGCGATACCGGTATCGCGGTGACGATCTGGTTACTCAGACCGCCGGGGTCTTTCGTCGACAGAATTTTGTTCATCGACGCTTCCGATGCAGGACGAATGATCGACCGAACCCAGCGAGCTCTCGACACCACCGAGCTGGAGGAACTCGCAAACATCGTGGCCGAATGGCGTTCGGGTAAATCGATCGACCACTACCCTATTGCCAGGTCTGTACCCCTGCCTACAGTACGTGCCGCTGATTACAATCTGAATCCGGCCAGTTATGTGACGACAGAACGACCGGCTGCGGACAGCCACATGACCAAGCAGATGATCCGAGATTCGGTGCGACGCATAGATTCTTTTCATCGAGACGCCAAGAACTCGGACACCGCCGTTGCGGACCTGTTCGCCAGGTTGGGCGGAATAGATATCTCGCCGCCTGATCAATGGCTGAAAACGACACTCGGCGCAATATGTGAAATCACTCCTGGCGCAACTACCTCGGACGATCCGAATGGCACCGTACCGGTAGTCAAGCCGAAGAACCTTGCGACCGGATACATCATCGGGCCGACTGACAGAGTCGACACCGCAGAGGCCGAACGCCGATCGAGCTACCGCATACGCAGTGGCGACATCTTGTGCACCCGTACCGGAACCGTGGGGCGTGTCGCGCTGGCCACACCCGAGCAGTCCGACTGGATATTCGGTACCGGACTCATCCGCATACGCCCGTCGGCAGAGGTCAACCCGATGTATCTGACTCGCTATCTCAGCCAATCGGACATTCAGAATTGGTTCGCGCGAAATGCACGGGGTACCACAATTCAGAGCATCAATTCGAGGACTTTACACACCTTGCCTATTCAACTTCCTCCGCTCACCGATCAGATCACGATAGGTAAAGTCCTCCACCTGCTCGATGAGCAGATTCTGGCACATCAACGGATCCAGGATGCGACACGCGAGCTAAGTGCCGTGCTCTTTCCAGCGTTACTCTCGGGGGACGTCCCCGACGTGCGCACCAACCAATTCGAGTAGCCGCTTGCATCAACTCTGAAAAGCGAGATATCCACAGTCGAGAAAGTTGTCCACAATCGGGGTGGAGGGGGTACCGCGATCGGGCGGGGCGGATGAGGCTTTGTGGCATGCCTTCCACTCCGATTTCCTCGATGACCACGCTGGTCATACCGCTCTTCTTTGTGCTCGCCGTGTTGACGGCGCCGCCTGTCGCGGCTGAACCGAGGGAAGTAGTCGGCCCGAATACGGCGGCCTTGATCGGCGGGCCGCCGCGGAACGAACCCGTGCTCGGGGCGTGCACGGGTTCGTTCTGCGGGCTGGTGCGTCCGGCGCCGCTTCGGGTGACGGACGGTGTGCGAGCCTCGGCGCCGCCGCACGTTCCGCGAGTGTGCGCGCCCTTCGGTTCCTCGGGTTTGGTCGAGTCATCGAATGCCGCGGACTGCCACCTCGAACCGTTCGCGATATCGCCGCTCGATCCCGAGTTCTGCGAATACGTCGGTCCCGCACCGTTTTTCATGTCACCGAGCGATTCCGAGTGCTGCGGGCTCGTGTCGCCTGCCCCGTTGGCGTTGCCGAACAAGTGATCTCGCGTGATGCCGAGCAATCGTGCACGCCGCACGGCAGCACTTATCGGACTCGTGCTGGTCCTGCTGACCGGTGCGGAGCCGGTCGCCACGGCCGTGCCCGCGGGGGCGTTCGGCTGGCCGCTACAGCCTCGGCCGATCGTGCTGCGGCGGTTCGACAAGCCTGCGCAGGACTGGCTGCCGGGGCATCGTGGGGTCGATCTGGCCGGTGTCCCGGGGCAGGCGGTGCTGGCGGCAGGCGACGGGATCGTGGTGTTCGCCGGGACGGTGGCCGATAAGCCGGTGGTTTCGATCGATCATCCGGGTGGTCTGCGGACCACGTATGAGCCGGTGCGTGCCGAAGTTTCGGTTGGGCGCCGGGTCGAGCGGGGTGCTCGGATCGGCACGTTGGAAGCCGGGCACGAAGGGTGCGGGACGTGTCTGCACTGGGGACTGCGCAGCGAAGGTGGTGGACGACGGCGACGTGAGTATTTGGACCCACTCGGCCTGCTACACCTGGCTCCCCTACGTCTGAAGCCGGTTGCGCCGCCCTGAGTTCCCTGGCCAACGCCCCGCGCCGTCCACAAACGCACCGGGACGAGGGTGGCCCGCGCGAGGCGCGCGGCGTGTCCGAACAGACGCTGCCGAATGCTTCCCAACGGTGCCGGCAGAGGGTCAAGATCAGAGCATGGAGCATGGGCCCAGTGATCCGCCGTTCACTTATTCGGAAGTCGGCGCCACCAGTAGTGAGTTACCGGAGGGGTATCACCGGTTTCGGCTGCGGCGGCGGATCGGGCACGGGCGCGCGTTGTTCGAGCACGCCGGTGCGGCGATTCTGGACTATCGGATGCAGAAGGGCACGGGCATCTTTCATGACGCGTCGACGGTAAAGGCCGAGCCGGGTACGCGGCTGACGGTGCGGCTCGGCATCGGGCCGTTGGCGATCATCGCGCCGTGCCAGGTGGTGTACGTGCTCGCCGCGCCGGATGAGCGCGGGTTCGCCTACGGCACGCTGCCGGGGCATCCGGAGATCGGTGAGGAGCTGTTCGCGGTGGAATACGACCCGTCCGATGAGTCGGTGTACGGCGTCGTGACCGCGTTCTCACGGCCAGGGACCTGGTACACCCGGCTCGGCGGTCCGGTGGTTCGGCTCATCCAGCGCTTCATCGCCGGGCGGTACATCAAAGCCCTGCCCACCTCGGTGTGATTCGGAAGGTGTCCCACATGGTGGCGGCACAACGCGAGGGCGTCCCGCTGTGGCGTGCCCACTCGATCTCGGGTCGAGCGATAAGTCACGGCACGCAGCAGTGGGCGAAGAGCTAGAGCAGGTCGGCCAGTGCTTTGGCCTGAGTGCGCAGGTCTTCGGCGTGCTCCGAGCGGCCGAGACCGTCGTATTCGTCGGCGACGGTGTGGCGTTCGGCAATTTCGGCGCGCACGATCTGTTCGATGTCGCCTTCGGTCAGCTCGCGGCGTGCGACCTCGGCGACGCCGAGGCCGACCGCGCTGCCCTCCAGCGCGCCCGCCTGATGATCGCCGACGTCCACGGCCTCCGCGTTGTCGATGGCGCCCAGGGTGGACCGCAGGGCGGTGATGGCCTGACGGTCACGCGCTTTCATCGCGACGGACAGCGCGGCACGCAGGCGCCCACGCAGCGGCGGCCGGTCGGTCGACGGTTCGGTTGACATGATCACCACCGTAAAGAGAGTCGTTTGCCGAGTCGAACGGATTTAGGCGGGCCGGCTAGCCGACCGTCCCGCGCGGCGTGACGATGGTGAAATCCGGGTCCGGCGCGTCGAATACGCCGACGAGCTCAGCCAGCTTGGTGACGTCACCCTCGATCAGGATGTCCCCCGCGGCGGCCGCGACCCCGAAATCGTCGCCGACCAACAGCACCCGGATCAGCGTCGACTTGCTCAGCGTGAAAACCGCGTCGGGCTCCGGCAGCGACACCCCGTCCGGCCGGTCGTAATGGGTCAATCGCCCGTTGCGAAGCTCGAGCCGGTGCACCCGATCCGCATCGCTGATCTGCCAATCCACGACGACCCGCTGGTTCCACGCCTTCGGGCCGTCCACCCGCAGCGCCATGGCGTCGAAGATCTGATCCACGGTCAGCGCGGCGAGCATGGTCGGCGCGTTGGCCTTCGTCGGCGTGCCGAACGAGCCGTAGCGCAGTTCGTAGGCGCCGCTGAGATAGAAGTTGCGCCAGGTCGCGTTCTCCGCGCCGTAGCCGAGCTGCTCGAACGTGCTGGCCTGCAACGCTTTCGCGGCGTCGTTGGCGGGATCGGCGTAGATCACGTAGTTGACCACCTGGGCGACCCACCGATAGTCGCCCGCGTCGTAGGAGGCCCGCGCCTTGCGCAGCACCTCCTCGGCGCCGCCCATGAACTCCACGTGCCGGATGGCGGATTCGACCGGTGGATGCTCCCACAGATGCGCGGGGTTGCCGTCGAACCAGCCCATGTACCGCTGGTAAATGGCCTTGACATTGTGGCTGACCGACCCGTAGTACCCGTGCGTGTGCCAGCTGTCCTCGACCGCCGAGGGCAGCGTGATCATTTCGGCGATCTCGGTGCCGACGTAGCCCTGGTTCAGCAGACGCAAGGTCTGGTCGTTCAGGTATCCGTATAGATCGCGTTGCAGCGCAAGGAATTCCACCAGCCGATCGGTACCCCAGGTGGGCCAGTGGTGGGAGGCGAACACCACGTCGGAGCGGCGCGCGTACAGGTTGATCGCCTCGGTCAGGTACTTCGCCCAGACGTGCGGGTCACGCACCAGCGCCCCGCGCAGGGTGAGCAGGTTGTGCAGTGTGTGCGTGGCGTTTTCGGCCATGCATAGGGCCCTGCGGTCCGGGAAGTAGAAGTTCATCTCGGCGGGGGCTTCGGTGCCGGGGGTGATCTGGAAGACCATCCTGATGCCGTCGACCGTCTCCTCCTGCCCGGTCGCGGTGATGTCGACGGTCGGCGGGATCAGGGTCACCGTGCCGACCGAGGTGGTCTGCCCGAGCCCCGCGCCCACCGCACCGAGCGGTCCGCGCGGCAGCACCGCGCCATACATGTAGCCCGCTCGGCGGGCCATCGCGGTGCCCGCGTAAACGTTCTCGGCCACAGCATGTTCCAGGAAGCCGGCCGGAGCGAGCACCGGACAACGCCCGGCCGCAACGTCTTCGGTGGTGGTCACCCCCATCGCACCGCCGAAATGATCAACATGCGAATGGGTGTAGATGAGACCGGTCACCGGACGGTCGCCGCGATGCGCTCGATAGAGGGCGAGCCCGGCGGCGGCGGTCTCCGCGGAAATCAGCGGATCGATCACCAGCACACCGGTTTTGCCCTCGACCAGCGTCATGTTGGACAGGTCGAGCCCGCGAATCTGATAGATCCCCTCGGTGACCTCGAACAGCCCCTGTTTGATGACCAGCCCGGCTTGCCGCCACAGGCTGGGATTCACCGAGGCGGGACAGGATTCGCCAAGGAAGTCGTAGGAGTCGTTGTCCCACACCACGGTTCCGTCGGCCGCGGTCACCACGCCGGGCGCCAGCGCGGCGATGAACCCGCGCTCGGCGTCCGCGAGATCGGCGGTGTCGGCGAACGGCATCGCGGCGGCGACGCGCTGCTGCTCCGCGACGATGAAGTCGCTCGGTTCGGTCGCTGTGCTCATGCCCGCACCGCACTGACGCTCGGCTCCGGCATGCGCGACGCGCACCGGCACACGATTCGCTCGCTTCGTTCGCTCATGTCATCCTCCTGGGAGTCGGTGCACAGTTGCTGTGCCGGTGGATATCTAGGGCAACGGGTCGGTGAACTCGATAACGAACGCGAGGACTGCAACCGCTACCACTGTTGCGCTGGCCGTGGCGACGACCCAACCGCCGCGACTGTGCCTGCCCTCGCGCAAGCTGCGGTTGCGCAGATAACTCAGGCCCGCCAGCGCGGCCATGGCGACCGCCGCGCCGATCGGCGCGATCAACGCGGGACGCCACCCGTTGATCACGGCATGGTTCAGGAACAGCGCGCCGGTGATCATCGAGGCCACCGCCGTCCGCCGCCAGGCCAGGGCGGTGCGTTCCGCGGCAAGTCCGGCGCGGCTCATCGCAGCAACACCGCGATACCCGCGAGCACCGAAACGACGGCGATGCCCGCGGACAGGATCGGCACCAGCACGGTGTCGGGCAGCGGACGCCCGAGCCGCATCGCGACACCCACCCGCCGCCAATGCGCGTAGGCGCCAACGGCAATGACCACCGCGAGCACCAGGCAGCTCAAAGAGATCGCATGCCGCGCGCCGCCCATCCGGAACGGCTGCACCAACGTGTGCACCGCGACACCACCGGCGAGCAGGCCGAGCGCGGTGCGCATCCACGCCAAGAACGTGCGCTCGTTGGCCAGCGTGAACCGGTAGTCGACCTCTTCTTCCCCGTCCTCCGACTCGGCGTCGGGGCTGGGCAGTGTCATGCCGCCCCGGTCCCGGCCGTGGACCTGTCGCGCACCCACAGCCAGGTCAGCGCGAGCATCACGACCAGCGCGGGCTTGCCGAAAACGAGGGCGAAGGAGCCGAGGAGAACGACTTTGTCGGCCAGGTAGAGCGGCACCATCACCGCCACGTGCACCGCCCAGAAGACGAACCAGGCGAGGGTGACTCGGCGATGCAGCCGCACGCGGGCCGCGCGGTCTTTGGGCTCGGCCGGTTCGAGCCGGATCTTGCGGGTCACGGTATAGCTCAGCGGCTGGCCGGTGAGCAACGTCGCGCCGAACAGCACGGTCATCACGACACTCAACGCTACTTCCGGCAGATAGAAACCGCGCCCCTCGCCGGTGATCTCGACGAATAGCGAGAACACCAGGATCACCAGCACCGCGACCGCCACCACCCGCACCGAGTCGCCGCGCATCAGACGCACCGCACCCAACACCACGGCGATCAGGATCGCGACGAAAACACCGACCTCTGCACCGGCCACGGAATAGCCGATCAGGAACCCGATGGCCGGGGCCGCCCCGTCGAGGAGGTGCTGCGGGCCGTGCATCGCCCGGAACTTGCCCCACATCTCCGCCACCACGCCGCGTGATTCCGCTGGGCCATCACCGGGGTCCAGCGCCTGGCGACGGTCGTCGGAATTCACGGGCACCTCTCCCACACAGGTCGGCATCGTGTTGCGAGCAAACAATCCGCTACGTCACCCTAACCGGCCGTCCCTGGTGCGTCCACGAACCGCGCAGGCCGTGATCATGCGGTTACTCGATGAGCGGTTCCCCCTGGTTGCCGCCGTAACTACACGATGGCGGCGTCCTCGAAGGTCATCGCCAGATGGGAAATGGTCGAGGTCATGACGGCGCGTCGAGGCAGGCGCAGCGACCTCAGTTCGTCGGCGATCGGGTGGTCGCCGAGGGCGAGCGTGGCCCCGCCTGGGCGAGCGCGCATGCCGGACGGTTCCATCCGCCACGGTGTGCAACGGGTGACGCCATCGATGTGTGAGTAGGCATCGAACGAGGACGCGGTGTTTCGCCGTTGCGGGGTAGGAATGCCCTGGCGAACAGTCAGATCGACGACGAGTTCGTTGTCCTGACGCAACACACCGTGGCGCACGCCCGCGTCGTGGCGAACGCTGAAATCGGCGAGCTCCTTGGGGAATCCCCAGATTCCGCGACCGGCCGCGAGGGTGAAGTCGCCGTCGACCGGCAGTCGATGGATGAGGACGCCGGCTTGGTTCGTCGCCAATGCACGGACGTCGCCGAACCGGGCGGCGGGATCGGCGGTGTGGTGCCGGACCATGAAGGAAACGCCGAACTCGTTGTACGGGCCGAGGTCACCGTCGACATAGTCGACGAACACCAGCGAACACATCGCGCGACCGCCCGGCAGGCGTAGCACCCGTAGTCCGGAATAGTCGATCAGCCGCTGGGCGGCGTCGGCGGGGACCAGGTAGCTCGCCATGAACGCGCGCGCGAGCCGAATACGAACCGGCATGCGAACTTCCTGACCCAAAACGGTGTGGGTGCTCATGCGAACGCCTTCCTGTGCACCCACGCCGGGAACCGTGGAGGTACACCGCATCTCCAGACCGGCCGGCCCGGAAAACTAGAACACGTTTCAGGTTAGCAACCCACCCGGCATCGGATACGGCGAATGCGCCCTACCCCTCGGGTCGCTCCCCGGATCCCCCGGGCAACCGATGCTCCAAACCATCCAGCAAGCACAGCAATCCGAAATCGAACGCCATCGCTCGCGCGGCACCGGGATCGATCGGCGTTTCCTTCCGATAATCCGCCATCATCTCGGGATAGTCGCCGGTCACCTGCTCCATCATCTGCACAATGACATCGCGGTTGATATCGACGGTGCCGTACGTTTTGGCCCACGCGATCTCCGGCGTCACCACCCCGAGCACATAGGACATCACCGTGCCGCTGGCGAGATAGGTGTCGACGCCACGGAAGCCCGCGCGGATGTACGCGCGACGCAGCCGATCGGTGAGCCGCAACGCATTCGGCCCCATGCTGGGCAGTTGACCGATCAGCGAGGCCGCCCAGGTGTGCGCGCGCAGCGTGTCCCGGAAGTTATAGGCGAACGCCGTCAGTACTGCCCGCCATGACGTCTCGTCCGACTCCGGGACCTCCACCATGCCCCAGAACTCATCGAGGACACATTCCAGCAATTCGTCCTTGTTCGCGACGTACCAGTAGAGGCTGGTGGCGCCCGCGTCGAGTTTGGCGCCGATCTTGCGCATGCTCAACGACTCGAGACCCTCGGCATCGAGGATCTCGACGGCGGCGCCGATGATGTGGTCCAGGCGTAAGCCTGACGCCTTCGGCTGTCGCGGTTCGCGGAGCCATACCGAATCGAACTGCTTGGTCACCGGCCAATCCTATATTCATTCGCACACTGTTCGTGTTTATCGTACGGTGTGCGAGTGGAATCGAACGTTGTACGAGACCCCCGCCGCTGGTGGATACTCGGGGTCCTTTGCCTGTCCTTGCTGGTGCTGATGCTCGACGGCACCGTGCTCAACCTCGCTATCCCGTCGCTGATTCGCGAGCTGGGGGCCACGCCGTCGGACGTGCAATGGATCCTGGACGCCTACGTGCTGGTCTTCGCCGGACTGCTACTCACCTCGGGCAGCCTGTCCGACAGGTTCGGCAGGCGCCGGATGCTGATCTACGGCCTGGCCGTGTTCGGCGTGGCGTCGCTGGTCGCGGTGCTGGCCACCGAGCCGTGGCAGGTCGTCGCCGCGCGAGTGTTGATGGGTGTCGGCGGTTCACTGCTGATGCCGTCGACCCTGTCCATCCTGATGACCACCTTCGCCGAGGACGAGCGGCGCAAGGCGATGGCCGCGTGGTCGACCGTCTCGATGGTCGGCATCGTCGCCGGGCCTACGTTGGGTGGTGTGCTGCTGCAGCACTATTGGTGGGGCTCGGTGTTCCTGCTCAATATCCCGGTCGCGGCCCTTGCCATCGTCGCGGCGCTGGTGCTGATGCCCGAGACCAAGGGTGAGCAGCGATCGGTCGACCTGATCGGTGTGCTGCTGTCCATCGTCGCGCTCGTCTCGACGGTCTACGTGATCATCGAACGCGAATGGAACCTCGGCATGATCGCGCTGGCGGTGCTGAGCGCGATCGGATTCGTGGTGTGGGAGAGTCGGTCCGAGCATCCGATGCTGCCGCTGGCGGTGTTCCGCAATCGGGACTTCACCGGCACCGCGCTCACGCTGTTGCTGATGGTGTTCGGCATGGGTGCGGTGATGCTGATGCTCACCCAGTACCTGCAGTTCGTGCTCGGCTACGGGCCGATGAAGGCCGGACTCGCGCTGCTGCCCTACGCCGTGGCCGCCGCCGTGTGCAATGGTCTCGGCGCGACGTTGGGCAAGAAGCTCAGCAACAAGACGCTCATCGTGGCAGGGCTGCTGGTCATGGGTGGGGCCTTCGCGATCCTCGCCGTCAGCACGGGATATGTGTCGATCCTGGTCAGCATGCTGGTCATGGGCATCGGCGGCGGCTTGGCCGGCCCGGCCGCTTACGCCGCGATCATGAGCGCCATTCCGCTGGAACACGCGGGCGTCGGCTCGGCCATGAACGACACATTGCAGCAGGTCGGTATGGCGATCAGCATCGCCATCCTCGGCAGCGTGCTCGCCGGGGTGTTCACCGAGAACATGCCGGCCGATGTCCCCGAGGCGGCCCGCGAATCCATCGGTGCCGCATTCCAACTCGGCTTTGCCGAGCCCGCCAAGGCCGCCTTCACCACCGCCATGGCGACGGGTTCCTGGATCAGCGCAGGCTTCTGCGTCGCCGCCGCACTCCTCGGCGTCGCTCTGCTCCGCGCCCGGCGCGCACCGGCCGAGCCACAGAAGTCCGCGGTCGAGGTCGGGTAAATCGCCGCCGCCCCACCACGCGGTACGTGGGGCGGCGGTGCGGCACGTACTCCACCGCACGGCAACCGGATTGACGCGCCAGTCACCTGCGGCTAGTCCGCGGCAGCGTCCAGTCGCTTTGATAGCGCGACAGCGACGAAACGAAACCTGACCTGCCGACTGGTCACATCCGAAGGCCCGGGCTCAGCTCGGTCGCAAGCGGCGGAGAGCGAGCCCGCCAAGCGAAACCGATGTGCGGCAGCCGGTTCGCCGTGTCAGGCGCGGGGGTGGGCCTGGTCGTGCACCTTTTTGAGGCGTTCGATGGAGACGTGGGTGTAGAGCTGAGTGGTGGCCATGCTGGCGTGGCCCAGGAGTTCTTGGACGACACGGAGGTCGGCGCCGCCCTCGAGGAGGTGGGTGGCTGCGGTGTGCCGTAGGCCGTGCGGGCCCATATCGGGGGCGCCGGGAATGGATGAGACTACTTCGTGCACAACGGTTCTGGCTTGACGCTGGTCGAGGCGTTTGCCGCGGCGGCCGAGAAGGAGAGCGCGGCCGGACTCCGCCGTGGCGAAGGCGGCCCGGCCGTGCTGGAGCCAGTTGCCGATCGCGTCGTCGGCGGGGATGCCGAAGGGGGCCGAGCGTTCCTTGTTGCCCTTGCCGAGCACCCGCACCACTCGGCGCTCCCGGTCGACGTCGTCGATGTCGAGGCCACATAACTCGCTGACCCGAATTCCGGTGGAGTACAACAACTCCACGATCAGCCGGTCCCGCAATGCCATCGGATCATGCTGTGCGGCACCGGATTCCGCGGCGTCCATGGCGCCGATCGCCTGCTGGCGGCCGAGCACGGCGGGGAGCACCCGGTGCGCCTTGGGGGAACCGAGCCGCAGTCCGGGATCGACGGTCAACCGTCCGGTCTGGGTGAGCCACGCGGTGAAGGTGCGGGCCGAGGAAGCCCGCCGCGCCATCGTGGTCCGCGCCACCCCCGCCTGGGCCTGCTGGGCCAGCCAGGAACGCATCAGCATCAGATCCAGTTCGCGCACCGCGGAATCCGCCGACTTGGCATACAGGTGCGCCAGCAGCGAACGCGCGTCGCCGAGGTAGGCGCGCACCGTGTGCGCCGACCGGTTCCGGCCGAGCCGCAGGTGCCTGCTGTACTCGGTCAGCAGCGCTGCCAAGTCCTCGGGCAGTTCTTCCATCTCACCACCGTCCTGACTGTCGTCTCCGTTGGCAAGCCACCGCGCCGGTCACAGGTCGTCGGGCAGCACCCGGAAGGCCTGCTCGCCGGTCAGTGGCCGGATCGCGCGAAAATCCTTGCGGTCCAGGGTCAGGATCACGTCGGTCTCGTATTCGGCTGCCAACACGACGTTTACCGCGTCGGTGAGGTCGAGTCGCAGATCGGCGTACCGGTCCTGCACCCTGCGCGCCTTGCGCAAGTGGTCGCTCGGCAACGCCGGTACGGCGACTCGGCCGAGCGGTTCCTGGGCGAGCAACCAGTCGTTGAGCACGCCCACCGTCTGCCGGTCGAAGTCTCGGGTCACGGTGTGTTCGATCTCGAGCAGCACCAGCGAGCAGACAACCGTCAGCGACGCCGCGGCCAATGCGGCGCGAACACTCTCGTGTTCCGAATGAGCGGTGTCGAAAGCGGCGACCAAGGCGCAAGTATCGCCGATGACGATCAACTGTTCCGCCGGACGATCTCCTCGTGCACGACCTGCCGCATTTCCTCGGAGGTCCGCGACCTGCCGGAATTGATTTTCGGGATGTCCCACTCGGTGTCCCAGCGCTTTGTACGCAGTGCGGCGATGTGGAATGCCTCGCGGAAAATCTCGGACTCGGGCCTGCCCTCCCGCAGGGCAGCCGCCTTGATGAGGGCCAGGTCCTCTTCGTCGACCATCACCGTCGTCTTTTTCAGCATGGAGGTTATGGTACCAGCACCATACATTTTGGCCAGCTTTCGTTTCTTGGGCGGATTGCACTGGGTCACTTGCCCTCTGGGGCGCGGCTGCCGGTTCGCTTTCGGTACCAACCGCCCTCGCTCAGGCCGACCAACTCGGCGAGTTCGAGGGCGGGTAGTGCCGCACGAACGGCGGGCAGCGACAGACCGGACTGTTGGGCCAGTTCGCGGGGCAAGCGAGAACCGATCTTCGGAAGTGCGGCAAAGACCAGGGCTTCGTCGCCGGACAGCGCATCCTCGGGGCCGGCGATCGGGCCCGCGGATCCTGGCAGCGACAAACGGAGCGGGCCCGCTTCGTCGATCACCTCTTCGGCGCGGGTGACGAGGACGGCTTCGCCGTCGCGGATCATCCGATGGCAGCCGACGGAGGCGGCCGAGGTGACCGGGCCGGGGATCGCCAATGCCGGACGACCAAGGCGCCGCGACCATTTCACCGTGTTGCGCGCTCCGCTGCGCAGTCCCGCCTCGACGACGAGCACGCCGTCGGCCAGGGCGGCGACGAGCCGATTGCGGGCCAGGAACTGATGTTTGTGCGCGGTGGTTCCCGGCGGGTATTCGCTGACCACCAGCCCGGTCTCGGCGATCTGCGCCAGCAGCCGATCGTGCTGTGCCGGATAGGGACGGTCGACGCCGCAGGCCAGCACCGCGATGGTGGCGCCGCCGACGGCCAGCGCCGCGCGATGCGCCATGCCGTCGATCCCGAAGGCCGCTCCGGACACGATCGTCCAGCCTTGGGCGGCGAGGTCACCCGCGATCTCGCCGGTGACCTGGTTCCCGTACCCGCTGCTGCATCGCGCGCCGACGACCGCCAGCGCCCGGTCGCTCGATTCCAGCAACGACCTCGGACCGCGCACCCAGAGCACCAGTGGCACCGCACAGTCCCGGTCACGACTCGGGTCGAGTTGAGCGAGGCCGAGCAGTCGCCACGACGGCCACTCCGGATCGTCGGGGGTCACGACGCGCCCGCCGATCCGTTCCATCACGTCGAGATCCCGTGCGGCCGAATCCGATTCGCGCCGCTGCTCGGTCGGTCCACGCAACGACTGCGGTAGCGCACATTCGCGCACGGCACGCGCGGCCTCGACCACGCCCACCGACTCGATCAAGGCGGAAAGCGGCGCACACGGCCCCGCTACCACCCGGGACAGATACACCCACGCCAATCGCCGCTCGTAGGCGTCGATATCGACGGGTGCGCAGCCGCTACCGGCGGCACCCACCGCAAGGTCGATGCCGCTCTGACACAGCACCGATCCGCCGCTTGCGCCCACCGCATTCACTGCGCGCCCCGCTGACGAAAGTTCAACGCCGCCAGCACATCCTGAGCGGTCGGCAGCTCCGCCCCACGCAGGTCACTGACCGTCCAGGCGACTCGAATCGCGCGATCGGCACCACGAGCAGACATCCGTCCGAGCCGCAGTGCCGTCTCGACCGGCGCGATCGCCTCGCGCGGCAGCCGGAATTGCTGGCGCAGAATGTGGCCGGGCACTTCGGCATTGGTCAGCCAGCCGTGCTCCCGCCAGCGCCGCACCGCCGCCTGCCGCGCCGCCGCGACCCGCGCCCGCACCACCACACTGCTTTCGGCCTCCTCGGTGCTGAACGCGGCACCGGACTGACCGCGCATCTGCACCCAGATGTCGATGCGATCCATCAGCGGCCCGGACAGTTTCCCGAGGTAGCGGCGCCGGGCGAGCGGCGCACAGATGCAGTCGACGTCCCGCGCGGGGGCGCACGGGCAGGGGTTGGCCGCCAGCACCAGCTGGAATCGCGCCGGATACCGGGCGACGCCATCGCGACGGGCGATGCGAACTTCGCCCTCTTCCAATGGGGTTCGCATCGCCTCCAGCACCTTGGTACCGATCTCGGCGCACTCGTCGAGGAACAGCACGCCGCGATGCGCTCGGCTCACCGCCCCCGGTCGTGCGGTGCCCGAACCGCCGCCGACCATCGCGGTCACCGAGGTCGAATGGTGCGGTGCGACGAACGGCGGCATCGTGATGAGCGGATGATCGCCGGACAACGCCCCCGCCATCGAGTGGATGGCGGTGACCTCCAGCGACTCGGACTCCGACAGCGGTGGCAACAGGCCGGGAAGCCGTTGCGCCAACATCGTTTTCCCGATGCCGGGCGGGCCGGTGAGCAACAGATGGTGGCCGCCCGCCGCGGCAACCTCCAGCGCCCAGCGGGCTTCGTCCTGTCCGACCACCTCGCTCAGATCACCGCCGGAACGCACCGGCTCCGGCAGCTGCCCGCTTGGCTCGAGCAGCATGCCTTCACCCCGCAACCAGGACACCACCGTGCGCAGGCTCGGCGCCCCGAAAACCTCGACCCCGTCGACCAATCCGGCTTCGGCCAGCGACTCCTCCGGCACCACGACGGCGGACCACCCCGCATTGCGGGCCGCGATCACCGCGGGCAGAATGCCGCGTACCCGCCGGACGCGGCCATCCAACGCGAGTTCACCGAGCAGCACCGTCTTCGCGAGTCGCTCCGACGGCACCGCGCCTGACGCGTCGAGCACCGCGATGGCCAGGGCGAGGTCATAAACACTGCCGAGCTTCGGCAGCGTCGCGGGCGAGAGCGCCAGAATCACCCGGCCGTCCGGCCACTTCTCCCCCGAGTTCGCCACCGCCGACCGCACCCGGTCCCGCGATTCCTGCAGCGCCGTATCCGGCAATCCCACCAGGTGCACCGACGGCAGACCCTGCCCGATATCGGCCTCGATCTCGACCAATAGGCCGTCGACGCCGGTCACCGCGACCGAGTGGGCCCGGCCGAGTGCCATCAGAACACCGCCTTGAGGTGATCGATCACCGGCTCGTGCCCACGGGTCAGCAGCACCGAAACGACGTCGAACCTGATGTGCCGCCATGGACCGTCCTGCTCGGCCAGCCATAGCAGGGCGAGTCGCCGGATGCGTTGCTGCTTGGTGAAGGTGACCGACTCGGCCGGTGTCCCGAAGCCGAGCCCCGACCTGGTTTTCACCTCCACGAACGCGGTGGCGCCGGCATCCCGGACGATCAGGTCCAGTTCACCGTATTTGCATCGCCAGTTTCTGCTGACGATCTCCATTCCCGCGGCCTGCAGGAATCGTGCTGCCAGCTCTTCCCCGTGCGCGCCGAGCGCTTTTCTGTCTGTCACTCGGCCAGCGTGCCGGGCGCCGTGCTTCGGCTTCGGGCGCCGACCTGGGCAAATACCAGCCCTGTTGATAGCCGATGCCCTGTGCACAACTCGCGGTGCGTTGGTCTCGGCGGACGCCGAGTTGTCGGTGGGCCGTGCTAGGCGACTACTCCGGCAGGCGCAGGTCGGGCTTTTCGAGCTCTTCGATGTTGACGTCCTTGAAGGTGATCACCCGGACGTGCTTGACGAAGCGGGCGGGGCGGTACATATCCCAGACCCAGGCATCGCTCATCCTGACCTCGAAATACACCTCACCGTCGGCGTTTTGCGGGCGCAGCTCCACGGAGTTGGCCAGGTAGAAGCGGCGCTCGGTCTCCACCACGTACGAGAACTGACCGACGATGTCTTTGTACTCTCGGTACAGCGAGAGCTCCATCTCGGTTTCGTACTTCTCGAGGTCCTCGGCACTCATCGGGTGGGACGTCCTCCTTCTCGCCGCGCTGCGTCGTGTGCTGACATCATCGCGCATGGGTAGCGCCGGTAGCCACTCGGCTATCCGGACGCAGATCTGGGAACTCATCGGACATCGCCGGGTCGACCTCGCCCGCGAGCACCGCGTCGGCCTCGTCGGCCACCGCGGCGACCGGCCGCAGGCCCGCGAGCTCGCGCACATTGCGCCAGGAACGGCGGTGTTCGTCGCTGGGGCCGAGGCGACGCAGGGCGGCGATGTGGTCGGGCGTGTTGTAGCCCTTGTGGGTCGCGAAACCGTAGCCGGGGAACCGCTCGTCGAGCTCGACCATCATCCGGTCCCTGGTGACCTTGGCCAGGATGCTGGCGGCGGCGATGCAGGCCGCGGCCGCGTCGCCGCCGATCACCGGCAGCGACGGTGCGGGGATGCCGGGCACCCGGAATCCGTCGGTCAGCACGTATCCCGGCGCCTGGCCGAGCCCGGCGACCGCGCGGCGCATGCCCTCGATATTGGCGACGTGGATGCCGATCGAGTCGATCTCCCAGGACGGGATGACCACCACGTTCCAGGCCAGCGACAGCCGGATGATGACCGGATACAGCTCTTCCCGGACCGCCTCGGTGAGCTTCTTGGAGTCATCGAGCCCGGACAGCTTGTCATAGGCCTTGGGCGCGAGCAGGCAGGCCGCGACCACGAGCGGCCCAGCGCACGGTCCGCGGCCCGCCTCGTCGACGCCGGCGACCGGGCCGAGCCCGCTGCGGATCAACGCCGCTTCGAGCGTGCGTAACCCACCGGCCTTCCGCATCACCACGCGCGGCGGCCACCCATTGCTCTGTACCACTCGGCTCTGCCCCACCGTCCAATTATGCTGCGGCCGCTGACGATCAGTTCGCTTGGGCGTTCTGCGAGCGGACCGGGCCGATCCGGTTCGGCGGCCAAATCTTGAAGACGGCCTTGCCACGGACGTTGTCCACGGGGACGGTGCCCTGCAGTTCGTCGGTGATGTGGGCGCGTGAATCGGCGGACTCGTTGCGGTTGTCACCCATCACCCACAGATTGCCCTCGGGCACCTTGACCGGCTTGAACTCGCGTCCGCCACCGGGGCCGTACGGCTGACCGGGGACGTAGGGCATGAGGTAGCGCGCGTAGGGCTCGTCCAGCGGCTTGCCGTCGACCAGCACTCGGCCTTGCGCGTCACAGCACTGCACGGTCTGACCGCCGACCGCGATCACCCGCTTCACCAAGTCGTTCTCATCCGGCGGCACCAGACCGAAGAAAGAGAAGAAGTTTTGCACGCCGCGCAT
This sequence comes from Nocardia sp. NPDC051321, assembly GCF_044455225.1. NCBI lineage: Bacteria > Bacillati > Actinomycetota > Actinomycetes > Mycobacteriales > Nocardiaceae > Nocardia > Nocardia sp. NPDC051321. The sequence goes on along the minus strand of NZ_JBITEM010000012.1, from coordinate 137,894 downwards.
GGCGGCATTGTCCGAGCGGATCGACTGGTAGTGCGTGTTCCACGACGGCGGGCCAACGAACACCACCACGTCACCCGGCTTTGGATCGCCCCAGTAGTAGCTCAGCTTCTGCACGTAGATGCGGTCGCCGGTGCACCCGGCGCAGCCGTGCAGCGTGGTTTCCATCGACTGCGACGGAATCACGTACGGGCGCCCGACGAAGGTGACCATCAGCGCGGCGATCACCGCCGCGATCACGACGAGGACCGGCAGTTCCTGCCAGAACGGCCGCTGCTTCTTCTCGCGCCGCCGCCTGCCTCGACGCGACCGCACCCCCTCGTCGTCCGAATCGGACACCGACACCGATCCACTTTCGTCTGCCACGCCGAACAGATTAGCCCGGCACCCTGAGACTCGTCCGACGCCGTGCGATCGGCGTCACACTATTTCGATTGCGGATCCTGCGAACGCACCGGTCCGATGCGTCCCGGCGGCCAGATCTTGAACACCGCTTTGCCACGAACATTGCCGACGGGGACGGTTCCGTGGAGTTCATCGCGGGCGTGCGCGCGGGAATCCCGCGAGTTGTTGCGGTTGTCGCCCATCACCCACAAAAACCCGTCCGGCACCTTGACCGGCGCGAACTCGCGTCCGCCACCGGCACCGAAGGGCTGGCCGGGTGTGTACGGGATGGTGTAGGTGGCGTATGGCTCGTCCAGCGGCTTGCCGTCGACCAGCACTCGGCCTTGCGCGTCACAGCACTGCACGGTCTGACCACCGACCGCGATGACCCGCTTCACCAGATCGTTCTCATCCGGCGGCACCACACCGAAGAAGGAGAAGAAGTTCTGCGCGCCGCGAACAACCGCGTTGCTCGAACGCGTCGACTTGTAGGTGTCGTTCCACGACGGCGGCCCGACGAACACGACGACGTCACCAGGCTTCGGGTCGCCCCAGTAGTAGCTCAGCTTCTCGACGTAGATGCGATCCCCGGTGCAACCGGCGCAGCCGTGCAGCGTGGTTTCCATCGACTCGGACGGGATCTTGTACGGCCGCCCGACAAAGTTGACCAGCAACGCGGCGATCACCGCCGCGATCACGACGAGGATCGGCAGCTCCTGCCAGAACGGCCGCTGCTTCTTCCCGCGCCGCCCGCGGCGACGCCCTGCCCCCTGGTCAGCCGGCTCCGCCGACGACTCACTGTGCTCTGTCACACCGAAAACAGTAGCCCGGCACCGGAACAGAGTTCCGAGGCCGGGCTACCAGACGCTCTATCGCGCGGAAAGCTATGTCAGCGCTTTTCCTTGATCTTGGCGGCCTTGCCGCGCAGATCGCGCAGGTAGTACAGCTTGGCGCGGCGGACGTCACCACGGGTGACGACCTCGATGTGGTCGATGTTCGGGGTGTGCACCGGGAAGGTGCGCTCCACGCCGACACCGAACGACACCTTGCGGACCGTGAAGGTCTCGCGGATGCCGCCGCCCTGGCGTCGGATGACGACGCCCTTGAAGACCTGGATGCGCTCCTTCGAGCCTTCGATGACCTTTACGTGCACATTGAGGGTGTCGCCCGGCCGGAAGTCGGGGACGTCGCTGCGCAGCGACTTCTCGTCGACGAAGTCAAGGGTGTTCATTTCCATCCTTATGGGTTCGCGCGAACAGAGGACCCTGGCGGCACATCGCGTGCTCGACCGGTTCATGCTCCGATTAGGGGGTGCGCCGGGCGCAGACTCTCCCAGGGCAACCTGAGTATTGTGCCAGATCAGCGGGTCGCGGGAAAAATCGGCCCCTGGATCAAGCTGGTGCCTCGGGCACCGCGAACAGGCGGATACGCATCTGCTCGGCCCCCTCGGGGGCGTTCTCCCGGTCGACTGTGTATCGCTCGAGCAGCGTCAGATACTCCGACATGAACTCTCCGACCTGGGTTTTCGTCAGATACGTTCCGTGCCGCTGCACCTGGGCCCAACCATCGGGGCCCGCCCATTCCCGGACGGCTCGCAGGTACAACTCGATGTCGTGGCCCGACTTCAGTCGGCCCAGATGCTCGGCCGCCGCGTACTCCTCCGGTTCCATGCTCGCCGGGTCGGGCGTGGTGCGGCTGAATGGCAGCGACTTCCACCAGCGCTCCCGACCGGCCGACTTTTCCGCGATCTCGGTGATCAGGCCGAGCTCGGCCAGCTTGCGCAGGTGGTAGCTGGTGGATCCGGTGCTCTCGCCGAGCACCCCGGCCAGCGTCGCCGAGTTCGCTTCGCCATGTTTGCCCAGGTAATCGAGGATCCGGCCGCGCAGTGGGTGGGCGAGCGTGCGGTACAGCGCGGTGCGCTCGGCGCTGGTCATGTCGTCGCTTCTGCGCGGTGCCATGCGACGAAGGATAGCAAAGGTTCCTTTGCAAAGAAATGTTTGCAAAGAGACCTTTGCGGACGTACCGTGATCGTCGTGCGAATGACAGCCCTGACCCCTTCCCGAACCCAATTCATCCGCGACAAGGCACACGTGTTCATCGCCGCCAGCGCGGTCGCTCTGGTGCCGTGGGCCGCGATCCTCTGGAATACGTTGCCGGACACCGCGCACGTGCGGAACTGGTCGTCGGCGTGGGTCGGCTTGGACCTGTTTGTGGCCGCCGGTTGTGGATTGACCACCGCGTTGTTGCGCCGCAACGACTCCCGAGCGCGACTGGTGGCGTCGGCGGTGGCCGGTGCGGCGGTGATCGACCTGTGGTTCGACCTGGTCACCGCCGACCCCGGAGCCCCGTTCGCGCAGGCGATGCTCTGCGCGGTGGCCGAGACCGCGTTGATCGCCGCGTGCATGCATGTCGCGTTGTCACCGGACGGCACGCAGGCGCCGCGGCGCGTACCGCGAATTGCTGCTTAGCCCTGCGCTTTTCGGGTGGCGCGGTGCAGTACTGCCGCCAGCCTCTCGTTCTCCGCGGCGTTGAAGCCGAAGGCAGCTCGCCGGCGGGTGTAGCCGTAGGACAGACCGCTGTGCGGGTCGGCGAAGCCGTCGGAACCGGCGGCGCCGGTGTGGCCGAAGGCATTCGCGCCGAGGAACGGGTAGTTCATCCCCTTGGCTTCGAAGCCGACCAGGTAGGGCGCGTTGTCGCCGCGGACCAAGTCGTGACCGGCGGTCTGGATCGTGGTGAACAAAGCGAGCATGTCGGGCTTCAATAACGCTGCCCGGCCGTTGATTTCGGAGATTGCCGCGGCGTACATGGTGGCCAGGCCGCGCGCGCTACCCACACCGCCCATCGAGGCGGGACCGTTCGCTCGCACATCAGCGTTGTTGGGCAGCGAAAGCACATCGTCGGGGGTGAACCCAGCGGCATTGAGGTTGTAGGAGATACCCGGAATGCTGTACGGGCCAGGCGAATTCGCCTCGAACGCGGCGCGCATCTCCGGCGTCGCCGACCAGGGCAGGATCGCCAGGTACCGATCCTCCAGTGCCGCAGGCAATCCCAGATAGAGATCCAGATCGTAGGGGGCTCTTACGCGTTCCTCGAACAGCTCCTGGATCGAACTGCCCATAAGGCGGCGAACCACCTCGCCGAGGATGGCGAAGGTGACGAATCCGCCATAACCCTGCACCACACCCGGCCGGAAGAACGGCCGTTGACCGGCGACGCGTTCGGCGATGAGCTGATCGTCGGCGAGTTCGGCCAGGCGGAAACCGCCGTCGACCCCGATCACGCCGGATTTGTTGGTGAGTACCTGCCGCAAGGTGATGGTGACCTTGCCCGCCTCGGCGAACTCCGGCCAGTAGGCGGCGACCGGCCGATCGAGGTCGAGCATTCCGTCCTGCACCAGCAGCGCAACGACCAGCGTCGCGGCGCCCTTGGTCGAGGAGAGCAGACCGGTCAGTGTTTCGCCGGTCACCTCCGGACCGGCCCAGAGGTCGACCACCGGCCTGCCGTGCACGAAAGCGGCCAGCTGCGCACCGGATTCGCCGTTCTCCTCGGCTACCACGTCGGCGAATTCGGCACGCACCGCCTCGAATCCCGGTGCGACAGTTCCCTGTACGTCGTTCATAGTCTTCTCCTCTCTCGGTGTCTCAGGCCACCGCTGAACGGCGCAGCAACGCCAGTGGATTGCGTCGGCCGCTCGGCGGTCGCAACCCCCAGGACGCCAGGCTCAGCCCGGCGAACACCAACGGCCCGATCGCCGCCTTCGGCTCGTCACCGGCCGCGATGTGCGACACCGCCGCGCCGCCGTAGACGAAAGTCAGTCCGGCATAGGCCCATTCCTCGGCCCGCGGATGGCCGGGCAGCACGATCGCAGCCACCGCCGCGGCCTTGGCGACACCGAGCATCGTCGCGAAATACATCGGATACTCGAGCCGATCGAAAACCTCACGGACGTAAGGAACCCGGGCGACGTCCCAATAGGAGCCGACCACCGATTCGGTGAGCACGACCCCGGTGGCACCCAGGTAGGCAACGCGCCGTGCGAGGTCCTTCGTATCGGTGTTCATGATTTCGTTCCTTCCGTCGCTGTTGCTGCTCTGACGGATGCGGAGACGAAGAGGTAACAAGCCTCGAGTGTCACACCGAGCGCCCGCGCTTCGTCATCACTGTGGGACGACAACGCGAAGGAGACCACGTGGACGAATACCTGGCCGACCGGTTCGAGACGCACCGCGCGCATCTGGTCGCGGTGGCCTACCGGATGCTCGGGTCGCTGACCGAGGCCGAGGACGCGGTGCAGGAGTCCTGGCTGCGGTTGGCCCGCACCGATCAGGACGGCATCGACAACCTCGGCGGCTGGCTGACCACCGCCGTGAGCCGGGTGTGCCTGGACGTGTTGCGCTCTCGCCGAGCGCGGCGGGAGGACTCGTTCGAGGAGCAGCTACCCGACCCGGTGGTCCGCCTCGACGACGGCACCGATCCGGAACAGCAGGCGATGCTCGCGGACTCGGTCGGCATCGCGCTGCTTGTGGTGCTCGACTCGCTGAATCCAGGGGAACGGCTCGCGTTCGTGCTCCATGACATGTTCGCCTTGCCGTTCGATCAGATCGCGCCGATCCTCGGCAAGACGCCCGGCGCGGCCAAGATGATGGCCAGCCGCGCCCGTCGGCGCGTCCAGGGCGGCGCCCCGCCGCTCGACCCGGACCTCCCCCGCCAGCGCCGCGCGGTCGCCGCGTTCCTCGCCGCCGCCCGCGACGGCAGCTTCGATGCGCTGCTGTCCCTGCTCGACCCCGACGTGGTGTTGCGTGCCGACGCCGGCGCCGGTGGCATCCAGATCATCCGGGGCGCGTCCGCCGTCGCCGGACTACTCGACACCTTCCACCAGTTCGCCAACCGCTACGACGTCGCGCACGCCGTGGTCAATGGTGTTGCGGGCCTGCTGAGTACGGCCGACGGCGCGCCGATGTCGGTCATCGCCTTCAGCGTCGCCGACGACAAGATCACCGCCATCGACCTGCTCGCCGACCCGGCCCGCCTCGCCGCCCTCCCTCTCCCCATTCGCTGACGCGCACAACACATCCCGCCGCGCACGGAGTAGTCGGCGATTCCGTGCGCGGCAACGAATTCCTGCGCGGCGGCCCAATTCGCGCGCGGTACGACAAGCAGCGCGCGGCACAACCAGCGCGCGGCAGGCCACTTCGCGCTGGTCGGCTGGGCTCAGTCGCGGTCCGGGGTGCTGGCCACCGGCTCGGGTTCGTGGTCCGAGGGGAACAGTGAGAGGTGGTGGCGGTGCGGTGCCGGTGGGGCGGGCACGACGGTGCGAGTCAGCTCCGCCTCGGCGGCGGTGAGGACGTGTTCGACGTCGGGCTTACCGGCGACCAGGTCTTGCACGAAGATCTTGGCGCGGATGACGGGGCGGCGGTAGCGCCGTTCGCGGACGATGGCGCGGTACATGAGGCGGCGGCGATCGGAGTAGCGCCAGCGCGCCCACGGCGCGCCCGGCCTGCTCAAGCGCAGCGCGCCGACAAAGAGCAGCGGCAGGAAGAACATGCCGAACAAGCCGGTCCAGATCTTCCCCTTGGCGATGACGATCGCGGCGAGCGCGAGGTTCACCAACGCGAAGAAGACGACGAACACCCGCACTTCGATGCTCGGGTCACTGCGGAAGTCGTTGATGTCGAGCAACCACAGCGGATGGAAACCCAGCAGCAGCAACCCGGTAACCGCGAGCGCGACGAACACCGCGTCCACCGAGGTCCGCCCCTGCTCCTCCCAATACACGTCGCGCAGGTAGAAGATCAGCGCGAATTCGTCGAGGGTGAGGGCGGCACCGACGCCGAAGGCCGCGGCAAGCACGGCGGCCGTTGTCGTGCCTGCGGTCTGGTAGAGGGTGACCATGCCGACGCCGGACGCCAGCACCAGGATCACCCCGAACACCATGTGGTGGATGTGCACCCCGCCGGACCGCAGGTTGCCCGGCCACCAGCGCACCTGTTTGCGGATCAGCCGGACGCTGAGCCGGATCAACAGGAAGCCGACGATGAATCCGAGAAGGAAGCACAGCAGCGGAAGCCTGCCCTGCGCGATCACATCCTCATCGAGCCATCGTCGCATGGCCGCCTGAAACCTCCGTCCGACCTACTGTCCGAAACCTGCCCGGCGCAACGCGTCCGCCATCGAACCGGTCGGCGCGGGCGCGTTGCGGCGCTGGTTGCCGCCGCCGCGCGCCTGGCCTTGGCCCTGAGTCCGTTGCCCTTGGCTGCGGCCCTGCTGGTTCTTGCCCTGTCCATTCTGCCGGTCGGGCGCCCCGCCCTTGCGATCAGCTTGACCACGCTGCCGGTTCTCCCCCTTCGCGGTGGCGCCCGGCTCGTCGTCCAGCCGCAGCGACAGCCCGATGCGCTGCCTGGCGACGTCGACCTCGAGCACCTTCACCTTGACCACGTCGCCGGTGTTCACCACCTCGCGCGGATCCTTGATGAAGTTGTGCGACATGGCCGAAACGTGCACGAGTCCGTCCTGGTGCACGCCGATATCGACGAACGCGCCGAAGGCGGCGACGTTCGTGACCACCCCTTCGAGCACCATGCCCGGCTCCAGGTCGGCGACCTTCTCCACGCCCGCGGCGAATTCCGCGGTCTTGAACTCCGGTCGCGGGTCGCGGCCCGGCTTCTCGAGCTCGGTGATGATGTCGGTCACCGTCGGCACACCGAAGCGTTCGTCGGTGAACTCGTCGGCGCGCAGCGCGCGCAGCACGGTGGTGTTGCCGATGACCTCGGTGATGTCGCGTCCGGTGGATTCCATGATCCGCCGGACCACCGGGTAGGCCTCGGGGTGCACCGAGGAGGTGTCCAGCGGGTCGTCGCCGCCGCGGATCCGCAGGAAGCCCGCGCACTGCTCGAACGCCTTCGGGCCGAGCCGCGGCACCTCGAGCAGCGCGGTCCGGCTGCGGAACGGGCCGTGCTGATCCCGGTGCGCGACAATGCTTTCCGCGACCGATCCGGCGATGCCGGAGACCCGCGACAGCAGCGGCACCGAGGCCGTGTTGACGTCGACGCCGACGGCGTTCACCGCGTCCTCCACCACCGCGCCAAGCGAACGCGCCAGCAAGGTCTCGGACACGTCGTGCTGGTACTGGCCGACGCCGATCGACTTCGGATCGATCTTCACCAGCTCGGCGAGCGGATCCTGCAGGCGGCGCGCGATGGAAACCGCGCCGCGCAGCGACACGTCCATGTCCGGCAGTTCCTGGGTGGCGTACGCCGACGCGGAGTACACCGACGCGCCCGCCTCGGACACCACGATCTTGGTCGGCTTGTTCTCCGGAATGCGCGAGATCAGCTCGGCGGCAAGGGCATCGGTCTCCCGTGACGCGGTGCCGTTGCCGATGGCGATGAGCTCCACGCCGAACCGGGCGACCAGCGCGCCGAGCACGGCGAGGGACTTCTCGGTCTGCCCCTGCGGCTTGTGCGGGTAGATCACCTCGGTGGCTACCGCCTTGCCGGTGGCGTCGACGACGGCCACCTTCACGCCGGTCCGGTAGCCGGGGTCCAGGCCCATGGTGGTGCGGGTGCCCGCGGGCGCGGCGAGCAGCAGGTCGCGCAGGTTCGCCGCGAACACGTCGACGGCGTCCTTCTCGGCCGCCTGCCGCAGCCGCATCCTGGTGTCGATGCCAAGGCTCACTTGGAGTTTGGTCCGCCACGCCCAGCGGACGGTGTCCAGCAGCCAGGAATCCGCGGCGCGGCCCTTCTCGGCGATATTGAACTTGATCGCGATTCGGCCCTCGTAGATGGATCGCTCGCCCGGCTCGCCGGGAGCGGAGCCTGCGGAGCGACCAGACGATTCGGTTTCGGTATCCGGTTCCAGATGCAGCGACAGCACGTCTTCCTTCTCGCCGCGCAGCAGCGCGAGGATCCGGTGCGAGGGCAGCTTGGTGAACGGCTCGTCGAACTCGAAGTAGTCGGCGAACTTGGCGCCCGCCTCTTCCTTGCCCGGGCGCACGGTCGACTTGATCTGACCGCGGTTCCACATCAGCTCGCGCAGCTCACCGACCAGGTCGGCGTCCTCGGCGAAACGCTCGACCAGGATCGACCGCGCGCCGTCGAGCTGCTCGGCGTTGTACTGCGCGGGATCGGTGGTCGGGTCGTTGATGAGCGCGTCGGCGACCGGCTCGTGGCCCGCCTCGCGCGCGATCTGCGCCTTGGTGCGTCGCTTCGGCTTGTACGGCAGGTAGATATCCTCGAGCCGGGCCTTCGTCTCGGCGAGCATGATCTGCTGGTGCAGCGCGTCGTCGAGTTTGCCCTGGCCACGGATGGATTCGAGGATCGCGCCGCGGCGCTCGTCGAGTTCGCGAATGTAGTGCAGGCGCTCGTCGAGTAGGCGCAGCTGCGCGTCGTCGAGACCGCCGGTGACCTCCTTGCGGTATCGCGCGATGAACGGCACGGTCGAGCCGCCGTCGATCAGCTCGACGGTGGCACGCACCTGGCTCTCCCGCACCGCGAGCTCGTCGGCGATGCGACGGTTCACGCTGGCCTGGCTCACGACCCCGGAGGACGTCACGGGTGGAAGCACGGCGGGGTCGGACTCTGCACTAACGGTCTCGGGCGCTGTCGTCACGTCCCGAGACACTAGCTCCCCCGCCTCTCCGCGTCTTCTGCCGGTCGTCGGTGCCCCGGCAGTTTCGCACCGGGCCGACGGTCTGGTTCCCGGTATGTTCTGGACGTACCCGGTGAGTTACCCATGTTCTCCAGAAATCAGTTGTCCCGTGTCGAGTTCGGCGTGTCCTGGTTCGATGATGCCAGAATCGCGAGTCGGCGCACGCACAGATCCAAACCGAGCATGCTCAGTCTGGATCGGTGCCAGCGCATGAGCCGAATCGCTTACTGCAGGACCAGTTCCGGGCTGTAGATAGGACTGAACGTCTGACCGTTCTTGGTGACAGCGGTGAAGCTGACATACCGATGCCCCGGCTTGGCGAATACCGCGTCCACCGTCAATGGCGGCGACGGGTACCTGCCGTTCAGGCACGGGAACGGACCGCTGGTGGCGACTCGTTCGTTGGTGCCGCCGCCGGCATAAGCGTCTTTATCTACGACCGTAACGACCATGGTGCAATTCTTATTGTTGATGGAATCATTTTTGATATTGAGTCCACCGAATGCCCTCGGCACACCGTTCTCCGCGTAAATGCATGATTCCACTTCTGCAGAGCCATCGCTGGTGAGATACAGACCCGAGCAGCTGTACGGACTGTCCGGCGCGGCAACGGCCGCCGGTGCGAGCGCGAGCAATGGTGCAGCACTGGCGATTACGCAGGACAGGACACGTGAAAACGAACCGATTGACATTGTAGACCTTTCGCGACCAGATAAAAATCAGATCCCCGACGAACGACCTTGTCTCACCCTATGTGTTACATCGGCAAGTCACATGACCGCATTAATCGGGGCACCCGATATCAGGTCTCGTCCGGCAACCCGAGCAGCGCTCGGGACAGCTCGCGCATTTCGGCCTTGCGGATCTTGCCGGTAACGGTCATCGGAAACTCGTCCACCACGTGCACATAGCGCGGAATCTTGAAGTGCGCGAGCTTGCCCGCGCAGAACTCGCGGACGGCGGTGGCGTCCAACGACGGCGCGCCCTCGCGCATCCGGACCCAGGCCATCAGCTCCTCGCCGTACTTCGGGTCGGGCACGCCGATCACTTGGGCGTCCAGGATGTCGGGGTGGGTGTAGAGGAATTCCTCGATCTCGCGCGGGTAGACGTTCTCGCCGCCGCGGATGACCATGTCCTTGATCCGGCCGGTGATCGCCAGGTAGCCGTCGTCGTCCATCACGCCGATGTCGCCGGTGTGCATCCACTGGGCCGCGTCGATGGCCTCGGCGGTCCTGGCCTCGTCGTTCCAGTAGCCGAGCATCACCGAGTAGCCGCGGGTGCACAGTTCGCCAGGCTCGCCGCGCGGCATCGTGAGACCCGTTGCGGGGTCGACGATTTTGACCTCGAGGTGCGGGCCGACCCGGCCGACGGTGGCGGTGCGCCGGTCGATGCCGTCGTCGCGGCGGGTCTGGGTGGAGACCGGCGAGGTTTCGGTCATGCCGTAACAGATGCACACCTCGTGCATGCCGAGCCGGTCGATCACCCGCTTCATCACCTCGACGGGGCAGGGCGAACCCGCCATGATGCCGGTGCGCAGGCTCGACAGATCCGGTGTCGCGGAATCCAATTCGGTGAGCAACGCGATGAACATGGTCGGCACGCCGTAGAGCGAGGTGCACCGTTCGGACTCGACGGCGGCCAGCGTCGCCTTCGGATCGAAGGCCGGTGCCGGGATCACCACTGTCGCACCGTGACTCGTGCTGGCCAGGTTGCCCATGACCATGCCGAAGCAGTGGTAGAACGGCACCGGCACGCAGATCCGGTCCTGGTCGGTGTAGCCGCACAGTTCGCCGACGAAGAAGCCGTTGTTCAGGATGTTGTGATGGCTCAGCGTGGCACCCTTCGGGAAACCCGTTGTGCCGGAGGTGTATTGGATGTTGATCGGATCATCGATGGATAGCTCCGCCGCGAGCACGGCTAAGCGGTCCGCATCGATCGCCGTCTGCGCCAACGCTTCCCACTCCGGTGTGCCGAGCACAAGCACCTGCTCCAGCTTGGGACAGTTCGGCCGGACCTGCTCGATCATCGCGACATAGTTCGACGTCTTGAACTCCGGCGCCGCTACCAGCACCCGCACGCCCGCCTGGCGCAACACGTATTCCAGCTCGCTGGTGCGATAGGCCGGGTTGATATTGACCAGGATCGCACCGATCTTCGCCGTCGCGTACTGCACGAAGAACCACTCGGCACAGTTCGGCGCCCAGACGCCGACCCGGTCGCCCTTCCCGATGCCGCGCGCGGCCAGGCCGGTGGCCAGCGCGTCGATCGCGGCACCGAGCTCGCGGTAGGTCCAGCGCCGACCGGAAGCCTTGTCCACCAACGCTTCCCGGTCCGGGAAGGTGGCGACGGCGCGGTCCAGGTTGCCGCCGATGGTGTCACCTAGTAGCGGCGTGTCCGAGGTGCCGGACGCATAGCTCGGGTTCGACATCACTTGTTTCCCCGCTGCCGCAGCACGAATCGTTGCACCTTGCCGCTCGGTGTCTTCGGCAGCTCGGTGAGGAAGTGCACCGTGCGCGGGTAGGCGTGCGCGGCGAACTTCTTCTTCACCAGATTTTGCAACTCGGCCTCGAGCCGGGTGCCGACCGCGGATCCGTCGCGCACCACCACGAAGGCCTCGAGCACCTCGCCGCGCAGTTCGTCCGGCATGCCGACGACGGCCGCCTCGGCGACCTGCTCGTGCAGCAAGAGCACGCTCTCCACCTCGAACGGGCCGATGCGGTAGCCGGACATGATGATCACGTCGTCGTCGCGGGCGGAGAAACGGAAGCAGCCGTTCTCGTCCTGCGAGCCCGCGTCGCCGGTCAGGTACCAGCGTCCGTTTGCGGTGTAGCGCTGGGCGGTGCGTTCCGGGGCATCGAGATAGCCGAGGAACCACAGCAGTGGACTGTTCTCGGTGTCGATGGCGACGCGGCCGAGCTCACCGGTCGGCGCGATGGTGTCGGCGTTGTCGGCCAGCACCGCACAGGTCCAGCCGGGCAGCGATCGGCCCATCGAGCCCGCGGGGACATCGGCGTCGAGCGCCTCGTGCCAGGAATTGCAGATGAGCATGCCGTGCTCGGTCTGCCCGTAGTGGTCGCGCACCGCGACGCCGAGATGCTCCAGCGACCAGGCGACGACCTCGGGGGTCAGCGGCTCCCCCGCGGAGGAGGCGCGCCGCAGCGTGGCATGCAGCTGCGGTCCGGTCCGGTCGGCGCGCAGTGCGCGATACACCGTCGGGGCGGCGGTGAAGTTGGTGACGCCGAAGCGCTCCAGCACCTGCCAGGTGAGGGTCGGCGAGAAGGGGGCGTGCAGCAGGATGCTGCGGACGCCGCTGGCCAGCGGGGCCATGATCGCCCAGTACAGGCCGTAGGCCCAGCCGGGATCGGCCGCGTTCCAGAACACGTCGTCGGCGCGAACATCCAGGGCGAACTCCTGATACGCCTGGAACGATGCCAGCGCGCGCAGCGGAATCGGCACACCCTTCGGGGTTCCGGTGGTGCCACTGGTGAACAGCTCGACCAGCAGTCCGTCGCCACCGACCGCCACCGGTGCACCGGGTGAGTCGTCGGCAAGCGGGTCCGCCATGCCAAGCGTGCCCTCGGGCGTGTCACCGCTGACGATGACCTGCCACGACGCGTCGGCGGGCATGTCCGGGCCGGGGGCCAGCTTAGGCGCCTGATCGGCATCGGCGATGACGATCGACGTGCCGCTCGCTTCCAGGCGGAATGCGATGGCGGGCGGGGCGAACGCGGTGAACAGCGGAACATGCACCGCCCCGAGGCGCCAGATCCCGAGCAACGCCACCACCAGGTCGGTGGATTTCGTCATCAACGTCGCGACCCGGTCGTGCTGCCGGACCCCGAGTTCCGCCAACCCCGCGGCGAAACGCGTCGACCGCTCGCGCAGTTCGCCGTAGGTGAGATCGATCGAGGACAGATCGCGCTCGACGATGGTGAAGGCGACGCCGTCGGCGGGATGCCGATCGCACAGCAGTTCCGCCGCGGACGCGTCGGGCCGGTCGTACATGTCCAGCAGTTCGCGCACCCGGGGATTCAGGTCGGTACCCATCTTCGCCACTCCTCATCGTGATCCAGCTCACCCAATAGGATGTGGGTCACACCGAATCCGCTACTACCCCCGAAAAGGGGTGAGTCCGATGACCGAACGCACCCACACCGCACTGCTGCGACCGCGTGACGCGGACGCGTTGCGCGCCGAGATCCGCTGGGTAGCGGGCGCGGCCGGCGTTCCGGTGGCGTTCGGCGGGGAAGTACACGACGACGCGCTGTTGCTGTCGGAATTCGTCGGCACGTTCACCAACGGGCTGCGCGGCCTTTCCGTGCTCCGCACCTCGGGCCTCGGCGGCCGGGTGATGGATTCCGGGCGCCCCGCCTCGGTCACCGATTACGTCAATACCTCCAGCATCACCCACCACTACGACGGCCCGGTCTCCGGCGAAGGACTCCGCTCGATCGTGGCCGTCCCGGTGGTCGTCGACAAACGCTCCCGCGCCGTCCTCTACGCCGCCACCCGCAGCGCGAGCCCGCTCGGCGACCGCACCGCCGACCTGGTCGTGCAAGCCGGGCGCCGCCTCGGGGCCGAAATCACCATCCGCGACGAGGTAGACCGCCGCCTGCGTCTGCTCGAGACGACCATCCCCACCTCCGACACGGTCCCCGCCGTCGCCGAGGAACTCCGCGATATCCACGCTGAACTCCGCGGCATGGCCCGGTCCGCCGGCGATGACCAGCTCCGTGACCGCCTGCACACCGTCTGCGAACGCCTGATCCGAGTGATGGTCGGCGACCCGCTTCCGGATGCGCCCCGCCTCTCTCGCCGGGAACTGGACGTCCTGTCTCAGATCGCCCTCGGCTGCACCAATCAGGAAGCCGCCCAACGTCTCTCACTCGCCCCCGAGACCGTGAAGAGCTATCTCCGCAACGCCATGACCAAGCTGGACGCGCATTCCCGCCACGAGGCCGTCGTCACGGCGCGCCGCCACGGTTTGCTTCCTTAGCGGTCCGCCTCGGGGAGCAGGTCGGGGCGGCGGGCTCGGGTGCGTTCGAGGGATTGTTCGCGGCGCCAGGCGGCGACCTTCGCGTGATCGCCGGAGAGCAGGACCGGGGGGACCTCGAGGTCGCGCCAGGTGACGGGGCGGGTGTAGCTGGGGCCTTCGAGGAGGCCGTCGGAGAACGAATCCTCTTGGTGGGATTGCTGATTGCCGAGCACGCCGGGAAGCAGGCGGACTACCGCCTCGGTCATCACGAGGACGGCCGCCTCGCCGCCGATCAGGACGTAGTCGCCGATGCTGACCTCTTCGACGCGGACGCGGCGGGCGGCGTCGTCGAAGACGCGTTGATCGATGCCTTCGTAGCGGCCGCAGGCGAAGACGAGGTGGTCCTCGGCGGCCCAGCGGTGCGCGGTTTCCTGGGTGAACGGGACGCCGGCGGGCGTGGGGACGACGAGCAATGCGTCGTCGGGGCAGACCTCGTCGAGTGCGTCGCCCCACACGGTGGGCTTCATGACCATGCCCGGTCCACCGCCATAGGGCGAGTCGTCGACGGACTTGTGCACGTCGTGGGTCCAGCCACGCAGGTCGTGCACGTCGAGGGAGATCAGGCCTTTATCGATTGCCTTGCCCAGCAACGCGGTTCGCAACGGTTCCAGGTATTCCGGAAAGATAGTGACGACATCGAGTTTCATGTAATCCCCCGTTGCTCTGCGGGACATCGAGTAGGTATACGTCGGCCGGGCAGGCGCGGCACCCGGTCACAAATTAGGTGCCGACCCACTTATTCCGGGTCGAGGAGGCCTTCGGGCGGATCGATGACGATCAGCCGGTCCGCGAGCGACACGCTGGGCACGATGGCGTTCACGAACGGGATCAGGATCTCCCGGCCGTCTTCGGCGGCTGTCACCGAAAGCAGTTCTCCCGCAGCGGAATGCAGCACCTCGCGCACGGTGCCGACCACGGTGGCGTCGGTGAGCTGAACGGTCAGCCCCTCGAGTTCGTGGTCGTAATACTCGTCCGGGTCGCCGGACGGCGGCAGGTCCTCGCTGTTCACGAAGAACAGCGTGCCGCGCAGCGCGTCGGCCGAGTCCCGGTCGCCGACACCGGCGAGAAACACCAGAAGCCGGCCCGAGTGCTCTCGGGCCGACTCCACGGTGAAGTCGCGGACTTCCTTGGATCGCGCCAGCCGCCCGCGCAGCGTGTTGCCCGGCGCGAACCGGGCCTGCGGCTCATCGGTACGTATCTCGACGACCAGCTCACCGCGCACGCCGTGCGACTTGGCGACCCGTCCTACGACAAGTTCCATCTACTGATCGGTGTCGACCACGTCGACCCGGATACCCCGGCCGCCGATGCCGGCGACGAGGGTGCGCAGCGCGGTCGCGGTACGACCACCGCGACCGATCACCTTGCCCAGATCGTCGGGGTGCACGTGCACCTCGACGGTGCGTCCGCGGCGGCCGGTGATCAGCTCGACACGCACGTCATCGGGATTGGCGACGATGCCGCGAACAAGATGTTCGACGGCATCGGCCACAACAGCGCTCATTACTCGGCGGCCTCAGCAGCGGCGGGCGCCTCGGCGGCGGCCTCTTCCTTCTTGGCGGCCTTCTTCTTCGGGGTGGTGGCCTCGCCGGTGGGGGCGTTGTCGGCGGCGGCAAGCGCGGCGTTGAACAGGTCCAGCTTGGACGTCTTCTCGGCCTTGACCTTCAGCGTGCCCTCGGTGCCCGGCAGGCCCTTGAACTTCTGCCAGTCGCCGGTGATCTCCAGCAGGCGCTGGACGGGCTCGGTCGGCTGCGCGCCGACACCGAGCCAGTACTGAGCGCGCTCGGAATCGATCTCGATGAGCGACGGCTCTTCCTTCGGGTGGTACAGGCCGATGGACTCGATGGCCCGGCCGTCCCGGCGGGTGCGCGCGTCGGCGACGACGATGCGGTACTGCGGGTTGCGGATCTTGCCCAAGCGGGTGAGCTTGATGCGAACAGCCATGCTTGTTCTGCCTCTTTCGTAGGTTGGTCACGGCGCAATTCAGCGACCCGCACGGTCTGCGAGCCCGGTTTAGCGCATGGAGTGTGTGACCGCCGCGCGGTACGTAACCGGAGACGGGCTGACACTTGTCCGGAAGGACGGTTGTTCATTGTGCCAGACGGGCCGCGTTCACCTGAAATCGCGCCCCTCCGCCTCTCCGGGACTTCAGGCCAGACTCAGGTGCGTCGCCTGTAGCGTCGGCGGCTGACGGTGCGGAAAAGTGGTGAGTTAGCCGGTCCCCGACGAGTTACCCATGTCCTCACGAGATCAGTCGGCCATCTTGAATACGGCTCCCAACGATACTCGCCTGAGGACTACGACCGGCGGTAGCGCAGCAAAACGACGCCGGAGTTGAACGGGCGCGTCTCGACGAGTCGCAGCACCGGAATCTCCAGCGCCTCGGCGAACAGCCGCTCGCCCTTGCCCTCGACCGCCGGGTAGACGAACAGCCGGTACTCGTCGACCAGGTCGGCGGCGATGAGTGCGTGGACGAGCTGGATGCTGCCGGTCGCCACGATGTCCTTGCCCGGCTGGTCCTGCACCGCGCGGATCTCGTCGACGCCGCGCAGGATCACCGTGTTCGCCCACTCCGGAGCTTCGAGTGTGCTGGATACGACGTATTTCGTCGCCTTGTTCAGGTGGTCGGTGACGCCGCTGGTGTCGTCGGTCTGGTTCGGCCAGTATCCGCGCATCTGCTCGAAGGTGACCCGCCCGAACAGCACCGCATCGGAACTGGCCATGTGCGCGTTCAACGCCTCGGTGATGTCGGACTGATCCACCCCCTCGGCGTTGGCCACGTTGAACCAATCCGCGGCCTCGATCACCCCGTCGAGGGTGATGTTCTCGGTGACGATCAGATCCCGCATCGCTACTCCTCAGGTGGGAAACCTCTGTGAGAGAAGACGCGATGCGACAACTGAATTCATCGGTGCCGGAAGAAACTCCTAAGGGGCCGCGGCGGTGAGGGCGCGGGTCTTTGTCCACGGCCCGCCCCACCACAGCTGCCAGCCGAGCGAACGGGCGGTGAGGCTTCGGACGCCGTTGGCCGTGAGGGTGGTCTCGTATTCGCCGGTCCGGCCGATATCGACCAGCACGAGATGCCCGCCGGGGCGCAGCACGCGCAGCGCCTCACGCACCGCAGCGGCCCGGCCGGCGGACGCCTTGATGTTGTGGATGGCGAGACTGGAGACGATCACATCGAATTCGTCGTTGCCGAACGGCAGCGCGGTCATATCGCCGGTGTGCAATTCGATGCGGTCGGCGACGTTTTCGGCGACCGCGTTGCGTTCGGTGGTGGCGATGCTGTTGCCGGACTGGTCGACCGAACGCCACAGATCGATGCCAACCGCACGTCCTTCCGGCAGCCGCTTCGCCGCGGCGAGCAGCACCGCGCCGCGGCCGCAGCCCAGATCGAGCAGGCGCTCGTCGCCGCGCAGGCCCAAATCGTCGAGCAGGCCGTCCCACGCGCGGAACTTGCCGCGGCGGGTCGCATGCAGGAACAGTCCGAACTGGGCGGCCATGACGAGGCCGATCAGGAAGGTCAGCCACGCAGGCACGATGTTGCCGTCCAGCGCGTTGGCGATCGCGGCGATCAGGAAGCCGATCGCCAGCACGCCGAGCATGAGCATGATGGGTGGCGCGTCGAAGCCGTAGGACGCTCGCCGCGATGTGGTCGTCGTCACAGGGTCGATTCTATCGAGCTCTGAATTTTTCGCGCCCCAACAGTTTTCAGGGCTGCCGCGATCAACGGACCAGCGGAGCGAGCGTGCGTCCGGCGAGATCGACCGCGCCGGACTGATGTCCGTTGGTGATCATGTTGACGATGATGCCCTGCACGCCGTGGTCGAGGACCCTGGTCTGCAACTGCTCGGCAACCTCATCGGGCGAGCCTGCGAATTGCCGATCGGCGATGCTCTGCTTGCGTTCTTCCTCGGAGAGCGCGTCCACATCTACGCCGATGCCGCGCAGCATGTCCCGCTGTTCCTTGCGCGCCTGATCGCCGTCCTCGTCGACCATCAGGAAACACAGGTAACTGACCTCCAAGGTGGACGGATCGCGGCCGACTTCGGCACAGCGCTGGTGCAGTGCCGCCATCTTTTTCGGCAGTTCCGAGGCATTGCAGATGATGTTGAGGTGATCGGCGAAGCGGGCGGCCAACGCGAAGGTCTTCTTCTCGCCGGCACCGCCGAGCAGGATCGGCAGATCGTCACGCAGCCGAGGCTCGTTGATCGCGTTGTCGGTGTGATACCACTTGCCGTCGAAGGTGGCGTGCTTGCCGCGCAGCATCGGCTGGATGATCTGCAACGCCTCATCAAGGCGCTCGAACCGATCGGTAAAGGTACCGAATTCGAAGCCGTAGGACTGATGCTCCAGCTCGAACCAGCCCGCACCGATACCAAGGATCGCACGACCCGCACTGACCAGATCGAGCGTGGTAACGGTCTTGGCAAGCAACGCCGGATTACGATAAGTATTACCGGTCACCAAGGCGGACAACTGAATTCGCTCAGTAGCCGCAGCAATCCCGGACAACGCGGTATAGGCCTCCAACATCGGATCCTCCGGCGTACCGATACCAGGCAACTGATAAAAGTGGTCCATCACGAACACGGTGTCGAACCCCGCCGCCTCAGCCTCCCTGGCCTGCGCCACCACCGTCGGAAACAGCTCGGAAACCGACTGTCCATAGCTGAAGTTAGGCATCTGATAACCGAGACGAATGCTCATACCGCCCGACCATACGCGTGCCCCCGCTCCCCCACCCCCGCGCACCACCGTAGGCAAATTCGCGCTAACGGTGGCCCGTGACGGGGTCGCGGTGGGCGTAGCGGCGGCCGCGCAGGACTACGGCGTATGGAGAGTTCAGAACCTCCGGGTTGGTGCGTGGGTCTTCTTGGTAGACAACGAAATCCGCGGGGGCGCCGGGTTCGATGCTGGGGCGGCCGAGCCAGGTTCGGGCGTTCCAGGAGGCGGCGCCGAGTGCGTCGTGGGCGGACAGTCCCGCGCCGGATAGGGCGGTGATTTCGTCGGCGATGCGGCCGTGCCGGATGGAGCCACCCGCGTCGGTGCCCGCGAAGATGGGGATGTCCGCGTCATGGGCGTTGGCGACCGTGCTGCGGACGCGGCGGTGCAGGTCGCGCATGTGCGCGGCGTAGGTGGGGAATTTGCCTGCGCTGTCGGCGATTTCGGGGAAGGTGTCGATGTTGACCAGGGTGGGCACGAGGGCGGTGCCGTGGTCGGCCATCATCTCGATGGTGTCGTCGGTGAGGCCGGTGCCGTGTTCGAGGCAGTCGATGCCCGCCTCGATCAGGCCGGGGAGCGCGTCCTCGCCGAAGACGTGCGCGGTGACCCTGGCGCCGTTGGCGTGCGCGGCGTCGATGGCCTCCTTGAGGATGGCGTCGCTCCAGAGCGGCCGCAGGTCGCCGACGGAGCGGTCGATCCAATCACCGACGATCTTCACCCACCCGTCCCCGAAGCGGGCCTGCTCGGCGACGATCTCCGGCAGATCGCGTTCGTCGTCGAGTTCGATGCCGAGCTCGCGGATGTAGCGCCGGGGGCGGGCGATATGCCGGCCCGCACGGATGATCCTGGGCAGTTCCGCGTGATCGTCGATGAACCGGGTGTCGATGGGCGACCCGGCGTCGCGCAAGAGCAGCGCACCTACATCACGTTCGGTTTCGGCCTGCGCTATGGCGCCGTCCCGATCCTCATCTCCCCCGCCGTACCGGATCCCGACATGGCAATGCGCGTCGACCAGTCCCGGCACGATCCACCCTGTGCGACATAGTGTTTCGGCCCCAGGAACCGGCTCGAACGACACCAGCCCATCCCGCACCCACAGGTCGCGGACTTCCGCACCGGGGAGAACCACACCTCGCAGATGCATAGCAACCTCCTGGACGTCGTCGGCTGCCCTCCAACTTAACGTCCACGCCAGCGGCCGGTCACGCGCCAGGCCCGGCCGAGGTAGTTGCGCCCGACGCGGCAAGCTTGCGGCCAGCACGATGCCGCGCACCGATTCTCCCGCCGCGCACGAAACAGCTAGCGAATTCGTGCGCGGCGCAACAGATCCCGCGCGGTGGGACTACTTCTTGGGGAACTTGAGCTTGGAGATGTCGAAACCTTCGAGGCCGGGAGGCAACTGGTCCAGGCCGGCGGGCATGTTCGAGATGTCCGGCATTCCGGCGGGGAGACCCGGCATGCCCGCGGGCATGCCGGGCAGACCACCGCGCACCTTCGGCGGTGTCGGCCCGCGGCCGCCCTTCTTGCCCTTCTTGCCTTTTTTGTTGTTGCCGCGGCGGGAGCCGGGCATGCCCATTTGGCGGCCCATCATGGCCATCATCTTCTTGGCCTCGAAGAACCGGTCGACGAGCTGGTTGACCTCGGAGACCTGGACGCCGGAGCCGTTGGCGATGCGCAGGCGGCGGGAGGCGTTGATGATCTTCGGATTGTCTCGTTCGGCGGGGGTCATGCCGCGGATGATGGCCTGCACCCGGTCCAGCGACTTGTCGTCGACGGCGGCGAGGGCGTCCTTCATCTGGCCCGCGCCGGGCAGCATGCCGAGCAGGTTGCCGATGGGGCCCATCTTGCGGATGGCGAGCATCTGATCGAGGAAGTCCTCGAGCGTCATCTCGCCGCTGCCGATCTTGCGGGCGGCTTCCTCGGCCTGTTCCTGGTCGTAGATCTGCTCGGCCTGCTCGATCAGGCTGAGTACGTCGCCCATGCCGAGGATGCGGCTGGCCATCCGGTCCGGATGGAAGACGTCGAAGTCTTCGAGCTTCTCACCGGTGGAGGCGAACATGATCGGCGCGCCGGTCACCTCGCGCACCGACAGCGCCGCACCACCGCGGGCGTCGCCGTCGAGCTTGGTGAGCACGACGCCGGTGAAGCCGACGCCGTCGCGGAAAGCCTGGGCGGTGGCGACCGCGTCCTGACCGATCATCGCGTCGAGCACGAACAGCGTCTCGTCCGGCTGCACGGCGTCGCGGATGCCCGCGGCCTGCCGCATCAGTTCTTCGTCGATGCCGAGACGACCCGCGGTGTCGACGATGACCACGTCGTACTGCTTGGCGCGAGCCTCTTCGATACCGCCGCGGGCGACCTCGACCGGGTCGGCGGCGCTGACGCCGAGCGCGTTCTCGCCGCCGCCGATGGAGGTGCCGCCGTGCGGCGCGAACACGGGCACGCCCGCGCGCTCGCCGACCACCTGCAGCTGGGTGACCGCGCCGGGACGCTGCAGGTCACAGGCCACCAGCAACGGCTGATGTCCTTGTCCCTTCAGCCATTTGGCGAGCTTGCCCGCGAGGGTCGTCTTACCGGCACCCTGCAGACCGGCGAGCATGATCACGGTCGGCGGGTTCTTGGCCAGGGTGAGCCTGCGGGTCTCGCCGCCGAGGATCCCGACGAGTTCCTCGTTGACGATCTTGACAACCTGCTGCGCTGGATTCAGCGCCGCGGAGACCTCGGCGCCCTTGGCGCGCTCCTTGATTCGGGCGATGAAACCGCGCACCACCGGCAGCGCGACGTCGGCCTCGAGTAGGGCAAGCCGGATCTCACGACAGGTGGCGTCGATGTCGGCCGGTGACAGACGCCCCTTACCACGCAGATCCTTGAGGGCACCGGTAAGCCGGTCGGACAGGGATTCGAACACCGATCGCGCTCCTGATCTCGGGGGACGTCAATTGCCTCCCAGGGTAATGGGATAGCCGACATGTCTGTGCACGGGGCGGCCTCGCCCATTCGCGGCTAGCAAGCGCCCCCTGCGGAACGCGCGAGAAAGCGACCGGGGCATTTCGCTTCCCGGTCGCCGTATTTCCCACGCTGACAACAGGTCTTATTCGAGCGAACGGCGACGCGGTTTGGCGGTCTTGCGGTAGTCGTGATTTTCCTTGGCCACCATGTACACCGCCTCGCGGGCGGTCAAGCCCAGCTCCAATGCCAGGTCGTCGAGGATGGCCCATTCCGTGGTGGTGGGGATGCGTGAGTTGGCGACCGTGGAGGCGATGGTCATGGCGGTCACAGCCTGCTGTCCGGTCAATGTCCGACCCGGTAGCCAGGAAACAACCCAGCGATCCCCGCCGACGCACCGCGCCATATGCGTGGTTTCGTCGCTCGTCATCATCGACGCCGAAACAACTTCAATTGCCACCGACGTGCTCCCCTCATGCTAGCGATAGCCAGACGCTCTGATACTAGAACGTGAGGGAGCCTCGAGATATGGGTTCCAGCAAATCATGTGCAACAGATTGGTTACTTGGTAGCGAAGGTCAGGACCCGATGATCTCCGGCCCCGGCATGCCGTCCGAGGGCTTCTTCGGCGCCGGGCGCGGGACGACGGCCAGGATCGCCTTTTCGATGTCGGTCCTGCGGTCCGGGCTGTCCGCGGCACCGAGGTCGAGACAGAAGGTGTCGACGACCGCGGAACCCATGGTGACCACCTTCGCCCAGCGGACGTCGGCACCGCAGCCCGCCAAGGCGGCCGCCAGTCTGCTCAGCACACCGATCCGGTCCTCGGCCCGCAGTTCCAGCAGCACTTGCCCCGGCACCGAGGTACCCGACCAGAGCACCCGGGGCTGCGCCTGCGCGTATTGGCTCGGCCCGAGGCCACCCGCCTCGCCTTCGCGTTTCGTGAGTACGGCGGGAACGTTCAGGTCACCGGCGATGGCGCGGATCAGTTCCTGACGCAACAGTCCGGCATCCGGCGGGTCACCGAACTTCGGGGTCACCACGAAAGTGTCGATGGCGGAATCACCTTCGACGCCGAGCGAGGCCGAGAGCACCCGCAGCGAGTGCAGTGCGAGCACCCCGGCGGCATCGGAGAGCAGGCCTGCGCTGTCCGGCGCGATCACGGTGACCGTGTAGGTGTACTTGCCCTCCCCCGGCTTCAGCTCGACGTGCACGCCGCCCGCCTTGGCCTTCTCGACCAGTTCCGGTGCGATCGGTTCCGGCGTCGGCAGCTCGCCGCCCGCCATGACCAGGCGGCAGCGCCGGACGAGGTCGCCGATCAGCGAGGCTTTCCAGTCGCCCCACACGCCGGGGCCGGTGGCCAGCGAATCCGCCTCGGCCAGGCTGTGCAGCAGTTCGAGAAGTTCGGGATCGCCGCCGAGCGCGTCGACGACGTGCTGGACGGTGCCGGGGTCGGCCAGGTCGCGGCGGGTCGCGGTGTCGGGGAGCAGCAGGTGGTGGCGCACGATGGCGCTGAGGGTGCGCACGTCGGACGGCCACAGGCCGAGGCGGCGGCCGATGTGGGTGGCCAGTTCGGCACCGACGACGCTGTGGTCGCCCGTGCGCCCCTTGCCGATGTCGTGCAGCAGCGCGCCAAGGGCGAGCAGATCCGGCCGCGCGACCCTGGTGCTCATCGCGCTCGCGTAGGACACCGTCTCCATCAGATGCCGATCGACGGTCCAGGTGTGCAGTGCGTCGCGCGGCGGCAGATCCCGCACGGCTCCCCATTCCGGAAGTAGCCTGCCCCACAAGCCCGTTCGATCGAGCGCCTCGATCGCGTCGATGGCGCCGCGCCCCGCGCCGAGCAGCACGAGCAGGTCGTTGAGCGCGTCCTTGGGCCACGGTTCGCGTAGCTCTGGCGCGTCTTCGGATAGCCGGTTGAGGGTGGTGGCCGACATCGGCAGGCCGGTCTGCGCGGACGCGGCCGCCACCCGCAGGATGAGGCCGGGGTCGCGCTGCGGCCGCGCGTCCCTGGCCAGCACCACCTCCCCCGCGTGCTCGACCACCCCCTCATCGAGCGGTCGGCGCACGGGCATCCGGCGGAGGCGGGCCAGCCCGCGCCGCGGCAAAGCGTTTGCCGCGGTACGCAATCCGACATCCACCGAGTAGCTCACCGTCCGCGCGGAATCGCTCAGGGTGCGGGCAAGATCGAAGCGGTCGCCGATCCGCAGTGCCGCCCCGATCTCGTCGGCATCCTGGGCTCGCAGCTGGTCACGGGCTCGACCGGCCACCCGGTGCAGCTCAGTGCGAACGTCCAGCAAACGTCGATGTGCTTGTCGCAGGCCACCTCCCGGCACGTCCGGGCCGAGTCCTGGCATGGCATCGGTCAATTGGGCGATGGCGAGGGCATCGAGCAGCTGGATGTCGCGCAGGCCGCCGCGCCCGTTCTTCAGATCGGGTTCGGCGCGATGCGCGATCTCGCCGCTGCGCTGCCAGCGCGCCTCGGCCTGGGCGATCAGCTCGTCGAACCGGGAACGGATGCCGGTGCGCCACTCCCGGCGCACCCCGCCGATCAGCAGATTGCTCAGGTCGTGATCGCCGACGATGTGCCTGGCCTCGAGCATGCCGAGCGCGGCGATCAGATCGTCGGCGGCCACCCGCAGCGCCTGCGGGACGGTCCGCACGCTGTGGTCGAGCTTGATGTGGGCGTCCCACAGCGGGTACCAGAGCTGGTCGGCGACCTCGGCGACCCGGGCCGGGTCGACGTCGTCGTGCAGCAGCACCAGGTCGAGATCGGAGTACGGCAGCATCTCCCGGCGACCGAGGCCGCCGACGGCGACGACGGCGAGGCCGCTGTCCTTGGTGATGCCGAGTTCGGTGCCCTTGCTGGTGAGCCACAGCTCGTAGAGGTCTACCAAGGCCTGTCGTAAGGACTCCGCGTCGAGTCGTGGGTTGCGCGGCATACCGCCGTCGAGCAGTTGGGTTCTCGCGCGGACCAGATCGGCCGCGCCATTGGATACCTTGCCGCCGTTGGCCGCTCTGCCGTTGTGCTCGTTACTACCCACAACCCACCACCCATCCATACGCCGCGGCCCCGCTCCGACCGGTGCTCCGGTGGGAGGCGGGGCCGCCACTCGATCGATCTTCGTTACAGAGCGTCGGTACCGCGTTCGCCGGTCCGCACCCGGATGATCGTGTCGACCGGAGTCACCCAGACCTTGCCGTCACCGATCTTGCCGGTGCGGGAGGCCTCGACGATCACCTCGACGACCTTGTCCACGGACGCGTCGTCGACGACCACCTCGACCCGAACCTTGGGCACGAAATCCACGGAGTACTCGGCACCGCGGTAGACCTCGGTGTGCCCCTTCTGACGGCCGTAACCCTGCACTTCGCTGACAGTCATGCCGAGCACGCCCGCCTGCTCGAGCCCGGTTTTGACGTCCTCGAGTGTGAACGGTTTGACGATTGCGGTGATCAGTTTCATGTTCGTCATGCCTCCTTGACGGCCGAACGTGCCGTGCTGCCCAGCGCGGCGAAATCGTAGGCGGTTTCCGCGTGCTCGGACTCGTCCAAGCCCACCGCCTCGGCCTCGTCGCTGACTCGCAGCCCAATGGTGAACTTCACGATATAGGCAATGATCAGGCTGGCGATGAAGGAGAAGGCAAGTACCGCACCGGCACCCACCGCCTGCCGCCACAGCTGATCGATGCCGCCGCCGTAGAACAGGCCGGTCTTGCCCGCGCCCGCCTCCGGCGCGGCGACCAGGCCGACCATCAGGGTGCCGACGATGCCGCCGACCAGATGCACGCCGACCACGTCGAGCGAGTCGTCGAAGCCGAACTTGAACTTCAGGCCGACCGCCAGGGCGCACAGCGCGCCGGCGACCGCACCGATGATCAGCGCGCCGAGCACGTTAACCGAGGAGCAGGACGGGGTGATGGCGACCAGACCGGCCACGACACCAGAGGCCGCGCCGAGCGAGGTCGGCTTGCCGTCCCGGAACTTCTCCACCAGCAGCCAGCCGAGCATGCCCGCGCAGGTTGCGAAGGTGGTGGTGAGGAAGGTCGAACCGGCCAGGCCGCCCGAGCTCACCGCGGAACCCGCGTTGAAGCCGAACCAGCCGAACCACAGCAGACCGGCGCCGAGCATGACGAACGGCAGGTTGTGCGGGCGGAACGCGGTGGTCGGCCAGCCCTTGCGCTTGCCGAGGACGAGCACCAGCGCGAGACCGGCCGCACCGGCGTTGATGTGCACCGCGGTGCCACCGGCGAAGTCGACCGCGAGCAGCTTGTTGGCGATCCAGCCGCCCTCGTGCACGACGGTGCCGTTTGCGTCCTTCACGTCGAAGTCGAAGACCCAGTGCGCGACCGGGAAGTAGACCACCGTGGCCCAGATGCCCGCGAAGAGCAGCCAGGAGCCGAACTTGAGGCGGTCGGCGACCGCGCCCGAGATGAGGGCAACCGTGATGATGGCGAACATCAGCTGGAAGGCGACGAACACACTCATCGGAATGGTGCCCGCGAGGGGAATGTTCGTCGCCGCGGTGGTCACCGCGCCGCTGGCGTCCTTGACCTCGGCTACCGAGTTGCCGCCGATCAGACCCTTCAGTCCGAAGAACTGCGCGGGGTCACCGATCACGCCGAACTTGTTGTCGCCGAATGCCGTCGAGTATCCGTACAGCGACCATAGGACGCCGATCAATCCCATGGCACTGACACTCATCATGATCATGTTCAGCACGTTCTTCGAACGGACCATGCCGCCGTAGAAAAATGCCAGACCGGGCGTCATCAACAACACAAGCGCTGAACTCGCCAGCATCCATGCGGTGTCACCAGTGTCCGGTGCACCGGTAAGGGGAAAAGCCACCTTGAAGTCCTCCTCATCTCGGGCCCTGCCGACTCCGGCAAATGGACCTGCACAGAAGGGTGCTCACTTGGTGTTTCATCCACAGAGCTGGCGTGTTTCGCCTGCGTGAACGGATAGGCCAGTTGTGTTGCTTCCACGTTTCGCGGCTTACGCCCCGAGTTTCCGGGCGGACCGGCGGCTAGCTCCGGACAAAAGGGATAGACGGTTACCGGCGAGTAGAGCTAGCAAACATTCCGTTTGCGGTGCGTTTCACCGCAAACACAACGGTTGCCGAGTCGAATTCCGGGGCGCGCTGGATTAGCTCGCCAATTCGTCCCATCTAATACGAATATCCCCGACCCGACCGGCGTTCGGGCTAGCCGAGTAGTGCGTCTACGAAGGCGCCGGGTTCGAAGGGGGCGAGGTCGTCGGCGCCCTCGCCTAGGCCGACCAGTTTTACCGGGACGCCGAGTTCGTGCTGGACCTGGAAGACGATGCCGCCCTTGGCCGTTCCGTCGAGCTTGGTGAGGACCACGCCGGTGATGTCGACCACCTCGGCGAACACCCGCGCCTGCATCAGGCCGTTCTGGCCGACGGTGGCGTCGAGCACCAGCAGCACCTC
Source organism: Nocardia sp. NPDC051321 (assembly GCF_044455225.1). Taxonomy (NCBI): domain Bacteria; kingdom Bacillati; phylum Actinomycetota; class Actinomycetes; order Mycobacteriales; family Nocardiaceae; genus Nocardia; species Nocardia sp. NPDC051321. Next base: position 110,712 of record NZ_JBITEM010000012.1, on the reverse strand, counting down.
GTCGACGGCGGCCTTCTTCTCCACCACCCGCTTGACCTTGCCGAGCTCGTCCATCAGGCCGGTCTTGGTGTGCAGGCGGCCCGCGGTATCGATCATCACCACGTCGACGCCGCGGTCGATGCCCGCGCTCACCGCGTCGAACGCGACGGCGGCCGGGTCGGCGGATTCCTTGCCCCGGATGGTGTCGGCGCCGACCCGCTCACCCCAGGTCTGCAGCTGGTCGGCGGCGGCGGCACGGAAGGTGTCGGCCGCGCCGAGCAGCACGCGGCGGCCGTCGGCGACGAGCACGCGGGCGAGTTTGCCGGTGGTGGTGGTCTTTCCAGTGCCGTTGACGCCGACGACGAGCAGGATCGACGGGTGGTCGGCGTGCGGCAGTGCGCGGATCGAGCGGTCGAGCTCGGGGCGCAGCGCCTCGATCAGCACGTCGCGCAGGACCGCGCGGGCGTCGTCGGTGGTGCGCACGCTGCGCGAGGCCATCTCCTCGCGCAGCCGCTTGACCACGGCGGCGGTGCTCGCGGTGCCGAGGTCGGCGAGCACCAGGGTGTCCTCTACCTCTTCCCAGGAGTCGTCGTCGAGGTCGCCGCCGCCGAGCAGGCCCAGCAGGCTCTTGCCGACCGCGTTCTGGGAACGGGACAGGCGGCCGCGCAGGCGGACGAGGCGGCCCGCGGTGGGGTCGATGTCTTCGAGGGGGATGGGGGCTTCGGCGCCGGCTGCGGTGTCGGGGGCGGCCGTTGCGGGCGGGGCCGCATCCGTTCCGCTCAGCGGTGCGGATGCTCCGGCCGGGGCTGCGCCCGTCTGAGGCGCATCCGTCGTGGTGGGAGCTGTGCCCGTCTCGGCCGAGGTCGATTCAGTAGACGCACTCTCCGCCTCGGCGGATGCAGTGCCGGATTCGGCGGGCGCGGTGCCGGATTCGGCGGATGCGGTGCCGGATTCAGCCGGGGTAGTCGTACCCGTCTCTACGGACCCCGCGTCCGTTCCCGTCGGCGCGCCCGCCACGTCCGTGCTGGGTTCGGTGTCCGGCGCCTCGACGACGTCGGTCTCCGGCAGCGCGACATTCGTGATGCCGCGCTTCGGCGCGTCACGCGGGATGGCCGCGTCGTCACCGACGTGCGGCTGACCGTCGGTGTCGGTCCGCTCGACCGGCTGCGGCTCCTTGGTCGCGGTGCCGCCCTGACTGAAGCTGAAACCACCCGACGCCGAGTAACCACCGGACTTGTCGGTCAGCTCTTTGTCGGCGGGCGGCGGCGTCAGCGAGACCCGGGAGCGCTTGTACCGGACAAATCCGACAACAAGCACCACCAGCAGCAAGGCGGCGACGACGGCGATCAGGATCCAGGCTTCGGAACTCACGCGCCCATCCTTGCAGAACGAGGCGACCTGCTTTACCACGCCGCCCCGGGGCCGAGACACAACCCCCGAGATTTCTTGTCCTGCGGAACTTCTCGCACGGTGGCAATAGGATCGGCGACGTGACCGATCGAAACGTGCTTGGGGGGCCGCTGGAAGAGTGCGGCGCCGATCCTCTCACCGGCTTCTACCGGGACGGCTGCTGCAGCACCGGGCCGGAGGATCTCGGTAGCCACACCGTGTGCACCGTCGTCACGGCCGAATTCCTGGAACATCAGGCGTCCATCGGCAACGATCTCAGTACGCCGCGCCCGGAGAACAACTTCCCGGGCCTACAACCAGGAGACCGGTGGTGCGTGGTGGCCGTGCGATGGCTGCACGCGCATGAGGACGGTGTCGCCGCACCCGTAGTGCTGGCCGCAACGCACGAAAACGCCCTGGAAGTGATCTCGATGGACATCCTCCGCAAATACGCCGTCGACGTCCCCAACGACGTCAGCGACCTGTTGTAAGACACCCATCCCCGGCGGCAGCCCGTGGCACGAGCCGCGGCTGCCGACCGGCCCTGTCCGCTCGACCCGTCCGTGCCCCGTCCAGTTCCGACCCCCGTCGCTTTTGCGCCATCCGATCTCGTCCTCGCACAATGCGATTCAAATCACTCCGCCGCCGGACTCGTTGCCGTGAATTTGCACGTCCCTTAGCATTTGCGCCCACCGTGGGTGCCAGGGGGTGTGGCAGTTGTAAACCGATCATGCCCGCCGGACGGCAGCCCGCTGACGGTGCGCTTTCTGGCGGCAGGCCGCCGAGCAGTAGCGCGGGCGACGACCGGTTCCGGTGTGCCGAACCCTCGTGTCGCAGATGGGGCAGTGCTGCTCGCCGGTTTCGTTACGTTCCGGCCATTCGTTACGCGGGTTGGCTCCCGCGACAGGATTCGTTAGGCCCGGCGTGGCGCGCATGGCGTCGAGAACGATCGCGGCAGTGCGGTCGATCTGCCCTTTGGACTGCTGAAGACGTTGGATGGCAACGCATCCGGTGAAGATGGCCAGCACATCGGACACCTCGATATCGGTGCGCACCGCGCCCTGACGCTGCGCGGCCAGCAGTAGCGCGCCCAAGGCCCGCTGGAAGCGCGCCCCCGCGCCCATCAGCAAGGCGCGCGGCCAGCCGTCGTCGGATTGCATCAGTTCGCACAGTGCCTCGTTGCCGGGCGTCGACGACGCCACCACCTCGGTACAGAAACCGAAGAACGCGGCACCGGGATCCGGCGCGTCGAGGTGGTCGGCGGCCAGCTTGGCCAGCCGGTCGACGCGCTGCTGGATAACCGCTCGGATCGCTGGCATGGCAAGACGCTCGAACTCGCGGGCGATGCCCTGACTCCAGCCAGCGCGGTCGAGGCGATCACCAAGGCTACCGGCCACCCGGTCCGCTACCAGGAACTCGGCGAGGCGGCCGCCGCCGAACTCGGCGACTCGATCGTGCACGCCTGGCGCCTGATGCGCACGACCGGCGGTTGGCGCGCCGACATCGCCGCCATCCGTGAAATCCACCCCGGCCTGCGCACCTTCGACACCTGGCTCACCGAAACCGGTGCCGCCCAGATCAAGTCGTTGCTGGACAACGACCAGGTCAGCGCAACGCACTGACACCACCCGCACACCTTCCAGCTTCCCGCACCGGGAATCGCATGCGAATTTCGGTGCGGCAGGTCAAAAATGGTGCGGCGGAGCTCACCCTGTGCGGGTGTGCGGCTCAGCTGGCGGCGCCTACCGGGGTCGGGGCCACGTTCTGGCCGCGCAAGCGCTGCGAGATGACCTGGGTGATGCCGTCGCCGCGCATGCTCACGCCGTAGAGGGCGTCGGCGATCTCCATGGTCGGCTTCTGGTGGGTGATGACGATCAGCTGACTCTTCTCGCGCAGCTGCTCGAACAGGCCGATCAGGCGGCGCAGGTTGGTGTCGTCGAGCGCGGCCTCGACCTCGTCCATCACATAGAACGGGGACGGGCGGGCGCGGAAGATGGCCACCAGCAAGGCCACCGCGGTGAGCGACTTCTCGCCGCCGGACAGCAGCGACAGCCGCTTGACCTTCTTGCCCGGCGGCCGCGCCTCCACCTCGATGCCGGTGGTGAGCATGTCGGACGGGTCGGTGAGGATCAGCCTGCCCTCGCCGCCGGGGAACAGCTTGGCGAAGACGCCGACGAACTCGCGCTCGACGTCCTCCCATGCCTCGGTGAATACCTGCAGGATCCTGGCGTCCACCTCGGCGACCACGTCCAGCAGGTCCTTGCGCGCGCTCTTGACGTCCTCGAGCTGGGTGGCGAGGAAGTTGTAGCGCTCCTCGAGCGCGGCGAACTCTTCCAGCGCAAGGGGATTCACCTTGCCGAGGGTGGTGAGGTCCTTCTCGGCGCGTTTGGCGCGGCGTTCCTGGGTCGGCCGGTCGTAGGGCATCGGCGCGGGCGCGGTGACCTGTTCGCCGCGATCCTTGGCCTGCTCGTACTCCTGCCATTCCAGGTCGGTCGGCGGCAGCGGCACGTCGGGGCCGTACTCGGCGATCAGGTCGCTGAGCGCGATGCCGAACTGCTCGGAGATGGTCGTCTCGAGCTGCTCGATGCGCAGCGCCGCTTGGGCTTTCGCCACTTCGTCGCGGTGCACCGCGTCGGTGAGCTGGGCCAGTTGGGTCGACAGCACGCGCACCCGCTCCTTGACCTGCTCCACCTGGGCGGCGGCTTCACCACGGCGGCGGACCAGGTCGTCGCGGCGGGCACCCGCCTCGACGACCACCTTTTCTAGCTCCGCGGAGACGCGGGCACCGGATTCCGCCACTGCCGCAGCGACTTCGGCCGCCTTCTTGCGCGAGGCCTGGGCGCGTTCGGCGCGGGCGCGGGTCTCGCGTTCGGCGCGCGCGGCCCGGCGCAGCGAATCCGCCTTGCCACGAACCGATTCCGCGCGTTCCTCGGCGGTGCGCACCGAAAGGCGAGCTTCCACCTCCATCGACCGCGCCTCGGCCAGCGCGGCGGCGGCCTCTTCGCGCTCGCGGCCCGCGGTCTCGGTGCCGGCGGAGGTGCCGTCGGAGTCTATTTCGGTCTGTTCGAGTTCGGCGTTGCGCAGCCGGTCTTCGATTTCGGCGAGCGAGGTGAGCGATTCTTCCCGGCTCGCTTCGGTTTCCGTGCGCTGGGCGAGCAGTCGCTCGCTGTCGGCCTGCGCGGTGCGGGCCGTGTGGCCGAGCCTGCCGAGCCGGTCGTAGATGGCGACCAGGGACTGATCGGATTCGTGCAGCGCGAGCAGCGCCTGGTCGACGGCTTCCTTGCGATCGGCCTGCTCGGCGAGCGCGCCGGACAGTGCCGCCTCGAGTTCCTCGGCCCGGCGCTGCGCCGCGACCAGGTCGGTTTTGGCGCCGTCGATGTCGGCCTGGATCTCCAGTTGGCTCGGCGCGCGGTCGGATCCGCCGAGGAGCCAACCGGTTCCGGTGAGGTCGCCCTCGCGGGTAACCACCCGCAGGTCCGGCCGGGCCGCCACCACCGCCCTGGCCGTGGCCAGGTTGTCGGCGACGGCGATGCCCGCGGTCAGCGCGGTGATCGCGCCGCGCACGCTGTCCGGGCACTCCACCACGTCGGCGAGCCAGCGGGCGGCACCTGGCAGCGGGCCGAGCTGCGGACGGCCGCCACTTTCGGCACCGAATACCAGCGCGGCCCGCCCGCCGTCTGCGTCTTTCAACGCGCGGATGGCGTCGTGGGCCGACTCACCGGTGTCCGCCGCGACGGCGTCGGCGAGCGGACCGAGCGCGGCGGCGACCGCGGCCTCGAACCCGCCGTGCACCCGCAACAGTCCGGACAACGGTCCGAGCAGACCCTGCGATCGATGCTCCACCAACCAGGCGGCACCGTCGCGGCGGGCGAGTCCCATGCCGAGCGCCTCGATCCGCGCCGACAGCGACGCGACCCGCTTGCTCGCCTCGCGATCCTGTTCGCGCAGTTCGGTCACCCGCTGATCGGCCAGCGCGAGCGCCTGCGTCGCGTGCTCGTGCTGCGCGTCCAGGCCTGCCTCGCCCGCGTCGAGTTCGCTGAGTTCGGTCTGCACCGTGTCGAATTCGGCCTGCGCGGCCTCGCCGCGCTGCCTGGCGTCGGCGATCGAGGTGGTCAGCCGGGCGATCTCGCCGTCGAAAGACTGTGCCCTGGTGCGCAGCGTGTCGACCTTGCCGACCAGCCGCGCCACGCCTTCGCGGCGATCCGCGATCGCGCGCACCGCGGCCAGGTGTGCCTGCTCGGCGGCCTTGGCGGCGTGCTCGCGTTCGGCCAGCGCGTCCCTGGCCGCTTCGAGGGTCTCGGTGGCGATCTCGACCGCCTCGCGCAGCTCGGCCTCCTCGGCCTCCACCCGCTCGGCCTCGGCCTCCAGCTGTTCCGGGTCGCGTCCGCTGCCGACCGGGGTTTCGGTGTCGAGATGCCGGGCGCGGTCCTGCGCGATCCGGATGGTCGCGTTGACCCGCTCGGCCAGCGCGGACAGCTGGAACCAGATCTGCGCGGCGGCCTCGGCGCTCGGCGTCAGCCGGGACAGCTGGAATTCCTGCTGCGCCAGTGCGGCATTGGCGGCGTCCAGTTCGCTCTGCACGGTGATGTGCTGCTCGCGGGCGTAGGCTTCCTTGCTCTGCTGGCTCTCCAGTTCGCCGCGGCGGGTCACCAGATCGTCGGCGGCCAGGCGCATCCGCGCGTCGCGCAGGTCGGCCTGCACGGTCTGCGCGCGCCGAGCCACCTCGGCCTGCCTGCCGAGCGGCTTGAGCTGGCGGCGCAGTTCGGTGGTGAGGTCGGTGAGGCGAGCCAGGTTGGCCTGCATGGCGTCCAGCTTGCGGACCGCCTTCTCTTTGCGCTTGCGGTGCTTGAGCACGCCGGCGGCCTCTTCGATGAACGCGCGCCGATCCTCCGGGCGCGATTCCAGAATGGCCGAGAGCTGACCCTGGCCGACGATGACGTGCATCTCGCGGCCGATGCCGGAGTCGCTGAGCAGTTCCTGCACATCCATCAGCCGGCAGGAGCTGCCGTTGATCTCGTATTCGCCGGCGCCGTCACGGAACATCCGCCGGGTGATCGACACCTCGGCGTAGTCGATCGGCAGCGCGCCGTCGGAGTTGTCGATGGTGAGGGTGACCTCGGCGCGGCCGAGCGGCGCGCGGCCCGCGGTACCCGCGAAGATCACGTCCTGCATCTTGCCGCCGCGCAGCGCCTTCGCGCCCTGCTCGCCCATGACCCAGGTCAACGCGTCGACCACGTTGGACTTGCCGGACCCGTTCGGACCAACCACACACGTGATACCCGGCTCCAACCGCAGCGTCGTCGCGGACGCGAAGGACTTGAAGCCCTTCAACGTCAGGCTCTTGAGATGCAAGTTCGACGACCTTTCCGTGTTGGATCGGCGACCTTCGCCGCCCCTCCGTGGTGACGCGAGCTGCCTCCTGGCAGGCCGAACGCGCACGTCACCGGTTCCGATGGGCGGCCTTCGCCGGTTCCGCGCGCCTACCCGTCGCGCATGCCGCCGTGTTCTGCCTGGTCAGCTGACGCGGCGACCAGCCATGGTATCCGCCCAGTGGCGAATACCCCCGACGCGGGACGGCCAACGCGGACCGTATGGTGCTTCGGCGATACACGTAGGTTATCGAGTCAGCCCGCGATATCGGGTATTTCGATGTGCCCGAGGTTTGCCGGACGCGTCGTCCTACTGTCTACCGCACCGGATCCGGCGCGGCGACCGACGCGCCCACCACACGCAGGACGATAGCGCGCCCAGGCAGGGTGCGTTGACGCCCGCAGGTAACGAACTCGAGACCTCAGCGGAACCTTTACACCAATAGACCGACGGACTCGCCGCACGCCCTGCCGCCCGGCGACGTCGCCGCATACGATCCAGTCTGATTCGCCAGCGGGAATGTTTGGAGCGCCACAGGATGCCAGCCCCAGCCGGGACCAGTACGGCGTTCCGGCTTGCCCGAATCGCCGCGCTCGTGCTCGGCTGTCTGTTGTTTCTGTACGCGTGTGAGAACAGCAAGCGTGCCTTGATGGCGGACAAATGGGTCGAGGTCGCGATCGCGGGCGCGTTGTTGGCGGCCGGGCTCGGTGCGGCGTGGTTCGAGGTCAAGCTGACCGACTATCGCGAGTACGACGACGAGGAAGACGAGCCGGCGCGTGCGCGCGGAGGTCGCGCGCACGGCCGCGGCAAAACCCATAGCCGCGAACGCAAAAGCCGATGGATACCGGCCATCCTCCGCGCCGACGAGGAATCCCACACCGGAGCGCGCGAGTTCCTGGTCGAGTCCGAGGGCTGGTCGATGCGCGCGAAGATCGCGCGGTCCGGTGACCTCGTCTTCCACGGCCACGATCTGGGTGGCACCTACCCCGCCTACGAATGGATGTGGGTCTTCCACCCCGACACCTTCGCCGAGATCCGCGCCGCCCTCGGCGACGACGAGGGTGAGATCCTCGAAATGCTCGAAGAGGTTGTCCCCCAACTGGATCGGCACGGCCGCCACGACCCAGGCGCTTGGCTGCGCACCCACGACATCCCGGCGACCTATCGCGAGAAGGGTGTAAGCGCGACTCAGGAAACGCGCGAACTCCCGATCATGCAACCCGGTCTCCCCCGTCCCACACCTCGACGCGACAAGCCTGTTTCGGCGCGGTCGCACCGAAACGAGCTGCCGTCCAACCGCTCCCGTCGCGAGCAGCGGAATGCCGCGTTGTGGGACGAAGAGTCGGCCCCGATCCCGACTGCGCCCGCACGCTCGCGGCAAGATCCGGTCGCCCCCTCCAGATCCCGACATGAAGACGCGGAGCCGACGTGGTCGCCATACGACGAACCAGAACTCGCACGCGCACGACGAGATCCCCTCGCCCCCTCCAGATCCCGACACCAAGATCCCGAACCGACGCGGTCAACACACGAGGAACTGGCCCCCGCGCACTGGTCTGCCGCCGCACCAACACGCTGGTCACCCGAAGACTTCGGACCCACTCGATCACCGTATGAGGACGCCGCTGCCACCCCGACGCGCGATCAACCAGAACCTGCACGCGCGCAGTGGCAATCGCAGGCACGCTCGTCGTACGAAGACTTCGGGCCTACCCGATCACCGTATGAGTCCCCGGCTCAGGCGGTATGGGAGGACGAGCCCGCACCGCACTACGCGGACCCCGCGCCGCATTGGCCGGTCCGGGACGACAACGCACGGCCCCCGCTCGAGCGCCGCAGACGGTCACGGTCGGCAAATGAATGGGCCCAGGACGATTCCGCACCCGCACAGTCCCCGCACGAGGACCCGGCTGACGCTTGGGCGCGACGCCGCCGGCTCGATGCCATCCAGGCGCAACTCGAGCAACCCTCGCCCGCCGCGCCGGAGCAGCCGTCGCGGGCGTATCACAGGGAACCCGCACAGCCGCAATATGACTCGCGGCACGGCGACCCCGATGAATTGCTGCCACGACAGCGCAGAGGCAGTTCGGCCGTGCCGCACGATTACGCGGAAGTGGGCCGATACGAGCATCTTTCGCCGCCTCGGCAACGATCCGAGCCGTCCTGGCCCGAGCGCTCTATGCCACGTCAGCGGCAGGCTCCGCGCGAACAGCCCGACGACTATCCCCGGTCATGGACCGACCAGCCCGCCGAGTACGACGAGTCGCCGCCCGCACGCCGCCGCCGGTCGAGCCCGCCGCCGAATGCCGCGGGCTCGGGCCGCCACGCGACATCGCATAGCGCTACGCCGCCTTGGCCGTAGGCGGTCGCGACCGCTGTCAGCTCATGTGACGTGAATACCGGCCCGACTCGAATCCGGTCAGCATCCTGAACACGAGCACCGCGCCCCACGGCCCGATCACCCAGATCGGCCACGGATAGGTGAATTCGCCGACACTCAGCGAGATCGCGCCCCAGATGAACAGGACGAGCACGCTCACGCCGAGCCAGCTCGAACCTTCGATCTTCTGCCAAATCGGGATGCGCGAACGCGAATCAGCCTTGCCCGCAGACTCTTTCGGCAGCTTGGGCAGATCCGACAGCACCAGCTGCAGATCGTCGGTGGTGGTGGTCGCGTACACCTGCGCGGTGCGCTGGTCGTACTCGGCGAGGTCGATGCGCCCATCCTCCATGTGCCTGGCGAGCAGGCGCACCACTTTCTCGCGTTCGGCGTTCGAGGCGCGGGTACCAGTCGAGATTTCCATTGAAGTTCCCTGTCGACGGTTCCACCCTCCATAGTGGAATGTTCATCAAGAATGAACCCTCCAAAGTGGAATGTCAACCCTTGGTGGTCCGACCAGACCCGGAGCTGGTGTCACCACCCCCGGCGCGGCAGTATGGACGATGCTCAGCGCGCGGGCGTCCAGGGTTCGCGTCGACGAAAACTCCTAGGAGGCATAGGTGTCGGAAACCGTGCGCGGTGTCATCGCCCGTAGCAAAGGCGCGCCGGTCGAGATCGTCGACGTGGTGATCCCCGATCCCGGTGCGCACGACGTGGTCGTGCGGGTACAGGCCTGCGGCGTCTGCCACACCGACCTGCACTATCGCGAGGGCGGCATCAACGACGAGTACCCGTTCCTGCTCGGCCACGAGGCCGCGGGGATCGTGGAAACCGTCGGCGCCGCGGTCACCCACGTCGAGGTGGGCGATTTCGTCATCCTGAACTGGCGGGCCGTGTGTGGTGAATGCCGGGCCTGTAAGCGCGGTCGTCCCTGGTATTGCTTCGCAAGCAACAACGCGAGCAAGAAGATGACCCTCACCGACGGCACCGAACTGAGCCCGGCGCTCGGCATCGGCGCGTTCGTCGACAAGACGTTGGTGCACGAAGGGCAGTGCACCAAGGTCGATCCCGCGGCCGACCCCGCGGTCGCCGGGCTGCTCGGCTGCGGCGTGATGGCAGGCATCGGCGCGGCGATGAACACCGGCAACGTGTCCCGCGGCGACACCGTCGCGGTGCTCGGCTGCGGTGGTGTCGGCGACGCCGCCATCGCAGGCGCGCGGCTGGCCGGCGCGAAGACCATCATCGCGGTCGATCGGGACGCCCGAAAGCTGGCCTGGGCCAAAGACTTCGGCGCGACCCACACCATCGACGCGACCAGCGAGGACGTGGTCGAGAAGATCCAGGAGTACACCGACGGCTTCGGTGCCGACGTCGTCATCGAGGCGGTCGGCCGCCCGGAGACCTGGAAGCAGGCGTTCTACGCCCGCGACCTGGCGGGCACCGTGGTCCTGGTCAGTGTGCCAACGCCGGACATGACCCTCGAGCTGCCGCTGATCGACCTGTTCTCCCGCGGCGGCGCGCTGAAGTCCTCCTGGTACGGCGACTGCCTGCCCGAACGCGACTTCCCCACCCTGATCGACCTGCACCTGCAAGGCCGGCTGCCGCTGGAACGCTTTGTCACCGAACGCATTTCCCTCGACCAGGTGGAGGCGGCGTTCACCGCGATGCACGCCGGCGATGTGCTGCGTTCGGTGGTGGTCCTGTGAAGATCGACCGCGTCGTCACCTCCGGCACCTTCTCCCTGGACGGCGGCACCTGGGACGTCGACAACAACGTCTGGCTCATCGGCGACGACCGCGACGTCCTCGTCGTCGACGCCGCACACGACGCGGACGCGATCGCCGATGCCGTCGGCACCCGCAACGTCGTCGCCATCCTGTGCACCCACGGTCACAACGACCACGTCACCGTCGCACCGGAATTGAGCACCCGCCTCGACGCCCCCATCCTCCTGCACCCCGCCGACGAACCCCTCTGGCGGATGACCCACCCCGACGTCGACTACCGCTCCCTGGCCGATACGCCCCGAATCACCGTGGCCGACACCGACATCGACATCATGCACACCCCAGGCCACTCCCCCGGCTCGGTCTCCCTGCACCTCCCCGAAGCCGCCGCCCTCTTCACCGGCGACACCCTGTTCTCCGGCGGCCCGGGCGCCACCGGCCGCTCCTACTCCGACTTCGACACCATCATCGCCTCGATCCGCACCCGCCTGCTCACCCTCCCCGACGAAACAACCGTGCACACCGGCCACGGCGACACCACCACCATCGGCGTCGAAAAGCCTTCGCTCGCAGACTGGATCGCCCGCGGGCACTAATTCGCTTGCCGTCACGGGCGGTGCCGTTGCTATGGTTTCGCTCGTGACTTCTCCAGAGGCGTCCAGACTCTAGCCACCTGTCGAACGACCAGGTGGCGTCCCTCGCCATGCGCGAAACGACCTGCCTGCCCGGTCGTTCGACCCCGCGTGTCGCCCCTTAGTGGGCGATATCAGGTCCGCCTCCCTCCGCTGCCGCGTGCCGCGCCGGATGGGTGGCTCGGTGTCGAACAGAGTCTGGGAGTCTTTGTGCCTTTTGTCATTTTCGTGTTGGGTGTCGCCGTATTCGCGCAGGGGACATCGGAATTCATGCTGTCGGGCCTGATCGAGCCCATAGCGGCGGACGTCGGCGTTTCGCTCGGTTCAGCCGGGTTACTGACCTCGCTGTTCGCGGTCGGAATGGTTATCGGCGCACCATTGACCGCGATGGCCGCCGGCCGCTGGCCAGCTCGGTACGCGCTGACCGGATGCTTGTCGTTGTTCATCGCCGCACACATCGTCGGCGCGCTCACCACAACCTTCGCGGTCCTGCTCGGCACCCGAGTGGTCGCGGCGATAGCCAACGCCGGATTTCTCGCGGTCGCCCTCGCCGCCCTACCCACCCTGGCGGGCCGACACCGCGTCGGCCGAGCCACCTCCATCATCCTGTCCGGCGTAACCCTCGCCTGCATCGCAGGCGTCCCCGGCGGCGCTTTCCTCGGCCAAACCCTCGGCTGGCGATCAGCATTCTGGGCGGTGGTCGTCGTGAGTATGCCTGCGCTGGTTGGCACTTGGCTGCTGGCCCGATCGACCCCGACGACCGCAGGACCGTCCGGCATCCGGCGCGAGTGGAGCGCATTGCGTCTACCGCGCGTGCGGGCCGCCCTGCTACTCGGCGCAGCGGTGAACGCGGCAACATTCGCCACCTTCACCTATCTGGCGGTGATCACAACCGGCGCCAGCGGATCCAACCCCGCCTGGGTGCCAATAGTGTTGGCACTGTTCGGAATCGGATCCTTCCTGGGCGTCACCCTGGCAGGTCACTACGCCGACCGATATACCCCCATCATCCGCACGGCCGGATCGGTTGCCCTGCTGATCATTTGGACCACGACGGCACTCACCGCCGGCCACCTACCCGCCCTACTGCCGATGACCGCAATCGCCGGCGCCGCGTCCTTCGCCGTCGGCTCCACCGTGATCGGCCTCATCGTCAGCACATCGGCACCAACGGCCCCGCACCTGAGCGGCGCCTTCGCCACCACAGCCCTCAACATCGGCGCCGCCCTCGGCCCAGCCATCGCAGGCCTGGCCATCACCTCAACCGAATCACCCACCGCCGCACTATGGACCAGCGCAACCCTCGCCGCCACCGCCCTCGCGATCGCCACCATCACCCGCCACAACACCACACCCCAGAACCCACTGAATTGACATCCAGTGGCACCCTACGGCGGGCCCTTCTCGCGTTTCGCCGCCACCATGTGCCACTGAATGCGAATTCGCCGGACCTCTCGCGGTCGGCGAACAGGACCGTGGTCGGCGACATTGTCACCCCCACCGGTTATCGTGAAAGCCATGGCCGCCCCACACTCCGACCCGGCAAACACCCTCGTGCCCGCCGCGGAACCCACAGCGCTGCGGGCTGCCCTCACCCCTGAACTACGCGCCGAATTCGACCGCGAATGGGATCTTGTCCTCGAACACGCCAAGGAATCCCACACCCTCGAATTCATTCACGCGCTGCTCAACAAGTGGCAGCACACCGCCGTGATGGAGATCCGCGAGCCCGGCTCATACCAGCGGATGCTCGACAAAGCCGCGCGGATCCAAGCCGACGGCGGCCGCTCGACGGATGTGTCCATAGACGATGTTCGCGTGTTACTGGCGCACCGGTTGCAGGCAGGTTGAGGTAGCACGCCACGTGTATCTCATCGTCCCTGACACCGACACAACTGAACAGATCGCCGCACTTCCCACCGAGGTGCTGCGCGAATTCGCCGAAATCCTCAGCGTCCTCGAATTGACGCCGTGGGCGGGCCAACCACAAAACGCCGACAACCCCAATGGGGCGGTCCGGCGGTGGCCATTCGGGCCCGCTCAGGCCGGACAGCTCGTCTATCTCATCGATGACCGTGCGCGGGAGGTGCACCTTCTGATGGTGAAGTGGTTCGGCACCCTCGGCGACCTCCCTTAACCGCCGGTTGGTCGACGCGACCGGCTACAGGATGGCGAAGGCTACTACTAAGCCGAGGGCGAAGTGGGCGGCGGCTACTACCAGGACTTCGGTGGTGTAGGTGTCGGCGTGGAGGGTGGCGCCGATGTCGATGCCGAGGGCTTTTTCGATGACGCGAACCGAGATCACCTGGGCGATGATGCCGACGAGGCCGAAAATGAGGGCGGCGATGAGGCCTTCGGAGAGTTTGCCGCCGCCACCTACCGCCAGGATGGCGAGGACCACGATGAAGGCCATGCTGATCATGCCCGCGGCGGCGACGATGATCGCGTTGGGCTTGCCCTGGACGACCAGTGCGCGCAGCTTGCCCGGGGTGGTCAGGTCGATGGCATAGAACCCGACGAGCATCAGTGCCAGGCCGATGAGGGCGTAGAGGATGATCGCTCCCACACCCTCGCCGAGCGAGCTCCAGTACCCCGATTCGAGGGCGACTGTGGTCATCATGATCCTTCCGAGGAGGGTTGAGCGATGCGGTGCGGGACGAAGGCGGAGCCGTCGTCGGTGATCAGTCCGGCGGTTTCCCGGATGCCGAGGCCCGCGGCGGCGTCACCGACGATCCACGCGCCGAGCACGGGGCGCATGTCATCGAATTCCGGTAGTGGATCGAGCAATTGGTAGACGTAGCCTTCTTCGCCGTAGACACCACCGGTGGCCGTCTCCAGTCCGGCGCCGACAATGGTCATGTTGGCGCCCTCGCGACCGAGCTTCGGCTTGCGGATGTATTCGGTGAGCTCGTTGGGCTGATCCAGGTAGGCGGGCAACAGATTCGGATGCCCCGGATACATTTCCCACAGGATCGCGAGAATGGCCTTGTTGCTGAGCAACGTCTTCCACAGCGGTTCGATCCACATGGTCTGCGGCAGGCTGGCGACCACTCGCTTGCCGAAGTCGTCGTCGAGCGCCCACTCCCACGGGTAGAGCTTGAAGATCGCCTCGATCGGCGCCTCGGCCAGATCGACGAAACGGTCCAGCTCCGTATCGAATCCGACCTCTTCGATCGGCAGCGCGATGGTGTCGAACCCAGCCTCGGCCGCGGTCTCCTGCATGTAGGCGGTGGTGACGTTGTCCTCGCCGGTGGCGTCGGCGCCCGACCAGCTGAAGTGCAGTTGCGCGGTCGGCAGGATGTCGCGCAGCTCGGACCAGCGCTCGACCAGCTTCTCGTGCAACGAATTCCATTGATCACCGCCGGGATACCGTGCGGTCAGCCAGTGCCACTGCACGATCGCCGCCTCCAGCAGCGACGTCGGCGTATCCGCGTTGTACTCCAGCAGTTTCGCCGGCCGCCGGGCGTCGTAACGCAGGTCGAACCGTCCGTACACGTAAGGGTCGTTGCGCCGCCAGGATTCGGCGATCGGCCCCCAACTCCATTCGGGCAGACCGAAATCCTTGAACCGCTCGGTCAGCACGACCTGCTCGACCGCCTTCAGGCACATCGAGTGCAACAACTCGACATCGGCTTCCAGCGCGAGGATTTCGTCCATCTCGAACTCGTAATACACCGACTCGTCCCAGTACGGCCGTGGCTGACCGCTGGCGTCGCGGCCGGGCACGCCGTAGACGAGGCCCTGGCTCTCGGTGATCTGCTGCCAATCCGGCCGGGGCGTACTGCGCACTCGCCGCACTACGATCCTCCGCCGGTGCTCTTGCTGCCGAGGCCGCCGCGCTGAATGGTGGTGCCGCTCTTCGTCTTTATCTCGGCGCTCTTGGGTTTGACGGTGGTGCCGCCCGTCGGCGGCTTGCCGATGGTCGGCGTGCCGCCGTAGTAGTAGCGATACTGCGGGCCGCCGCCGAGGATGATCAGGCCGGGCCCGATGCCACCATCGCTGATGAAGCCTTGACGTCCGTCGCCGCAGTAGCGGTCCTCGACGACGATCTCCTGACCGTTCTCGGTCTTCACACACGACGCGGTGATCTTGTCGGGCGCGGTGAACGCCCGGTAGGCCAGGTATCCGCCGCCGACCAGCGCCGCGACGCCGACGATCGCGACCCCGCCGATCATCACCCGCTTGCGCGTGCGCTTCTTCGCCTCGCCTGCCGCGACGGCGGCTTGCTGTGCTTCCTCGGCCCGCTTGCGCGCCTTGTCCCTGGCCCGCGCCTCGGCCACCGTCGGCGGGCGCGGCTGGGTGATGCCTGGCTCTTGCCGCTGCACGCTGCCCCGACGCGGTAGAACCTCTTGCGGCGCAGCAGGTTCCGGAAAAACGGTAGGCAGTCCGGGAATAGGCGGTTGGACTGGCGCGTCGGTAACGAAGGCGGCCGTATCGCTCGGCCCAAAGGCGGCCGTATCGCCCGGCTCAGGAGTGCTTGCCTCGTGCGCCCCGGCCGTGCTCGACGGTTGCTCCGCCGCGGCGGACTGCTCGTTCGGCTCGTGCCCCGGACGCTCGTCACCGGGATTGTGCGTGCTCACTGTCGAGTCCTCGTCCTATCCCGGCCCACCACTACCGCTCCTCGAATCCGGTCAAATCACCCCGCGCGGGCTCCCAGCTTTCCACAACCAAGGTCACCCGACCAGGTGTGTCCCCGGAACCTAGCAGTTCGAGCAACCGCTCGCAGTCGTCTCGCGGCCCCTCCGCGACCACGTGTACCCGCCCGTCGCGCGCGTTCGTGGCCTGCCCGGTCAACCCGAGTTCCAACGCACGCGACCGCGTCCACCAGCGGAACCCCACGCCCTGGACGCGGCCGTGCACCCACGCGCTCAACCGGATCAGCTCAGCGCCGTCGCCCATCAGGCCTCGATATCGAAGGACAAAGTCACCTTCGTCCCCGCCTGCAACGTCCGGCCCACAGTGCACGCCTTATCGATGGCGCGCTGCACGGTAACCAGCAACCGTTCCCGCGCCTCCTGGTCCAATTCACTGAGATCGAGCTGGAACGTCTCGTCCAGCTGCGGGTACAGCTCGTTCTCCCGGTCCGCGTCGCCGGACACCCGAATGGTCGCGTCGAAGGAGTCGCCGAGCTTGCGGGCAAGCGAGAAGTCCGCGCTCAACCCCGAGCAACCGGCCAGCGCGATCTTCAGCAACTCGCCGGGGGTGAAAGCGCCGGGCACGCCCTGCGAAGCGATCAATACTTCGGCGCCGCGCGAGCTGCGACCGGTATACGCCCGCGTTCCCGTGCGCTCGACCCATAGTTCAGTCGGTTGTGTCGCGGGTATCTGTTCAGCCATGGGCTCGATCCTGCCAGCTCCGCCTCTCCGAGTCTTCAGGCCAGACTCGTGTGCCACCTGAGTTTCGTTGGCGACCAGCGGTAATAATGGGGTCGAGTCAGCCCGTACCCGGCGAGTTACCCATGTACTCCCGATATCAGTGGCTCTGTCGTGTCTTCAAAATCACTCCTGGAACCGGTAACCCATCCCCGCCTCGGTCAGCAGGTGCTTGGGATGCGAGGGATCATCCTCGAGCTTGCGCCGCAACTGCGCCAAATACACACGCAGGTAATGGGTTTCGGTCGCATACGACGGACCCCACACCTCACGCAGCAACTCCTTGCGCCCGACCAGCTTGCCCTTGTTGCGCACCAGCATCTCGAGCATGCCCCACTCGGTGGGCGTGAGATGCACCGTCTCGTCGTTCTTGGTCACCTTCTTGGCGGCGAGGTCGACGGTGAACGACGAGGTCACCACCACCGGATCGGACGAATCGGTGTCGGCGGCGCCGCGCCGGACCGCGGCGCGCAGCCTGGCCAGCAGTTCGTCCATGCCGAACGGCTTGGTGACGTAGTCGTCGGCTCCGGCGTCGAGCGCCTCGACCTTGTCCGCCGAGTCGGTGCGCGCCGAAAGCACGATCACCGGCGCCGACGTCCAGCCGCGCAACCCGGCGAGGACCTCGATGCCGTCGATATCGGGCAACCCCAGATCGAGGATCACCACGTCGGGGTGCTTGTCGGCGGCCGCACGCAGCGCGGCGGCGCCGGTGCCCGCGGTGATCACCTCGTAGCCGCGGACCGACAGATTGATCCGCAGCGCGCGCAGGATCTGCGGTTCGTCGTCGACCACCAGCACCTTGATCGCCGGGGCGTCCTGCTTCTTCTCGGTCATCACGGCTTCCTGTGCGGTCCGGGGCTGCGGTGCTCCCACTGTCGATGCATCCATCATCAGCTGCTCGCTTCCGTTTCGTCGGCAGGCAGGTCCACGATCATCGTCAATCCTCCGCCAGGGGTCGGTTCGGCGTGCACGGTGCCACCCATCGCCTCGACGAAACCGCGCACCACCGAGAGGCCGAGTCCGACGCCGGTGGTGTTGTCGCGGTCGCCGAGCCGCTGGAACGGCTCGAAGAGTTGTTCCTCGGTGCCCGGCGGCACGCCGGGACCGACGTCGACCACCGCGATGGAGACGCGGTCGCCCGCACGTTCGGCGGTGACTCGTACTGGCGTATCGCGGGTCGCGTGCCGCAGCGCGTTGTCGATCAGGTTGGCAACGACCCGTTCCAGCAGCCCGGCGTCCGCGCGCACGGAGACGTCGCCGACCTCGACCTTCACCCGGTCCATCGCCGCGCGCCGCAACCCACGCGCGCCCATCCCGACACTGACGAGTGCCCGGTGCACCACCTCGTCCATGTACACCCGCTGCAGCTGTGGCTTCACCACGCCGACGGCCAGCCGGGACGAGTCGAGCAGGTTCCCGACCAGCGCGGTCAACTGATCCACCGATTCCTCGATGGTTTCCAGCAATTCGGTGGTGTCCTCGGCGGAGAACTCGACGTCGTCGCTGCGCAGGCTGGACACGGCGGCCTTGGCCCCGGCCAGCGGCGTGCGCAGGTCGTGGCTGACCGCGGAGAGCAGCGCCCGGCGCAACCGGTCGGCCTCGAGCAACGCCGCGGCGGCGCTGGCCTCCTCGGCGAGCCTGGATTGCCGGACCAGCCCGGCCGCCTGGTTGGCGACCGCGTTGAGCACCGGCCGGTCGGCGGCGGCCAGCGGCCGACCGGCCAGCAGCAGCAGACTCGACGCGTCGCCCGCCTGGATCACGGTCTCGGCGTCGGCGGCGTGCTTCGGTGCGTCCAGACCCACCGCGGCCACCACCACGTCGCCGCACAGCATGCTGACCGCGCGCAGACCGTAGGTCTCGCGGACCTGTTCCAGCAGATTGGGCAGGTCCGCGCCGTGCAGCACGGCGCCGGCGAACAACGTCAGCAATTCGGCCTCCTGCGAGGCCCGGCGCGCCTGCCGTGTCTGCTTCGCGGCCGTATCGACCAGCGCCGCCACCGCGACCGCGACGAACAGCAACACCACAACGGTGACGAAACTGTCCGGCTCGGCAATGGTCAGGCTGTAGCGCGGATCGGCGAAGAACCAGTTCAGCAGCAGCCCGGACAGCAACGCCGAAAAGGCCGCGGGGACAACACCTCCGAGCAACGCGACGGCGACGACGCCGATGAAGAACACCGCGCTGAGACCGCCGAGCTGCAGGTAGCCGTCCAGGAACGCGACGCCGATTCCGCACACCGCGCTCGGCACCAGTACGGCCGCGAGCCAGGCCCTGATCGGCTGGCGCGGCATGAGCGAACCCCGGCGCAGGCCACGATGGGCTTCCTCGTGCGTGACCATGTGCACGTCGATCTTGCCCGACTGCTGCACCACCGTTGAGCCGATGCCCTCATCGACCATCCGCGCCCACCTGGAGCGGCGGGAGGTGCCGAGGACCAGCTGGGTCGCGTTCACCTCGCGGGCGAATTCCAGCAGCGCGGTCGGCACGTTGTCGCCGGTGATCGTGTGCAGCGAGGCATCCAGGCTGCCTGCCAGGTCGCGCAACCGGTTCAACCGTTCGGTCGACACACCGGCCAAGCCGTCGCCGCGCACGACGTGCACCAGGACGAGTTCGGCACTCGCCTTGCTCGCGATGCGACTGGCCCTGCGTACCACCGTCTCCGACTCCGGTCCCCCGGTCACCGCGACCACGACCCGCTCGCGGGCCTCCCACAGATCGGTGATCTTGTGGTCGGCCCGGTATTTCGAGAGGGCTGCGTCGACCTGATCGGCCAGCCACAGCAGCGCCAATTCCCTTAGCGCGGTGAGGTTTCCCGGTCGGAAGTAGTTACGCAGCGCCGCGTCCACCTTGTCGGCCGCGTACACGTTGCCGTGGGACAGCCTGCGCCGCAACGCCTCCGGCGTGAGGTCGACCAGCTCCACCTGGTCCGCGCCGCGCACCACCGCGTCCGGCACCGTCTCGCGCTGTTGGATGCCGGTGATCTGCTCGACCACATCGTTGAGGCTTTCCAGGTGCTGCACGTTGACCGTGGAGATCACGTCGATGCCCGCGTCCAGGAGTTGTTCGACGTCCTGCCAACGCTTTTCGTTCGCGCCGCCCGGCACGTTGGTGTGTGCCAACTCGTCGACGAGCGCCACGGCAGGCCGGCGGCGCAGTACCGCGTCGGTGTCGAGTTCGGGCAGCTCGGTACCGCGGTACTCCACCAGCTTGGGTGGAATCCGCTCGATGCCCTCCAACAAAGCTGCCGTCTTCGCTCGCCCGTGTGTTTCCACTACCGCGGCAACCACGTCGCGGCCGCGCTCGAGCCGCCGGTGTGCCTCGCCGAGCATGGCGTAGGTCTTGCCGACTCCCGGCGCGGCGCCGAGGTAGATCCGGAGTTGCCCGCGTTTCACTCGTTCATCATTGCGCGTCGCGGGCGTCGAACCGAGCACCACGCGGACGTACCGGCGCGGTGCGGCCGAAGCTCAGGCATCGATTACCCCCGGCTCCGTGCCGCGCAGGCCCCGGACGCGGTCGTCATCGACGACAACACGCTGTGTATCCAGCTCATCGCCCCGGGGCCGCAGCGCGCGAATGAGCAGCGCGCAGCATACGAACCCGACAAGCAGGGCGACGGTGACAGCCGACATGACGTTCCCTTCTCCAACCGACTCGAACAACCGGTTGCGCTGGAAATGGTCCGCCTGGCCGGCCCTCCACTACTACCCCCGTATCGGAAGATCACCTCGATCTTTACGGTGTGTTGACGGTATCGCCGCACTCTTTGACGGCATTCTTTCAGTTATCCCGAGCCGGGGTGTAAACGAAGCGCAAAGGCAACCATTCGTCGCGCTAAGGAGTCGTAAGGAACCTCGGCTAGCGCCTTATCGAAGACTTGACTCGCCAAGGCGCGCTCCACAACACGAGCGCTTGATGGAGGTTGGTTGATCATGTCTGTCGTGGTGTTCACGGTGCTTACCGTGGCGATCTTCGCCCTGCTGGGGCTCATCCAGCGAGGGGTGGAAAAGCTGTGATCGCGAACCTGATCGGTTTGGTTCTCGCCATCTCCGTCGCGGTGTACATGGTCGCGGCGCTGCTTTTCCCCGAGAGGTTCTAGGTGACCACGACTACGGCGGGGATCGCGTTCATCGCGTCCCTGATCATCGCGCTCGCCCTGGTGCATGTGCCGCTCGGCGATTACATGTTCCGGGTTTATCACAACACCAAGCACTCGCGTGCGGAGCGCGCCCTTTATAAGGCCATCGGCGTCCAGCCGGAAGTCGAACAGACCTGGGGCGTGTATGCCCGCAGTGTGCTGGCGTTTTCCGCGGTCAGCATTCTGTTCCTCTTCTTCTTGCAACTGGTCCAGGGCAAGCTGCCGCTGCACCTGAACGACCCCGGCACGGAGATGACCCCGGCGCTGGCCTGGAACACCGCGGTCAGCTTCGTGACGAACACGAACTGGCAGAACTACTCCGGCGAGTCGACCCAGGGCCACCTGGTGCAGATGGCCGGGCTCGCGGTGCAGAACTTCGTCTCCGCGGCCGTCGGCATGGCCGTCGCGGTCGCGCTGGTGCGCGGCTTCGCCCGCAGGCACACCGGCGATCTCGGCAACTTCTGGGTGGACCTGGTGCGCGGAACCATCCGCATCTTGCTGCCGATCGCGTTCGTTTTCGCGATCGTGCTGGTCGCAGGCGGCGCGATCCAGAACTTCCACCTGCACGACCAGGTGGCGCAGACGTTCAATGGCACCTCGCAGGCCATCCCGGGCGGCCCGGTGGCGAGTCAAGAGGTGATCAAGGAGCTCGGCACCAACGGCGGCGGTTTCTACAACGCCAACTCCTCGCACCCGTTCGAGAATCCCACCACCTGGACCAACTGGCTGGAGATCTTCCTGATCCTGGTGATCAGTTTCTCGCTGCCACGCACCTTCGGCCGGATGGTCGGCAGTAAGAAGCAGGGCGTTGCCATCGCGGCCGTGATGGGCACGATCGCGATCGTCAGTATCGCGTTGAGCAATGCCTTCCAGCTGGCACATCACGGCACCGTGCCCACCGCGATCGGCGCGTCCATGGAAGGCGTCGAAACCCGCTTCGGCGTTGCCGATTCGGCGACCTTCTCCGGCGCGACCACGCTGACGTCCACCGGCGCCGTCGACTCGTTCCACGACTCGTACACCAGCCTCGGCGGCATGATGACGATGTTCAACATGCAGCTCGGCGAAGTCGCGCCGGGCGGAACGGGTTCCGGGCTCTACGGCATGCTCATCCTCGCGGTGATCACCGTCTTCGTCGCGGGCCTGATGGTCGGGCGCACACCGGAATACCTGGGCAAGAAGATCACCCCGCGCGAAATCAAGCTCGCCGCTTCCTATTTCCTGGTCAGTCCGCTGATCGTGTTGATAGGCACCGCGATTGCGATGGCCATGCCAGGACAACGCGCCTCGATGGCCAACTCGGGACCGCACGGGCTCTCGGAAGTGTTGTACGCCTTCACTTCCGCCGCGAACAACAACGGCTCCGCGTTCGCCGGGCTGTCCGGTAACACCGAGTGGTACGACACCGCGCTCGGCCTCGCGATGGTCTTCGGCCGGTTCCTGCCGATCATCTTCGTGCTCGCGCTTGCCGGTTCGCTGGCCAAGCAGGGCAACACCCCCGAGTCGATCGGCACGCTGCCGACGCACCGCCCGCAGTTCATCGGCATGGTCGTCGGCACCACCGTGATCCTGGTCGCGCTCACCTTCCTGCCCGCACTCGCGCTCGGGCCGCTCGCTGAAGGAATCCACTGAAATGACAACTCCTACTACTGAAGTCACTGTGCCGGACGAGTTCAACGAGTCGAAGAAGCAGCTGGCCGAGAAGTCCGGCCGGGTACCGCGCGGCGCGCTCGATCCCAAGATGCTGCTGACCTCGCTGCCCGATGCGGTGCGCAAGCTGGATCCGCGCACCATGTGGCGCAACCCGGTGATGTTCATCGTCGAGCTCGGCGCCGTCTGGTCCACCGTGCTCGCGATCAGCGATCCCACCTTCTTCGCCTGGGCGATCGTGGTGTGGTTGTGGCTCACCGTGATCTTCGCCAATCTCGCCGAGGCGGTGGCCGAGGGACGCGGCAAGGCGCAGGCCGATACCCTGCGTAAGGCCAAGACCGACACCGTCGCACGGCGTTTGGTGGATTGGACACCCGGCGGCCAGGTCGTCGAGGAGGGTGTCGCGGCACCCGAACTGCAGCGCGGCGACCATGTCGTGGTCGAGGCCGGACAGGTCATCCCCGGCGACGGTGATGTCGTGGAAGGCATTGCCTCGGTGGACGAATCGGCGATCACCGGGGAATCCGCGCCGGTGATCCGGGAATCCGGTGGTGACCGCTCCGCGGTGACCGGCGGCACCACAGTGCTGTCGGACCGGATCGTCGTCAAGATCACCCAGGAGCCGGGCAAGAGCTTCATCGACAAGATGATCGCCCTGGTCGAGGGCGCGAGTAGGCAGAAGACGCCGAACGAGATCGCGCTCAACATCCTGCTCGCCTCGCTGACCATCATCTTCGTTTTCGCGGTGGTCACGCTGCAGCCGCTGGCGATCTTCTCGAAGGCGAACAACCCTGGCGTGCCGGACACTTCGGCGCTGGACGTCAACGGCATCACCGGGATCGTGATGGTCTCGCTGCTGGTGTGCCTCATCCCGACCACCATCGGCGCGCTGCTGTCGGCCATCGGCATCGCGGGCATGGACCGGCTCGTACAGCGCAACGTGCTCGCCATGTCCGGGCGCGCGGTCGAGGCCGCGGGCGACGTGAACACGCTGCTGCTGGACAAGACGGGCACCATCACCCTCGGCAACCGGCAGGCCTCGGAATTCGTTCCGATACCGGGTATTTCGGCTGATGAGCTGGCCGACGCGGCACAGCTGTCCAGCCTGGCCGACGAGACGCCCGAGGGTCGCTCGATCGTGGTGTACGCCAAGCAGGCGTTCAACAAGCGTGAGCGCACGCCGGGCGAGCTGAAGGGCGCGACCTGGGTGGAATTCACCGCACAGACCCGGATGTCAGGCGTCGACCTGCACGACGGGCACCAGCTGCGTAAGGGTGCGGCCAGCGCGGTCATCGAATGGGTTCGCGGGCAAGGCGGCAACGTGCCGAGCGAGGTCGGCGTGACCGTCGACGGAGTCTCTGCCTCCGGTGGCACGCCGCTGGTCGTCGGCGAGATCAAGGACGGCACCGCGCGGCTGCTCGGGGTCATCCACCTCAAAGACGTGGTGAAGCAGGGCATGCGGGAGCGCTTCGACGAGATGCGCCGGATGGGCATCCGCACCGTCATGATCACCGGCGACAATCCGTTGACCGCCAAGGCGATTGCCGATGAGGCGGGCGTGGACGACTTCCTCGCCGAGGCCACGCCGGAGGACAAGCTGGCGCTGATCAAAAAGGAGCAGGACGGCGGCAGGCTGGTCGCGATGACCGGTGACGGCACCAACGACGCACCGGCGCTGGCCCAGGCCGATGTGGGTGTCGCCATGAACACCGGCACCTCGGCGGCCAAAGAAGCGGGCAACATGGTGGATCTGGATTCCGATCCGACCAAGCTCATCGAGATCGTGGAGATCGGCAAGCAGCTGCTCATCACCCGCGGCGCGCTGACCACGTTCTCGATCGCCAACGACATCGCCAAGTACTTCGCGATCCTGCCCGCGCTGTTCATCGCGCTATTCCCCGGGCTGGACGCGCTGAACATCATGCGGCTGCACAGCCCGCAGTCGGCGATCCTGTCCGCGGTCATCTTCAACGCGATCATCATCGTCGCGCTGATCCCGCTGTCGTTGCGCGGCGTGAACTACACGCCGTCCAACGCGTCGAAGTTGTTGAGCCGCAACCTGTTGATCTACGGCCTCGGCGGCATCATCGCGCCGTTCATCGGCATCAAGATCATCGACCTCGTCGTCCAACTCCTCCCTGGGATGTCCTGACATGCAGTTTTCAACTTGGATCCGGCAGCATTTCGCCGCGTTGCGTGCGCTGCTCGTGCTCACCGTGATCACCGGAATCGTCTATCCCCTAGCGGTTTTCGCGGTCGCTCAGCTACCTGGCCTGCACGACAAGGCGGACGGCTCGCTGATCAAGGTCGACGACAAGGTCGTCGGCTCCAGCCTGATCGGGCAGTCCTTCACCGATCCGGACGGCAAGGCGATGGTGCAGTACTTCCAGAGCCGCCCGTCCGCCGCGGGCAGCGCCGGTTACGACCCGATGGCCACCGCGGCAAGCAACCTCGGGCCCGAGAGCATCGTGGACACACTCGACGCCGACCCGGCCAAGGTCAAGCTGAGCCTGCTGTCCACGGTGTGCGCCCGCAGCAAGGAGGTCGGCGACCGTGAGGGGGTCGATGGCGGCCGTCCGTTCTGCACGAAAGACGGTGTCGGCGCGGTGCTCTCGGTGATCGGGCCGCGCGACGCAGACGGTCAGGTCTCGCATCCCACCCAGGTGGTGAGCGTGAACCAGGCCTGCCCGGCGACGCCGTTCCTGTCCACCTACCACGGAGTCCAGGTCGACTGCGCCAAGCCGGGCGAGGACTACTCGGCCGGTCGGATCGTGCCGATCTTCGGCGACGCCCCCGTCGATACCCCGGTCCCCACCGACGCGGTCACCGCCAGCGGTAGCGGACTGGACCCGCACATCTCCCCCAGGTACGCGGACCTGCAGATCGCACGAATCGCCAAGGCTCGCAATATCTCCGCGGATCAGGTGCGTGCACTCGTGGACACGCACACCAGCGGCCGGACCCTCGGGTTCCTCGGTGAACCGCGGGTCAACGTGGTCGAGCTGAACCTCGACCTCGACCACAAGTACCCGTTCCGCGGGTGAGCTGAGCCAAGGGGGCCGGTGACACCAGGTCACCGGCCCCCTCGCTATATCCAACCGACGAAGATTCAGGCGTCTTGCTTAGGACCCAGTGGTAGCAATGGGGCGTGCGGGACCAGGCAGAACGGGTGGCCTGCGGGGTCGAGCATGACTCGCCAGGTATTCGGATCCGGTTGGACCTCGGCGGTGCGGGCACCCAACTCGAGGGCCGCGGCCTGCGCGTCGTCCAGGTCGTCGACCTTCAGTTCGAAATGGATGTGGTTCGGGGTGTCTCCCCCGGGCCAGGTCGGCGGTCGATAGTCCGGCACCACCAGCGCGCACAACGACCCGCGTTCGGTCTGCACTACAGCCAAATCATCGGCCCGATAAACGATCTCCCCTCCGAGCAAAGCGGCCCAGAACGCCGCCAGCTCTTCCTTGTCGGCACAGTTCAAGGTGATCAAACTCAACTGAGCGATAGCCACGCCTCGATCGTACGACCGCGGCGCAGGGGCGCGGTAAAGTTCGGCGCCGTCGAGTCCGCTCAGCGGACCGGCCCCACGCCGCCCGAGCGGTGGTTGAGTCCGCGTCCACCGTGCTCCTCGCCCCAAATCGCAGCCCGCTCGGCGAGGGATCAGCGATATTCGGGGTTTTCGAAGTCGAAGCGGCAGCCGGCGTCCCATTCCGAGCGCTGGTTGCCGTGCGCGGGTATTCCGTTGGCGTCCTTGAGCATTCGGGCGAAGTGCAGCAGGTTCCAGGTCATGAAGGTGGTGTTGCGGTTGGTGAAGTCGTTGGCCGGGCCGCCGGAGTCCGGATCCAGGTAAGAGGGGCCGGGGCCGACCTCGCCGATCCAGCCCGCGTCGGCCTGCGGCGGGATGGTGTAGCCGAGATGTTGGAGGCTGTAGAGGACGTTCATGGCGCAATGTTTGACGCCGTCCTCGTTGCCGGTGATCAGGCAGCCACCGACCCGGCCGTAGTAGGCGTATTGGCCGCGATCGTTGAGGATCGAGGAATTGGCGTAGAGGCGCTCGATGACCTGCTTGGTGACAGAACTGTTGTCGCCCAACCAGATCGGGCCGGCCAGCACCAGGATGTCGGCGTCCATGACCTGACGTTGCAGTGCGGGCCACGCATCGGTCGGCCAGCCGTGTTCGGTCATATCCGGCCACACGCCGAAGGCGATGTCGTGGTCGACCGCGCGAATGTGCGAGACCTGCACGCCGTTCTTCGCCATGATGCGGGCGCTGATATCGATGAGCCCCTGGGTGTTGCTCACCTCCGGCGACCGCTTGAGGGTGCAGTTGATGAACACTGCCCGCAGATCGTCGTAGCTGGTCATGGTGTACTCCTCGGTGTCGCGCTGCGCGGACTACGGGATCGGTGATTGCCGGTGCGTCTCAGCACCGCGGCGGCGACCACCAGGGTCCAGATCAGGATGAGGGCCACGGCGAGACCGAGCGGGTAGTTCCGGTCGAGAACGGTCGGGTTGTCCGGCATGGCGTGCCCACGATCGAGCACGGGCAACGCGATCGCGACCAACACGACCGTGCACACCGCCCCGCAGGCCGCCGGTCCCCACCAGGTGCCGGGCAGGATCCGCCGGGCGGTGGCACCGACGGCGGCGCACAGCGGCGCGAATACCCCGTCGTGCAACAGGATTCCACCGGCGAACCACAGGGCGATCGACCACACGTCGGCCCGGGGAAAGTCGAGCACCAGCATGATTCCGTACCAGCCGAGCCACAGCCCGGCGAGCAGCAGCAGGATTCGGATCGCGTTCATGAGCGTGCCTCGATCGTCGAAAGCCATTTCGTCTGCAGCACGCCGGGGCGACTCGGCGCAATGAGCCTGCATGGATAGCCGTGGTCGACATCGAGCGCCGCACCGTTCAGGGAGAGCGCGACGAGTGTGTCCGAATCGATGGCATGGCGGCGCGGCAACACCGAATTGGCATAGATGCCGTTGGTCTCCAGCGAACGGAATCGCACGTCCCCGCCCGGGTAGGACCCGACGGCGGCGAGCAGATCGCGCAGTCGAACGCCCGCCCAGTCGGCGGACGCGCTCCAGCCTTCCACGCAGGCGATCGGCAGCCGAGCATGCGTCTGCGGCATGGCCAGCAATTCGTCCCTGCTGAAACTGCGTTGCCGATCGCCGACCAGCACGCTCAGCCGGTAGTCGGCGGCTCGCGCCAGCTCGACCACCCCCGCGGCCTGCGCCGACCGGTTGACCGGAACCCCTTGCGGCCCTTCGCCACTGCGCGGCGCGAGCACGGCCGCCCAGCGCAGGAAGGGCACGGTCTGACCGGCAACCGCCAAGCTCGCCGCGCCTGCCGAAACCCACGCCGCGGTCAGCACCGTCCGTCGCGAAACATGACGCCGCGCAACGACATCGGCCCCGCTATCGGTATCGGCATCGGCCGTGTCCGAGTCGATCGGGCGGCTCAACGCGTCCCGAATCACCGGCAGTTTGACCGCCAAATGCACCGCCAGCGCACCGATCGCGACGAAGGCCACGGCGTAGTGGACGGGAGGGAAGAAGAACTTCCAGGGGTAGAACTGGGCGATATTCAGCAGACCGGTGGACAGCTCGAAGAAGATCGCACCGACCAGCACGGCGATCGAGCCGCGCTCCAGCATGCGCAGCGGCGAGCCGATGACGGGGCGCTGGAACAGCTTCGGGTATACCGCCCACAGCTTCACCAGCAGTAGCGGAATCGCGGCTACGCCCGAAATGACGTGCAGGCCTTGGGTCAGGCGGTACAGCCACACCGGATGGGCGGGCCACCAGAACCAGGTCGGCGGATGTTGGATCCAGTGGCTCAGCAGGCCGGTGACGAAGCAGATCAGGATCGCCGAGCCGAGCGCGATCCCTACCCGGCTGGCCACCTCGGGCCCGCGCGCGTCGGATCCGCGGAACCACCGTGCCGCGAATGCCCGACTGCGCTCGATGGTTTCGTGCACGCTCATCGGATACCACCGGAAGCGAATGAGCGACCACCCGCAGTGCGGCTCATGACGCGATCACCGCCTGCGTAGCGGGGCGACGGAGCCAGGCGATGTGCCTTCCGCCGACCTCGGCGGTGTTGAGCAGCTGAAATCCGGTCGCGCGGGCAAGCTGTTCCGCGTGGTCGATCCCCACCGAGGCCCAGGGAAACCAGGATCCGACCCGCGACCGCGACTCCAGCCGAATCTGCCGGGTTACCGAACCACTTCCTGGACGGCCGAATTCGACGATCGCGAGACCATCCGGTGCCAGCAGATCCGCGGTGCGCGCGAGTATGCGCCCCGGATCGCCGCCGATCCCGATATTGCCGTCGGCCAGCAGCGCGTACGACCACCGTCCCGCTCCTGGCAAGGGCCCGAACAGATCCCGGCGTAACGCGGGCGCGCCACGAAACCTGGTGATGGCGACCGCCGTCGGCGAAATATCCACGCCCAGCGCGAGTACCCCGCGTTGCAGCAGGGCGGCGACCAATCGTCCCGGCCCGCAGCCGAGATCAACGGTCGGCCCGTCGCAACAGCTGGTGAGTGCACGATCCGCACGACGATCGCCGACACCGGCGAGCCCTAGCCACCGTCTGGTCGGCAGCCGGTGCCTGGTGCCGTCCGCGGCACGCATCCAGCAGCGTTCCCCGGCCAGCGCACGATCGAAGATGTCGAAGTCCGCGCCGATCATCGCGATACCAACCCGCGCTCGGGTAGCCGGCGGAACGTCTCGGCAAAGCGACCACCGGATTCCGCTGCTACTCGGACAGCGTCGGCAAAGGTATCGACATCGCTGAATTGCGGCAGCGCGTTCACCCGGTACCCACAGTCCTGCAACGCTTTCCGGGTAAGTTCACCGGTTCTGTCGGTGGACATCGGCACGTCGGCGAGTACGCGGGCAGGCTGTGCGGACGGCAGTCCGAGCGCCCACCAGCCGCCGTCGTCGGCCGGCCCGAGCAGCGCCGCGTCACCCGCGACGAGTTCGATCGCGGCCGCCGTCAGTACGTCCGGGCCGATCTGCGGGGTATCCATGCCGATTTGCAGGACCGGTGCGCCGAGGCGGGCGGCGTCGGCATGGGCGTTGGCGAGCCGAGCACCGAACCCGTCACCGCGCTGCGGGATCACCTCGAATTCACTGAGTGCGGCGGCCAATTCATGGCCGCACTCGGCGGCGGCGAGGTCTCCGGTGAACGCGACGACCCGGTGGCAGACATCGCTGCGCAACACCGAGTCCAGGGTGTCCAGCAGCGCCGCGGCGGCCACCCGCGCGGCCTCCTGTGGCGTCAGCGGCGGGGTCAATCGCGTTTTCGCGAACCCGGCGATCGGCGCCTTCGCGATCACCAACAGTGTTGCCGGACAGGGGCTCATCGCAGCACCGCCAGGAAATCCTTGGTGGCACGCGCTGTTCCGAGCCAGGAGCCGGAGACCTTCGACACGCCCCCCGCTCTCGGTCGATAGGCGATGTCCCGCTCGACCACCTGCCAGCCCGCGCCCGCGGCGCCGACGAGTAGTTCGAGTGGATATCCGGAACGCGGGTGCAGCGGGCCGAGCGACAGCATCCGGCCGCGCCGCGCCACCCGCATCGCGCCGATATCGTGCACGGGCAGCCCGTATTTGCGCCGCAGCCTGCGCGCGATCAGCAGATTGCCGATGCGGGCGTGCCACGGCCAGACCCCGGCCCCGGTGGGGCGCCGGCGGCCGACCGCGAGATCGGCTCCGCCCCGGACCAATTCGACAAGGCCCGGCAGTTCGGCCGGATCCATCGATCCGTCGCCGTCGAGCACCGCGACCAGGTCGGTGCGCGCCGCCGCGATGCCCGCTTGGACCGCGGCGCCGTAGCCCGGTCTGCTCTCCTGCACCACCGTGGCACCGCGGGCGCGGGCAACGGCGGCCGTCCCGTCGGTCGAGCCGTTGTCCACGACTAGCGCGTTGTACCCGGCCGGGATGGCGGCAAGGACTTCCGGCAACGCATCAGCTTCGTCTCGGCACGGAATCACCACGGTCACTCCGTCCGGATCACCCTGGGTTCGAGTCACGGCAATGACGCTAAGCCGTCGGACTCCCGATACGGCCGAAAAACCTGTGACGAAACAGTGACATCGTCAGAAAACGCGGTCGGAACAGCGATAACCGCTCGACCGCCGACCTATCGTGATAGCCGTGCATGACGTCTCCGAGGTCGCGACTACTGATCCGCCGCGTGTCCGCAGCCGCGGCGACCTGATCGGCGCGGGTATTGCCGCCGCGTTGGTCACGACGGCCTTTGTGGTACCGCGAATTGCCAGCGAACAGTGGCGGAGCACGCTCTATGCCGCCGCCGCGCCGATATTCGGTTCCTGGCTGCCGCACGTCGGTTGGGGCAGCGGCCCCGCGATCGTCCTCGCGGCGCTCGTCGTCGTCCGCGGTCCGGCGCTGGCCCGGCGCCTACCGTGGCGGCCGCTGCTGGCGATCTCGTGGATCACCGCGCTCGGCTGGACGTTCTCGCTGGCGATGATCGACGGCTGGCGGCGCGGATTCACCGCGCGGTTCAACGATCCCAACGAATACCTACACGAGGTCGGCGGCGTGACCGACATCGGCGTGCTGCTGCGCGAATTCTCCGGCCGCATCCTCGATTTCCAGCCGGACTCCTGGACCACCCACGTGTCCGGGCATCCGCCGGGCGCACTGCTCTTCTTCGTGCTGCTGGATCGCATCGGACTCGGCGGCAGCGCCTGGGCGGGCTTGGCGTGCATGCTGATCGGCACCAGCGCGGTGGTCGCGGTCGCGGTCGCGCTGCGAGCGCTCGGCAACGAGGATCGAGCACGGGCCGCGCTACCGTTTCTGGCGCTCGCGCCCGCCGCCGTCTGGATCGCCGTTTCCGCCGACGCGATGTTCGCCGGGGTCACGACGTGGGCGGTCGCGTTGCTCGCCCTCGCGGCCCGGCCGGGCGGGAGTTACGCCGCGGCGATCGCAGCGGGACTGCTGTTCGGTTTCGGCATCTATCTGAGTTATGGGTTGACGTTGATGGCGATCCCCGCGGCCGCGGTAATGCTTGCGGGCCGGACCTTTCGGCCGCTGCTGCCCGCGCTGGCCGGTGCGCTGGTGGTGGTCGCGGCGTTCACCCTCGCCGGATTCTGGTGGCTGGACGGCTATCACCTGGTGGTCGAGCGCTACTACCAGGGCGTCGCCAAGAACCGGCCGTATTCGTATTGGTGGTGGGGCAATCTGGCCGCGACCGTCTGCGCGGTCGGCCTCGGCACCGCCGCGGCGCTGCATCGCGCGTTGTCGCCGCGCCTGCTGCGTGCCCTCGATCCGACGTCGCTGCTGGTCGCCGCGGGCGCGTGTGCGATCCTGGCCGCGGACATCAGCGGGCTGAGTAAGGCCGAAACCGAACGCATCTGGTTACCGTTCGATATGTGGCTGCTCGCCGCGCCCGCTTTCCTGCCGCGGTCCAGCGTCCGCGGCTGGCTCGCGGTGCAGAGCATCGGAACGCTGGTGCTGGCTCATCTGCTCCTGACGAATTGGTGAAACGATGACCATCCTGATCGCCGACGACGATCCCGTTGTCCGGGACGTGGTGCGACGCTACCTCGAACGAGACGGCCTGACCGTCCGCGAAACCGCCGACGGCCCATCGACTTTGGCGGCGCTCGCGGACGCGGGCGATCAGCTCGAGCTGGCCGTGCTCGACGTGATGATGCCCGCGCCGGACGGCATCGAGATCTGCCGCGCGATCCGCTCGGGGCCGCGCCCGCAGACCCCGGTCATCCTGCTCACCGCACTCGGCGACGAGGACGACCGGGTGCTCGGGCTGGAGGCGGGCGCCGACGACTACGTCACCAAACCGTTCAGTCCCCGGGAGCTCGCACTGCGGGTCGCGTCGGTGCTGCGGCGCACCAAGGTGGTGCGCGAGGACACCGCACCGACGCTGCGCGACGGTGCGATCGAGGTGCGTCCCGCGTTCCGGCTCGCGCTGGTCGACGGCGGGCCGGTGGACCTCACCCCACGCGAGTTCGATCTGCTTGTCTTCCTGCTCCGGCATCCGCAGCAGGTGTTCAGCCGCGAACAGCTGCTCGCCAAGGTGTGGGGCTGGGACTTCGGCGACCTGTCCACGGTCACCGTGCACATCAAGCGATTACGCGCGAAACTCGGCGCCCGCCACCGCATCGAGACGGTGTGGGGTCGCGGGTACGCGTGGGCGCGCACCGAACCGGGAAATGGAGCCGTCGATGCCTGAGGACACCACCCAGCTGATCCTGTACTCGCTGGCCTGCTCGGTGCCGGTGGTGTTGATCGGCGCGGTGATCCTGCGCGCCACCAGAAATCGCTCGGTGACCACGAGTATGGCTGTGCTGGTGTTGATTCCGACGCTGTCCACCCTCGCGGGCATCATCGGCGTCAGCGGCCTGATGTTCACCGAGCAACTCCAGCGCACCGCGGTGGTGCTCGGCATCGTCGCGGCGGTCACCGTGCCGGGAGCCGTCCTGCTCGGCCGCGAACAGGCTCGGAAGATGGTCTGGGAGAAGCAGATCCGCGAGCAGGAGCGGGCGGCCGAGAAGTCGAGGCGCGAGCTGGTCGCCTGGGTGAGCCACGATCTGCGTACCCCGCTGGCTGGCATTCGCGCGATGGCCGAGGCGCTCTCGGACGGCGTGGTCAGCGGGCAGGCCGATGTGGCGTCCTACGCCGAGCAGATCGGCATCGAGACCAACCGGCTGTCGCGGATGGTCGACGACCTGTTCGAGATGTCGAAGATCAACGCGGGTGCGTTGCGACTCGAACTGGAACCGGTGGATCTGCGCGAGCTGATCGACGAGGTACTGGCCGCGAACCGGCCGACCGCCGAACGTGCGCGGGTCGCGCTGCGGGCGGAGCAGCCGGACGGCCGAATCGTGGTGGCGGCCAACGATCAGGCGCTCGGCCGGGTGCTGACCAACCTGGTGTCCAACGCCATCGCGCACACGCCGCCCGGCGGTGAGGTCGCCATCTCGGCGGGTGCCGCCGACGGTCAGGCGTGGGCCAGGGTCGACGACACCGGGCCCGGCATCGCCGAGGCGGATCTGCCGCGGATCTTCGAGGTCGCCTACCGCGGCACCGCGGCCCGTTCGCCGGTCGCGGCCGACGGCGTGCCCACCGGCAGCGGAATGGGATTGGCGATCGCGGCCGGTCTGGTCGAGGCGCATCGCGGCGACATCACCGCCGAGAACCGGCCCACCGGTAGCCGTTTCGAGGTTCGCCTGCCGCTGTCGGGCAACTGAGCGCGGATCACAAGGTGGGCGCACAGACCCCCGCGCTACCGCGTAGCGGCGCGAAGGCGAACTCGGTCAGGCCGTCGACCGGATCCACCCGCGCCGCGAAACCCAGCGCGCGCCTGGCCCGGTCCGGATCCGCGACCACGTGGCGCACGTCGCCTGGGCGATAGCGCCCCGTCACCACCGGGTCCGGCCCACCGCGCGCCGCCGCCAGCGTGACCGCGACCTCCAGGATGGTGATGGGACGCCCGGAGGAGACATTGAGCGGGACGAAGCCGGGCAGCGGCTGCTCCACCGCGGCGAGGTTGGCCGCGGCGATATCGGTGACGTGCACGAAATCCCTTGTCTGCCCGCCATCTTCATAAACCTGCGGCGCATCTCCGGCTTCCAGCGCAGACCGGAAGATCGCCGCGACCCCGGAATACGGTGTGTCCCTCGGCATATCGGCGCCGTAGACGTTGTGATAACGCAGGGCGGTCACCGACGATCCGGTCACCGCCGCCCAGGCCGAAGCGTAATTCTCCTGTGCGAGTTTGCTTGCCGCGTACAGGCTGCGAGGGCGCAACGGCGCATCCTCGTGCACCGAATCCCAGGTGAGTATCTCGCCGCTGTCCGGGCAGCGGTACTCGAACATGCCTGCGGCCAAGTCCTCGGTCCGGCGAACACCGACTTCGACCGGCCCGCAACGCTCGCCGCGATAGCGACCCTCGCCGTACACGACCATCGAGGACGCGAGCACCAGCCTGCGGCAGCAGGCACGATCCATCGCCGCCAGCAACACCGCGGTCCCGAAGTCGTTGTGACTCGCATAGGCGGGCGCGTCCTGCGCACTCACCCCGTTGCCGACCACCGCCGCCTGATGGCAGACGACATCGACGCCGCACAGCGCCGTATCCAGGGCCGCGCCGTCGCGAACATCCACCCGCTCAACGCCTTCCGGGGCCGACGCGTCCGGCCCGTGCGCCGCGGACACCATCAGATCGAGCGAAATCACCTCGTGCCCGGCGTCGACCAGGTCGCGGCGGATGTGCGATCCGATGAACCCGGCCGCGCCGGTGAGCAGCACTCGCACGCCGATCACCCACGCTTCTTCGACTGCGGCCCGGCCTGGGCGACGATCACGGCCACTTTCGCTCGAACTGGCGTCATACCTTGATCGTGCCTGGTCCGAGCCCACTCCACGCCCGGCCACGCCGCAGCGTCAGACTTTCGTCATTCCTGCCTTGGGTCAGGCGACGCCCTCCCATGGCGCAGGTACACGGTGCCGACCGGCGTGACGTTCGGTGTGCCGTCAGCGTCCACCGACGCGATCGCGCAATGGCCGGTCGACCGTTTCCCGCGGGCGACGACTTGCCGGAATTCGTCCCAGTTTTGCTCGAGGGTCACCCGTCGGAGACTACCGATGCGCCGTGCTACCCGGACTCGGTGTCGTCAGCCGACTTCGGCGTGGCCGAAGTAGTAGGCCGAGGCGGCCAGGTATTGGCAGCATTCGGGGCCGTGGCCCGCGTGGGTGCTGCGGACGAATTGGGCGAGGTCCATGTCGAGATCCATGGGCTCGATCGTGCAGTCGCGGTGCTGTGTGCTCCACAGGTCCCGCATATCCAGCGATGTCTGCATGGTGCGCCTCCAGCCTGCGTCGTCTATCAGCCTGAAAAGCATGACCGAAATGCTTACATCGGTGGGGTACCCGATGCCGGGCTGTTCATACCAAGATCGTGCTCATCGGGTGATCAACTGCCAGTCGTCGGGTAGGCGGGCGGCGGTGACCTGCGCACCTTCCACCTCCAGGTCGACGGTGATCGGGCCGAGGCGCAACGCGGACAACGTGATTCGGCCCCACGCCGGTGGCACCAGCGGGCGCACGGTGATGGTGCGATTTGGCACGTCGGGGTCGAGGCCGAGGAACGCCCGCACCAGCAGCAGCGGAGCCGCGCTCGCCCACGCCTGCGGTGAGCAGGAGGTGGGGTACGGCACCGGGGTCGGGAACCGCGCGCGCGGGAAGCCGCAGTACAGCTCGGGTAGTCTGCCGTCGAAAGCCGTTGCGGCGTCCAGCAATCCGGTGGCGAGCCGGGTCGCCAGGTCGACCGCGCCCGGCACGTGCCGGTAGCGCAGCAGACCGGCCACCGCGATGGCGGTGTCGTGCGGCCACACCGAGCCGCAGTGGTAGCTCATCGGGTTGTAGGCGCCCATATTCGAAGCGAGCGTACGCAATCCGAACCCACTGTCCATCTCGGGGCCGGACAGTCGCTGCACCAGTTCGGCGGCGTGCGCGTCGCTGGCGATGCCGGACCAAAGACAGTGCGCCGCATTGCTTGTCAGCGCGTCGACGCGCCGCTTGCCCTTGTCGAGCGCGATGGCATACCAGCCGCGCTCGGGCAGCCAGAACTCTTCGCCGAACTTGCCGCGCAGCTGAGCGGCCTGATCACGCAGCTCCCCGGCGCGGTGCGAGTCGTCGAATGCCTCGGCGAGTTCGGCGCGGGCCAGCAGCGCGGCGTGCACGTAACCCTGCACCTCGCACAGCGCGATCGGCGCCTCGGTGACGTGGCCGTCCAGGTCGTTGACGCCGTCCCAGCTGTCCTTCCACCCCTGGTTGACCAGACCGCGATCGGTGGCCCGGCAGTATTCGACGAACCCGTCGCCGTCGCGGTCGCCGTATTCGCTGATCCAGTCCAGCGCCGCGTCGGCGGCGGGCAGCAGCTCTCTGATCGCCTCCGAATCCGCGCCCCAGCGATGACATTCGGCCAGCAGCATCACGAAAAGCGGTGTGGCGTCGACGGTTCCGTAATAGATGTTGCCGCCGAGCACCAATCCGCCCGCCGGGCCGCGGCGCATCTCGTGCATGATCCGCCCCGGCTCCTCCTCGGTGAGCGGATTAACGGTCTGGCCTTGCAGTTCGGCCAGCTGCTGCAGCGTGCCGAGGGCCAGGTCGACCTCGAGCGGCAGCGCCATCCACGCGGTCAGCAGACTGTCGCGGCCGAACAGGGTCATGAACCAGGGCGCGCCCGCCGCCACGAACGGTCTGTTCTCGCCGGAATCATCATGAATCTGCAAGGCGCCCAAGTCACTTTCGGTGCGCCGCAACACCTGGCTGAGTTCCGGATGCGACGCGGCCACATCGGTGGCGGTGTGCCGCCAGGCGGCGATCTTACGCCCGGGCGCGCTGACCCCGTAGTGCTCGCCCGGTGCCAGTGGCGCCTGGAACCGCTGGTTACCGAGGGTGGGCTGGGCGGTGATCTCGGTCTGCCAGACCTCGCCGACAGGTACCACCACGCGCCACACCAAAGCGCCCGGCAACACCGTGGGTTCGACCGTCGCCGACACCGAGAGTCCGCGCATCCGATCGGCCCGATCGTGGAACAGCAGCTCGCCCTCCGCCACCGTCACCTCGGACCGGCCGTTTCCGGCGCGCCCCTCCTTGACCGCGAACAGGTCGACGAAGTCGGCGTCGACATGCAATTCGAGAGTGACCGCGGTGGGCTCGCGGCCCATGTTCTCCAGCGTGAGCACCTCGTGCATGCCGTCTGCGACGATCCGCTCGCGCACCACGAGCAGCGTGCTGTCGGCCAGCCCGGCCGTCGGCGGTCTTCGCAGCACGAACCGTGCCGCGAACGCCTCCGGACTGAGCACCGAAAGTGGTTCCGGCGGATGGCCGTCCACCAGCAGCTCCCATCGGGACACCACGCGCGCGTCCCGGAAGAAGAGACCGTGCGGGCGGCCCGGCTCGACATCGCCGAGCCGGTTCGACAGGCAGAAGGTGCCGCCCTCCACCAGCGTCACCGAGCCCGCCCCACCGAAACCCGTTGGCTCACCGGAATTCAGTGGGGCGGGGCTGAGCGCGGCGGTGGGATCCGCCGTCACGCGAGTCCGCTCGCCGTGGCTTGCATCGGCACGGCCTGATCCTGGTACCAACGGAATCCGGTCCGCTTGCGCGCCCGCATCAGCTTGCGGTAGATCTGCTCGTAGCCGCGACCCAGCGTGTCGGCGCCGAAATTCGCTTCGACGTGCGCGCGGCAGGCGGCCGAATCCATGGTCTGCACCTCGGCGATGGCGGCGGTGAGTTCGGCCGGGTCGTCACACACGCGCCCGGTCACTCCGTCCACGATCACCTCGGACACCGCGCCGCCGCGCAACGCGACTACCGGAGTGCCGCACACCATGGACTCGATCATCACCATGCCGAAGGGTTCTTCCCAACGGATCGGGAACAGCAGGCACTTCGCTCCCGCCAACAGCTTTCGCTTCTCGGTGGCGTCGGCGAGGCCGAACACGTGATCCTGGTCGGTCAACAACGGGCGTACCTGCTCCTCGAAGTATTTGATCTCGGGCGGCTCGCTGCACTTGCCGGCAAGCACGAGCGGCATGCCCGCGGCGTGCGCGGACTCCAGCGCCAGATGCGGCGCCTTGCACTCGTTGAAGCGGCCGAGGAACAGCGCGTAGTCGTCCTTGTCGGCACGGAACGGCCACTCCTCGGGATGCAGAGCATTATGCACGCGCCCAGCCCAATTCAAATCCGGAGCCAGCTCTCGCTGCCGGTCGCTGATCGCGACGAGCGAGACCTCATCGCCCATTTCCCGGTAGTACTCATAGCATTCGCCCTCGACCGGCCCGTGCACCGTCACCACGGTCGGCAAGCCAAGTCCCCTATACGCCGGCGCGTTCAGCGGGCCCGCGAAGGTGTGCTCGTGCACGATGTCGATGCTGCCCGCGGCAGCCAGCTTCTCGACCGCCCGGCGCGCGCGCAGCGCGTGCAAGACCTCGGGGAACGGCTCGCCGAGCCGCTCGGGGCAGATCTGGTCCCACAGCGGAACGAACTTCGTCGCCTTGGTGCCCGGCTCGCCCGCGCCGAGCAGCGTCACGTCGTGTCCTCTGGCCACCAGCGAATCGACCAGATCGGCGACGACGGCCTCGACACCTCCGTATGCCTTGGGCGGCACGTCGAAGTAGGGCGGGACAACCATCGCGATCCGAAACCGGGAACCGCTGTGATCGATCGACAGCAAGTCCGACGTGGAAACCTGACCCGAACCCGACATGGGCAACTCGCTCATGACTCCACCTCGCTGGCGCTCGGCTCCGTCATGCGCGAGGGCGCACTGTGTTGTCGATTCGCTCGCTGACGCTCGCTCATTGACCCTCCTTCCAAAGGGCACACCATGCAGGACACAACCATTTGCTTTGGCACAACCAATAGCAATTCGCGCACACACCCAGCACTCGGAAGCGCAGGGCGCCGAGCCGGTGGCCGCCACGGCGGAGGGTGAAGCCGGTGCTGCACCGCCGGTCCGTAAGGCTTGGTTGGCCTGGTCGCTAGCCGCGCGATCAGGGGGGCCGCCAGTGATGTACCTCACCGGAGACTTCTCAAACCACGCAGTCGGATACGTTGCTGATCGATTGCCGAGATGCCCAGGTGGAGCGGCCTTTGCGAGTTTCAATCGAACATGTCTACGGGACTGGATATCCGCTCAGCCTTCGATAACGATCTTTCCGTCCTGACCGGGAACGACGAAAGTCAGCATGCGCTCAGCCTCGGCGCGCAGCTCTTCCGCGTCGACTGCGGACAACGGATGCCACGGAGTAACTCGAATAGTGCTGTCGTCCAAGGACCACCGGCCGTGCACGAAACCGTCGACCAGATACATCGGGACTCCGCCCGACGCCTCCTTGGCGATCCGCCGATGATCCTCCTCGCTGATGATCCGGCGCCGGTCCTTGTGGCCGAGTAGCGCATTGTCGAAGGCGGGCAGGAAGCGCACCGGCACCGGCAGATTCGGGTCGGCTAGCGGGGCCTCCGGCAGGTCGAAGAGCACCCGATGCTGGTCGTCGGTGAAAACGCGTAGGCGGGTGCGCATCTCGTCGACCACCTCCGCGAGCCGGGTGACACCGGCCCATGCCTGCATGTCGGCGACGGTGGCCGGGCCGAACGCGGCAAGGTATCGCAGGATCAGCGTCTCCGCGTGCGGTGTCGTCTCCATCGGCTCGCCGATCCATTCGTCGGCGAGAGCCACGGTGACCGAGCGGTTGCGCCATTTGCCCCATGCCCCCGTGACCGGGCTGTGCACCATGGGAACCAGCAGTTCGGCCGACTCGGCGAGCCTGCGCGGGTGCCTGCCGGGGAAGCGCTCGCCGAGCAGCGTGCCGAGATCGGCGCGGGACAGGATGCGCCCGGACAGCATTTCCCGGCCTGCGGCGGCGAGCTCGTCCAGATCGATGCCCTCGATCTCGTCGCGGTAATACGCGGCCTGCAGCGCCGCGTGCACGACCGGGCGCACCGTGGGGCGCAGCCAGCGGAAATCGTGCGCGTCGGCGAGGTGCACGGTGCGGCGGATCATGGCCGAGCGCACCAGCTTTCGTTCCCGCAGCAGCGCGGCCAAGTCGTCGTGCGCGAAGTCGGTGAGCCGGGTCCACATCCCCACATAGGGCCAATTCGGTTCTTGCCCCTGCACCGCGACCAGATGCCGCACCAGTTCCAACGGTGTCATCGCGACCCGCCGCGCCAGCATCTGACGCACCAGCAGGGTTCGGTTCAGCTCACGCAGCGATAGTTCCGTCATGCCTGACATCTTCGCCGATACCACCGACAGAACGGGGCCCTTCGGCAGTCAGTCCGCATACGTATACGTACAATTAACCTATGTTCGATCCCCTCACCCTGGCTGTCGGAGCCGGAATCCTCGGCGTCGGCTGGGCAGTCGGACGCTACGGCCACCGCGGCAACGCAGGCGGCAAGGCGATACGAAGCGTCGCGAAGTGTGGATGCGGGCACGACCTCGCCATCCACGACGCGCAGGCCGGCGAATGTCACGCCGAGGAGCGCCGATCCATCGCCCCCGCCACGTGGGAATGGGTCCGCTGCCCCTGCCGCCGCTACACCGGCCCCCTACCGGTCGAGGACTACTTCACCCGCCCGATGCTGCCCCCCACGGACTGACCCCCGATTCCGACCGAATGGGCCCTTCGGCCTGTCTGGCGGAATGAAGGGCGCCCTCGGTCGGGTGGGGTGGGTCAGTCCACGTCGGGCTGCATGCGCAGGGGGACGCCGATTCGGTTCCACAGGTTGATCATTGCGGTTACTGCGACCAAACCGGCGGCGGCGCCTTCGTCGAAGTGCTGCTCGACGTCGGCCCACACTTCGTCGCTCACGCCGTGGTCGCCGAGCTTGGTCACCGCCTCGGCGTAGCCGAGGGCGGCGCGTTCGGCGTCGGTATAGAGCGCGGATTCGCGCCAGGCGTTGAGTTGGAAGATGCGCTTTTCGGTTTCTCCGGCCAGCCTGGCATCGGTCGTGTGCAGATCGATGCAGTACACGCAGCCGTTGATCTGCGAGGCGCGGATCTTGACCAGCTCCCGGACCACCGGGTCCAGCGGGCCGCGGCGGATGGCGCCCTCGGCGGCGTACCACGCCTGGTACAGCTCCGGTGCGACCTTCGCCAGCTTCATCCGTGACACGTCGTCGTCCTTTCCTCGGTCTTCTCCTACACCAGATAGACGAGACAGGCCTGGAAAGTGTGACGCGCGCTCACGAATCCGGCAGACACCGGCCCGGGTCGGGCAGCTCCGCACACGGCGCGTTACCGTGCGCACGCAGCACATCCTTACCGGTCTGATCGACCAGGAAATGCAGGAAGGCCGCGGCCA
This sequence comes from Nocardia sp. NPDC051321, assembly GCF_044455225.1. Taxonomy (NCBI): domain Bacteria; kingdom Bacillati; phylum Actinomycetota; class Actinomycetes; order Mycobacteriales; family Nocardiaceae; genus Nocardia; species Nocardia sp. NPDC051321. The sequence goes on along the minus strand of NZ_JBITEM010000012.1, from coordinate 69,211 downwards.
GCGAGTCACCGGGCAACTCACCGTAGCTGTAGCCGTATTCCACACCCCAGAACGGGTAGGTGCGATTGATCGCCGCGTCGCGGTTCGCGGTGACGCCGTTGATCGCGACGGTCGGCAGGCCGGCGTCGACCGCCTCGGAGAACTCGGAATAGCCGATGGCACCGGGGATTTCGCCGACCGCCTTCTGCATGTCCCTGGTCACCTGGACATCGCACTGCGCTCCGGCGGAGGTCGCCGTGCCCTTGATCGCGGTACAGCTCACGTGCGTGCGGTCGGGCTGGCCGGCGCCGAGTAGCCTGCGCTCGAACGTGTTTCGGGTTCCGGAGCCGGGGATCCGATTCACCAGCACGACCGGCAGATCAGGGCCGCCCACGTCGCGCCAATTGCCGACCCGGCCCTGGTACAGGTCCCGGATCTGGGTTTCGGTGAGGCTCGGTACGCCGACATCCTTGTTGACGATCACGGTGAACAGCGACAAGGCCAGCGGGCGGTACATCAGCGTGGGATACCCGCTGCCCTTCGGACCGTCGCTGATCGCCAGCAGCGCCGAATTGTCCTTGCCCTCCTCGGCCAGCAGGTCCAGCCCACGCTCGGTGCCCTCGAAGCCGAACACGAATTGCGCTCCGGTGCACCGCTTCCCATACAGATCGGCGGCCTCCTGCACGACCGGCGCGAAGGCGGACGATCCGACAACGGTGAGCGTGCCCGAGGCACACTCCAGCGGGGTCGGTGACGGCTCGACCGCCGCGACGACGAGTTGCACGGCGATCACCAGCACCAGGAAAATGGTCAGCCCCAACATCATTCGGGGAATGCCGGTCTGGCTTCTGGTTTCCAGGACGCGGCCGCCCTTGATGCCGCCGGTCAGCACCGGAACGGGATACTCCCCCGTGCCCTCGGAGCGCTGCAGGATGGCCAGGATCTTGTAGTGCTCACCACGATTCAACGGCACCTTGGGCAGATCGATGACGCCGATATGCCCGGCCATGTCCTCGCGCACCGCGATGCCGGAGTCACCGTCCAGGCTGTCGGCCAGGCCGGGATCGCTGAGTTCGGTCACCGCCATGCCGATCACCAGGCGCTGCGGGAACCGCAGGTGCAGGCCGATCCGCGCCGGATCAGGCGCTTTGTAGTCGAGGGTGTCGATGGGGGTCGCGCCGCTGTTCTCGATGCGCACCAAGACAATCGAGAGATCCTTGAGATCCGGGCTCGCCCCGTCCAGCGCGGGGCGCAGCTGCGGCAGCACGCCGGGGAACACCGATTCGATCTCACCGGTGACGGGCGTGTCCATCTGCACGCGGTAGCCGAGGCGCTTGCGACCGACGATCACGAACTCGTACAGGAACGCACCGATCGGCACCGCGATACCGATGAGCGCCAGCACGATTTCAATAGGAAAATCGCCCAACGGTCAACCCACCCCCACAAGATCTGTCTGACAGCCATTTTCAGCCGCGATCAGCCATGATCCCCAGAACGGCAAAACTATTCGGCAACAGTTAGCCCGACGGCCATCACGCGCCGGGCGACTCGGTCCATGCCAGCAGGTCGGCCAGCGGCCAGGTGTTGATGACCCGTTCGGCCGCAACACCATTGGCGAGCGCGCGTTCGCAACCGTAGCCCTGCCAGTCCAATTGGCCGGGGGCGTGCGCGTCGGTGTCGATGGAGAAGTGGCAGTCCATCTCGACCGCGAGCTGGATCAGCCGGGACGGCGGGTCGCGGCGCTCCGGCCTGCTGTTGATCTCGACGGCGGTGCCGTAGGTCCGGCACGCCTCGAACACCATCTCCGCGTCGAAACTCGACTCGGGACGGGTGCCACGCCCGCCCTCGACGAGCCGGCCTGTGCAGTGGCCGAGTACGTCGACGTTGGGGTTGGCCACCGCGTAGACCATCCGCTTGGTCATCGTCGCGCTGTCCGCGCGCAGGTGCGAGTGCACGCTCGCCACCACGATGTCGAGTTCGGCGAGCAGGTCGGCCTGCTGGTCGAGGGTGCCGTCATCGAGGATGTCGACCTCGATGCCGGTGAGGATACGGAACGGCGCCAGGCGTTCATTGAGTTCGGCGACCACGTCGAGTTGCTTGCGCAGCCGGTCGGCGGACAGCCCGTTGGCGACGGTCAGGCGCGGCGAATGATCGGTGAGCGCGCAGTATTCGTGGCCGAGGGCGGCCGCGACACCCATCATCTCCGCGATCGGGCTGCCGCCGTCGGACCAGTCCGAGTGGGTGTGCAGGTCACCGCGCAGCCGCGCACGCAGCGGTTTACCCGGTGCGCCAATCGGTTTGGCCGCGTTGCGCAGGTCGAGCAGCGGCGGTGGCAGCACGCCGGCATACGACTGTTCGATCACGCCTGCGGTCTTCGGCCCGATCCCGGCGATCTCGCGCCAGCTGCGCGCGGTCCGGTGCGCCGCGCGCTCCTCATCGGACAGCTCCGCGACGATATCGGCGGCCCGGCGGTACGCCTTGACCCGATACGTTTCGGCGCGCGAGCGTTCCAGCCAGAAGCCGATCTCGCGCAGCACCTCCACCGGACCCGGCGTTGTCGTCGGGTCCGGCGCGCTCGAATCGTCTTCCGCCACCGCGGTTAACGAATCCTGCTGTATTTCATGAAGGCCACTCCGTCGTCGAACACTCGGCTGGTGATCACCCGGAACTTGGCCGCATCCGGCAGCCGTGGGCCCGCGCCGAACAGCGACTTACCGCGCCCGAGCAGCACCGGGTACAGCTTGAGGAAGATCTGATCGATCTCCGGCAGCAATTCCTGCGCCAGCTCGCCGCCACCGCAGAGCCAGATCCCGAGACCGTTGTCGCGCTTGAGCTCTCGCACCTTCGCCAGCGGGTCGGCGGCGATCAGCTCGACGTCGGGGTCGGGGTTCTCCGGCAGCGTCGTCGACACCACGTACTGCTTCAGGTGCGCGTACGGGCTCGAGGTGCCGGTACGTACGCCGAAATCGTGTGTCTTGCGCCCCATCAGCACGGTGTCGAAGTAGCGGTTGCGCTTGTCGATGCCGATCGACTCGCGCACCTTGGTCGGCAGCGTCTCTGGGTATTGCGCGGTGATCGCAGGCCCATGGTCGCCACCGACCGGGAAGAAATCGACCGATCCGTCCTCGGTGGCGATGTATCCGTCGATGGTCGACGCTACGTAATACGTGAGCTTGCGCATGTGTCCTTCCTCCACGGCCGGACCGACTTCCCGAACCGCCTACCTAGAAAGGTAGCTCGCGTCCGCTAACGACGGCGAGGCTTCGGCTGGCACCGCGGGCAAGAATACGAGGAACGATTCATGAACTTTTCCCGCTGCACCGGGGCGCCGCAGCGACGGCACGGCTCGTCCTCGCGACCATAGACGGCGAGTGATCGTTCGAAGTAGCCGGATTGGCCGTTGACGTTCACATACAACGCGTCGAACGAGGTGCCACCTGCCGTGAGCGCCTCGCCCATGACCGCGCCCACATCGGCGAGCAGGCCACGCACCGCGGGACGGGACAGGCCTGCGGCGATGCGGCTGCCGTGCAGCTTTGCGCGCCACAGGGATTCGTCGGCGTAGATGTTGCCGATGCCGGAGATGACGCTCTGATCGAGCAGCACGCGCTTGATCTCGGTCTGCTTGGCACGCACCGCGGTAACCACGGATTCGGCGTCGAAGCGCGGATCCAGCGGGTCGCGGGCGATGTGCGCGACCGGCTCGGGCACCAGGGTGCCGTCCACCTCGACCAGCGGCGCGAGCGCCCAGCCGCCGAACGTGCGTTGGTCGACGAAACGCAGCTGGGTGCCGTCATTCAGGGTCGCGCGAATATGCGCGTGCTTCTCCAAGGGCGCGTCGGCGGGCTGCACGAGCAGCTGCCCGCTCATACCCAGGTGCACGACCAGCGCGGTGTCCGGCTCGTCGAAGGTGAGCCAGAGATACTTGCCGCGCCGCTCGGCGGACTCGACTTTCCAGCCGGTCAGCCGCGCCGCGAGATCGGCGGAGCCCTCGAGGTGGCGTCGCACCGAGCGGGGATGGGTGATCGCGACCGACTCGATGACGCGACCGACCACGTGCTCGGCGACGCCGCGCCGGACTACCTCTACCTCCGGAAGTTCAGGCACGATCAGGATTCGGCGGTCAGCGCCTGGTAGGCGGTGCCCGCGGCCTTCTGCTCGGCTTCCTTCTTGGAGCGACCGACGCCCTGCCCGTAGGCACGGCCGCCGACCACGGTGGTCGCGGTGAATTCCTTGTCGTGATCGGGGCCCGTCGAGGTGATCTCGTAGCTGGGCACGCCGAGACCGCGTTCGGCGGTGAGTTCCTGCAGGCTGGTCTTCCAGTCGAGGCCGGCCCCCATCCGGGGTCCGCGCTCGAGCAGGTCGGCGAACAGCCGCAGCACCACCTCACGCGCGACGTCGATGCCGTGCTCCAGGTGCACCGCACCGAGCAGCGACTCCATGCCGTCGGCAAGGATGCTCGGCTTATCCCGGCCGCCGGTGAGCTCCTCACCCTTGCCGAGCAACAGGTGCACGCCGAGACCACCCGCGCCGAGCTGACGCGCCACCTCGGCGAGCGCGTGCATGTTGACCACGCTCGCGCGCAACTTCGCCAGCTCGCCCTCGGACTTGTCCGGATGCTCGTGGTAAAGCCGCTCGGTGATGCTCAGCCCGAGCACGGAGTCGCCCAGAAACTCCAGGCGCTCGTTGGTCGGCAGGCCGCCGTTCTCATATGCGTACGACCGGTGCGTCAGCGCCAGGCGCAGCAGCTCCGGCTGCACCTCGACGCCGAGCGCCGCGAGCAAGCTCGCGTGTCCATCGGACGAGTCGGGTTCGTCAATCACGTCGATACGACAGGTCGAACTGCTAGACAGCTGCTGTGACCTGACGGCCCTTGTACGTGCCGCAGGACGGGCACGCGATGTGCGGCAGGGTCTTCTCGCCGCAGGCGCGGTTCGGGCAGGTGATCAGGGTAGGCGCGGTGGCCTTCCACTGGCTGCGCCGCGACCTGGTGTTGGAACGGGACATCCGGCGCTTGGGAACGGCCACGACTACTTCTCCTCTGTCATATTGCTTGCCATTTCGGCTGACTGGTCTGCTGCTGTGGCCGCACCCTGGTCGGGGCTGCCGTTGCCGGGCGATGCAGTGGCGAACTTCGCCAGCCCGGCCCAGCGAGGGTCAAGTATCTCATGCGAGTGGTCAGATCCCGCAATCGCCATCCGGACGCCACATTCCGCGCACAGTCCGGCGCAGTCGGGCGTGCACAGCGGCTGCAGCGGGAGCTCGATGCCGATCGCGTCGATGATCACCGGTTCGAGGTCGATCGTGTCGTCGATCATCCGGTAGGAGTCGTCGTCATCGGTGGTCTGCTCGGTGGTGCTGTTCGGGTAGGCGAACAGCTCGGTGATGTGCACATTCACCGTGTCGGTGAACGGCTCGAGGCAGCGTGAGCACTCCCCCTCGATCGGCGCGCTCGCCGTTCCGGTGACGAGCACCCCCTCGGAGACCGCCTGCAGCTGCAGGTCGAGCTCGAGCTCGGCACCCACCGGGACAGCGACCAGATCGAGCCCGATCCGCTCGACGGTGCTGATGGTGCGCTGGAGCTCACGCATCGTCCCGGCCCTGCGGCCGAGACTGCGGACGTCCAGCACGAAGGCCGCGTCGGGCTCTCGGCGCGCGACCGAGCCTTTACGCGGGGCAGAACTGGCACCGGCGGACATCACGAACTCACTTCACTATCGAGGGGAATGGGCAACCACACCACGATACGCGAGCGTTCGCGTCGACCCAAATGCGACAGCCGGGTCAGCGGCGGTAGTCGGCGGCGTAGTCAGGGGCGCCCGCGCCGGAGCGGAGCTGGTGGCGGCCGCGGCCGACGGTGCGCAGGGTGTTGCTCAGGGTCTCCTCGAAGTCGGCGAGCTTGGAATCGACGTAGACGTCGCATTCCTCGCGCATCCGGTCGGACTCGCCGTGCGCGGCGTCGATCACCCTGGCGGATTCGGCGTGCGCGGCACGCACCACCTCGGTCTGCGAGACCAGGCGGTCCCGCTCGGCCTCGCCCTCGGCGACCGAGCGGTCGTAGGAGGCCTTGCCCGCGTCGATCATGCGCTCGGATTCCAGGCGGGCCCGGCCGGTGACGGCCTCGAATTCGGCGTTGCCGTCGGCGACGACCCGGTCGGCCTCGGCCTGGGCGGTGCTGACGAGATGGTCGGCATGCGCGCTCGCCTCGGCGACCATCCGGTCGGCATGCGCCTTGGCGTCGGCGAGGATGCGGTCGGCCTCCTCGCGGGCGGCGCCGATGGTGTGGGCGGCCTGCTCGTTGGCGCCGGTCACCGTGACGTCGGCGGCCGAGCGGGCATCCGAGACGATCTTGTCTCTGATGTCGAGCACGTCCTGGGCATCGTCGAGCTCGCCCGGCAGTGCGTCGCGCACGTCGTCGAGCAGTTCGAGCACGTCGCCGCGCGGCACGATGCAGCTGCGGGTGGGCGGAATGCCACGCGCCTCCTCGACGATGGCGACCAGCTCGTCGAGGGCTTCGAATACGCGATACATGCTGACTACCCACTCTCCTACGACTCAATGGCGAACTGTCCGCCGAGACCAAGTGTGCCCCTCATCACGGCCTGTGCCGAGTCACCCTCCGGTGTGTCGGCACAGTGTCTTGTACGCCACACAAATCAAGTGGAGGATCTGTCTCCGCTTCGTGTTATCGTCAAAAGGAAGATCGACAAGGTCTTCATCCCGAGCGCGGCCCCCACCGGGACCGCGGGATTGTGGAAGCCAGAGGGAAAGGGCTACCCGGTCCGCCGAGTGTTGACAGATCCCGACTGTGTGAAGCGGGACCTATCAAGAGTCGGCGGGAAGGAAGCGATCACCGTCGCTGTTGTCCCCACCGAAGGCTTGAGTTCGATCGGAAAAACAATGACTGTTCTGGATCTACAGAGATCGGCGGGAGTTAGCACCACCAGCTACTTCATGCCGTGGGTAGGCCCGTACCCGGTGCTCAACGCACCGCCGGCGGCGGCACGGTTCGAGCAGTTGATGACGTACCTGCGCGGCGACCGCGCCTTCGCGCAGCTGATTCGTTTCGCGCTGGTCGGTGGGTCCAGCAATATCGCCTACGTGCTGCTGTTCTTCGCCATGCACGGCATCGGCCCGCTGCTCGCCAACGTGGTCGGTTCGATCGTCAGCACGGTGATCGCCAACGAGCTGCACCGCCAGCTCACCTTCCACGCCAGCGGCCGAGTCGGCTGGTTCACCGCACAGTGGGAAGGCGGCGGCCTGGCCCTGGTCGGCCTCGCCATCACCACCGCGGGCCTGGCGGCACTGGACGTCTGGGCCCCGACCATCGGCGGCACCGCGGAGGCAACGGCCATCCTCGGCATCACCGCGGCCGTCGGCGGCATGCGCTTCCTGGCCCTGCGGGGCTTGGTCTTCTAGGCTTGCCCGCCTCTCCGCGTATTAAGGCCAGACCAAGTGCCACGGGGAGTGACGTTGGCGGCCGTCGGTAGACGAGCCGGCCGAGTTGGCTAGTACCCGGCGAGTTACCCATGTGCTCACGAGATCAGTTGTCTCGTGAGCACATCGGGTATCAGCCACGTCGCTCGGCGAGACGGGTGAGCAGGCGCTTGTGCACGGACGGGGGGAGCATGTCGGTGACGTCGCCGCCGAAGGTCGCCACCTCCTTGACCAGCGAGCTGGACAGGAAGCTGAGGGCGGGGTTGGTGGCGATGAAGAAGGTGTCGACGCCGGAGAGCTTCTTGTTCATCTGGGCCATCTGCATCTCGTAGCCGAAGTCGGTCGCGTCGCGCAGGCCCTTCACGATGGCCGTGATGCCCTGCTCCCTGGCGAAGTCGACCGTCAGGCCGTACCAGGACTCGATCCGGATGTTGGGCAGGTGAGCGGTCGCCTCGCGCAGCATCTCCATGCGCTCGTCGACGGTGAACATGCCCTGCTTGTTCTTGTTGATATTGACGGTGACAACGACCTCGTCGAACTGGGCCGAGGCCCGCGCGAAGACGTCGATGTGTCCGTTGGTCACGGGGTCGAAGGACCCGGGACACAGTGCTCCTGCCATGGTCAGACGCTATCGTGCGGGCCGGTCGCGCGGCACGGAGGGTGCGCGAAACCACACAGCTAGTCGAAAGTCGCCATTTCGATGCGCGTTTCGCCGTACTTGCGCGGCTTCATCGCCGAATAACCCGCAGGCCATGCGATTTCCGGTGATCGACTGGACCGCTCGACGACGACAAGGGCGTCGGGGCGCAGCCAGCCGTCGGCGAGCGCCCGCAGGTCGTCGAGCACGGCGTCGGTGTCGACCGCGTAGGGCGGGTCGGACAGGACCAGGTCGAATTCTCCCGCGCCGCCGAGTGCCAGCACGCTCGCCACGGTCGCGAGGCGCAGCTCCGCGCCGGGCAGCCCGAGGTCGGCGATGTTGCCGCGCACCACAGCGGCCGCCTTGCGATCGGCTTCGACGAGCAGTGCGTGCGCGGCTCCGCGAGACAACGCCTCCAACCCGAGCGCGCCCGACCCGGTGTACAGATCGAGCACCCGGATGCCGTCGAAGTCGATGCGCGCGTCGAGCGCGCTGAACAGCGCCTCGCGAACCCGGTCGGAGGTCGGGCGGGTCCCAGCGGGCGGCACCCGCAGCCGCCGCCCGCCCGCCGTTCCGGCGACGATCCGAGTCATTCGGACTCGCGCACGGCCAGCTCGATCAGCAGGTCGCCACCCTCGACCTGCTGCACCTGGCCGATCGCGACCCGGCCGACGGTGCCAGCCCGCGGCGCGGTGATCGCGGCCTCCATCTTCATCGCCTCGATGGTGCCGACGGTGTCGCCCGCCGCGATCGCATCGCCCTCGGACACCGCCAACGTCACGACACCGGCGAACGGGGCCGCGATGTGACCGGCGTTGCCCTTGTCCGCCTTCTCCGCGGCGGGGATGTCGCTGGCGATGGAGCGATCACGAACGGCGACGGGACGCAGTTGGCCGTTGAGGATGCACATGACCGTGCGCATGCCGCGCTCATCCGGTTCGGAGATGGCCTCCAGGCCGATGAGCAGGACGACGCCCGGTTCGAGTTGGACCCGGTGTTCTTCGCCGTGGCGCAGGCCGTAGAAGAACTGGTTCGCCGACAGCCCCATGGTGTCGCCGTACTTTTCGCGGTGCGCGTTGAATTCGGCGGTGGGAGCGGGGAACAGGAGCCGGTTGAGGGTGGCTCGGCGTTCCTCGGAGGTGCCTGCGAGCCCGGCCTCATCGGCCGCGGTGAGCGGGGTCTCCGGCTTGGCCGCGCCACGTCCGGCCAACGCTCGGCTGCGGAACGGTTCGGGCCAGCCACCCGCGGGGGTGCCGAGTTCGCCACGCAGGAAACCGATTACCGAGTCCGGGATGTCGTAGCGGCCGGGGTCGGCGGCGAAGTCTTCGATATCGACGCCGGTACCCACCAGCGCGAGTGCGAGGTCACCGACGACCTTGGAGGAGGGGGTGACTTTGATCAGGCGGCCAAGGAGCCGGTCCGCGGCAGCGTATTTGGCTTCGACCTCCTCGAACCGGTCACCCAGACCCAGCGCGATGGCTTGCTGACGCAGGTTGGACAGCTGACCGCCGGGGATCTCGTGGGTGTACACGCGGCCGGTCGGCGCGGGCAGCCCGGACTCGAAGGGGGCGTACACCTTTCGCAAGGCTTCCCAGTACGGCTCGAGATCGCAGACATTCGACAGGTTCAACCCGGTGTCGTGATCACTGTGCGCCGCGGCGGCGACGATCGCGGAAAGCGCTGGCTGACTGGTAGTTCCGGCCATCGCGGCACTGGCGCCGTCGACGGCGTCGGCACCGGCCTGCCACGCCGCCAGATAGGTGGCGAGCTGCCCGCCGGGGGTGTCGTGGGTGTGCACATGGACGGGCAGGTCGAAGTTGCTGCGTAGCGCGGTGACCAGGGTGGCGGCCGCGGGAGCACGCAGCAGTCCGGCCATGTCTTTGATCGCAAGGACGTGCGCGCCCGCGTCGACCATCTGCTCAGCGAGTTTGAGGTAATAGTCCAGGGTGTAGAGGGTTTCGTCGGGGTTGGACAGGTCCCCGGTGTAGCTCATCGCGACTTCGGCGATGGCGGTACCGGTTTCCCGCACCGCGTCGATCGCCGGGCGCATCTGATCGACGTTGTTGAGCGCGTCGAAGATGCGGAAGATGTCGATACCGGTCGCGGTGGCCTCGGACACGAACGCCCGCGTCACCTGCTCCGGATACGGCGTGTAGCCCACGGTGTTACGGCCGCGCAGCAGCATCTGCAAACAGATGTTCGGCACGGCTTCGCGCAAGGCCGCCAACCGCTCCCACGGGTCCTCGTACAGAAACCGCAGCGCCACATCGTAAGTCGCGCCACCCCACGCCTCGATCGACAGCAGTTCGGGGGTCAGCCGGGCCACGTGCCCGGCGACACCGAGCAGCCCTTTGGTGCGCACACGAGTGGCCAGCAGGGACTGGTGCGCGTCACGGAAGGTGGTGTCGGTGACGCCAACGGCCTTCTGCGCACGCAACGCCTGCGCGAAACCCTCAGGGCCCAGCTTCAATAGACGTTGCCGGGAGCCATCCGGCGGCGGCACCGACAGATCGATGGCGGGCAGCTTGTCGTGCGGGTATACCGTCGTCGGCCGCTCGCCGTGCGGCTTGTTCACCGTGATGTCGGCCAGATACGTGAGGATCTTGGTACCGCGGTCCGCCGACCCACGCTGGTTGAGCAGCTCCGGACGCTCATCGATGAAGGACGTGGTGACTCGCCCCGCCTTGAAGTCCGGGTCGTCGAGCACCGCGAGCAGGAACGGAATGTTGGTGGTAACACCGCGAATTCGGAACTCGGCGAGCGCACGCTGGGCTCGCGACACGGCGGCGCCGAAGTCGCGACCACGGCAGGTGAGCTTCACCAGCATCGAGTCGAAGTAGGCGCCGATCTCCGCGCCGAGGTTGGCGCCGCCGTCGAGCCGGATGCCCGCGCCGCCCGGCGTGCGGTAGGCGGTGATGCGCCCGGTGTCGGGGCGGAAGCCGTTGTTCGGGTCCTCGGTGGTGATCCGGCACTGCATCGCGGCACCGCGAATGCTGACCGTTTCCTGACTGAGCCCGAGCTGTTCGAGGGTCTCCCCCGCCGCGATCCGCATCTGCGACTGCACCAGGTCCACGTCGGTGATCTCCTCGGTCACCGTGTGCTCGACCTGGATGCGCGGGTTCATCTCGATGAAGACGTGCTTGCCGCGCTCGTCGAGCAGGAACTCGACGGTGCCGGCGCAGCTGTAGCCGATCTCCTTGGCGAAGGCCACCGCGTCGGCGCAAATGCGGTCGCGCAGTTCGGGATCCAGGTTCGGCGCGGGCGCGAGCTCGATCACCTTCTGGTGCCTGCGCTGCACCGAGCAGTCCCGCTCGAACAGGTGCATCACGTTGCCGTGCTGATCGGCCAGGATCTGTACCTCGATGTGGCGCGGGTTCACCACGGCCTGCTCGAGGAACACGGTCGGATCGCCGAACGCCGACTCGGCCTCGCGCGACGCGGCCTCGATGGACTCGCGCAGATGCTCGGCGTCGGCGACCCTGCGCATGCCGCGCCCGCCGCCGCCGGCCACCGCCTTGACGAAGATCGGGTAGTCCAGCTCGTGCGACGCGGCGAGCAGCTCGTCCACGTCCGCGGACGGCGCGCTGGAGCGCAGTACCGGAAGCCCCGCGGCCTTGGCCGCGGCGATGGCGCGTGCCTTGTTACCCGCGAGCTCGAGCACCTCGGCCGACGGGCCGATGAAGGTGATGCCCGCGCTGGCGCAGGCCGCAGCTAGGTCGGGGTTCTCGGACAGGAAGCCGTAGCCGGGGTAGACGGCGTCGGCGCCCGCCGACTTGGCCGCGTCGACGATCGCGTCGACCGATAGATACGCCCGGACCGGGTGACCCTGTTCGCCGATCTGGTAGGACTCGGCCGCCTTCATCCGATGGACCGAATTGCGGTCCTCGTACGGGAAGACGGCTACCGTCCCCGCGCCGAGTTCGTAGGCCGCGCGGAAGGCCCTGATGGCGATCTCGCCGCGGTTGGCAACCAGAACTTTGGTGAACATGGGCCTAAGGTACCCGGACCCAACCGCCGCACAGACACGGAAGGGGCCTTCGCAAGCTTCTTCACAAGCCGGTGCCACGGCCTTGCGAAGACTCGTTCACCGGGACGTCACATCGTCAGATCCAGTGCATCGTGCGATAACGGAAGCCGCCGCGGAACTGACCGACGGCGAGGCCGATCATCAGTCCGCGTTCCTCGGCCACTAATCCACGGGTAAAAGGCAGCCGAATCATCCGTAACAAAACTTCAGGAAGGTGCAGCTCGGGTAAACCGTTCTTGGGGAATTCGGCATTCAGCCGCGCCAAACCGAGGCCCCTGCTACGTCCCTGCCGATAGCCGGGACGGAAACCCTGACGGTACCGATAGGCGACCAGCGCCTCTGCCAGATAACCGAGTCGGTATCCCTCTCGATGCGCGCGCCAGCCGAATTCGAGATCCTCGTTGGCGGCATAGCTGACATCCTGGCCGCCGAGCTTACGATAGACCTCCGCGCGGCATGCCATGCTCGTACCGATGATCACAGGCGCATAAACGCCAGGTGGCTGAAATTGGCCAGGCGCCGGGATGTTGGCGACCCGGCGCGGGTGGTCCGCGTTGAGCGAATCACCCTCGATCGCAGAACAAGTCAGGTCATAGCCCTCTTCGAGGAACTCGACCATGCGGCTGATCCAATTCGGGTACGCGCGGTCGTCGTGATCACAGAACAGCAACACCTCACCCACCGCACTGCCGGCTCCGACATTTCGGGCAAACGCGGCACCGGATCCGCCTGAGGCGTCAACATACCGAAGCTTCAGTCGTCCGCGAAGCGGATGACTTTTGATATGCACGCGCACGTCGATCGGCGAGCCGTTGTCGGCGATGACTACGTCGAATTCCCCCGAATAATCTTGACGCGTCAAGGCGTCTAGTTGTATATCGAGCAGATCACGGCCGTCGGCCGTCCCGATATAGGCTGGAATGACGATCGATACCGACCGTTCAGTCACCACAAGCACTCCTGCTATCGATCCCCACGCCGGAGCCCTCCCCCGAGGGTGACAACTTTAGACATAAATGCGAAAAGCGGGCTACACCCGACTTCGGTGGGCTTCCTCACAGACTTGGACAGATGACCAAACGGTGTGTGCCGACTGACCGAGTGCCACCGCTCCCGCGCCCGGTCGCACCGCGCTCTCGCCGCGCGCCCTATGCTGGTAGGTGCAGCTGGTTCACCGCGCGCGTACGAGATGGAGCCCCGTCGTCGTGTTGCGGAGCCGAGTTCGGCCGCCTCGAAAGGGCGGACGGGCGAGAGGGAACCCGGTGGGAATCCGGGACTGTCCCGCAGCGGTAAGCAGGAACGACCGCCGTCACACGCACTGGACGCACAACGCCCGGGAAGCGACGGCCAGTAGGTCGGCCGACAAGGCCGGTGCCTGTGAGTCCGAAGACCTGCCAGCCGTGTCGGATACGCCGTATCCGACGGCCACCGCCTCGTGGACCTGGGCGCGCGGTTCTACCAGTACTTGATGTGTCGGGGCTCTGTTGTCGGAATCTCCTGACGTATCTCCGGTAGCCGCGTGGCCCGTATGGCGACGGCCCATGACACCAGCACTGGAGAGACAACGTGACTGTTGTAAATCAGACACCGTTCACCGCAACGGTTCTCGGGCTACCTAGGGTCGGACCTCGGCGTGAGCTCAAGCGGGCCACCGAGGCCTACTGGGCAGGCAAGATCGACGCCGATCAGCTGCACACCGTCGCGCGCGACCTGCGGCACGCTCAACTCGCCGAACTACAGGCGGCAGGCCTGGATTCGATCCCGGTGGGCACCTTCTCGTACTACGACCAGGTACTCGATACGGCTCTACTGCTCGGCGCGCTGCCGCCGCGGGTGGCCGGGATCGCCGATCCGCTCGACCGCTACTTCGCCGCCGCACGCGGTAACGACACGATCGAACCACTCGAGATGACCAAGTGGTTCGACACCAACTACCACTACCTGGTGCCGGAAATCGACCAGCACACCGCGTTCTCGCTGAACCCGGAGAAGTTGCTCGACGAGGTGCGCGAGGCGCTCGCGCTCGGCGCGCCCGCTCGTCCGGTGGTGGTCGGCCCGATCACCTTCCTGAAACTGGCCAAGGCCACCGGCGGCGCGGCACTCGACCGGCTCGCCGACATCGTCCCGCTGTACCGCGAACTGCTCCGGCTGCTGGCCGAGGCAGGCATCAGCTGGGTGCAGATCGATGAGCCCGCGCTGGTCACCGACCTCACCGAGGCCGAAATCGAGCTGGTGCGAGGCACTTACACCGAGCTGACCGCCTCGGCCGAGCGGCCGGCCATCCTGGTGGCGACGTACTTCGGCCACGCCGATGCCGCGCTGAACGCGCTGGCGAGCACCGACATCGAGGGCGTCGCGCTCGACTTCACCTCCGGCACCAGCGTTTCCGACGTCGCGGGCATTCCGGCGCTGGCGAGCAAGCTGCTGGTGGCCGGTGTGGTCGACGGACGCAATGTCTGGCGCGCGGATCTCGACGCCGTGCTCGCCACCCTGGGCACGCTGCTCGGTTCGGCTGCGTCGGTGGCGGTTTCGACCTCCTGCTCGCTGCTGCACGTGCCGTACACGCTGGCCGCGGAGACCAAGCTGGACGAGCGGCTGCGGTCGTGGCTGGCCTTCGGCACCGAGAAGGTGGCCGAGGTTCGCCTGCTGGCCACCGCGCTGACCGGCGGCACCGAGGCGATCAGCACCGAATTGGCCGACACCCGTGCGGCATTGGCGGCTCGGCAGGCCGACACCCGGCTGCACGACCCGCAGGTGCGGGCCAGGCTGGCCGAGCTCGGCCCCGACGCGATCCGGCGCGCACCCGCCGAGGAACGTCGCGTGCTGCAGCAGCAGGAGCTCCAGCTGCCGCCGCTGCCGACCACCACCATCGGCTCGTACCCGCAGACCTCGGCGATCCGGTTGGCCAGGTCCGCGTTCAACAAGGGCGAGATCGACGAGGCGGAATACATCCGCCGGATGCGCGCCGAGGTCGCCGATGTCATTGCGCTGCAGGAGAAGCTCGGCCTCGACGTGCTGGTGCACGGCGAGCCGGAGCGCAACGACATGGTGCAGTACTTCGCCGAGCAGCTCGACGGTTTCGCCGCCACCGAGCTCGGCTGGGTGCAGTCCTACGGCTCCCGCTGCGTGCGGCCGCCGATCCTGTTCGGCGATGTGCGGCGGCCGACGCCGATGACCGTCGACTGGATCAGCTACGCCCAGTCACTCACCGCGAAGCCGGTCAAGGGCATGCTCACCGGGCCGGTCACCATCCTGGCGTGGTCGTTCGTGCGTGATGACCAGCCGCTCGGCGACTCGGCACGGCAAGTCGCACTGGCGATCCGGGACGAAACGGTGGACCTGCAGGCCGCGGGCATCCGCGTCATCCAGGTGGACGAGCCCGCGCTGCGCGAGCTGCTGCCGCTGCGCAAGGCCGACCAGCAGGCCTACCTCGACTGGTCGGTGCAGTCGTTCCGGCTCGCCACCTCCGGCGTCGAGGACGCCACCCAGGTGCACACCCACCTGTGCTATTCGGAGTTCGGTGAGGTGATCGACGCGATCGCCGGGCTGGACGCCGACGTGACCTCGATCGAGGCGGCCCGCTCCCGGATGGAGGTGCTCGACGACCTCAACGCGGCGGGCTTCGACCTCGGCGTCGGGCCGGGTGTCTATGACATCCACTCCCCCCGGGTGCCAAGCGTCGAGGAGATCACCACCTCCTTGCGCGCGGCACTGAAAGCCGTTCCCGCCGAACGCCTCTGGGTCAACCCCGACTGCGGCCTGAAGACCCGCGGCCAGGTCGAGGTGGAGGCGTCACTGCGCAACATGGTCGCCGCCGCGGCCGCCGTACGCTGATCGCCTCGACGGTTCGCTGAAGTTCAGCCCCCTCCGCGTTCTCGGAGGGGGCTGCACCGCCCCATCGCACTCACCGTCGCCGCCAGCATGCTCACCATCCGCATGTGGTGGCGTGGTTCGCGCCTACTCGGATTCAGGCTTCGGTCGTAGCGCTTGCCGCCGCCGTGACGTGTACCGCTCGCACGGCGCCGCGGCCCGCGTGACCGGTTGCTGCCGCGATCTGGCACTCATCCCTCGTCGCCACGCCGTGTGACACCCCGGGCACCGATCCATGCCAACCCCTCCTCGCACCTAGTGAAACCACTCCATGAATCGCCCCTATCCACCTTCGACGCGTGACGTGGCGGTTCGGTTCCGGCCAGGTGCCACGGATTTCCCGGGGCTGGAGTCGGTCATCCTTCCAGGTTGAAGGCGCGGTTGATGGCAGCCATGTCGAAGTAGTCGCGCCAGGCGACGATGGCGCCGTCGGCCACCTCGAAGACGCCGGTGACCGGGAGCGGAATGGCCTTGCCCGCGGTGCGCAAGGTGTCGGTGCGTTCGTTCATCACCACATTGCCGGAGGTGATCTGGTGATGGATGTCGAAGTCGACGCCGTCGAAGGTGGCCAGGAAGCCGGTGAGGAAGTCGCGGATGGCGGTGCGGCCGACCACGGGTTCCATCGGAATATTGTGGTACACAGCGTCTTCGGCGAAGAAGGCGGCGATTCGGTCGGGGTCGGGGTCGGACCAGCTTCGACACATATCGCGGATGAGTTCGTCGGGAGTCGGCATGGGCGGGGCTCACTTTCTGCTGCCGGGCGGGCGAACCGCGTTGTGCGCAACGCCCTCTCGATTGAACCAAGCAATTGCTCGGTTCGGAAGCCCTTGCCCCTCGGTGACTGTCAGCACCCCGCTCTAGGCTGGCAACATGGACGACCAACCTCTGCGTTACCGCTTGATCACCGGCGCCGATGACGCCTCTTTCTGTGAACGGATCAGCGGCCTGCTCGAGCAGGGCTACCGCCTATACGGCTCCCCCGCGGTTACCTTCAACGGCTCCACCGTGATCGCGGCACAGGCGGTGATCCTGGACGACGAATAGCGAGCGCGGCGGATGCGCGTCTTCGCCACGCCGCCCGAGCTGGGCAGTGACGCCTCTTCGCATGCTACGCAGCCGGGACAACGCGCAAAATACCTTGCAGCAGCATATTTCCAGGTGAAAGAACCTCGGAAATGCGATGATTGCGAAGACCCAGGACTACGATCTTTCCGTGCGGAAGATGTATGCGGGCGCTCGCTTACGGCGGTTGCGCGAGGAACGCAGACTCACCCAGGCGGCGCTTGCCAAGTCGCTTGATCTGTCACCCAGCTATCTCAACCAGCTGGAACGTGATCAGCGGCCGCTCACCATCCCGGTGCTGTTGAAACTCAACTCCACCTTCGACCTCGACGTCCAGTTCTTCGCCGCCGACTCGGACGCGCGCCTCGTGTCCGACCTGCACGAGGTGCTGATCGACGCCGCGGGCGGGCACACCGCGCCGCTCACCGAGGTGGAGGAACTGGCGACCAGGCAGCCCGAGGTCGCCAGGATCGTCGTCGCGATGCATCGCAGGCTGCGCGCCGCCACCGACCAGCTCGATCTGCTCTCCGCCCGGGTGTCCGCGCCGACCGGCGCGCCGGGCATGCCCATGCCCTACGAGGACGTCCGGGACTTCTTCTACGACCATCACAATCACATCCCGCAGCTCGATATCGCCGCCGAGCAGCTGTTCGAGCAGTCCGGCCTGACCATCGGCTCGCTGGATCGCCAACTGGCCAGGGTGATCGAGGAACGCGCCGGGGTAACCGTGCTGGTCCGCGGCGACGGCGCGGATCCGGCCATCCCGAAGCGGCAATACGATCCCGACAGCCGCACGCTGACCCTGGCCAGGCGACTCCGGCCGGGGCAGCGCGCCTTTCAGATCGCGACCACCCTGGCGTTCCTGCTGTACGGAACCGAACTGGACGGGGTGCTCGCCGAAACACCCTCGCTCACCGGCGAATCCCGCACGCTGGCGCGGATCGGGCTGGCCAACTACTTCGCGGGCGCGCTGGTGCTGCCGTACGGGCGTTTTCTGCGTTCGGCCGAGGAATTGCACTACGACATCGATCTGCTCGGCCTGCGCTTCGAGGTCGGCTTCGAGACCATCTGCCACCGGTTGAGCACCCTGCAACGCCAGGGGCAGCGTGGGGTGCCGTTCTTCTTCGTCCGCACCGACCGCGCGGGCAATATCTCGAAACGCCAGTCCGCCACCGCGTTCCACTTCTCTCGGGTCGGCGGCAGCTGCCCGCTGTGGGTGGTGCACGAGGCGTTCGCGCATCCCGGCCGCATCCTGCCGCAGCTCGCGGAGATGCCGGACGGGCGACGCTACCTGTGGATCGCGCGCACCGCGATGACCGCGCCGCACGGATTCGGCACCGCGACAAAGAACTTCGCGATCGGGCTCGGCTGCGACATCGAATACGCGGAGCGACTGGTGTATTCGTCCGGTCTGCAGCTCGACGATCCGGCGACGGCGGTGCAGATCGGCGCGGGCTGCAAGGTCTGCGAGCGGCCGACGTGCCCACAACGCGCCTTCCCGCACATCGGTAGCCCGCTCGCGGTCACCGAGAACACCAGCACCGACCTGCCTTATCCGCGCATCGGACGTCCGTAGCCGGTCAGGCTGCGACGCGAGAGCGTAAGGCGGGCAGCAGGTTTTCGGCGACCAGGTCGAGTTGCCGGTGTACGTCCAAAGATCCGAGACGCAGGATGAAGTGGGTCGCGCCCGCGTCCAGGTATCGAGTCAGCCAGTCGGCGCATGCCTCGGCGGTGCCGCCGAAATAGGCTTGGATGGTGGACATTTCCGCCAGCGATCGGCGGTAGTACTGGCGTACATAGCCTTCCAGCTCGGCCCGCGCCCGCGCCGCGTCGGTGTCGAGCACGATCGTCGCGTACATCGCGGGGGTCACCGCGCGGGTCGCTTGCCGCTGAATCGTTTCCCAGGCACGGGCATACGCGGCCGGGTCCGGGAGGTACGGCAGCCAACCGTCGTAGTGGCGAGCGACCCTGGCCAGCACCTTCGGGGTGTCACTGCCCGCTAGCCAGAGCGGTGGTCCACCCGGCGTCGAGGTCGGCAGCGCGCGGGCCAGATCGTCTATCTGCCAATACTTTCCGGTGAAGTCAGATGCGCCGGCCCAGGCCGCGCGCCAGATTCGCACCGTCTCGTCCAAGCGACCGACGCGTTCGTCGAACGGGACACCGATCGCGGCGAACTCGGCCCGGCTCTCCGGCAACGGAAATCCGGCGCCGAGACCGAGCATGAGCCTGCCAGGACCAAGCTGATCGACGGTCGCCGCCTGGTGCGCGCCGAGCAGTGGATGGCGCAACGTCGCGGTCCATGCCGCAGTACCCACGCGAATACGGCCGGTCGCGGCCGCGACAGCCGCCAGCAGCGTCAGCGGATCGACCCTGGTGCGCGCCAGCGGCGAATCACCGGTCCACACCGATTCGAATCCGGCATCTTCGGCGATTTTCGCGAGACGCACCACCCCCGACGCATCGTGCCGCCCGATCATCGCGGTTTCTCTGCTCGGCAACAGTATTCCGACCTCGACCATCCGTTGATCGTCACGTGTGCGGTGAGCTGTGTCGATTACCCGGCAGGTAATCGACAAGTTCGATCTCCTGACCCGATTGGCGGCCAGCCGGTTACGACTTGGCCAGGTACTCCAGCCGCTCGGAGTCGACCGCGGCGTGCATCATGCTTGCCAAGCCGGGGTGTTTCTTCAGGCCGGGATCGGCCTCGACCAGCTCGCGGGCGAGTTCCTGTGCGGCGGTGATGACTTCGAGGTCGTCGAGCAGCGATAGCAGCTTCAGCGAGCGGGCGGTGCCGGACTGAGCCGCACCGAGCACGTCGCCCTCGCGGCGGGTGCGCAGGTCGAGTACGGCGAGTTCGAAGCCGTCGGTGGTGGCGGCGACCGCGTCCAGCCGCGCCATCGCCGAACCGTTGGGCGCGGAATCGGTGACCAGCAGGCACAAGCCGGGATGCTTGCCACGACCGATCCGGCCACGCAGCTGATGCAGCTGGCTCACGCCGAAGCGGTCGGCGTCCACGATCACCATGACGGTCGCGTTCGGCACGTCCACGCCGACCTCGACGACGGTGGTACAGACGAGCACATCGACGGAGCCGTCGTTGAACGCGCGCATCACCTGATCTTTTTCGTCCGCGGGCAGCCTGCCGTGCAGGAGGCCGACGCGCAGCTCGGACAGCGGACCCGCGCTCAGCATCTCGAAGACGTCGAGCGCGGCCTGCGTTGTCGGGCCTTCCTTTTCGGGCTCGGCCGCCTTCGACTTGCCGTTGCGGGTCTTGCCCGCGGCCTCCTCGTCGTCACCGATGCGTGAGCACACCACGTAGGCCTGCCGACCGGCCTTGACCTCCTCCACGATGCGCTCCCAAGCCCGATCGACCCAGTTCGGATGCTGCTTGCGCGGCACGACTTTGGACGTGATCGGCGAACGCCCCCTCGGCAGTTCGGTGAGCGTCGAGGTCTCCAGGTCACCGAGGGTGGTCATGGCGATGGTGCGCGGGATCGGCGTGGCGGTCATCACCAGAAGGTGCGGGCTGGTGCCCGCTTTCGCCTTGGCGCGCAACGCATCCCGCTGCTCGACGCCGAACCGGTGCTGTTCGTCGACGACGACCATGCCGAGGTCGAAGAACTCCACGTTGTCCTGGATCAGCGCGTGCGTGCCGATCACGATGCCCGCCTCGCCGGTCATCGCCTCCAGCAGCGCGGCCTTCTTCGTCGCGGTCGACATCGAACCGGTGACCAGCACCACCTTGGTCGACTTGTCGCCCGCGCCGAGCTCACCGGCGTTGCCGAGGTCGCCAAGCATCTTGCGCAGCGACCGATAGTGCTGGGCGGCAAGAACTTCCGTCGGCGCGAGCAGCGCGCACTGCTGCCCCGCGTCGACGATCTGCAGCATCGCCTGCAACGCGACGATGGTCTTGCCGGAGCCGACCTCGCCCTGCAGCAGGCGGTGCATCGGATGGGTGCGCGACATGTCCGCGGAGATCTCCGAGATCACCTGCCGCTGGCCCGCGGTCAGCTCGAAGGGCAGGCGCTTCTCGAACTCGGCGGCGATGCCGTCCGGTCGCGGCGGGCACGAACGCGCGGCCCGGCCGGACACCTCGTGGCGGCGTTCGGCGAGCACCAGCTGCAACGCCAGCGCCTCGTCGAAACGCAAACGCTGCTGCGCCTGCTCGATGTCGGCCTTGTGCTCCGGCAGGTGGATCAGGCGCAGCGCGTCGGAGATCTTCATCAGCGAACGGTCGTTTCTGATCGCGTCCGGCAGCGGATCGTCGATCGGGTCCAGCTGATCGAGCACCTGTCGCACGCAGGCGAGCACGTCCCAGCTCTGCACCTTCGCGGTGGCCGGGTACACCGGGATGAACTCCCGCTCCATGAACGAGGTGTCCACGCCCTCAGCGCCTTTCGCGCTTTGCGCGAGCCCGCGCAGCGCACCGCCGCCGCGCACGGTTTTCACCGCGCCGACCGTCTCGTCGTCGTTCTCCGGCAGGATCAGATAGCCCGGATGGTTCAGGTTCCACTGGCCGGGCCGCCAGTAGTTGACGGTGCCCGACATCATCGCCCGAAGACCTTCCCGGACAACGTATTTCACCTTGTCCCCGTTGAAGAAGGTCACGTCGACGCCGCGGCCCGTGCCGGAACCGGTGTCCAGCACCACTTTCAGCAGCGAACCGCGCCGGTTGCGCATCGGCCGCAGCTCGGCCTTGGTGATCCGGCCGATCACGGTGATGTGCGTACCGTCTTCCGGCTCTTCCTCGGTGAGCGGCTGACCCTGCGTCGCGTAGCGCAGCGGATAGTGCCGGAGCAGATCCTCCACCGTGTGCATGTCGAACGCGTCGACCAGCGAGCCCGCCGCCTTCACGCCGAGAACATGGTCGAGCCGGTCACTCAGGGTCGCCATCTACTCCACTCCGATCTGCACCAGATCCCCGTGCTGCCCACCGGAATACACGGTGACCTCCACGCCGGGAAAGCTTTCGCCGATGTGTGCGGCAAGTTCGCCGGCCAGGCCGCCGGGCGCCGCCGCACCCATCAGCAGGGTGACCAGTTCGCCGCCGAACGCGAGCATCCGGTCCAGCAGCGTGCGTCCGGCCGCGCGCACATCATGGTCGATCACTACGACATCCTGGCCGACCAGGCCGAGTCCGTCGCCCGCTTCGCAGGTGCCGACCATGGTGAGCGCCCGTTCCGGTGCGGCGCGCAGCGACCCCCACCGGGTGGTCGCGGCCGCTTCGGACATGGCGAAGGCGTCGTCGACGGCGATCCGGCCGCGATCGTGCACGGCAAGCGCCGCGAGCCCCTGCACCATGGATCCGCTCGGCAGCAGGAGCACGTCACGGTGCGCGTCACGGGCGGCGACACCGACGGCGACCAGGTCGTGCGCGGGTAACGCGCCGTTGGGCAGGACGAGCACCTCGCGGTTCGGCATGGCGCGGATCGCGGCGAGCAGGTCGGCCGCGGTCACCGCGCCGTCACCGGCGAGCACCACCGCGCCTGCGTCCTCGAACAGCTCGGCCGCACCGGCACCGGCCGCCACCGCCAGAATCCCGCGGTCGGCGGGTCCGTCGACTTCCTTCGCGGAGTCCATGGTGGTGTGCGTGACGAGATGACCGGAGGTCATGTCGTGCGGCGTCTCGCGTCCGGTCAGTGCGAAGCTCTCGATGCGGATCCCACTGAGCTTTCCGGCGGCGAGACCGGCTTCCACGGCGGCACCCGCGTCCGCGCAGTGCACGTGGGCGGACCAGCAGTCTTCGCCGTCGCCGACGACCACCACCGAGTCGCCGAGCTCGGTGAGGCGCGCGCGTAACCGCGCCATCCGCTCCTGGTCGGTGTCGGCGAGCAGATACATCACCTCGTATCGCGGTTCCGCCGAGCCGGTTTCGCGATTGTCCTCGGCGGGCCGCACGGCGCCTGGCTCACACGGGGTGTATTCCGGCCGGGCGGGGATCTCGCCGAAAGTGACCGCGACCAGGCTGTCCAGCAGCACCACGAGCCCGCGCGCGCCCGCGTCGACGACCCCCGCCTCGCGCAGCACACCCAGCTGAGACGGTGTATCGCCGAGTGCCTTGGCGGCACCGTCGGCCGCCGCCAGCGCCACCCCGGCGAGCGAGGTATCCGGACACGATGCCGCGCTGGCGGCCGCGCAGTCGAGAACAGTGAGGATGGTGCCCTCGATCGGCTCGCTCAACGCCTCGCGGACCAGGACCGAGGCGCGGTTCAACCCATCACGCAGGGTGCCGGCGGTGAGCGGTTCGCTCCGGACCGCCTCGGCAATGCCCCGCAGCACCTGCGACAGGATGATGCCGGAGTTGCCCCGCGCGCCGCTGGTCGCGCCCCGCGCCAGCGCGGCGGCGACGTCGTGCGCCGACAATGCCGCCACCGGACCACGAGCCGCCGCGGCGTCCATCGCCGCGCGCATCGTGGCCAGCAGGTTGGTGCCGGTGTCCGCGTCCGGGATGGGGAAGACATTGAGTGCGTTGATCTCCTCGCGCCGGTTCGCCAAACCGTCGAGGCAGGCTCGGCCCCAGCGCAGCAGCGCCGTGCCGTCCATCACATCCCGCACTCCGGGCACCGTCACCCCTTTGATCGTCGCCACCTGCACCGCCCGCAAGGTTAGCGGGCGCGACCGACATACTGGTGGTACCCGCCTCTGGTGCCAGCAAGGTCCGCGGCGCACCCGGTTTGGTGGATCGGGGGCGGTCCAGCTACCCTTGCAGGGTTGCCTCGCGTGGCCGTTGCCGGTTTGCGCTGGCCGATGTCTGTCGGCAGGGGTACGTCAAACATTGTTTCCGGACATGTTGCCCGCGGGCGACGGTCCTCCACATGACATGAAGGAGTTCGCGACTATGGCTGCCGTCTGCGACGTCTGCGCCAAGGGCCCCGGCTTCGGGAAGTCGGTCTCGCACTCGCACCGGCGCACCAACCGTCGCTGGAACCCGAACATCCAGACCGTTCGCGCCCAGGTTGCGCCGGGTAACACCCGTCGCATGAACGTGTGCACCTCCTGCCTCAAGGCGGGCAAGGTCGTCCGCGGCTGATTCGCCACGGCTGACCTGTACGAGACCGACGCACGCCCCGGCACCCTCACGGGTGGTCCGGGGCGTAGTCATCGATAGGCAAGGATGACCGAGCCCGACTGGCGCATCGCTCCGCTTGCGGCCGAGCACACCTACCCGCTCGCCGAATGCCACATTGCCTGCTGGCGGGAGGCCTACCGCGAGCTGGTTCCCGCGCACGTACTTGACGCCTTCGACGTCGAGCGGCGAGCCGAGCAATGGGAGCGCAACCGGGTCGAGTACCCCGGACGCACCTGGGTGGCCCTGGCCGGTACCCAAGTAGTCGGCTTCGCCAGCGCGGGCGAGACGCGCGACGATCCGCCGGTGCCCGCCCATCAGCTCTACGCGCTGTACGTTCGTTCGCCGTGGTACGGCACCGGCCTCGCGCACGAGTTACTGCACACCGTGCTCGATCCGTCGAAGCCGTACTCGCTGTGGGTATTCGAGCAGAACTCACGCGCGGTGGCCTTCTACCGCAAGCACGGTTTCGCACCGGACGGCACGAGCAGAGTCGAGGCCTTCTCGCCGTCGATCGAGATCAAAATGGTGCGCGAGCCCGGCGCGGTATGACGGAGCAGGGCTAGCGCGCACCCGTCCGAGCCGTACATATCCACCCGCTAAGGTGCTTGATCATGACCTCCACCGAGCAAGCCGGGTACGTGACCTCCGTCGACGGCGTCCTGCAGATCACCATCGCGACCGCCGCCAACGGCACGTCCATGGACTTCGGCGGGATCGTCGCGGGCACCGCCGCGCTGCGCTCGCTCGGCTCCGAGGTCGGCGCGGTGCTGCTGACCGGCACCGGCGCGAACTTCTGCGCGGGCGGCAATGTGCGCGGCTTCGCGGCCGCGGCCGATCGGGCCGCCCACATCTACGGCCTGGCAACGGATCTGCACCACTTCGTGCGCGCGCTCGACGCCACGACGGTCCCGGTCGTGGTCGGCGTCCAGGGCTGGGCGGCGGGCGCCGGAATGAGCCTGGTCTGCGCCGCGGACATCGCACTCGGCGGGCCGAGCACCAAGCTGCGCCCGGCCTACCCGGGCATCGGCCTCAGCCCCGACGGTGGCATGTCCTGGACGCTGCCGCGCATCGTCGGACTCGGCCGGGCCCGCGAAATCCTGCTCACCGACGCGGTTTTGGACGCCGACGAGGCGGTGCGGCTCGGCATCCTCAGCAGGCTGGTCGCCGACGACGCAGTACAGTCCGAGGCGCTGAACCTGGCCCGAACCCTCGCCGCCGGACCACGTTCCACCTATGCGAGCATCAAAGGTCTACTGGCACAGTCGGCTTCGACGGCGCTCGGCGATCAGCTCGACCGCGAACGTGACGCGATCGCGGCGGCCGCCAACGGCGCGACCGGTCGCGAGGGCGTCGACGCTTTCGTGGAGAAGCGCAAGCCCAACTACGCGTAGCTCACTGATTGGTTTGCAAGACGAACTTCGCGACCGCGTCGGTGAAGGAGTCGTTGTCGTCACCGGCCGCGGTGTGGGCCGCACCGCCGATCTCGACCAGCTGCATGTGCGGCACCAACTCCTGAAACGCCGCGGCGCCTTCGGAACTCACCACGTCCGACTGCAAGCCGCGCACCAGCAGCACCGGAATCGTCAGCTTGCGCGCCGCGGCCTCCAGCTGATCGGTCATCTCCGACGCGTCCTCGACCCGGCCGGACAGCATGTCCGGGTCCCAGTGCCAATACCAGCGGCCGTCCCGCTCGCGCAGGTTGCGTAGCAGGCCGTCGGTGTTCTTCGGACGAGGCCGGTGCGGCAGGTATTCGGCGACGGCGTCGGCCACCTGCTCGAGGCTGTCGAAGCCGTCGCGGTGCTTGCCGAGAAAGTCGATCACCCGCGCGACACCGGCCTTTTCCGGCCTGGTGACGATATCGACGAGCACCAGCGCGCTGATCGCCTCGCCGCCGGGGGCGACGGTGGCGAGCAGGCCGGTGATGCCGCCCATGCTCGCCCCGACCACGACGGCGGGCGCACCGAGCTGTTCGAGCACTAGGAGCAGGTCGCGCACCATGGTGTCGCGGCGGTAGTCGCCGTCCTCGGACCACGCGCTGTCGCCGTGCCCGCGCGCGTCCAGCGTGACCACGCGCATGCCCGCGGCGCCGAGCTTCGCGCCGGTCTGTTTCCACGAGTGCCTGGTCTGCCCGCCGCCGTGCAGGAAGACGACGAGCGGACCGTCGACCGGGCCGAACTGGTCGGCGGCCAGTTCGAGCCCACCCGAGCCGCGCAGCCGCAGGGGGACGGCAGCCGGCGAAGCCGGCGGGGTGGGTAAGTCCCCGGGCGTCGGCTCGAGAAGATTGTTCGCATTACTCACAAACCGAGGATCGCATAGAACCGGTTACGGTTCGCAGCCGAGCCTCCCGAACGGGTCAGGCTCAGCAGTCCCACTTACCGGACGCGCTGAGGGTGCGCTGCAGCAGGCAGGCCACCTTGGCGTTGACCGAGGAGGAGATGGTGGAGGAGCCGTTGGAGGTGAATTCCTCGCCGATCTGCGTCGACGAGGTACCGGCGGCCGGTGCCGAGGTGGTGTCCGTGGCCTGCTCCAGCGGCAGCCCCGAGGCGTTCGCGGTCGCGGCGCCACCCGCGAGAGCGGCGCAGAGGGCCAGGGTGGCTGTGGTGCCGCGCAATACGCCGACGGTGGTCTTGGGCATGGAAAAGCTCCTCACTCGAAAATCAATCTAGGTAACTCACACACAGACGCCGGCTCAGGGCAGGCGCCAGTCAACGGGTTCGGCACCCAGCTCGTCGAGCAGTTCGTTCACTCGGGAAAACGGGCGGGAACCGAAGAAACCGCGCGACGCCGACAGCGGCGAGGGATGCGCGGACTCGATATAGGGGACCTCGGCCTCGACCAGGGTCGGCTTGAGGGTGGCCGCGTCGCGGCCCCAGAGGATCGCGACCAGCGGCTCGTCCCGCGCGACCAGCGCGCGAATGGCCTGTTCGGTCACCGCTTCCCAGCCTTTGCCGCGATGGGAGGCGGGCTGGCCGGGCGCAACGGTGAGCACCCTGTTCAGCATCAGCACGCCCTGATCCGACCAGGGGCTCAGGTCGCCGCAGGACGGCGTCGGGTGGCCGAGATCCTTGGTGTACTCGGCGAAGATGTTCGCCAGGCTGCGCGGAACAGGCGAAACATTCGGCGCGACAGAGAAACTCAGGCCCATCGCGTGACCAGGGGTCGGATACGGGTCCTGGCCGACGACCAGCACGCGCACCGCGTCGAAGGGGCGCTGGAAGGCGCGTAGCACGTTCTCACCGGCAGGTAGATAGCCACGGCCCGCCGCGTTCTCCTCGCGCAGGAACTCGCCCATGGCGGAAATCCGTTCCGCCACCGACTCGAGTGCCTTCGCCCATCCCGGATCCATTATTTCCGACAGTGGTTTCGCGCCCATGACCGCACAACTTATCGTGGTTCGCTCGCGACCGCCGAGTCCGCCCCACCGAACGATTCCCACCCGGCACTGCCCGAACGCGCCGCGCCGTCGACCGTGACGCCGTGACCGGCGGACACGCGGCCGATCGGCAGCCAGCCCGCGGGCAGGTCACACCCCGCCGACCAGGTGCCTGCGAACGCGTGATCCTCGCCGCCGGTCAGAATCCATTGCGCCGCATCGGCATCCATGCGAGCGGCGAGGCGCTCCAGTGCCCGGTCGTGCAATACGGACAAATCGAGATCAATAGCGACACCGGATAATTCGGCGATATGGCCGAGGTCCGCTAATAGCCCGTCGGATACATCGGTGAGTGCGTTCAACCCCGTCTCGGTGTGCTCGTTCAACACCGCCGAATACGGCGGCTGCGGGACCCGGTGCGCGGCAAGCGCTTCGGCAAAGTCGTCGGATTCAGCGCCCGCGGTCAGCATCGCGAGGCCCGCGGCCGACCAGCCGAGGCGGCCCGCGACGGCAACCGTGTCCCCCACGCGCGCACCGGCTCTCGTGATGGCCGGGCGGCCACGCAGGTCGCCGAACGCGGTGACCGAGATGACGAGGTCGCGGCTGCGCACCAGATCGCCACCCGCGATGGAGGCACCGGCCCGGGTCGCCTCGGCCCACATTCCGTCGGTCAGGCCGTCGATCACCGCCAGCGCGGTGTCGGCCGGGCAGCCGAGTGCCACCACGAACGCACTCGGCCACGCGCCCATCGCGACCACGTCGGCCGCGTTCTGCGCGATCGCCTTGCGGCCGATGTCCTCCGGACTCGACCAGTCGAGGCGGAAATGCCGGTCCTGCACGAGCATGTCGGTGGTGACCACGAACCGGCCGTCGGGCGCGGCGACCAGCGCGGCGTCGTCGCCGGGGCCGAGCAGCACACCCGGCGCTTGGACCCGCCCGCGGTTGATCCGCTCGATCAGCGCGAACTCCCCCAGTTCACGCACCGTCCTTGGTCCCGTGTGCTCGCTGATGACCGGTCCTCTCAGACGCGCTGCTGGCTGGAATCGACCCGAAGGTACCCTTTTCAGGGCAATCGACTGCTATCGGGCCGGTCACGGCACCGCCGCGTTTGCGCGGCCACCGACCGCCCGATCAGCGCAATAGGAAGGATCGGTGAGCATGGCGGCGGAATCGTCGGACCACGATTCGGCGAAGGACACGACGGGACAGGTCGCCGAGGCGGCGAGCAGCACGCCCGCGGACAGTCCGTCGGACACCGAATCCGCTAACTCGGACACCGGCACCGCGGCGGGCGGCGCCGACTCGGCCGCGCGCCAGCACTCGCCCGCGCTCATCGCGACCGCCGTGGCATTGCCGGTCGCCCTGGTCGTCGCCGTGCTGGTGATCGCGATCTTCGCCCGCAACGCCCCGGTCGAACGCGAACCGCTGGTCCTCGGCCCCGTCCCGGCCCCCGCCGCGGACGGCCCGGCCTGCACCAACCTGCTCCCCGCGCTGCCCACCGAACTCGGCGAGTACACCAAATCCACCCTGGTGGAACCCTCCCCACCGGCGACCCGCGCCTGGCAGCACACCGACGGCGGCGACCCGATCGTGCTGCGCTGCGGCCTGGACCGCCCGCTCGAGTTCAACCGCGCCTCGGCCCTGCAGATCGTGAACGGCGTCCAGTGGTTCGAGGCCCGCGACCAAGCCGCCAAGGCGAGCACCTGGTTCGCCGTCGACCGCGAGACCTACATCGCGCTGACCGTTCCCGACGGCTCCGGCCCCACCCCGCTCCAGGCGGTCTCCGACACCATCACCGCGAACCTGCCCGCCAAGCCGCTCGACCCGGGCCCGCTGCCCAACTGAGACCTAGCGAAGTCCGGTACCGCGCGCCAGAGCCGTGTCGATCAAGATGGACACCAGGTCCCGGTAGTCGATGCCGGTGGCTTCCCACATCCGCGGGTACTGGGAGATCGGCGTGAAACCGGGCATGGTGTTGATCTCGTTGATCACCGGGCCGTCGGCGGTGATGAAGAAGTCGACGCGGGCCAGGCCCTGACAGTCCAGCGCGCGGAACGCCCGGACCGCGAGTTCTCGGACATTGTCGGAGACGTCGTCGTCCAGCTTCGCGGGCACATCGAATTCGCAGACGTCGTCGAGGTATTTGGTCTCGAAGTCGTAGAACTCCGGGTTGGCGGCGGCGGAGCCTTCCTCCGGCATCCGAATCTCCGACAGCACACTGGCTTCCACTCGACCGTCCGGGAATTCCAGTACACCGCACTCGACTTCGCGGCCGACGATGCCCGCCTCGACGATCACCTTCGGGTCGTGCGCACGGGCGGTCGCGATGGCCGCGTCCAATTCGGCCCAGTCGTCGACCTTCGTGATCCCGATCGACGACCCCCCGCGCGCGGGCTTCACGAACGCGGGCAGCCCGAGCCGGGCCCGGTCCGCCTCGCTCACCGTCGCGGTGCCGGGCCGCAGCACCACCTGCTGACCGACCGGCAAGCCTTCGGCCGCAAGGAGTTTCTTGGTGAACTCCTTGTCCATGCCTGCCGCGCTGGCCAGCACGCCAGCGCCGACGTAAGGCACACCGGCGAGTTCCAGCATGCCCTGCAGGGTGCCGTCCTCACCGAAGGGTCCGTGCAGCAGCGGGAACACCACATCGACCGAGCCGAGGGCGGCGCCGGGATCGTCGAGTGCGACAAGCGCACCCGATCCGCCCGGCCCGGCGGTCATGGTCAACGCGGTGCCGGTGCCGTCCACCGACGGCAAGGTGCGATCGCGGAAACCGAGGGCGGCGATGTTGGAATCGGCCAGCACCCAGGCTCCTTCGGTGCTGATGCCGATCGGCACCACGTCGTACTTCTCCGGATCCAGGTTCGGCAGCACGCTGCCCGCCGACACGCAGGAGACGGCATGCTCATTGCTCCGCCCGCCGAAAACTACAGCCACCCGGATCCGCTTCGTCATGCCCCGAACCGTACCCGTCGCGGCGCATGGTCCCCACCGCTACCCAGTGGCGTAACTGCGGCGCGTGTCCAGTCGGCGACTACTCCGGCTTGATCCGCCTGCCGAGCAGATTGCCGACGGCTTCGCGGACGGCCATGCCCTCGTGGCAGACCTGGTTCACCGCGGTGGTGAGCGGCATGTCGACATCGTGTTCGACGGCAAGCGCGCGAATGGACGTGCACGACTTCACGCCTTCGGCGACCTGTCCGTGCGTCGCCTCCTGCGCGGTCTCCATCGAGCCGCCCGCGCCGAGCGCGTGTCCGAAGGAGCGGTTGCGCGACAGCGGTGAGGTGCAGGTGGCGACCAGGTCGCCAACGCCGGCCAGGCCGGCCAGCGTGGCCGGTTCGGCGCCGAGTGCCACGCCGAGCCGGATGATCTCCGCTAGGCCGCGGGTGATGATACTGGCGACGGTGTTGTCGCCCAAGCCCATTCCGGAGGCGATGCCGCAGGCGAGGGCGATCACGTTCTTACTCGCACCGCCGACCTCGCAGCCGATCACATCGGTGTTGGTGTAGGGCCGGAAGTATCCGGTAGCGCAGGCGTGCTGTAACGCCACTGCTCGATCGGTATCGGTACAGGCGATCACAGTGGCCGCGGGCTGACCTACGGCGATCTCGTGCGCGAGATTCGGACCCGACAGCACCGCGATTCGACTCGCATCGGCCCCGGTGACCTCGCCGATCACCTGACTCATCCGCAGCAGCGAGCCGTTTTCGATGCCCTTGGCCAGGCTGAGCAGCGACGCGTCCGGCGCGATCAGCCCCTTCCACTCCGCGAGATTCGCGCGCAGCGACTGGGACGGCACCGCGAGCACCACGATGTCGGCGCCATCGAGCGCGACGGCAGGGTCGTGGGTGGCCGCCAGCGGGGGCAGCGGAATATCGGTGAGGTAAGAGGGATTGCGATGTTGGGTGTGCAGTATTTCGGCGACTTCGGGTCGTCGCGCCCAGATGGTGACCTCGGTTCCCGCCTCCGCCAACACCTTCGCGAACGCGGTCCCCCATGATCCCGCGCCCATTACTGCCGCCCTCGTCATCTGCCCAATATGCCATGGAAGGATTGGACGCATGCGCCCGCACGCTGTGCATGCCGTGATCGCGGTGAAGAGCCTCGATCAGGCGAAGAGCCGACTGGCCGACCGGCTGCGCCCGGAACACCGGGCCCGGCTGGTCCTTGCCATGCTCGCCGACACCTTGACCGCCACCGCGGCGGTTCCGGAGATCGTCTCGGTCACCGTGGTCACGCCGGATCCGGTCGTCGCCGACCTGGCCCTTTCGATGGGCGCCGCGGTGCATCCCGAGCCACGCCCGGGCTCCCTGGACGGGTTGAACACCGCGTTGGCCGACGCCGCGACCGGGTTGCGGCGTCAGTACGGAGCGGTCGATCTACTCGCCCTGCAAGCCGACCTGCCGGCGTTGCGCGCGGCGGAACTCGCCGACGTGCTGACGATCGCGCCGCGCGGCCTGCGCTCGATCGTGGTCGATCACGCGGGCACCGGCACGGCCGCGCTACTTGTCCGCGACCCCGTCGCCGACCTCGAACCGCGGTTCGGCCCCGGCTCGGCGGGCAAGCACATCGCCGCGGGTGCGGTCGATCTGATCGGTGATTGGCCCGGTTTACGGCTGGATGTCGACACGGCCGACGACCTGGACCTGGCCATTGAGCTCGGCGCGGGCGGTGCGACCAGCGTGGCCCTGCACGACATCGGCTGGCCAGACCGCGTTCATCAGCCGGTTCGCCGGGTGTGCTAGGAGATCGCCAGAGAGCGGTGATGCTCACGTCAATCATAGTGTCGGGCTCCACCGCACCCCGTTCGTAGGGGATGATCGTTGGCGTGAGTGAGCGAAGCGAGCTATCCAACTGCCAGCGCACACCGCGCGTGTCGGTGCCGAGCCCCAGCGAGGTAACGGCATGAGCGATACCGAGACCGTCAAGCCGCAGTTGCTTCCTACGCCGCCACCCGCGGCGACACCGGTGCAGACCGACGCAACGGTCGAGCAGTTGCCACGTGATCGCTACCTCAACCGCGAGTTGAGCTGGCTCGATTTCAACGCCCGGGTGCTCGCCCTGGCCGAGGACGCATCGCTTTCGCTGCTGGAGCGCGCCAAATTCCTGGCCATCTTCGCGTCGAATCTCGACGAGTTCTACATGGTGCGGGTCGCCGGCCTCAAGCGCCGCGCCGAGACCGGTCTGCTGGTCCGTTCCGCGGACGGCCGCTCGCCCGGCGAGCAGCTGGAACTGATCGCCGCCCGCGCGCAGGAGATCGCCGTGCGGCACGCGCGGGTCTTCCTCGACGACGTGCTGCCCGCACTCACCGCGGAGGGCATCGCGATCATCGACTGGACCGACCTGAACGACGATGAGCGCCAACGCCTCTCGGGCCACTTCCAGGATCAGGTGTTCCCGGTGCTCACCCCGCTCGCGGTGGATCCGGCACACCCGTTCCCCTACATCAGCGGCTTGAGCCTGAATCTCGCGGTGACGGTGAAGGATTCCGCTACCGGCGGCGAGCACTTCGCGCGAGTCAAGGTGCCGGACAACGTCGATCGGTTCGTCCGGGTGCGCCGCACCGACGCAGGCTCGACCATCGCCGCATTCCTGCCGATGGAGGAACTGATCGCGGCGCACCTCGATCTGCTGTTCCCCGGCATGGAAGTGGTTGAGCAGCACTCGTTCCGGATCACCCGCAACGCCGACTTCGAGGTCGACGAGGACCGCGACGAGGATCTGCTGCAGGCGCTGGAGCGCGAACTCGCGCGCCGCCGCTTCGGATCGCCGGTGCGGCTCGAAGTCTCCGACGACATGACCGAGCACATGCTCGAATTGCTGTTGCGCGAACTCGATGTCGACCCCGGCGATGTCATCCAGGTACCCGGCCTGCTCGACCTGTCCTGCCTGTGGCAGGTGTACGGGGTGGACCGGCCCAACCTCAAAGACGCGCCCTATGTGCCCGCCACCCCGCCCGCGTTCGGCGAGCGGGAGACCCCGCGCAACGTGTTCGCGGCGCTGCGCGAGGGCGACGTGCTGGTGCACCACCCCTACGACTCGTTCTCCACCAGCGTGCAGCGGTTCATCGAACAGGCCGCCGCCGACCCGCAGGTGCTCGCCATCAAGCAGACGCTCTACCGCACCTCCGGCGACTCACCGATCGTCAACGCGCTCATCGACGCGGCCGAGGCGGGCAAGCAGGTCGTCGCGCTGGTCGAGATCAAGGCGCGGTTCGACGAGCAGGCCAACATCAAATGGGCTCGCGCGCTGGAGCAGGCGGGCGTGCACGTGGTCTACGGCCTCATCGGCCTCAAGACGCACTGCAAGACCTGCCTGGTGGTGCGCCGCGAGGGCGCGACCATCCGCCGCTACTGCCACATCGGCACAGGTAACTACAACCCGAAGACCGCGCGGCTCTACGAGGATGTCGGATTGCTCACCGCCGCACCGGAAATCGGCGCGGATCTGACCGACCTGTTCAATTCGCTGACCGGTTACTCGCGAAAAGAGAACTACCGCAACCTGCTTGTCGCGCCGCACGGCGTGCGCGCGGGCATCATCGAGCGGATCCAGCGCGAGACCGAACTGGCGGCGCAGGGCAAGGACGCCCGAATCCGGTTGAAGGCCAACGCGATCGTCGACGAGGAGATCATCGACGCGCTCTACCGGGCGTCCCTGGCCGGGGTCCCGGTGCAGATCGTGGTGCGCGGCATCTGCGGACTGCGTCCCGGTGTGCCAGGCATGAGCGAGAACATCGAAGTGCGCTCGATCCTCGGCCGGTTCCTCGAGCACTCGCGGGTCATGCACTTCCAGGCGCAGGATCAGTACTGGATCGGCAGCGCCGACATGATGCACCGCAATCTCGACCGGCGCGTGGAAGTGATGGCACAGGTGAAGGATCCGCGGCTGACCGAACAACTCCGTCAGGTCTTCGACTCCGCGTTGCATCCCGACACCCGCTGCTGGGTACTCACCGCAGAGGGCAACTGGCTGGCCCGGCCCGAGCACGCGGGCGACGAAGACGTCAAAGTGCGTGACCACCAAGAATTCTTGATGCGCATGCGGAGGCCCGAACAGCAGTGAGTGGTGCTACGGGGTACGAGATGGAAGGGGGCCCCTTCTGGGATCCCCGTATTACCGCCAATATTCACGCCGCGGGCGCGGTGGTGTGGCGGCGGGCGGCGAACGGCGCACTGGAGATCGCTGTCGTGCATCGCCCCAAGTACCAGGATTGGTCGCTGCCGAAGGGCAAGCTCGATCCCGGTGAGACGCCGGTGCTCGCCGCGGTCCGTGAGGTCCGCGAGGAGACCGGGCTGGACTGCAAGCTCGGCCGCTACCTCGGCCACGTCACCTATCCCGTTCCGGGCCACCGCAAGCTGAAGCGGGTCGACTACTGGGCGGCCGAGGTGGCGGGCGGCGAGTTCACCTCGAATGACGAAGTGGACGTGCTGAATTGGTACTCGCTGGATCGGGTGATGGAGCAGCTGTCCTACCCGATGGATCGGCAGGTGCTGCGCGCGTTCACCCGGCTGCCCGCGAACACCCGCACCATGCTGCTGGTGCGGCACGCGAAAGCTGGTCGGCGAGACCGCTTCTCCGGTCCCGATCCGCTGCGCCCGCTGGATCGGTCCGGGCAGGCCCAAGCACGGGCCCTGGTGCCGAATCTGCTGGCGTTCGGGGCATCTGAGATCTACTCCGCCGATCCGGTGCGCTGCGTGCAGACGGTGACGCCGCTGGCCGAGAAGCTCGGTACCGAGATCATCCTCGAGCCGTTGCTTTCCGAAAGCGGTTATGCCGCAGCGCAGGACGAGACCCGGCAGCGGATCCTCGCCCTGGTTCCGGATACCGAGGTGCCCGTTGTGTGCAGTCAGGGCAAGGTGATTCCCGATCTGCTGGAGTGGTGGGCCGAGCGCGACGGCATCACGCTGCCGTCCGCGCGCAACCGCAAGGGCAGTGTGTGGGTGCTGTCCTTCGTCGACGGCAGGCTGGTCGCGGCGGACCATCTGGACCGGTCGCTGAACGCCGACTTCGTGAAGTCCTGACCGGTCCGATCAGAAAAACCGAATATCAGTGCTCTGAAAGATGGGCCTGGACAACTGAAACGGCCCCGGAAGCTGGCTTCCGGGGCCGTGTTCGATCGGTACAGCGGATGATTCGGCCTTACGGCCGGTCATCCGGCGCCAATACCGTACTGGCGCAGTATCTAGCGGCGACCGCGAGCGGGAGCCTTCTTGGCAGCCGACTTCTTGGCCGGAGCCTTCTTGGCGACCGTCTTCTTGGCGGCGGTCTTCTTGGCGACCGTCTTCTTGGCGGCGGTGACCTTCTTGGCCGGAGCCTTCTTCACCGCGGTCTTCTTGGCGACCGTCTTCTTGGCGGGCGCCTTGACCGCAGTCGTCTTGCGAGCAGCGGTCTTTGCGGGCGCCTTCTTGGCAGCCTTCTTCGCCGTAGTCTTGGCCGGGCCCTTCGTGGGGGTGGCCTTCTTGGCGGCGGTCTTCTTCGCCGCCGTCTTCTTGGCGGCCGCCTTCTTCGCTGCCACCGGGGCATTCACGCCGCGCTTGACGGCGGGACCGCTCTGGGCGAGCTTCTGCTTACCCGCGATCACGGCCTTGAACTGAGCACCCGGACGGAACGCGGGCACCGAAGTGGGCTTCACCTTGACGGTTTCGCCGGTGCGCGGGTTCCTGGCGACTCGAGCCGCACGCTTGCGCTGTTCGAACACACCGAATCCGGTGATTGTGACGCTCTGCCCCTTGTGCACCGCGCGCACGATGGTGTCGACCACATGCTCGACTGCCGCGGTGGCCGTGCGCCTATCAGTACCCAACTTTTCGGTCAGAACGTCGATCAGTTCCGCCTTGTTCATTGAATCCTCCGCAGACTAATGGCCCGTCGTCGGACCGACTAGGTACCACGGTAAACCCACAATGGGCAAGAGTCTATGTGCCACGCCAAAATTCATGTGGTTTAGCACACGTCCAGCTATCGGCCCCGGTGCCATCCAGCTAACACCCAAGGGTGTTTAGGACTGCGAAATACGTGCTGGGAGGGTAGTGGGTTTCCATGCTGGCCTTGCGTTTTCGAACTCGGCGATGGTGTCACTGCGGCGCAGCGTGAGCCCGATGTCGTCCAATCCTTCGAGCAGACGCCACCGTGTGTAGTCATCAATATCGAACGGCAACACGGCGGTTCCGGCGGTCACGGTGCGCGCCTCGAGGTCCACAACCAATTCGAGTCCGGGCTGTTCCTCGAGCAACTTCCAGAGCATTTCGACATCGTTCTGTGACATCTGAGCCGCCAACAGGCCGCCCTTACCGGCATTGCCACGGAAGATGTCGGCGAAGCGGGACGAGATCACCACCCGAAAGCCGTAGTCCGACAGCGCCCAAACGGCGTGCTCACGAGAGGATCCCGTGCCGAAATCGGGACCCGCTACCAGCACACTGCCCCGGTTGTACGGCTCGTTGTTCAGAATGAAGTCCGAATCGTTACGCCACGCGGCGAACAGTCCGTCCTCGAATCCCGTGCGGGTCACCCGCTTCAGGTACACAGCCGGGATGATCTGATCGGTATCGACATTGGAACGGCGGAACGGCACGCCGATCCCCTTGTGCACGGTGAAGGCTTCCATTGATTCTCCTGAGTCGGTAGGGGTATCGCGTCCGGTCAGTCCAGATCCGCAGGTGAGGACAGGGTTCCGCGCACCGCGGTCGCGGCGGCCACGAGCGGCGAAACCAGGTGCGTGCGGCCACCTTTGCCCTGCCTGCCCTCGAAGTTGCGGTTCGACGTCGATGCGCAGCGCTGGCCCGGCTCGAGCTGATCCGGATTCATTCCCAGGCACATTGAGCAGCCCGCCTGCCGCCATTCGGCGCCCGCCGCGGTGAAAATCTCACCCAGTCCTTCTAATTCGGCCTGCGCGCGCACCCGCATAGACCCCGGTACAACCAACATTCGCACTGTGTCGGCGACCCGTCGTCCTTTTAATACCTCGGCGACAGCACGCAAATCTTCGATGCGCCCGTTGGTGCACGAACCGACGAATACCGTGTCGACCGCCACCTCGCGCAGCGGAGTGCCCGGCGCCAAATCCATGTACCGCAGCGCTTTCGCCGCCGACTCACGGGCCGTCTCGTCCGCGATCTGGGCGGGGTCTGGCACCGATTCGCCCAGCGGCGCGCCCTGTCCCGGGTTGGTACCCCAGGTGACGAACGGGGTGAGCTCGGCGGCATCGATGTGCACCTCGGCGTCGAAAGTCGCGCCGTCGTCGGTCTTCAGCGCCTCCCAGGCGGCCACTGCTGCCGTCCAGTCGGCCCCCTGCGGGGCGTGCGGGCGTCCTTCGAGGAATTCATAGGTGGTTTCGTCCGGAGCGATCATGCCCGCCCTGGCGCCCGCCTCGATGGACATGTTGCAGATGGTCATTCGCGCTTCCATCGACATGGCGCGAATCGCCTCGCCGCGGTACTCGAGCACGTAGCCCTGGCCGCCGCCGGTGCCGATTTTCGCGATGACGGCCAGAATCAGGTCCTTGCTCGTCACACCGGGCGCCAACGTGCCGTCCACGGTGATCGCCATCGTCTTGAACGGGCGCAGCGAGAGTGTCTGGGTGGCAAGGACATGCTCGACCTCGGAGGTGCCGATGCCCATCGCCAGCGCGCCGAACGCGCCGTGCGTCGAGGTGTGACTGTCCCCGCACACCACCGTCATGCCCGGCTGAGTGAGGCCGAGCTGCGGACCGACGACGTGCACGATGCCCTGGTCCAGATCGCCCATCGGGTGCAGGCGCACACCGAATTCCGCGCAGTTATGGCGCAGGGTGTCCACCTGGGTGCGCGAAACCGGGTCCGCGATCGGCTTATCGATGTCGATGGTCGGGACGTTGTGGTCCTCGGTCGCGATGGTCAGGTCGGGCCGCCGCACCGGCCTGCCCGCCGCGCGCAGGCCGTCGAAGGCCTGCGGGCTGGTCACCTCGTGCACGAGATGCAGGTCGATGTAGATCAGGTCGGGTTCGCGCCCGACGCCCTCACCGGAACCGTGGGTAACGACGTGCTGCTCCCACACCTTTTCGGCCATGGTGCGCGGCTGTGCCATTTCTCGATCACCTTTCGACAAGCATCCGGTCGCGGTCCGGGCTGGGCGCGCGGCGGCGGCTGCACAAGTTTTCGGATATGTGCGAGGTCGGATGCCTCGTAGGAGATGCGACACCGCGTTGACCGCAGAGTAGATTTCCCAACATCCGAGACGCTAGTATCGTTCTATGAGACAGCATAGCGGCATCGGCGTCCTCGACAAAGCTGTGGCGGTGTTGTACGCCGTCGCCGAGCACCCCTGTGGTCTCAACGAGCTGTGCGCCCGCACCGGCCTGCCCCGCGCCACCGCGCATCGCCTGGCCGTCGGCCTGGAAGTGCATCGATTACTGGCCCGCGACAACACCGGAATGTGGCGCCCCGGCCCCGCCCTCGCCGAACTCGCCGCCGGGGCCACCGATCCGCTCCTGGAGGCCGCGTCGGCCGTGCTGCCCCGATTGCGCGAGATCACCGGCGAAAGCGTCCAGCTGTATCGCCTGGACGGCAATGCGCGGATCTGTGTCGCTGCCCTGGAACCGCCCGTTGGACTGCGCGACACCGTCCCCGTCGGCGCCCGGCTGCCACTCACCGCAGGCTCCGCCGCCAAGGTCCTGCTCGCCTGGGCCGACGCCGACCTGCAGCGCACCATCCTCGCCGACGCCGTCTTCGGCGAACGCGCACTCACCGAGGTCCGCAAGCGCGGCTGGGCGCAAAGCGCCGCCGAACGCGCGTCCGGCGTGGCCAGCGTCTCCGCCCCCGTGCGCCACGCGGGCGGCACCGTCATCGCCGCCGTCTCGGTATCCGGCCCGATCGACCGCATGGGCCGCCGCCCAGGCGCGCGCTGGGCCGCCGACCTGGTCGCCGCAGCGGAAGCACTACACAAGCGTCTATAACACGTTCTAGAAAACACCTTCTAGAGTAGGCCCATGGGAGTCAACCAACGGGCACAGATCGTCATGTCCGACACCGAGATCAGCGAGTTCCTAGAGCGCAGCCGCGTCGCCACCCTGGCCACCCTCGGCCCCGACGGCAGACCGCACCTGACCGCCATGTGGTACGCGCTCATCGACGGCGAGCTCTGGTTCGAAACCAAAACCAAGTCCCAGAAAGCCGTCAACCTGCGCCGCGACCCCCGCATCACCTGCATGATCGAGGCAGGCCAAACCTACGACCAGCTGCGCGGCGTAGCCATCGAGGGCCACGCCGAAATCATCGACGACCCCGAAAAGCTCTACGCCGTCGGCGTCAGCGTCTGGGAGCGCTACACCGGCCCTTACAGCGAAGACGTCCGCCCCATGGTCGAAACCATGCTGCACAAGCGTTCCGCAATCCGCGTCGTCCCCGACCGCGTCCGCAGCTGGGACCACCGCAAGCTCGGCCTCCCCCAGCTGCCCCTCGGCGGCACCACCGCCCAACCCCTCGACTGACCTGCCCTATGCGTTGCGCCACAGCCCTCCCGACGCGCCCCGATATCGGCCTGACATCACCCCCGCCGACGACTAACGTCGAACCGTTCGACACCAATCGGCCGGCCCGCAGCCCCGCAAGGCGCGCCCCCGGCCGCCACCACGAGGAGACGGCGATGACGGAATCTGATAGTTCCAACGGCTCAGGCACCCCCGAGGCCACCAGCGCCGAAGATGTAAAGCGCAAGTTCAAAGAGGCCCTCGACCGCAAAAACCAGCACAACGCCCGCACCGCCGACCACCTAGACGGCCGCTCAAAGGGCGCCAACGCCACCCACGGCAACGCCAGCCACAAGCGCGAATTCCGCCGCAAGAGCGGATAACCAAGGGACGAAGAAGGCCCCCCGGTCCAGACCTGGGGGCCTTCGTTTTACCTCGGGAACGAGAGATCCCCCGAGTACCGGCCACCATCCCCGCCGGGGGCGAAGCCTCCCGGCCGGGGGTCCGGGGCGCGCAGCCCGCCGGGCGGGGTTTAGGGGTTGCACCCCCAAAAAACACGCGGAAAACCAGAAAGGCTCATGCTCGCAATGAGCATGAGCCTTGCACTGGTTTGTAGCCCCGACGGGATTCGAACCCGCGCTACCGCCTTGAGAGGGCGGCGTCCTAGGCCGCTAGACGACGGGGCCAGGACTGCTTCTCGTTTGCACGAGGAGCACCTTTGGTTGATCTTTCGATCAGGAGGCTCGGCTAGCTTAGCTGGCCGGAGCGTGGCGACCAAATCGCCAGCTGCTGTGTTGATTTCGGCCGCGGGCCGATCTCTACAGCAATCTCTCCGCTGGGGTACCAGGACTCGAACCTAGAATGGCTGAACCAGAATCAGCTGTGTTGCCAATTACACCATACCCCAATGACCAGGCGTTTCAGCCTCGCGTCTGGGTGACTGCGAGGCCTTGTTCCGAGCCGAGAAGAAGAGTACCAAACCGTTATGGGTTAACTACAAATCGCCTGGTCAAACGCATGTTTTCGGCCGATTCCTGAGTTTCAGGTGGTGGCCGTCCACTCTTGTGCGGAGCGCAGCCGGTCCAGGGTGGTGTCGCGGCCGAGCAGTTCGAGCGACTCGTACAGTGGCGGGCTGATGTGTGATCCGGTGACCGCGACGCGCACGGGCGCGAATGCCTTGCGTGGTTTGAGACCCAGATCTTCGATCAGCGCGGTTTTCAGCGCCTCTTCGATAACGGGGGTCGACCACTGCGTCAGCGGCTCCAGCGCGGCAATAGCGGATTGCAATACCTGATTTGCTTCCGCACCGAGATTCTTGGCTCCTGCGGCGGGGTCGATCGCAAATTGTTCGGCGGGCGCCAACAGGAAACGCAACAGTTCCCAAGCGTCGGACAACACAACGATCCGGGTCTGCACCAGTTCGGCCGCGGCGGCGAACATCTTCTCGTCGATTTCGGCGCCGATATGACCATGCTCGGTCAGGTACTCGCGCAGTCTGTTGCTGAAATCACCCGGTTCCAGCAATCGGATGTGCTCAGCGTTGAGCGCGTCCGCCTTCTTCTGATCGAATCGGGCCGGATTCGAATTTACTTTCGATATGTCGAACGCGGCAACCATCTCCGCCATGGTGAACACGTCGTGGTCGTCGGCGATGCTCCAACCGAGTAGTGCCAGGTAATTCAGCAAACCCTCGGGGATGAATCCGCGATCGCGATGGACGAACAGATTCGACTCGGGATCGCGCTTGGACAACTTCTTGTTGCCCTGTCCCATGACGAACGGCAGGTGGCCGAACTCCGGGGTGAAGTCGGCGATGCCGATGCGGCGCAGGGCGCCGTAGAGGGCGATCTGGCGCGGGGTCGAGGAGAGCAGGTCCTCGCCGCGCAATACGTGGGTGATCTTCATCAACGCGTCGTCGAGCGGGTTGACCAGCGTATACAGCGGGTCGCCGGTGCCGCGGGTGAGCGCGAAGTCCGGCACGGTGCCCGCTTTGAAGGTGGTTTCGCCGCGCACCAGATCGTGCCAGGTGATGTCTTCGTCGGGCATCCGCAGCCGAATCACCGCGGGGCGCCCGGCATCTCGATACGCCTCGATCTGCTGCGCGGTGAGCTCGCGATCGTAGTTGTCGTAGCCGAGCTTCGGGTCACGTCCGGCCGCCCGGTGGCGGGCCTCGACTTCCTCAGGCGTGGAGAAGGATTCGTAGGCCTCGCCGGCGGCCAGCAAACGCTGGACCGCGTCGCGGTGCAGATCCTTGCGCAGCGACTGGCGATACGGCTCGTAGGGGCCACCGACCTCGGGGCCCTCGTCCCAGGTGAGGCCGAGCCAGCGCAGCGCGTCGAGCAGCGCGCGGTAGGAATCCTCGGAATCCCGTGCCGCGTCGGTGTCTTCGATGCGGAACACGAATTTTCCACCGTGGTGCCGGGCGTAGGCCCAGTTGAACAGCGCCGTCCGGATCAGGCCGACGTGCGGCGTCCCGGTCGGTGACGGGCAGAAGCGGACCCGTACTTCAGTCATGGCTCTCTTTCGACTAGCGAGTCTTGGCGGCAACAGGATTGATGAGGGTTCCGATGCCCTCCACGGTCACGGACACCTGCTGTCCGGCCTGTACCGGTCCGACGCCCTCCGGCGTTCCGGTGAGGATGACATCGCCGGGCAGCAGCGTCATCACGGCGCTGACCCATTCGATGAGCTTCGGAATGTCGTGCAGTAGAAGCGAAGTGCGGCTGCGCTGGCGGACTTCGCCGTCGAGCTCGGTGACGATCTCCAGATCCGAAGGATCCAAGGAGGTTTCGATCCACGGGCCGAGCGGGCAGAAGGTGTCGTACCCCTTGCCCCTGGTCCACTGTCCGTCGTGGCGTTGCTGATCACGCGCGGTCACATCGTTGGCGACGGTGTATCCGAGCACCACGTCCAGCGCGCGGGCGGCGGGCACGTCTTTACACGGGCGGCCGATGACGACGGCGAGCTCGCCCTCGTAGTCGACCTGAGAGGAGCTGGGCGGCAGGATGATCGGGGCGTTCGGCCCGATGATCGAGGTGTTCGGCTTGAGGAAGATCACTGGGTCTTCCGGTGCGGGCCCGCCCATTTCGGCCGCGTGCGCCGCGTAGTTCTTGCCGATACAGACCACCTTGCTTGCCAGGATGGGCGCGAGCAGGCGCACATCGGCCAGCGGCCAGCTCCGCCCGGTGAACGTCGGCGTACCGAACGGGTGTTCCGCGATTTCCTTCGCGATGCTGTCGCTTCCGTCTCCCTCGATGCTGACGAACGCGACCCCATCGGGACTGGCTACTCGACCTAGACGCATGCCGGGCAGTCTATCGACCGGCTTTCACCTGCTCGAACGCACCCGACCGAGCGGTAAACCCGGCCGCGCTCCGCCGATTCCCGCCCGCTGTGAGCAGTTCGACATCCGAACGCCGGAATCCAGTTGCCCCGGCGGTGTAACGTGAGCCTCACTGTTCATCCAATGGGAATCGATTCCCATATAATGAGATACAGAGGTGAGACCGATGGCTACCACTACACAGCTCAATGAGACTCGACGGTGGTCCATGCTCGGTCTCGGCGTCTTCGCGCAAGCCGCGAGCGCGGTCTTCGTGAACGGCGTCGCCTTCCTGCTGCCCGCGCTGACCGATCGCGGCCTGCCGCTGGCCACCGCGGGACT
The DNA here is from genome assembly GCF_044455225.1 of Nocardia sp. NPDC051321. Lineage (NCBI taxonomy): Bacteria > Bacillati > Actinomycetota > Actinomycetes > Mycobacteriales > Nocardiaceae > Nocardia > Nocardia sp. NPDC051321. The sequence goes on along the minus strand of NZ_JBITEM010000012.1, from coordinate 25,645 downwards.
GCTGGTGGCGATGCCAACGCTCGGCCTGGTCTGCACGCTGATCGCCTGGGGCTACGTGGTCGACCGGATCGGCGAGCGCAAAGTGCTGATCGGCGGGCCGCTGCTGATGCTGATCGCCGGCGGCGCCGCGGCCGCCGCGACGAACGACATCGCTTTGGGCGCACTGCTGTTCCTGGGTGGCGTCGGCGCGGCGAGCACCAACGGGGCCAGCGGCCGCCTCATCGTCGGCTGGTTTCCGCCGCATCGGCGCGGGCTGGCCATGGGTATCCGGCAGACCGCCCAGCCGCTCGGCGTCGGCGTCGGCGCGCTGGCCGTACCCGCCGTCGCCGCGACATACGGTGTGCCCGCGGCGATCTTGGTGCCCGCGGCGATGGCGGGCATCGCGGCGGTTGGCGCGCTGATCGGCGTCATCGATCCTCCGCGTCCCGCGGGCGCCACCGCCGACGATGCGGCGTTGCGCGCCAATCCTTATCGCGGCGATACGACTCTGTGGCGCATCCATGCCGTCTCTGTGCTGCTCGTCATACCGCAGGGCACCGTGTGGACTTTCGCACTGCTGTGGCTGCACCGCGACGTCGGCTGGTCGCTGGCCGCGGCCGGAATTCTGGTCACCACCACCCAAATCCTGGGTGCCGCAGGCCGAATCGGCGTAGGCGCCTGGTCCGACCGGGTCGGCAACCGGTTGGGTCCGTTGCGCACCGTGGCCATCGCGGCGGTGTTGTCGATGGCCGCACTGGCTTTGGCGGCCTGGACCCACATGTGGTGGGCCGCAATCCCGTTGCTGGTCGTCGCCTCGGTGATCACGGTGTCCGACAACGGTCTCGCCTTCACCGCCGTCGCCGAAATCGCCGGTCCCTACTGGAGTGGTCGCGGACTCGGCATCCAGAACACCGGACAGAATCTGGCGATGGGCGCGGTCCCGCCGGTGTTCGGCGCGCTCATCAGCACAAGCGGTTTCGCCGCCGCCTACCTAGTAGCCGCCGCGCTGGCCATAGCCGCCGTCCCCCTGGTCCCGACCGGCCGTCGCTCCCAATAACCGCCTGGCCCTACTGGATTGAGCCCGCTCCGCACGCCGGAGCGGGCGTCCTTCGTCGGATGCGTCGGACGAGACCTGCGGATCAACGCCGGGAATGACTAGGACACAACGCTTTTGGTACGACAGCACCATTCAGCCCACTGGACAACTCCGATCATCGAACCGTGCACGCCGCCGACACGGACCGCCATAAGGCTGAAGCGGGATCGGGTCACCTACCCGCAGGCCCGATGCCGCTTTTGGCGACTCACTGTCGCTAACGAGTACGATAGAAACATTCCGTCGCTATCACTAGGAGTGCGATGCCGAGGATCGACGCGCCAACCGTCGCCGAACACCGGGCGAACCAGGAACGTGCGCTGCTCGATGCCGCACGCATGGTGTTGCTGAAGAACGGTCCGCGGGCGGTGACACCCGCCACGGTCGGCGCGGCAGCCGGGCTCGCCCGCAGCAGCGTCTACAAATACTTCCGTTCCGGCGACGAAATCCTGTTCCGCATCGTGGCGGACGCGCTGATGGAATGGGGCGAGCACGTGCGCGACACGGTCGAACGCGCCGAGACCCCGGCGGGCCAGGTCGAGGCATACGTGCGAACCACCCTGGCATTGGCCGCATCTGGGGCGCACCGCATCGTCGTACTCGGCAGTGCCCTTCCCCGCGACGAGTCGGCCCGGCGCGATCTCGCCGACGCACACCACGACGCGGCCGCACCACTGCGGGCGGCGCTCGCGGCCCTCGACACCCCGAACCCGGACCTGACCGCCGATCTCATCGACGGCGCGCTGGGCCGTGCCGTCGAACATCTCGACGCGGGCCGCCACCACGACGAGATCGCCAGGGAGACAATCGGGTTCGTCCGCCGTGCGGTCGGCCTCCACCATCGCCCGAATCGCCACCACGGCATGGGATAACGGTGAACCGGCTCAAACCGCAAGCAGCGCAGCGGGATCGAAGGTGACGTGGAACGGGATGTCGGCGTCGACGACCGCGTCGAAGACGCTGCCGGAACAGACAGCGGGATCGGCGCCATACCCGCCGTCACCCAGCACCATCCGATGCATCACCACCTCGGGCTGATGCTCGACGATCCAATACTGCGCAATGCCGACCGCCGCGTACTCGCGCACCTTCCGCACCCGATCGGTGCGTTCGGTCCCGCTGCCCGGCGCGATCACCTCGACCGCGAGCCGCACCTCGGATCCGGGAATCCGCTTCGGCACCTCCGCGACCACGGCGGCCCTGGCGACCTCGCGCGGAATCACCATGATGTCGGGCTTGCGCACCCCGCTGCGCGTGCTGACCTCCCAGCCGCCGCCGACGCAGAGATGAACGGCGGCTCCGACGGCACCGGCATCGATGAATCGGCCGAGCCGTTGCGTCACGTGATTATGCCGCGCCCCGGAGGCCACCTCGACCAGCCAGCCGTCCTCGAGCTCGAAACCCTTGCCGCCGCCTGGCAGATCACGCAGGTCGAGCCCGGCATACGGACCCACCGGCGATCTTCCGTTCCCGCGCTGCGCGCTCACCGAACCTCCGTCTCACCAGGTAAGCCCGTCGATGAGCTGCGGAGTGCGGCACATGTCATGGACTCAGTCCATGGTTTACCACCACACGTGCGTTTCACACGTGGCCATGGGTCCCGCGCCGGAGTTGCCCGGCCCGGGACCGCTGACGGTTTCGCTCAGACGATGGCGGCGATGCGGTCGCCGACCTCGACCGTCGACGCGGCGCCCGCGCGTGCCGCGAGATCCTTGGCGACGGCGGATTCGATGCGGGCCGCGCCTTCGGCATTACCGAGGTGGTTGAGCAGCAACGACACCGACAGGATCGCGGCGGTCGGATCGGCCTTGGACTGGCCCGCGATGTCGGGGGCGCTGCCATGGACCGGCTCGAACATGCTCGGGTTCACACCGGAGGCATCGATGTTGCCGCTGGCGGCCAGCCCGATGCCACCGCTGACAGCGGCCGCGAGGTCGGTGATGATATCGCCGAACAGGTTGTCGGTGACGATCACGTCGAATCGGCCCGGATCGTTCACCAGATGAATGGTCGCGGCATCGATGTGCTGATAAGCCGTTGCGACATCAGGGAATTCGGCCGCGACCTCGTCGACGGTGCGCTGCCACAGCGAACCGGCGAAGGTGAGCACGTTGGTCTTGTGCACCAGCGTGAGGTGCTTGCGGCGGGCCTGCGCCTTCGCGAAGGCGTAGCGCACCACCCGCTCGATGCCGAAGCGGGTGTTGGTGCTGACCTCGGTCGCCACCTCGTGCGGTGTCTCGACCCGAATCGCGCCGCCGGTGCCGGTGTACGGACCCTCGGTGCCCTCGCGGACCACCACGAAGTCGATATCAGGGGTGCCGGCCAGCGGGCTGGTCACGCCGGGAAACAGCTTGGACGGCCGCAGATTCACGTGATGATCCAGCGCGAACCGGGTGCGCAGCAGCAACCCGCGCTCGAGCACCCCGCTCGGCACCGACGGATCGCCGATCGCGCCGAGCAGGATCGCGTCGTGCTGCTTCAGCTCCGGCAGCACGGACTCCGGCAGGATCTCACCGGTCGCGTGAAAGCGCTTGGCGCCGAGGTCGTACTCGGTCTTCGCGACGCCGGGCTGGACCACGTCGAGCACCTTCAACGCCTCGGCGATGACCTCGGGCCCGATGCCGTCGCCAGGAATGACAGCAAGCTTCATTGCAACGCTCCGTTGTTCATCGGGGGCGCGCCCAGCCGTGGGCGCGCCCCCGTACGCGATCAGAACAGGTCGACGACGACGACCTTTGCGGCGCCGACGGATTCGGCGATCGCGGCCGCCACGGCGTCGGGCACCTCCCGGTTGACCCGCAGGATCACCGTGGCGCCTTCCTTGTCGACGTCCTGGCTCAGCTGCGCGGCGAGGATGTCGATGCCCGCCTCGCCGAGCTTGGTGCCGATCTTGCCGAGCGCGCCCGGCTTGTCCTCGTAGTTCAGCACGGCCATGTTGACGCCCTCGGCGCGCATGTCGTAATTGCGGCCGTTGATGTTGACGATCTTCTGCACCTGCTGCGGCTCGGTCAGCGTGCCCGCGACGTTCAGGGTGCGGCCGTCGCCGAACACCGCGCGCAGGTCGACGACGCTGCGGTGGCTCGGGCTGTCCGGCACGGTGTTCACCTGCGCGGTGATGCCGCGCTCCTTGGCCAGGGCCGGCGCGTTGACGAAGGTGACCTGGTCTTCGACCAGCGCGGAGAAGATGCCGCGCAGCGCCGAAAGTTCCAGTACCGCAACGTCGTGCGCGGCGAGCTCGCCACGCACCTGCACCTCGACGCTGACCGGCAGCTCGTCGGACAGCGCACCGAGCAGCGCACCCTGCTTGCGCACGATGTCCAGCCACGGGGCGACGTCGTCGTCGACGCTGCCGCCGGTGACGTTCACCGCGCCGGGCACGAATTCACCGGCGAGCGCGAGCAATACGGACTTGGCGACATCGGTGCCCGCCCGGTCCTGTGCCTCGGAGGTGGACGCGCCGAGGTGCGGGGTCACCACGACCTGCGGCAGCTCGAACAGCGGGCTGTCGGTGCACGGCTCGGTCTCGTACACGTCCAGGCCGGCGGCCCGCACGTGACCGGACTTGATGGCGTCGGCCAGCGCCTGCTCGTCGACCAGGCCACCGCGCGCGGCGTTGACGATGATGACGCCCGGCTTGGTCTTGGCGATGGCTTCCTTGCCGATGATGCCCTTGGTCTCCGGCGTCTTCGGCAGGTGCACCGAGATCAGGTCGGCGCGCTCGAGCAGCTCGTCCAGGCTGAGCAGCTCGATGCCGAGCTGGGCGGCGCGGGCGGGCGAGACGTAGGGGTCGTACGCGACGATCTTGGTCTCGAAGGCGGCGAGCCGGGCGGCGAACAGCTGGCCGATGCGGCCGAGGCCGACCACGCCGACGGTCTTGTCGAAGATCTCGACACCGTTGAACTTGCTGCGCTGCCAGGTGTGCTCGCGCAGCGTGGCATCGGCGGCCGGGATCTGCCGCGCGGCCGAGAGCAGCAGCGTGACCGCGTGCTCGGCGGCGGTGTGGATGTTCGAGGTCGGCGCGTTGACGACCATGACGCCGCGCTCGGTGGCCGCGGGCACATCGACATTGTCGAGGCCGACGCCGGCCCGGGCGACGATCTTCAGGTTCTTGCCTGCCGCGAGCACCTCGGCGTCCACCGTGGTCGCGGAGCGCACGAGTAGCGCGTCGGCGTCGGGGACAGCGGCGAGCAGAGCCGGGCGGTCGGGGCCGTCGACCCACCGAACCTCGACTCCGTCACCGAGCGCGTCGACGGTCGACTGGGCAAGCTTGTCGGCGATCAGGACAACAGGACGGCCTGCTTGGCTCACGGTGGAGTACTCCTGGGGAAAGGGGTCGGCAATTACCGCCGATCAGCTTAGTGGGCGTCGTTTCGGCATGTTCTACCCCCTGGTAAGGCGGCCGTCGTCAGTATGCCGCATTGGTCAAAATATGAAGACCGGTCTACAGTTACCGCATGGGTGCCAAGGGAACCGAGACACGCTGCCGACTGATCAGCGCCACGCGGGGGCTGGTGGAGAAGCACGGATACTTCGGGGCCGGCCTCAACCAGATCATCGAGTCCAGTGGCGCGCCGCGCGGTTCGCTGTACTTCCACTTCCCCGGCGGTAAAGACCAGCTCGTCGCGGCGGCGGTGGCCCAGGCGGGCAACGAAATCTCGGCGCTGATCGACGCGGTCGAGCCCGGCGGCACCGCCGCGGCGGCGACCAGCCTGCTCACCGCGTTCGGTGATCGACTGGAAGCCTCCGAGTGGAATCAGGGCTGCCCGGTCGCCACGGTCACCCTCGATGTTTCGGCGACGAATGACGTGATCCAGGCCGAATGCGCGGCCGCGTACGCGAGTTGGGAAGAGGCGCTGCGGATTCGGCTGCGCGCCGACGGACGTTCCGATGCACAGGATTTGGCCGCCGCAATTCTCGCGATGATCGAAGGCGGCTTGCTCTTGGCTCGCGCACAGCGCAGTCGTGAGCCGCTCGATCGGGTGGCGCGCACCATTCGCGCGATGCTCTGAGCTGAGTCAATGGTTATGTCAACAGTTTTCGCAGGTCTGCTGAATATGTAGACCGGTCTATTAAGGAGATTCATGTCCCACAGCATCGTGCTCGGCGCAGCCGGGTTCATCGGCCGCGCGGTAGTTGCGCAGCTGCTCGAACGGGGCGGATCCGTCATCGCGGCGGTCCGGCCGGGCGGCGAGCAACGGCTCACCGCGTGGTTGCAGGCCGGTGCCGTAGATCAGGCCGGGCTGACCGTTGTCCCGTGCGATGTCACCGCGAAGGATCTCGGCTTGCCCGCCGACCTCGACACCGCCGACCTCCGCGACGTCTATAACTGCGCGGCGCGCTTCGCTTTCGGCCTCGGGAAGGACGACGCGTACGCCGTGAACGTGACCGGCGCGCTCCACGTGCTCGACTGGGCCGCGGCGCTGCCCGCCTTGCGGCGCGTCGTCCACATCACCGGCTATCGGATCACCGTCGAGGATTCGACCGAACAGCATTACGACAGAGGGGCTTACGGCGCGTCCAAGTTCGAGTCCGATCCGAGGCTGCGCAGGCATGCGGCCGAGCGCGGCATTCCCCTCACGATCGCGAACCCGAGCAGCGTGCTCGGTCCTGGCCAATACGTCGGGCTCGCCAGCATGGTCGACGATCTCTGGCACGGCAGGCTCGCGGCGATCCCCGGCGGTCGCGAAACCTTTGTTCCGATAGTCGATCTGGACTACTTCGCGACCTTCCTGATCAGCCTGCCGGACCAGGACGACACGGCGGGACGGTCGTTCACCGTCCTCGATCCCCGAACCCCGGTGCTGCCGGACCTGATTCGGATGCTCGCCGGGCATCTCGGTGTACGCGCTCCACGGTTCTCGGTCCCGGTCAGCGTGATCGAGAAGCTGCCGAGAGCGCTGACCGGCGCCGATCCCGAGACACTTCCGTTCATCGCAGACGATCGGTACGACACCACCGCCGCGGACGAGATCGCGCGCACGGCCGGAATCGCCATGCCGGACGCCGAAACCGTCCTGCGCACGTGGGCCGATCATCTGGTGTCGAGCAGGTTCGGTGCCGTGGAGGCGGATCCGAGTGCCGGATTTGTCGACGGCACTTGGGTTTCCGGAGATCGGGAGCATCCGGACTATGTCCTGCTGCACGGTCTGCCCGTCGACAGTGAGTCCTGGACCGAGGTACGGGTTGCCCTCGAGGCACCGAGTCTGGTGGCCGACCTGCCTGGGCTGGGTCGATCCGCACCCGGCGAGATCGATGACCTACTACCGCGATTGATGAGCTCGGTCCGCAGTCGTCCGGTATTGGTGGGCCATTCGCTGGGCTGCGGGCCGGTGCTGAGATACGCCGCCGCACACCCGGATCGGGTCTCGGGCGTCGTCCTGGTGTCGCCCGCGTTCCTGCAGGCGCGGACCGGGTGGCTTTTGCGTTCCTCGCTGGCCGCCTTGGCGTTGCGGCGAATGTCGGCCGCCGCCTTGGCAACACGGCTCGGCATCCCCGCAGGGCCCGCGGTCGACAGCGCGGCGGACAACTTGCGCAGGCCAGGAGTAGCGGCACGAACGATCGCCACGCTGCGCCAGGCGAGTGCGCCCGAACGGCGAAACGAGCTGGCCGACCTGCTGGCGCGGGTGACGGTGCCGGTCCGGATCATCGCGGGCACGCAGGACCCGCTCTCGACGACCGTGCCGCATGGACTGGCCGTGATCGAGGGCACGGGCCACTACCCACAGCTGACCCACCCCGCACGGGTCGCCGCCGAGATCGCACGGGTCGGCGCCCACGCGATCGGCGCAACGGCGCGCTAGCGAAACGCGGAGGGCCCCGCACCACCCGGTGCGGGGCCCTCTCCGGAATCGCGCTCAGTGGCGCGAGACCCGGTCGATCAATCGACCATCACGTAAAATCAGCGGCCGCCGAAGGAGCCCGTCCACAGGGTGTTGAGGATTCCGTGGAAAGCGGCACCGAAGGTGTCCAGGAAACCGCCGAGGGCAGCGCTACCGGTGTCGATGATAACGGGGATCATTTAAATACCTCTTCATTGAAAGACAATCCAGTCGTACTGGCTGACACAAGGCTCATCGGCAGCCGAACAAGGACGGTTACGAAATTCCGGCATTTAGTGATGCAGGTTACAGCCACATCACGAAGAACACCTGGTCAGATGACCATTAGGGGTAGATGCCCAGAGAACCAGGGGCTTGACCACTGGGTATGCACCCGACCGACTGCGCAGCCAGGCCAACGCACGGTAAACATAAAGATCCTCTAAGAAATCAATCGCAGAGGGTTAAGACTCGCGATACTCGGACATTTCCGACAGGGTCGGCCAGCTCTGTAACAAGCGCCCGAATTCCTCGATTACCCCTCATAGAGGGCGGCTTATGCGCATCTAGGGAATACGGGATCGGCAGTAATGCCGCTCGGCAACATCAGCGCGGGATAAACCTGGCGGGAACGATATCTCGCCGACCCGCAATGGCGATCAACCCACAGCGGCGACAGCTCGCGAAAAGGCCCGCACCCGGGTGGTTTCACGGTTGCGATGCCAGACCAAACCCAGCCGCGAATGCGCCAAGCCGGTCACCGGCACGAAGTTGACCTCCGGCCGATCATGGAATACCGCGGTCGGGTGGCACAGCAGCATCGCGCCCTGGCCTGCCGCCACCAATTCGATCCCCTCCCACAGGGTGCCGACAGCGGGACCGGCCGGAACGGGCCGCCCACCGGGAGTGACATCCACCGACTGCGCCCGCCGCCAGTAGTGCGGCGCGGGTCCGTGGACGCCGATCAACGAGAACTCGGCCAGCTCCTCCGGCGACAGACTCGTCCGCGCCGCGAGCGGATGCGCCTTGTGCACCGCCAGCAACTGCGGCTGCTCCGAAAAGACCTGCCCGAGAACAAGATCGCTCTCCCCCATCGGCAAAAGCACCACCGCGATATCCACCTCGCCACGCTGCACCGGACCGAACGGGTCGGCCAACGGGATCTCGACCACCTCGGTGACGCAGGCGGGAAACCGGTGCTCGAACAGTGCGAGCGCCTCCGTCAGGTTCTCGCCGGGCGATCCCTGGACGCCGATGCGCAGCACCCCTTCCGTCCCGCGAGCGGCGGCCTTGACGTTGTCCACCGTGGCACGCAACGCCGCGTAGGCCGGCCCCAGGTCGGCCAGGAAGTCCTGGCCGAGCGGCGTCAGGGTCACCTTGCGGCTGGTGCGCTCGATCAACCGCGCGCCGACCCGCCGTTCCAGCGCGCGCAGCAATTGACTCACCCGACTCTGCGAGACGTACAGCCGTTCGCCCGCGCGCCCGAAGTGCAGTTCCTCGGCGAGTACGAGGAAGGCCTCCAACTCGCGTACCTCGAGACTCATGGCTCCCTCTCCAGCGTCGATGAGTTCAGCTCATAGAACGATGAGACCTTCGCCGTTGTTTCCGCCCGGGACGATCAGTTGGCTGGAGGCATGACACAGGTTCAAGCAATCGCGAGTCCAGCACCGGCAGCGCACGATTCGGCACTGCGCGGCTGGCTCGGCGTCGCGGCGGTGACCGGGGCCACCTTCACGGCCGTCACCTCGGAAATGCTTCCGGTCGGATTGCTCACCCCGATCAGCGATACCTTGCGGGTCACCGAGGGCGCGGCGGGGCTCTCGCTGACCGCCACCGGTCTGGTCGCCGCCTTCTCGGCACCGCTGATCACCGCCGCGCTCGGCCGTACCGACCGCAGGCTGGTGCTCTGCGTGCTGCTCGCGGTGCTGACGCTCGGCAATCTCGGCGCGGCATCGGCGCCGAACTTCGGCGTCATGATCGGGGCCAGGGTGCTGATCGGCATCGGCATCGGCGGGGTGTGGGCGATCGCGGCGAGCATGGCGGCGCGGCTGGTACCGGAGCAGTCGATCGGGCCCGCCACTTCGCTGGTCTACAGCGGCGTCGCGGTGGCCTCGGTGATCGGCGTCCCCGCGGGGACCTACCTCGGCGCCGTCGCCGGGTGGCGCGCGGCCTTTCTCGTCGCGGCGGGTCTCGCGGTGGTGGTGCTTGTCGCCACCGCCGCACTGCTGCCGAGATTGGCTGTTGCCCAAGCGGTTCCGCTCCGCGAGGTACTGCTCTTGACCCGCAGACCCCAATTGCGTACGGCGCTGGTGGTTGTCGCGTTCCTGGTGACCGGACACTTCGCCGCCTATACCTATGTCCGTCCGCTGCTGGAGAAGGTGACCGGCGTCGGCGCGAGCACCGTCGGCACCCTGCTCCTGGTGTACGGAATCGCCGGTGTGCTCGGCAATTTCGGCTCCGGCACCGCCGGTGTCCGCGGCCCGCGCCGGACGCTGATCACGATCAGCATCCCGTTGGCAGGCACCGTGCTGCTGATACCGATGCTCGGGGGCTCGCTCTGGCTTGCCGTCGTGCTGATGGTGACGTGGGGGCTCTCCTACGGCGGCGTGTCGGTCACCACACAGAATTGGGTCTTCGCCGCCGCACCCGACGCGCGAGAGGCGGCGTCCTCGTTGAACGCGGGAGTCTTCAACGCCGCCATCGCCCTTGGCGCACTGGTCGGCGGACGCACCGCGGACGCGTTCGGCGTCACCTCGGCCATGTGGCTCGGCGGCGCGCTGGTGCTCGTCGCGCTGACGATCGCCGCGGCAAGCCGCTCGTCGAAAGTCTCCGAGCTGCGGAGATAGCGAAAAATCAGGTGCGGTGTTGATCATGGAGCACCTAGCATCAATGGCATGGCCCTACGCGCGATCCCCGCTTCGATGGACCCGGCGGTGGTCGGGTCCATCGACCTCGAGCTGGCCAGAATCGAGCGCGAGCACCGCGTCTCGATTCGGCTCGCCATCGAAAGCGGCAGCCGGGCTTGGGGTTTCCCGTCACCGGATTCCGATTACGACTGCCGGTTCGTCTATGTCGCGAACCTGGATACCTATCTGTCGCCGTGGCGCACCCGCGACGTGCTCGAGACGCCGCTGTCCGGGCTGCTCGACGTGAACGGCTGGGACCTGGCCAAGGCGCTGCGCCTGCTGGTCGCGGGCAATGCCGTGCTCATCGAATGGCTGATGTCGCCGATCGTGTATCGCGGTGACAGCCGGTTCCGGGACGACCTGCGCGCCTTGGCCGATGAGGTCGCCGACCGCAACCGGGTGGCCAGGCACTACCTGCATCTGGGCGCCAAGCAGTGGGAGTTGTTCGACCGCAACCGATCACTGAAGAAGGTGTTCTATTCGTTGCGCCCGGCAATGGCTTTGCACTGGCTACGCGAGCACCCCGGTGTGGCGGTCGCGCCGATGCACCTGCCAACGCTGATGGCCGAGTCCGACCTGCCCGCCGATCTTGTTGCGGCAGTAGCGGAGTTGACCGAGCTCAAGTCGCGGACCCGCGAAATGGGCAGTGGGACGGTGCCGATGCCGATCGCCGCGTTCATCGAGTCCGAATTCGAGCTGGCCGCAGCCGCTTTCCCGAAGACGGTGGATCCGGACCTCGGCCGGGCCAGGAGCCGCACCGCGGAGTTCTTCCGGGCCGAGGCCACCACACGGTCGTAACCGCGCATTTACGATTCGGCGACGGCCGCCGCGTACGCCTGCGCAAGCCGGTGCGTCGCGGTCGGCCGGTCCGGGTCCGGACGGGGAATGCCGAGATGGGACTCGCGCAGCTCGTCCATGAACTCCGCCCACAGTTCGGGCCCGCCCGCCTCGAGCAGTTCGGCCCGCACCCGCAACTGCTTGGTGGTCGGCCGGTGCCGCAACCCCCATGCGCCGAGCTGCGCCAGCACCGGCACCAACTCGATGGCAGGCTCGGTCAGCCGGTATTCCGCCTTCTGACCGGGCCTGCTGTCCTCGCGACTGAGCAGACCCGCCGCGACCAGCCGTTTCAGCCGATCGGACAGGATGTTCGAGGCGATGCCCTCCTCCGATCCGGCGAGCAGCTCCCGGAAATAGCGCCGGTTGCCGAACATCACGTCCCGCAGCACCAGCAGGGTCCACCGATCGCCGATCACCTCGATCGTCGCGTTGATCGGGCACCCCGAGCGTCCCACTTCGCGCATCTACCGCTCCTTCGCCACGAAACCGATTCGAACTTCTGCTTGCAATATACAACCAGTTGCGCTTACTCTCTACGCAAGCGATTGCAAACTGCAAGCAGTAAAGAGAAAGACGGCATCATGGCGAAGCTCCGCGTACACAACCTGGCCATCTCACTGGACGGCTACGTCGCCGGACCGAACCAAACCCCCGACAACCCGATCGGCGAAGGCGGCATGCGCCTGCACGAATGGGTCTTCGCCACCCGAACCGGCCACGACTGGTCCGGCACCGAGGGCGGCGAAACCGGTATCGACGACGATTTCATCAAGGCGGGCGATGTCGGAACCGGCGCAACCATCATGGGCCGCAACATGTTCGGCCCGATTCGCGGCGAGTGGCAGGACGAGGAATGGAAGGGCTGGTGGGGCGACAACCCGCCCTACCACCACGACACGTTCGTGATGACGCACCACCCCCGGCCGTCGCTGCCGATGGCGGGCGGGACCACATTCCACTTCGTCGACGACACCCCGGAGGAGGTGTTGCGGCAGGCGTTCAAGGCTGCCGACGGCAAGGATGTCCGGTTGGGCGGCGGCTCCTCGGTCGTGCGCCAGTTCCTGCAAGCGGGCCTGGTCGATGAGATGCACCTGGCCGTGGTGCCGATCCTGCTCGGCGGCGGTGAGCGACTCTACGACGAGCTCGGCACGCTGCCCGGCTACGCGATCAGCTCGGTGGTCCGCTCCCCCGCGGTCACCCATGTGGTGTTCACCAAGGCGTAAGACGCCCCATGAAAATGGGGAAAGGCCCCGCACCATGCCGGTGTGGGGCCTTTCGAAAGCTTAGGAGCGATCAGATCAGAGGACGCGAACGTCCTGTGCCTGCGGGCCCTTCTGGCCCTGGCCGATCTCGAACTCCACGCGCTGCCCCTCATCGAGGGACCGGAAACCCGCGCCGCTAACGGCCGAGTAATGCACGAAGACGTCGGGGCCTCCGCCGTCTTGCGCGATGAAGCCGAAGCCCTTCTCGCTGTTGAACCACTTCACAATGCCCTGAGCCATTTCATACTTTCTGTAGACGAGCCAGATTCTGCCAAATGGAATGGCCTGGTCTCGTGATCAACGATGCCATGATCCGACGAATTTCTCCACATCTTCCTCGGTCAACTGTGAGCAATACAACGCTGACGAGGGAGTGTTGCCCTCACCTCCCATGCTCTGACAGGCCAAGATCCGGGAAAACCACCCGAAACAGGCGTTCAGGTACCTGAGCTTGCTGCCAGGCGCGCTCGGCGTCCCCCTCCGACGAATCGGCCTGGACCGCCTGCACCGCGTAGTTCGCCGCGTGCACCGCGTGGCCCGCGACATGTGCGGTCGCCGCCGCGTGCCCGGCCGACCGCGCGGCGGAACTGGCCGCGCCGTCGGTCTCGCGGGCGGAGTCGTGCGCGGCGAACGCGGCCTTGCGCGCCTCGGGCATCGTCAGGTCGCCGCGTACCCAGGCGCGGGCGGCCTCGATCGCCGCGGTCGGTCGCGCGTCATCGGGGCGCGCGCGCTCGAAAAGCGGCAGCACGTGCTCAGCACACGCCGCCGCCCACAGCGCCAACGCGGTGTGGTCGACCCGGTTCAGGGTCACCGGCCCGCTCTGCTCGCCTCGGTCCGCACAGGCCTTCCCCTTCTCGACGCAAGTGGTCGCCGATGCTCGGCCACGTCCCAGTTATCTTGTGCCGCAAAGGCCATCGCTACCAGCGCACTAACGCGCCGTTAAGTCATCCTACGACTTTCCGCCGTATCGTGCAGCCCCCACATCGTGTCTCGTATTCAGGGCCGCAGGTAACGCACCTGGCGTGGCTTCGCCGCGTCGTGGGCGGCGCGGCCGGACAGATGCTCGGGAACGCCGACCTCCCACCAGGCGCCCGCCTCCGTCCAGGACGACGGCTGAGTGCGGATCACCAGCACGGCCGGGCGAGACTCACGGACCGCGGTTTCCCGGGCTTCGGCGTAGGCACCGCGGAATTCGTCGAGGTCGGCGGCGGTGAAGACGGCGCAGCCCAGCGCGCGGGCGTGCGCGGTGAAGTCAACTCGCGGCGGTTCGTCGTGGGTACTGCGGCAGTCCGCGTAGAAGTTGTTGAACGGTGCGCCGCCTTGCCCCTCCTGCAGGCGCGCGATCACCGCGTAGCCGTCGTTGTCGCAGACGACCGCGACGAATGGGTGGCCCGCGAAAGCCGCGGAGAACAGTTCGGAATTCAGCATCAGATACGAGCCGTCGCCGAGCATGGTGGTGACCACGCCGCCGGTGTGCGCCATGGCCGCGCCCCACGCACCCGCGAGTTCGTAACCCATGCAAGAGAATCCGTATTCGACGTCCATGGTGGGTGTGCCGCCTGCCGCGCGCCAACCGCCGACGAGTTCGCCCGGCATGCCGCCCGAGGCGGTCATGACGTAGTCGGTCGGTGTGCTGAGCTCGTTGACGACGCCCACGACCTGGGCGTAACTGGGGGTCCCCGGAGTGTGGGCGCGCAGCTTGTCGATGTGGGCGTCCCAGGTGCTGCGCTGGGCGGCGGCGCGTGCGGTCCATTCGGGTTCGGCGCGCCACGTCTGGGTACGTTCGGCCAGGTCACGGACCGTGGCGTCGGCATCGCCGACTATCGCAAGAGCACCGTGCTTGACCGCGTCGAACCGGGCTGCGTTGATGGTGACGAGGCGGACCTCTGGTGCGAAGACGGTCCACGAGGCGGTGGTGAAGTCCTGCAGCCGCGTGCCAACCGCGAGGACCAGGTCGGCCTCGACGGCCAGTACGTTGGCCGAGGACGAGCCGGTGACGCCGAGTGGACCGGCGTAGAGCGGGTGGTCGTGCGGGACCAACGTGCGGCCCGCTGTCGTCTCGATGATCGGAATGCCATGGCGCTCAGCGAATTCGAGGGCAGAGCCGACCGCGCCCGAGTAGCGGACACCACCGCCGAGTACCAGCAGCGGCCTTTCCGAGTCGCGCAGCGCGGCGGCGGCGTCGGTCAGCGCGCGCTCGTCGGCGCGCGGACGCAGGATGCGGTGGACGACCGGCGCGAACAGCGCGTCGGGGAAGTCGTAGGTCTCGGCCTGCACGTCTTGCGGCAGTGCGAGGGTGACCGGGCCCGCCTCGGCCGGGTCCGTGAGCACCCGGACGGCTTGGGGCAGCGTGGAAATCAGCTGTTCGGGGCGGGTGATTCGATCGAAGTAGCGGCTGACCGCGCGGAAGGCGTCGTTGACCGTTGCGGTCGCGTCGCCGAAGTGCTCGACCTGCTGCAGCACCGGATCGGGGGCGCGGGAGGTGAAGGTGTCGCCCGGAAGCAGCAGCAGCGGAAGGCGATTCGCGTGCGCGACACCCGCCGCGGTCACCATGTTCAGCGCGCCGGGGCCGATCGACGAGGTGGCCACCCCGACCTGCCGACGGTGTGTCGCTTTGGCGTAACCGACGGCGGCCAAGGCCATGCCCTGCTCGGTATGCCCGCGCCAGACCGGGATTTCGTCGCTTCGCTCCTGCAGTGCGGTGCCGAGGCCGAGGACGTTGCCGTGCCCGAAGATGCCGAAAACGGCAGGGAACAAGGGCACTTCGCGGCCGTCGAGGGTTTCTGAGCGCTGGGCAACCAGCCAGGCCACCAATGCCTGTGCCGCGGTCAGTTTCATCCGAGCCGTCCTTTGTGGTTGGTGACCGGGCAGCGCGGATCGAGAGGTTCGTCGTCCCAGCTGCCGCGCACCCAGGTGTGCGCCGGGTCGTCGCAGAAAGCCATCGAGCGCGCCGCGGCGGGGCCGGCGAGCACGTTGAGGTAGTACATCGGGTAGCCGGGCGCGGCTATGCACGGGCCGTGGTAGCCGTGCGGGACCAGGAAAACGTCGCCGTCACGCACCGCAACGTTTTCGTCGAGGGTGCCGTCCGCGGTGTACGTCCGATGCATTCCGAATCCGTCACGTGACGGAGTAATGCCGTCCCGGCCGGCGATCCGGAAGTAGTAGATCTCCTCGTTGACGACCTCGCAGTCGCTCGCCTCGTCGTGCTTGTGCGGCGGGTAGGAGGACCAGTTGCCGTCCGGGGTGATCAGCTCGCAGGCATTGAGCCTGTCGGCGTGGTCCCAGCAGCCGGGGACGCCGAAGTTGGCGACCTGGCGGGTGGCTTGCCCCGCACCGCGAATGTCGACCGGAACCTGTTCGGCGGGGCCGTATTTCGGATTCAAGCGGTTCGTACAGCGTGCCATGGGGAGCGCGAGCTCCACATCACCCTCGGCCACCAGCTCGACGTGCGCGTCACGCGGGACGTAGGCGAAGTCCGTCACCCGGGTGAAAACCGAGTCCCTGCCGGACAATTCGAACGTCATGCCGTCGACGCGCACTGTGCAGGACCCTGCCAGTGGCAATACGAACGCCTCGAACTCCCCCGTCTCGAGGGTCCGGGTCGCACCGGCGCGCAGGTTCAGCACCCGCAAGCCCGTGTAGGTCCACCCGGCGTCTTCGGGGGTGAGGTGGATCGAATCGCCACTGTCGCTGAGGGTTCCCGCCGGTCGATGCAGCTTCATCGCACTCCTCCGTTTCGGCCGGTGGCCGCCGGCCCCCAGGTTGCACCACGGCCCACCCACGCACCGGCCAGCCGCTGCGTCCGAATTCGCGCCGCGCGTACATAACTGCCACCAATCCCGCGCGCGCCAGGAAGATTCATTCGCAGCAGTCGTCCGCCTTTCCGCGCGGCGCTACTCGGACGCCTACGGCGATCGGCGAACTGCTCGTTGCTACGCGGCGCGCCCATCGTGGTGCCCCGCATACGAATTCGATGGCGATTTCGTCCGCGCGACGACGATCTGTGCGCGTCGCGGGCGACGAGCAGGGCACAGTCGGATGGCGGCTGGACCAGGTTCGGGGCGGAGACGCGGCTCATCGGGCCTCCTTCAGCATCTTGGCGGCCGCATCCACCGCCGCTCCGACGTCGCCGTCGGGCGGGTAGAGCAGGGTGCGGCCGACTACCAGGCCGCGGACCACGTCGTGGCCGAGCGCGCCGTCCCAGTACGCGATGTCGGCGACCTGGTCACCGGAAGGGGCGCCACCGAGGACGACGACCGGCAGAGTCGTTGCATCAAGAACTGAGATGTCTTCCGGGGCAGGGATCTTCAACCAGGTGTAGGCGGAGGTGACGCCGAGGCCGGAGGCGACCGTGATGGCACGAGCCAGCGAGGCCGCGTCCTTGCTCATGACCAGGACACCGGATTCGTCGCGGTGGTACGGCAGTGGCTCGACCATGGCCATCAGTCCATTGGCCGCGAGCTCGGAGACCGCCTGCGCGCAGGCTTGCAGCGTCGGCACCGTGCCCGCGTCGGAATCGACAAGGCGCAGCAGCATTTTGCCGCCGTCCAGGCGGAATCTGGCGAGCGAGTCCGCGTCGTATCCGGTGAAGCGGTCATCGATCTCCCACTCCGCGCCCGCCAGTCCGCCGCGGTTCATGGAACCGATCACGACCTTGTCGTCCAGAGCGTCCAGCAGCAGCAGTTCCTCGACCACGTCCGGCGAACCGAGCACGCCATCGACGTCCGGGTGCGCCAGCGCGATCAGCAGCCGCTCCAACAGCGCGCGCCGGTCCGCCATCGCGGTCAGGTCCGAGCCGACACCGAGGGCGCCGCGGGCCGGATGGTCGGCAGCGATCAGGAACAGGGTGTCCTTGTCCGCCAACAGGTTAGGGCGGCGGACCCGTTTCGCATATGCCCGCTCGACCGCCGCCGGGTCCGTCGCGCGGACGCGCAGCAGCTCACGCCAGCGTTCGTCGGTCAAATGCACCGTAGTTCCTCCAATTCTGTGAATGCCGGCCACTTCAGCGGCACAGCAGTTCCTCGATCTCCGAGTTCGTCGGCATAGCGTCCGCGCACGCCAACCGCGACGCCACCAGAGCGCCAGCGGCATTCGCGTAGGTGGCGATGCGGTGCGGGTCCCAGTCCGAGAGCAGGCCGTGGATCAGCGCACCACCGAAGCCGTCACCGGCCCCGAGACCACACACCACATCGACGCGGCACGGTGGCACCGTCCAGCGTTCGTACTCGGTGGCGACGAGCACGCCCTCGGCGCCGCGCTTGATCACCGCGAGACGAACGCCGCGAGCAAGCAGCCGGTCGGCGGCCTCGTCGGGATCGGCTGTGCCCACGGCGACTTGGACCTCGGTGCGGTTGCCGACGACCACGTTGACATGGTCGACCATCCAGCCGATCTCGGACCGGGCGGTCTCGACGTCCGGCCAGAACATCGGCCGGTAGTCGAGATCGAGCACGGTGTGCCCGCGCCGGTCGCGCCGTTCGAGAATCCGGCGCTGGGTGGTGCGTCCGGGTTCGGCGCTCACCCCCGTACCGGTAACCCAGAGCAGCGGAACCGAATCCACCACATCCCACGGCACCTCGTCCTCGGTGATAGTGAGATCCGGCGCGACGGGCGCGCGGTAGAACAGCAGTGGCGGATCGGCAGGCGGGTTCAGTTCGCAAAAGACCACCGGGGTAAGCAGATCAGGTGCGGTGGACACGTACTGCGGCGATACACCGAAGTCCGCCAACGCCGTTCGGACGTAGTCGCCGAAACCGTCCGGCCCCACCTTCGTCAGCACCGCGCTGCGGCGACCGAGCCGGGCGGCCGCCACCGCGACGTTGGTCGCGGTGCCGCCGAGGAACTTCGCGAACGACTGCACCTCGGCCAATCGGACACCACTCTGCTGCGGATAGAGATCGACTCCTACCCGACCGATCGTCAACGCTTCCACTTCGCTCATCGCAGAGCCCGCCGCCCGACCGGCCTCGCTACGCGGCCGCTCACGACACCACCCGCTCCAGTTCGTGCTGCAACGCGTCCAGCTCGGCGCCACCCGCCATCTGCCGGGTGAGCTCCGGCAAGTCGATCTGGTCCTTCTCGTACGAGCCGAGCACCGTGCCGCGTTTGAGCAGCAGGAACCGGTCGCCGACCGGGAAGGCGTGGTGCGGGTTGTGCGTGATGAGGATGACGCCGAGCCCACGATCACGTGCCTGGACAACGTATTTCAGCACCACCCCGGCCTGCTTCACGCCCAACGCGGCGGTCGGTTCGTCCAGGATCAGCACCTTGGCGCCATAGTGCACCGCCCGCGCGATGGCGACGCATTGCCGCTGACCGCCGGACAGCGTGCCGACCGGCTGCTCCATGTCACGAATCTCGATGCCCATGTCCGCCAACCCTTGTCGGGCGATCTCCCGGCCTTTGCGGCGATCGAGCAACCGGAACGGTCCGGTCGTCGGCTCCGAGCCGAGCACGAAGTTGCGCCACACGCTCATCAGCGGCACCACCGCAAGGTCCTGATAGACAGTCGCGATGCCATGGTCCAAAGCCGCACGCGGCGAGGACAATCGGACCGGCTGGCCGTCGATCCGCAGCTCGCCGCGATCGTGCTGGTGCACGCCAGCGAGGATCTTGATGAGCGTCGACTTGCCCGCGCCGTTGTCGCCGAGGATGCAGGTCACCTGACCCGCGTTGACCACGGTGGACACGTCCTGCAGCGCGACAACACCGCCGTAGCTTTTGCCGATACCAACGGCCTCGATCAGTGGCGCCGCCCGGCCGCCGCCCTCCATCGAATCGCTTCGCGATGCTTCACTCATCGGCGTACCCTTTCGGCTCGCTTCTGGAATCTGTTGTTGACCAACACCGCCGCCAGCAGCAGCACGCCGAGGAACAGCATGAACCAGTCACTGTCCCAGCGCGCGAACACGATTCCCTGACGGGCCATGCCGAAGATGAGAGCACCGATCGCGGCACCGACGGCCGAGCCGAAACCACCGGTCAGCAGGCAACCGCCGACAACCGCGGCGATGATGTAGTGCAGCTCGAGGCCCACCCCCTGATTCGCCTGCACGCTGGCGAATCGCAGGATGCTGCAGGAGCCGACGACCCATCCGGCGAACGCCGTGGTCATGAAGAGCACGATCTTCGTCCGGTTCGCCGGGACACCCACCGCCCGCGCATTCTGCAGCGCACCGCCGACCGCGAAGATCCAGTTGCCGAACCTGGTGCGCACCAACACGATCGAGGCGATCACCGTCAACACGATCCACCAGATGACCGAGGCTTGGATGCGGGCGTCACCGATGTTCAGCGTCGAGGCGAACACCCAGCCCGCCGAGTTGTAGCCGTCCACGCTCCGAATCCCCGACACCTGAACGGTTCCGGTGACCATCCGGGTCACGCCGAGGTTCAGGCCCTGCAGCGCAAGAAAAGTGCCGAGCGTGACGATGAAACTCGGCAATCCGGTGCGCATCACCAACCATCCGTTGAACGCGCCGACGAGCAGCGCGAGCACCAGCGAGGCCAGCAGCGCGAACCAGACGTTCCAGCCCGCGTGCACCGCGAGCAGCGCGGTGACCAGCGCGGTCGACGCCGTCATCACACCGGCCGACAGGTCGAATTCACCGCCGATCATCAACAGTGCCACCGCGACCGCCATGATGCCGAGCGTGGACGAGTCGTCCAGCCAGGTCGCGACGCCGAGCGGACTCAGGAAGCGGTCGGTGATGATCGAGAAGAACACAAATACGAGTAGCGCGCCGAGCGCGGCACCGATCTCCGGCCGGACCACCATCCGCTGCATCAGCGTCGGCCCCTTCGGCTCGGCGGCCGGGTCGGCCTCGGATGTCTTTGTGGCAACAGTCATTTCATACTCCTCAGCGGGTCCCCTGTGCCACGAGCGCGGCGACGGCATCGACGTTGCTCTTGTCGACGAAGGCCGGACCCGTCTGCACCGGTGTGCCACCACCGACGGTGTTCAGGTTCGTCCGGTATGCCTGCAGCAGCACCACGGGCAGATAGCCCTGCTCGTACTGCTGCTGGTCGACGGCGAACAGCAGCTTGCCCGCGCGAATGGCCTCGACCACATCGGTATTGAGGTCGAACGTGGCGACCGTCGCGCCGGACTGCGCCTCTTTCACCCCGTCCACCGCGCGAGCGGCGACCTGTGAATTGAGCGTCAGCACAGCGTCGATGGACTTGTCCGCCTCGAGCGCACCCTTGATGCGGGACTGCGCGTCGGTCGGGTTGTTGATGTCCACCTGCAGCGTCGTACCGTTGCCGAAGGCCTTGGTCGCGCCCTCACACCGCTGGTTGGCGCCGATATTGCCCGCCTCGTGGATCACGCAGAGCAGCTTGGTCTTCTTGGCGTCGGCGAGGCGCTTGCCTGCCGCCTGCCCGGCCAGCGACTCGCTTTGTCCCACATGGCCGATGGCGCCGTACTTGACGCTCTCGCTCTCCCCCGAGTTGATCGTCACCACCGGAATGCCTGCGGCCCTGGCCTTTTCGATCGAGGGCCGGAGCGCGTCCGGGTTGGCCATCGACACGACGAGCCCGTCGACGCCCTGCGCGACCGCGTTGTCGATCAGCTTCGCCTGCTGGCCCGGATCGCCGGCCGAGTTGTATTCGACTCGGACGCCGAGGTCTTTGCCCGCGGCCTCCGCGCCGTTCTTGACCACGTTCCAGAACGCGTCACCGGGGCTGCCGTGTGTCACCACCGCGACGGAATTCAGTTTGCCTGCGGCGACAGGCGAATTGGTCGGGACAGGCACGTCGGCGCCCGGCCCGCTACACGCGGCGAGCACCGCGGCGGCGGCGAGCCACGGCACCAAGCGGCGCGATCGCTGCCACCCTCGGCGTACTCGAAGAGACATCGTTGTCATCACTTCCCAACTAGATTCGTGCGGCGGAAGTCGCGAGCGCCGCAAGGTGGCGCAGGCTGCGTTCGGTGTCCCGGCTCGGCAGCTCCGCCGAGTCGGTCGGCCGCAGGGCGGTGTCCTGCTCCATCACATACCAGCCGTCGTATCCGGCGGCCTGCATGCTGTGTACCAGAGTGGCGATGTCGACATCACCCTCGCCCAGCGGGACATACAGCCCGCGGCGCACGGCCTCGCTGTATTCCATTGCGCCGCCGCGTACCTCGTCGGCGACCGCGCTGCGCACGTCCTTCAGGTGAATGTGCCCGATCCGGTCGGCGTGTCGCCGCGCGAGCAGCACCGGGTCGGTGCCGCCGATCAGCAGGTGTCCGGTGTCGAGACAGATATCGAGGTCCGAATCGGCAAGGAAGCGTTCGACTTCGGCTTCGGACTCTACGTGCGTGCCGACGTGCGGATGCAACACCGCACGCAAACCGTGCTCGGCGGCAATGTCGCGGATCGCGGCGGAAGTATCGATGAGCGTGCGCCACTCGTCCGCGCTGAGCTGCGGGCGAGCGTCATATCCGCCGAGCCCGGTCGCGGCGGCGAGCACCAGCACATCGGCCCCGGTCGCGGCGAACAACGCGGCGTTCTCCTTCGCCGCCGCGATCGCGTTCTCCGGATCCTCGTGCAGCACCAGCGCCAGGAACCCGCCGACCGCGGAGATGCCGAATGTCGCGAGGAACGAGCGCAATTCGTCTGGGTCGCGCGGAAGATAGCCGGGCGGCCCGAGTTCGGTCGCGGTCAGGCCCAGCGCGGCCATCTCCGAGAGCACAGTGTGCGCGTCGAGCACGTGACCCCAGCCGGGAACTTCGCACACTCCCCAGGAGATGGGGGCGGCCGCGACGCGCAGCGGGTAGAGCGGTTCGGTCATCAGGACTTCTCCGACCTTCGATGTCGAGTTGAACGCTCCAAGCGATTGGAGCGCTCCAACTATGTAACGTGGGTCATAGTGTGTCAAGAGGCGCACCGTTGTCCAGAATATCGCTAATACCAGGTAATATCCGGCCATCCAGCGGAAACGCCGAGAACTCCGATAGTGCAGAAAGTCCGATTAGAGCGCTCTATTGATTCGCGCGCGCCAACCTTGTAACGTCCGACACTGCACGGACCATCGAACGCGGAACGGAGGCGACATGGCGCGACCGACCATGGAAGACGTCGCCGAGCGCGCCGGCGTCTCCCGCGCCCTCGTCTCGCTGGTCATGCGCAACTCACCGAAGGTGAGCGAGCACCGGCGCCGTGCCGTGCTGGCGGCCGCCAAAGACCTCGGCTACCAGCCGCACATCATGGCCCGTTCGCTGGCCAGCCGAACCTCGAACATCGTCGGCGTCATGGTCTCCGACCTGCACAACGCCTTCTTCGCCGACGTCGTCGAGGGAATGGACAGCGCCGCACAGGAATCCGGCCTCGAGCTGATCCTCAATACCGGCCGCCGCAGCGCCGCCCGCGAGCGCACCGCCCTGGAGAGCCTGCTCGCGTTCCGCCCCGGCGGCATCATCCTGCTCTCGCCCATCCTGCCCGCCGGCGCCATTCGCGATGCGGCACAACAGGCTCCGCTGGTCCTGGTGTCCCGCAGCTCCAGCGTCGCCGACGTCGACACCGTCAACGACGACGGCGAGGTCGGTGTCGGTCTAGCCGTGGATCACCTTGCCTCTCTGGGCCATCGGCGCATCGTGCACCTCGACGGCGGCACCGCGTTCAGTGCCGCTCCCCGCCGCAAGGGCTACCGCACCGCGATGGAACGGCACGGCCTCGAGCCGATGGTCGTCCCGAGCGAGCACACCGACGCCGCGGGCATGGCCGCCGTGCAGAAGCTGCTGAACCTCTTCTCCCGCAACAACTTCCCTACCGCCCTGGTCTGCGGCAACGACTTCAACGCCGTCGGCGCCATGTCCGCGCTGGAAGAGGCCGGGTTGCGCGTCCCCGACGACGTATCCATCGTCGGCTACGACAACACCTCCCTAGCCGCGCTCCGCCACATCTCGCTCACGACCATCGACCAGCCGCGCGTCCAAATGGGCCGCCTCGCCGTCGAAGCACTCGTTGAACGCCTACGCGCCGACCGCACCGACCCGGTCCGCCACCGCCTCCAGCCCTCCCTCGTCGTCCGCTCGACGACGAGCGCGCCCACCCGCTGAAACATCCCCTGCCCCAGGCAGTTCCATCCCGCACGTCGTGATTTCACCAGGAGGAAAGTCGATGACATCCCACAAAGCCGTCACCCTCGGCCTCGCAGGCACCGGCCGCATCGGCACCTCCCACGCCGAAACCCTCAAGAATTTCCCCAACGTAGCCAACGTCATCGTCGCCGACGCCGACCCCGACCGAGCCCGCACCACCGCAACCAAACTCGGCCTGGAGTTCGCCCCCGACCTCGACACCCTCTTCGCCGCCGACCTCGACGGCCTCATCATCACCACCGCCACCGACTCCCACCCCGAGCTGATCACCAGAGCAGTCGACGCAGGCATCCCCGTCTTCTGCGAAAAGCCAGTCGCTGCGAACATCGAAGGCACCCTAGCCGTCCTCGAACACCTCCAAAACACCACAGTCCCAGTACAAATCGGCTTCCAACGCCGCTTCGACGCCGGCTACCAAGCCGCCCGAACCGCCATCACCTCCGGCTCCCTCGGCTGGCTCCACACCCTCCGAGCCACCACCCTCGACCCCACACCCCCGCCCCCCGCCTACATCCCCCACTCCGGCGGCATCTTCCGCGACTGCGGCGTCCACGACTTCGACATCATTCGCTGGGTAACCGGCCGCGAGATCACCGAGGTCTACGCCACCGGCACCAACCAGGGCGACCAGGTCTTCACCGAATCCGGCGACGTAGACACCGCCGCGATCCTGTTGCACCTGGACAACGACACCCTCGCAACCGTCTCCCTCACCCGCTACAACGGCGCAGGCTACGACGTCCGCCTAGAAGCCCTCGGCTCCAAGGGAAACGCCATCGTAGGCCTCGACGACCGCGCCCCCCTAACCTCCGTCGAACCCGACTACCCCGCCTCCCCCTACCCCGCCTACCCCGGCTTCATGGACCGCTTCCGCAACGCCTACACCGAAGAACTAGACGCCTTCATCTCCGTCATCAACGGCAACCTCGAAAACCCCTGCAGCCCTGCCGACGCCCTAGAAGCCTTCTACGTCGCCGAAGCCTGCGAACTCTCCCGCCGGCAAGGGCGTCCAGTTGCAGTAGACGAGGTCCGCCGCTGATCCAAACTACCTCCTTCTACCGGCCGAACAGTCCTGGGCGGCGGTGCAGCGGTGGGGAGCCTTATGAGCTCACCCCTCAGCGTCGCCCGGTGTGACCGCGGGCGTCACCAACCACTCAGCTCGGGCGAGTCGTAGTTCACCGAAAGTGAGCGGTTCAGGTTCGACCAGCTGACGACGGAAAAGTTCGAACGACCGCATCTTGTCTTGGTGATCGCCTCCACTTTCACCTCGTAGGCACGCCAGGTTCCCGACTACCAGGTACGAACGTGGGCGCAGTAGATACGTGATGTTCCTTGGAATGTCGCTGCCGTCGGAATCCTTGCTTTGCAACTGTTCCCCCATATCTACCATTGCTCGATAGACCGTGCCCTAGGCCTGTGCGACGCCACAGGACAGCTCCCGAGAGGAGCCCAGCAGCCGGGGCGATACTCCTTGCCAAGCAAGTCCTTCTCGTGTGTCTTCAATTCCACAGACACCATCGATCTAACACGACCAGATGTCCGAAGCAAGGCGTCGGTCCACTTTTCGACTCCTGAGGCTCCCCCCGAACGGTGGACACCTAGTTAGCGGGATGGTTTGTCCTGCTGAGAGGATGTCTGTATGTCTCGGAAGCGTCGGTCGTTCACGA
>NZ_JBITEM010000011.1:127515-399543 GCF_044455225.1 Nocardia sp. NPDC051321 | reverse complement strand
TGTACCCCGAAGGGCCTTACCGCTCGACTTGCATGTGTTAAGCACGCCGCCAGCGTTCGTCCTGAGCCAGAATCAAACTCTCCGTTGAAGACTCTTGACTACCCCGAAGGGTTAATCAGAAATACTTAACTAGAGTCCGAAAACCTAGCAAAACAAAACGCCAGCAAAAAGATTTGCTGACTAAATGTCCGACCTCATCAACCGGGGGGTATGAGAGGCCGGAACCAATTAAATAATTGGCACTGACATTCATCGACACACTATTGAGTTCTCAAAGAACACACGCACACACCATCGCCCGGACTTTGTCCGCTTGATCGGTGAGGCAACTTATTCAGCTTAGCTCAGCCGCTCCCCCAGAACCAAATCGGGGTCTCAGTCGAGCCAGTGTGAGCGTCAGGCGCTCCTCGTACTACCTCGTTTCCCTGGCCTGCGCTCAGCGTTTCCGCTCAGCTCCTCGGCCCCGGGTCGGTGTCCGTGTCGCTCTGACTTGAATAAAGTTACGTGTCTGCGTGCACCATGTCAAATCTGCTGGTCACGAAGCGTTTTCGGCGTTCACACATCATTCGGCCGCACCGACCCGCTTCACTTCGCCGCCCAGAGCCTGCAGTTGCTCGACGAAATTCGGGTAGCCGCGGTCGATGTGGAAGACGTCGTGCACTTCGGTGGTTCCGTCGGCAACCAGACCGGCGAGTACCAAGCCGGCACCGGCCCGAATATCGGACGACCACACCGGCGCACTCGACAACCGCGGAATACCGCGCACCACCGCGTGATGACCATCGGTCCGCGCGTCGGCGCCGAGCCGGATCATCTCTTCCACGAAGCGGAACCGCGCCTCGAAGACGTTCTCGGTGATCATCGAGGTGCCGTCGGCGATCGCGGCGAGCCCGATCGCCATCGGCTGCAGGTCGGTCGGGAAGCCGGGGAACGGCAGCGTGGAGAAGTTGACCGCGCGCGGCCGCTCCGCCTGCACGACGCGGAAACCGTCCTGCTCGAAGGAGATACGCGCGCCCGCCGAGCGCAGCTTGTCCAGTACCAACGACAGATGCTTGGGATTGACCCCGGTCACCCGAACATCACCCATCGTCATCGCCGCGGCGATTCCCCAGGTCGCGGCGACGATGCGGTCGCCGATCACGCGATGTGTAGTCGGCGAGAGGCGCTTGACACCCTGCACGGTGAGTACAGAGGTACCGGCGCCGGTGACCCGGGCACCCATCTGCACCAGCATGTTGCACAGGTCGACGATGTCGGGTTCGCGCGCGGCGTTGTCGATGACGGTCTCGCCCTCGGCGAGGACAGCGGCCATCAAGATGTTCTCGGTCGCACCCACCGAGGGGAAGTCGAGCCGAATCTTGGCGCCCTGCAACTCGTCGGCCCGCGCGACCACGCAACCGTGCTCGATCTCGCTGGTCGCACCGAGCAACCGGAGGCCGGCCTGGTGCATGTCGAGCGGCCGGGAACCGATCGCGTCGCCGCCGGGGAGCGCGACGACCGCGCGCTTGCAGCGCGCCATCAGCGGACCGAGCACACAGACCGACGCGCGGAACTGCGTCACCGCGGGAAAGTCCGCGTGGTACTTGGGCTCGGCCGGGGTGTCGATGGTGACGACCCCGGCGTCGATCGCGACGTCGCAGCCGAGGCCGCGCAGCACGTCACCCATCAGCGGCACGTCGAGAATGTCCGGGCAGTTCGTGATCGTGGTGGTGCCCTCGGCCAGCAATGCGGCGGCCATCAGCTTGAGGACGCTGTTCTTGGCGCCCCCCACCGCGACTTCACCGACGAGTCGATTCCCGCCGGTAACCAAAAACCGTTCCATGCCGCCTCTCCGCGTATTCGGCGCACTGTTGGGTGCAAGGATAGTTGCGGCACTGTTCCGCCACTCCGGGTATTCAGCGCACTAGTGGGTGCCACGGTAGTTCGGTTACGGACCGGCGGCCCGATGCCGGGCTGAGTTCTGGGTGTACCCGGGGTGTTACCCATGAACCCGAGGACGTGCGTCCTTCTGTCTCGAGCATTATCAGGTGCTCGACCTGGTTCCGCCGGGCTTCCACAGGATATCGCCGCCCGGATTGGCCACGCGGCTCAGGATGAAGAGCAGATCCGACAGCCGGTTGAGGTACTTGGCAGGCAAGACGTTCGTGTCGTCCGGGTGTGTCCGCACGGCCGCCCAGGCGGAACGTTCCGCGCGACGGGCGACGGTGCGGGCCGTGTGCAGTAACGCCGCGAGCGGTGTGCCACCGGGCAGAATGAACGAATTCAGTGCTGGCAGTTCAGCATTGAACTCATCGCACCAGCCTTCGAGCCGATCGATGTAGAGCTGGGTGATGCGCAGCGGCGGGTACTTGGGCTCTTCGACAACGGGGGTAGACAGATCGGCTCCCGCATCGAACAGATCGTTCTGTATTTGCAGCAGCACCTCGCGCAACTGCTCCTCGGGCTGCCCGAGCGCGAGAGCCACCCCGATTGCGGCGTTCGTCTCATCGCAGTCGGCGTACGCGACCAGGCGCGGATCGGTCTTCGCCACCCGCGAAAAATCACTGAGACCAGTGGTCCCGTCATCGCCGGTACGCGTGTATATCCGCGTCAGATGCACACTCACTGTTCCGCCTCTCCGTGTCTTCAGGCCAGACCCAGGTGCCACAACAGTAACGTTGGCGACTGGCGGCAAAGTCAGTGGCGGGGTCAGCCCGTACCCGACAAGTTACCCATGTACTAACGAAATCTGTGGGTACCAAGGTTGCGTACCTGCGCCGCTAGCGCATTCGGCGGGTGCGGTCGGAGGGGCGGGATTCCACCCAGGAGAGAAAAGCGGTTCGCGACGCGCGATCCAGGGCCAGCTCATAGCTGCCGTCCCGATCGGTCACCGCGATCACCGCGATGTCGTCGCTCATGATGTCGTATTCGTCGCCGACGGGTCCGCGTCGGTCGCCGATCTCGATGCCTTGGCGGTGAATTGTGCAGTCCGGTCCGAGTTTCAGGCTGGTCAGCTTGAAAAAGACCATTCGGTCCTCGTCGTATCGGATGAGTCCGTGCCGCCAACCTTGTCCGCCCCGCGCGGGCAGCACCCGCAGCAGTGCGGCGGTTCCGCCGCGCCGCAACATGATCAGGCGATAGGTCGAGGCGAGGGCCAGGAACACGAGCGTGAGCACCAGAATGATCAGGAGAACCATCCCGGTCTGCAATGCAGTTCGTCCCTTCGCTCTGTCGCCGTGTCGTCGACACCCTATTCAATTGGCGGTCTTCGCAGGCCCTCCGCGGTTACCCAAGCTGCCGCCTCCGGACCCGCCGCTCACACCGCCGTGCGGTCATTCAACCACGACACCAAGTTTACAAACTGGGGGGCCGTGTATTAAGACGATCGTCACCCGTTATAAGACGACTGTCGGCGGCGAAGATCCCTTCGCCGCCGACAGTCTGGTGTTCTATGCGGTTGTCGCTTACGCGTTCGCGGCCTGCTCCGCCGCGCGGACCTGAGCCTGCGCCGCCAGCTGGTCCTCCTCGCTGGCCGCCGAGTCGGCCAGCACGCGCCGGGCCGCCTCGACATCCACCTCGTCGGCGAATTCCGCCGACTCGGCAAGGATCCGGACCGTGCTCGCGGTCACCGAGAAGAAGCCGCCGTGCACCGCCGCGACGATGCGCTCGCCGTCGGTGGAGACGATGGCCACCGTGCCACCCTCGACCAGCTGACCGAGCAGCGGCTCGTGGCCCGGCATGATGCCGATCTGACCCTCGGTGGTCTGCGCGCTGACGAACGTGGCCTGGCCGGACCAGAGCAGCCGTTCGACGGCGACGAGATCAACTGACATTTCCGACATCGAGGCTACTTTCCGGCGATCTTCTTCGCGGCCGCCTCGACATCGTCGAGGCCACCGCAGCTGTTGAACGCCTGCTCCGGGAAGTGGTCGAACTCGCCCTTGCAGACCCGGTCGAAGTCGTCGATGGTCTGCTCCAGCGGAACCACCGAACCGACCTGGCCGGTGAACTTCTCGGCCACGATGAAGTTCTGGCCGAGGAACTTCTCCAGGCGACGGGCGCGGCCGACGAGGACCTTGTCCTCCTCGGAGAGCTCGTCCATGCCGAGGATGGCGATGATGTCCTGAAGTTCCTTGTACTTCTGCAGGATTCGCTTCACCTCGTTGGCAACGGCGAAGTGCCGGTCACCGACGATGGATGCTTCGAGGATCCGCGACGTCGAGGTCAGCGGGTCGACGGCCGGGTAGATGCCCTTCTGCGAGATCGGGCGGGAAAGCTCGGTCGTCGCGTCGAGGTGGGCGAAGGTGGTGGCCGGCGCCGGGTCGGTGTAGTCGTCGGCGGGCACGTAGATCGCCTGCAGCGAGGTGATCGACCGACCACGGGTCGAGGTGATGCGCTCCTGGAGCTCACCCATCTCGTCCGCCAGGGTCGGCTGGTAACCGACGGCCGAGGGCATCCGGCCGAGCAGGGTCGACACCTCGGAACCGGCCTGGGTGAACCGGAAGATGTTGTCGATGAACAGCAGCACGTCCTGGTGCTGCACGTCGCGGAAGTACTCGGCCATGGTGAGGGCCGAGAGGGCGACGCGCATACGGGTGCCCGGCGGCTCGTCCATCTGGCCGAAGACGAGGGCGGTGTCCGGGAGGACGCCCATCTCTTCCATTTCCAGGCGGAGGTCGGTGCCCTCACGGGTGCGCTCGCCGACGCCGGCGAACACGGAGGTACCGGAGAACTCCCGCGCGATACGGGTGATCATCTCCTGGATGAGCACGGTCTTGCCGACACCGGCGCCACCGAACAGGCCGATCTTGCCACCCTTGACGTACGGGGTGAGCAGGTCGATGACCTTGATGCCCGTCTCCAGGATCTCGGTCTTACCCTCGAGCTGGTCGAATGACGGTGGCTTGCGGTGGATGCCCCACTGCTCGCCGTCGCGGCCGAGGCCGGGGGTGTCCAGGCAATCGCCGAGGGCGTTGAACACGTGGCCCTTGACCACGTCGCCGACCGGCACCGAGATCGGCTTGCCGGTGTCGGTGACGGGCGCGCTGCGGACCAGGCCGTCGGTGGGCTGCATCGAGATGCAACGCACGATGCCGTCGCCGAGGTGCTGGGCAACCTCGAGGGTCAGCGTCTTGGCCACCGAGGCCAGCGTGATCTCGGCGTGCAGGGAGTTGAACAGATCGGGAATCGAGCCCCTGGGGAACTCGACGTCGACGACGGGGCCGATGACTCGGACGACGCGACCTGAGTCTGCGCCGGTCCGACTCGTGTTGTCTTGCGTGACTGCTGCGGTCATTTTTCTCTTCCTGCGCTTCTTAGTCGCGGTCCGAGCTCGAAGCCAGCGCGTTTACGCCGCCGACAATTTCGCTGATTTCCTGCGTGATCTGGGCCTGCCGCACCGAGTTCGCCTGCCGGGAAAGATCCGTGGCAAGGTCGTTGGCGTTATCGGTGGCTGCCTTCATTGCGGTGCGCCGAGCCGCGGACTCGGATGCCGCTGCCTCGAGCAACGATGAGTAGATACGCGTGTTGATGTACTTCGGCAGCAGGGCCGCCAGCAGCACATCGGCGTCGGGCTCGAACTCGTACTGCGCGTGCACATCCGCCGTCGGCGAATCGGACACGAAGTCCTCACCCATGTCGAAGTTCTCGTCGACATAGCTGACCTGGATCGGCGCCAACCGGCGCACCTCCGGGGTCTGGGTCAGCATCGACACGAACCGCGTGTACACGATGTGCAGCTCATCCACACCCGCGATGTCGCCGGTACCGTTCGGCGCGGGAACCACGCCGTCGGAGCCGGCCATGAACGCCTCGACCAGGTGATTGCAGGCGGCCGACGCATCGGTGTACTTCGGCTGCTGCGAGAACCCGGCCCACGAGGCGACGGGGGTGCGGTTGCGGAAGGTGTAGTACGTGAGGCCCTTGTTGCCCATCACGTAGATCACCGGCTCTTTGCCCTCGCCACGCAGCGTGTGCATCAACTCTTCGGCGCGCTTGAGCACGTTGGAGTTGTAGCCACCGGCCATGCCGCTGTCGCTCGTGATCACCAGCACCGCCGCCCGGCGCGGTTCAGCGCGCTCGGTCAGCAGTGGGTGGGTCAGGTTCTTCGACGCGTTCGCCAGCTCGCCGAGGACCTTGGTGATCTCCTCGGCATATGGCTTGGCGGCCGCAACCCTGGCCTGCGCCTTGGAGATTCGCGAGGTCGCGATCAGCTCCTGGGCCTTGGTGATCTTCTTGATCGAATTCACACCACGAATGCGGGAGCGCAATTCACGCAAACTTGCCATAGCGGTTCACACTCCCTTCATTCGCATCGTCTTTACGAATAACTCGCATCAGTCCCGGACCTGGGTCACTTCTCGACGTGCTTGCGGGTGACCGACAGCGTCTCGACCTCTTCGTGCTCGAGATCGCCCGCCTCGGCCTCGTTCACCACACGGCTGCCGTCGGAGGCGAGGAAGCCCTGCTTGAACTTGTCGGTCTCCGACTTGATCTGGTCGGCGGCCTCGTCCTTGAGGACCTTGCCACCCTCGATCGACTTGAAGGCGTCGGCCGCGGCACGGTGCAGGTGCTCGAGCAGTTCGCTGTTGAAGCGACGGATGTCGGCGACCGGAACCGAGTCGAAGCGACCGTCGTCGACCAGGAAGATCGAGACGATCTGATCCTCGACGGCGACCGGCGAGTACTGGTCCTGCTTGAGCAGCTCGACCCAGCGGGCGCCACGCTCGAGCTGCGCCAGCGACGCGGCATCGAGGTCGGAGGCGAACGCGGAGAACGCCTCCAGCTCGCGGAACTGCGCCATTTCCAGACGCAGCGAGCCCGCGACCTTCTTCATGCCCTTGGTCTGGGCCGCGCCACCGACACGGGAGACCGAGGTACCGACGTTGATCGCCGGGCGGACACCCTTGTTGAACAGGTCGGACTCGAGGAAGACCTGGCCGTCGGTGATCGAGATGACGTTGGTCGGGATGAACGCCGAGATGTCGTTGGCCTTGGTCTCGATGATCGGCAGACCGGTCATCGAGCCTGCGCCCAGCTCGTCGGACAGCTTCGCGCAACGCTCCAGCAGACGGGAGTGCAGGTAGAAGACGTCACCCGGGTACGCCTCGCGGCCCGGCGGGCGACGCAGCAGCAGCGAGATGGCGCGGTACGCCTCGGCCTGCTTGGTCAGGTCGTCGAACACGATGAGGACGTGCTTGCCCTGGTACATCCAGTGCTGGCCGATGGCCGAACCGGTGTACGGCGCAAGCCATTTGAAGCCGGCGGAGTCGGACGCGGGGGCCGCGACGATGGTGGTGTACTCCAGCGCGCCACGGGCTTCCAGCGCGGACTTGACGCCCGCGATGGTGGAACCCTTCTGGCCGACGGCGACATAGATGCAGCGCACCTGCTTGGCCGGGTCGCCGGAATCCCAGTTCGCCTTCTGCGCCAGGATCGCGTCGATGCAGACCGCGGTCTTACCGGTCTTGCGGTCGCCGATGATCAGCTGACGCTGGCCACGGCCGATCGCGGTCAGGGCGTCGATGGCGGTGATGCCGGTGGCCAGCGGCTCCTCGACGGGCTGACGCTCCAGCACGGAGGCGGCCTGCAGCTCGAGCACGCGCTGCTCTTCGGCCTCGATCTCGCCGAGGCCGTCGATCGGCTGGCCGAGCGGGTCGACCACGCGGCCGAGGAAGTTGTCGCCCACCGGAACGGAGAGCACGTCGCCGGTCCGGCGGACCTGCTGGCCCTCTTCGAGGTCGGCGTATTCGCCGAGGATGACCGCACCGATCGAGCGGTCTTCGAGGTTCAGCGCCACGCCGAGCACGCCACCCGGGAACTCCAGCAGCTCATTGGCCATTGCCGAAGGCAGGCCGCTGACATGCGCGATGCCGTCGGCGGTGTCGGTGACAACACCGACTTCCTCGATGGAGGTCTCGGGGGTGTAGCTCTGCGTGTAGCTCTCGATCGCGCTACGGATCTCGTCGGAGGAGATCGTCAGCTCCGCCATGTTCTTCCTGCTCTCGCTGTGTCGAATGTCGGGGGGATGAGGACGTCGTCAGGTCAGGGACCGACGCAGCCGTTCGAGCCGGCCGATTGCGCTGCCGTCGATCACGTCGTCGCCGACGTGTACGACGAGCCCGCTCAGCAGACTCGGGTCGACCTGTACGTGCACCTGGATCGGCTTGTCGTAGATGCGATGCAGCGAGGCGGCGAGCCGCTCGCGCTGCTGCGCCGACAGTTCGATCGCCGCACGCACGTGCGCCACGATCTGGTCGCGACGGGCCGCGGCCAGGTCGGACAGTTCGTCGAATGCCACCCCGACTGCCGTCTTCTGCCTGGTCACCACCTGCTCAGCCAGGGTTAGCGTGATGGATTCGGTCTTGCCGGTGAGCAGGCGATTGATCAATTCCCGCTTCGCCTCGGCCGGCTTGGTCCGATCGGAAAGGGACTGCTCGAGGTCGGGGTTGTCGCTGATGATCCGACCGAGCCGGAACAGCTCGTCCTCGACCGCGTCGAGCCGACCACTGTCGGACGCCGACTCCAGCAACGCTTCTTGCCCGAGCAATACCAGGGTGTCGACCAGGTCGGCGGTCCGGGACCAGTCCTGGGCCACGGCGGTGGTCAACACGGCCTGGGTGGCCGGGCTGACCTTTCCGCCGAAGACCCGCTCGCTGAGCTCGGCCCGGGCCGAGCCGGGCACCGACACGTCCGCGAGCGCAACACGCAGCGAACGCTGGTCGTCCAGCACGGCGACAACGGCGAACAGTTCGGAACCCGTTGTGGCCGCGACACTGTCGCTTCCGGTCAGAGCGGCCCTGAGCGCCTCCCGAGACCGGGCGCAGGCCTCGCGGCTCGCTGCGTACATGCTTCTCACTTTCGTGTCGCTACCTTCCGACCCCGATGCCGGCCTTCGACTCGTCGTCGAGTTCGGTCAGGAACCGCTCGATCGACGCCGCCTGCTTAGCTTCGTCCGAAACCGACTGCCCGATAATCTTTTCGGCCAAATCTACGGCGGTATGGCCGAGTTCGGAGCGCAGTTCGGTAAGGATTTGCTGGCGCTGTGCTTCCAGCTGGCTGTGGCCCGCGGCAACGATGCGGTCACTTTCGGCCTGCGCGTCCGCGCGCATCTGCGCGAGAATCTGCTGGCCCTGGGTGCGCGCGTCCTCACGGATACGCGATGCCTCCAGCCGCGCTTCGGCCAGCTGCTGCTGGTACTGCTGCAGTGTGAGCTGGGCCTCTTCTTGCGCGGCCTCGGCCCGAGCGATGCCGCCCTCGATCTTATCGCTGCGCTCGTCGAGCACCTTGAGCAAGCGCGGGATCACATATTTGTAGAAAACGACGCCGATGATCGCGATGCAGACCACCGACCACACGATGTCGTATGTCTCGGGGATGAGGGGGTTGATGTCTTCCCCAGCATCCGCGGCGAACACAGAAAGCCCGTTCATGGCAATCAGAAGATGAACCCGGCCACAAGGCCGATCAGGGCGAGGGCCTCGGTGAACGCGATACCGAGGAACATGTTGGTACGGATCGTGCCCTGGAGTTCGGGCTGACGGGCAATGCCCTCGATCGCCTTACCGACAACGATGCCAACGCCGATGCCGGGGCCGATGGCGGCGAGACCGTAGCCGATGGCGCCGTAGCCCTTGATCTTCTCAGAGGTCGAAGCGGCTTCCTGGGCCAAGTAAGCGAGGCTCATGAGTTCCATTTCCCTTTCTGTTGCTCACCCGCCGGTCGGCGTGTGTAGCAGGTATCCGGTAGTTGTGGGTCAGTGCGAATCCGCGTGCTGCGCGAGTCCGATGTAGACCGCGGTCAGCAGGGCGAAAACGTAGGCCTGCAAGAAGATGACCAGGAGCTCGAAGAGCGTGAACCCGAGACCCGCGAGCAGCGAGAACGGCGAGAACACCTTCATCCACGAGACGGCATCGAACAAGAAGAACCAGGTGGCGCTGAAGAAAAGCACCAGCATGATGTGCCCGGCCAGCATGTTGGCCATGAGTCGGACGGTCAGCGTGAACGGCCGGAGCACGAACGTCGAGATGAACTCGATCGGAATCAGCAGCACATGCAGCGCGGGCGGCACATTCGGCACCACGATGCTGCTGCGCAGGTACTTGAAGAACCCGTACTTCTTGATACCGATGTAGTTGAACGCGACATAGGAGATGAGGGCCAACACCAGCGGAAAGCCGACTCGGGCGTTCGACGAGATGTTCAAACCCGGAATGATGCCGGAGAAGTTCAGAAAGAGCACCGAGAAGAAGATTGTCGCGATCAGCGCAAAGTACTTGCGACCGGTTTCCTTACCGAGGATCTCGTCGCAGATCTGCTCCTTGACGAACACCAGGCCGGTTTCGGCGATGTTCTGCAGTCCGCGCGGGACGAGACGGGGATTCCGGAAAGCCAGCATCATCACGACAATCAGGACCGCCGACATGATCAGCCTGATAAGCATCAAACGATCGAGCTCGAACGGCGTACCCTCGAACAGCAGCGCTGGAGGGAAGAAGTCGGACAGCGATGGCGCGTGGAACTCGCCCGCCAAAGTGGTGACGCTCAGCGTTCTCTCCCGTGTTCGGGCCGCGGGTTCGGTTGATCCCACGGTTCGATCGGACATTGACGATCAATTTGGGTCGACTCAGGTCGGCTCGAAGTTCGTCAGCAGCTGTGCGGCGGGTTTTGATTCCACCTGGCGTCTGTACGTGTGTCGGCGACATCGTCGACATGCAGAACCGGAACCCTCAGAGCCCGGCACGGCAGTAAGCATAGCGGCACTCGGAGGGATCTTGACGATCCCCCCTCGCTTGGTTGCTTGCTTACCAACACTTTACCAAGTTATCTACGACAGCGTGTAGGTGGGTGGGGATCAATCTTCCCGAGTCGGCGAATCCGGGGTCGAATCCGGCACCGTCACGTACGGAACCTTCTGTCTGACAACGCCATACGTCTCCGCGCCGAGCACGATGACGAGCGCGCCGATCACGGTCAAGAAAAGGACCATTCGGTCATAAAAGTCGAATTGATTCAGTATTGCTATGACCAAAAGGGCAACCAGCATTTTACCGACCCAGCTGGCCAGCATCACCATGCCCGCCGTCGACGGCGGCAATTTCGCGCCGAACAACACCACCGCGGCGGTGGTCAAAATGAAGCCGCCGCCGATCGCCGAGCCGATCAACGCGCCCCACAGACCCGGCGTGCCCGCGGCCGCGGCACCGATTGCGACGGACAACACAACCAACACGCCCAAACCGATCAAGCCGTAGCGCAACGCCGCCTTCAGCGGGGCGTCGGGACCGGGGACCGGAGTGGGAGTGAAGTTCACATTCGCGAACCTTACCCGGAGGGTGGCCGGTCCCCCGCTGCCTCCCCGCGGCGCAGCCCGGGAATGGCGGTCACCACCAGCGCGAAGACCAGCCCACCCGCGACCAGCAGCACAACCAGTGTGAGGTTCATCAATGCGGTGCCGACCGCACCGAACGCGAGGATGCCGACCCATAAATAGATGAGCAGCACCACGCGCCGGTGCGAATGTCCGATCTGCAGCAATCGATGGTGCAGGTGCATCTTGTCCGGAGTGGAGAAGCTAACCCCAGCACGGACCCGCCGGATGATCGCCAGCACCAGATCGAGCACCGGAATGAACATGACCGCGCCGACCAGCAGCAGCGGCGAGAGCAGACCGACGATGTCGCGGGTCCCGAAGCCCTGCAACGGAATGCGCCCCGACGCGCTGGTGGATACGGCGGCGAGGACAAGCCCGATCAGCATCGAGCCGGAGTCGCCCATGAATATCCGGGCAGGCTGAAAATTGTGCGGCAGGAAACCGACGCAGGCACCGGCCAGCGCGGCGGCGAGCAGCGCGGGCGGATAGGTGTCGACCGAGCCGCCCTGCTCGTTCATCAAGCCGATCGCGAACACGAAAACCGCGACCGCCGCGATCAATCCGAGTCCGGCCGCGAGCCCATCGAGCCCATCGACGAAGTTCATCGCGTTGACCAGGGTCACCGTGACCGCCACCGTGACGAGACCGCCTTGCAGCGCGTCCAGAAAGACCGTGGTGTTGTTGAACGGGTTGTAGATGCTGTACCAGCTCAAACCCATCACGGCCATCACGCCCGCCGCGGTCACCTGTCCGGCGAACTTGGTCAGCGCGTCCAGGCCCCACCGGTCATCGACGATGCCGACCGCGACGATGATCGTGCTCGCCACCAGCACCGCGAGCGGAATGTTCGGGGTGTAGTCGAAGCCGCGGCGCAGCGCGGGCAGCCGGTACGCGAACAGCATCGCCGCGACCACCCCGACGTAGATGCCGACACCGCCCATCCGCGGAATCGGCTTGACGTGTACGTCACGCTCGCGCGGCACCGCCACGGCGCCGAATCCGATGGCGAGCACCCGGATTCCGCCGGTGGCGAGGAAGGTCACGACCGCGGAGATGAGCAGGACGAGCAATAGTTCCCGTAGCGGGACGACGGCACCCGAACCGGTCATCCGCGGCACCCACCGATCATCGGGTGGCGGCGCCGGTCAGCGCCTCCGGTGACATGCCGAGCACGTCGGCGATGTCGCCGATGGGTACCGCGCCCTCGCGCAGGATGCGCGGCTGGTCGGAGGTGAGGTCGACGATGGTGGAGGCCACGGCATGATCGGCCGGGCCGCCATCCAGGTAGACGTTGACCAGGTCGCCCAGTTGATCGCGGGCCTCGGCGGCGGTCTTGGCCGGCGGCTGGCCGGAGACGTTGGCGCTGGACACGGCCAGCGGGCCGACCTCGCGGAGCAGTTCCAGGGTGACCGGGTGCAGCGGCATCCGGAGCATCACGGTGCCGCGCGTGTCGCCAAGATCCCAGGCGAGCGAAGGGGCCTGCTGCACAACGAGACTCAGGCCGCCGGGCCAGAACGCCCGGATCAGCTCGCGGGCCTGCGGGCGCACCGAGAAGACCAGGCCGTCGATGGTGTGCCAGGAACCGACCAGCACCGGCACCGGCATATCGCGGCCACGACGCTTGGCGGCGAGCAGCGAGCTCACCGCGGTGGCGTCGAAAGCGTCCGCGGCCAGGCCATAGAGCGTGTCGGTAGGCAGCACGACGAGTCGCCCGGATTTCAGGGCACTGGTGGCTGCGGTCAGTCCGGCGGCGCGCGTATCGGGATCCGCGCAGTCGTAGACGGTACTCACGGGCACCATGCTAATCCGCCTCTCCGGGCCTCTTGGCCAGGCCTAGGTGCTTCACCCGGCATAGCAGCGGCCGGCGGTGAGGCAGTGGTCGGAAATCAGTTGCTACCTTGACATAACGGTGCACTCGACGCCTACACCGGGTGGAGATCAGTACTGACCGCGCGTCGCGGCGACGAACCGCGGCTTGCCCGCGAGGTCGGGGTGTTCGACGATTTCGGTGAAGTCACCGTGTTTGCCGAGCAGGGCGGCGAGGTCCGACCCGTTGGAGTCGTCGTGTTCGATCGCGGTGGCGCCGCCGGTGCGCAGCAGCCGGGTGATGGTGGGGATCATCGCGCGGATGACGTCGAGGCCGTCGGCACCGCTGAACAGTGCCAGGTGTGGATCATGGTCGGCGACTTCGGGTTCCAGCCGCGCGCCGTCGGGAATGTAGGGCGGGTTGGACACCACGAGGTCGACCCGGCCGTCGAGTTCGGTCAGCAGATTCGGGTCGGTGACGTCGTCGGCGTGCAGGGTGATCGGGGTGTCGCCGTCGGCGATGCACTGGTCCGCATTGCGGCGGGCCCACCGCAGCGCCGCCGGATCGATTTCCACCGCGTGCACCTCGGCGTCGGGGCGCGCGTGCGCGATGGCCAGCGCCAGCGCACCGGACCCGGTGCACAGGTCGACGACGACCGGTGCGTGATCGTGCGGCAGCGTCTC
This sequence comes from Nocardia sp. NPDC051321, assembly GCF_044455225.1. Classification (NCBI taxonomy): domain Bacteria; kingdom Bacillati; phylum Actinomycetota; class Actinomycetes; order Mycobacteriales; family Nocardiaceae; genus Nocardia; species Nocardia sp. NPDC051321. The sequence continues at coordinate 385,703 of NZ_JBITEM010000011.1, read as the reverse complement.
GAGCTGAGCCAGCGCCCAGGCGAACAGCAGCTCGGTCTCCGGCCGCGGAATGAAGACTCCGGGCCCGACCGCCAGGTCGATCTCCCCCATCGCCACGGTTCCGGTCAAGTGCTGCAACGGAATTCGCTGTGCCCGCCGATCAACCAGCGCGCGGTACTCGGTCACCGTCTCCGGCGCGACGAGCGGGGTCAGCGCCAGCCTGCTGCGCTCGACCCCGAGCACATGCGCGGCCAACTGCTCCGCGTCGGCCCGCGGGCTGTGTACCCCCGCCGAACGAAGCGTCTCGATGGCGTCGTTGATGGCAGGGCGCAGCGCTACCCGGCTCACTCCGCTGCCATCCGAGCCTCGCGGTCGGCCTTGCCGAGTGCGTCGAGCAGCGGATCCAGCTCGCCATCGAGTACGGCGTCCAGGTTGTGTGCCTTGAAACCGATGCGGTGGTCGGCGATCCGGTTCTCCGGGAAGTTGTAGGTGCGGATGCGCTCGGAGCGGTCCACCGTGCGGATCTGGCTGGCCCGGCCCGCCGCGGCTTCCTGGTCGGCCTGTTCCTCGGCGAGCGCCTGCAACCGGGCGGCGAGCACCTGCATGGCGCGGGCCTTGTTCTGCAGCTGCGAACGCTCGTTCTGGCAGGTCACCACGATGCCGGAGGGCAGGTGGGTGATGCGAACGGCGGAGTCGGTGGTGTTGACGCCCTGACCGCCCTTGCCGGAGGAACGGTAGACGTCGATGCGCAGGTCGGTCTCGTCGATCTGCACCGCCTCCACCTCGTCGGGTTCCGGGTAGATCAGGACACCGGCGGCGGAGGTGTGGATGCGGCCCTGCGATTCGGTCACCGGGACGCGCTGCACCCGGTGCACGCCGCCCTCGAACTTGAATCGCGACCACACGCCGTCGCGCGCGGCGTCGCGGCTCTTGATCGACAGCGTCGCGTCCTTGTAGCCGCCCAGATCGGACACGGTGACGTCAAGGATCTCGACCTTCCAGCCGTGCCGTTCGGCATAGCGGACATACATGCGCGCCAGATCGGCGGCGAACAGCGCCGATTCCTCGCCGCCCTCACCGGATTTCACCTCGAGCACCACGTCGTCACCGTCGTGCGGGTCGCGCGGGGCGAGCAGATCCGCGAGGGTCTGCTCCAGCTCGGCGACCTGGCGCTCCAGGTCCGGGATCTCGGCGGCGAAGGCGGCGTCGTCGGCGCCGAGTTCCTGCGCGGCGGCCAGATCGTCGCGGGCGGACTTCAGCTTGGTGTAGGTGGCCATGACCGGCGCGAGCTCGGCGAATCGCTTGCCGACCCGGCGGGCCGCGCCCGGATCATTGTGCAGCGCCGGATCGGACAGCTGCGTTTCCAGGCCTGCGTGTTCGGCCAGAATGTCGTCGATCGCGGACGGTTGCGTCACGGCGCTTCCTCTTTCTGTATTTCCCTGTCGAAAAGGACCCAATACAAAACACCGACGCCCGGCCTGCGGAGCAGGACCGGGCGTCGGCGAGGAAGCTAGTTGGCTGCGGCGTCGTCCGCGTCGGCCTTCTTGCCCGCGCGCTTGCCGTAGCGAGCCTCGAAGCGGGCCACGCGGCCACCGGTGTCGAGGATCTTCTGCTTGCCCGTGTAGAACGGGTGGCACTGCGAGCAAACCTCGACGTTGATGTGTCCCGACTCCTTGGTGCTGCGAGTCTGGAACGTATTGCCGCAACCACAGACGACCGTGGTCTCGACATACGTGGGGTGAATTCCTGCCTTCATGGTGTCCTCTCGATATTGGCCGCCGGGTCGCTCGCGCGGGAATCGCGGGAACGTGAACCGGAGCCGACTTAGGCGGGAGGTCTGCTCGAAACGGAGCAGACGCAACGACCGTTCAGTATGCCAGAACAGTCCCTACGCTCCCAAAACACCCCCGGCTAGTGGTTTGTTCCCGCCCTAGGTACTCCCCCCAACGTCGCCGCCCCAGGAAGTTCGGGCACGCGCTTCGCCGGTGTCTCAGGAACCCTGAAGACGGGTAGTTGGCTACTCAGGTATACGAACAGCTTCGTTCATAGAGTTTGAGACCTTGCACAACGGCGTGCCGTGACCAGCGAAGGGAGAACTTGTGAACATCCGAGTCGCGTCGGCGATCTTCGGTCTGTTGATCCTCGCTGTCGCGGTCGGCTGGTGGGCACTGCCGGACACCGCCACCTCGGCAGCTCCGGGAACCGCCGTCTATGTCCAGTCCTCGACCACCGCTCCGGAGGGGAGTGCAGTGGCGAGCGCGGCGATCATTCTCGGCTTCATGATCAGCGGCGCGGCTGTCATCGGTCTCATGTTCTTCTGCCCACAGACGCCGAAAGGGCCCCGCCTGAACGGAGCCCTCTCGGCATCTGCCATCGCATCAACTGATTTCGCGAGCACATGGGTAACTCGCCGGGTACGCCCAAAACTCGGGCAGGCACCCGCCGTCAGCCGCCAACGACACTCTCGCGGCACCCAAGTCTGGCCTGAATACGCGGAGAGGCGGGACTGCCTACTCGTCGAGCGCGCCCGGTGCGGTCTTGCTGACCTGCATCAGGAACTCGAGGTTGTTCTTGGACTTCTTCAGACGGTCGATCAGCAGATCGATCGCCTGGTGCGAGTCCAGGCCGGACAGTACGCGGCGCAGCTTGTGCAGCACCGCGGCCTCGTCGGGGTTGAGCAGTAGCTCGTCCTTACGAGTGCCGGACGGGTTGACGTCCACCGCGGGGAACACGCGCCGTTCCGCGATCTTGCGGTCCAGCTTGAGCTCGGCGTTACCGGTGCCCTTGAATTCCTCGAAGATCACCGTGTCACCGGTGGAGCCGGTCTCCACCATCGCGGTCGCGATGATGGTGAGCGAGCCACCGTTTTCGATGTTGCGCGCCGCGCCGAGGAACCGCTTGGGCGGGTACAGCGCGGTGGAATCGACACCACCGGACAGGATTCGACCGGAAGCGGGCGAGGAGTTGTTGTACGCACGACCCAGTCGAGTGATCGAGTCGAGCAGCACCACAACGTCTTTGCCCATTTCCACCAGCCGCTTGGCCCGCTCGATGGCGAGCTCGGCGACCGAGGTGTGGTCTGACGGCGGGCGGTCGAAGGTGGAGGCGATGACCTCACCCTTCACCGAACGCTGCATGTCGGTGACCTCTTCCGGACGCTCGTCGACCAGCACAACCATGAGGTAGACCTCGGGATTGTTGATGGCGATGGCGTTCGCGATGTCCTGCATGATCGTCGTCTTACCGGCCTTCGGCGGCGAGACGATCAGGGCGCGCTGGCCCTTACCGATCGGCATGATCAGGTCGATGACGCGGGTGGTCAGCTTGTTCGGCTGAGTCTCCAGGCGCAGTCGCTGATTCGGGTACAGCGGGGTGAGCTTGCTGAACTCGGGGCGCCGCTTGGCCGCATCGACCTCACCACCGTTGACCGTGTCCAGCCGGACCAGCGGGTCGAACTTCTGCCGCTGGTTGCTCTGCTCGCCGTCGCGCGGGGCACGCACCGCACCGGTGATCGCGTCACCGCGGCGCAGGCCGTTCTTGCGGACCAGGTTCATCGAGACATAGACGTCGTTCGGTCCGGCCAGGTAGCCCGAGGTCCGGACGAACGCGTAGTTGTCGAGCACGTCGAGGATGCCCGCGACCGGCTGCAACACGTCGTCTTCGCGGATCTCCAGCTCGCGCGCCTCGCCGCCGCCGGTGCCCGGCTCGCGGTCACGACCACGACGCCGCTCGCGGAATCGACGTCCCCGCCGCCCGCGACCGCCTTCTTCGTCGTCGTCATTGTTGTTGCGGGCATTGTTGCGGTCGTTGTTCCGGCCGCCGTTGGCGTTTCCGCCGCCGTTGCCGTTCTGGTTGTTGCGCTCGCCGGACTGGCCGCGCTCACCGGACTGATTCCGCTCACCCGACTGCGCGCGGTCACCGGACTGATTGCGCTCGCCCTGATTGCGCTCACCCGACTGCGCGCGGTCACCGGACTGATTACGCTCGCCCGACTGATTGCGCTGGCGACGCTCGCCCTGCTCGGTGTCCTGCTTCGGCTCGTCACCACGCGCATCGGCCGTAGCGGTCTCGCCGCCGCCGGATCGCGCCTGGTCACGGCCGCGCCGCTGCCGACCACGACCACGCTGACCGCCATCGCGGCCGGCATCCTCGGCGGATTCGGCCGTGTTGGACGGTGTGGTCTCGGCCGGTGCCGAGTTCACGGGTGCGGATTCCTTCGCCGGGGCGGCAGCCTCGACAACGGGAGCCTGCTTCGCGGGGGCGGTATCCACGTCGAGGGTGCCCTGTTCGGCCCGAGCGGGCGCCGGCTGAGTAGCCGGTGCTTCCGAATTACCGGGTGTATCGGCCTTGGCGGAAACCGCGGACTTGGCCTGTCCCCCTTCGGGCTTTTCACCCTTGGCCGGTTTCCCGGACTGATTTTCCTTGATAGCGGCGATCAAATCGCCTTTGCGCATTCCGGAGGTGCCTCGGATACCGAGCTCCCCCGCGAGCGCGCGCAACTGCGGCAACAACATTCCAGTCAGCCCCGATCGTGCGACGTCGGTTTGTTCGCTCATCTTCGAAATCTGTCCGGAGTCACTTTCGCGGTCCCCCGGAGATGTTGGGTTGGATTCCACCCCGGGTGTTGCGAGCAGGTCCGTATCTGTCACGGAAATCCTTTCCTTCCCCCGATTGCCGTGTGCTGTTTCGAGGGTTCGTCCCGCAGTCCGGGCATTCTGCCGGACTCGGATGCGTCCGTCCGCTTCGCCACCGGTGGTGTGAGGTGGGGAGTGATCATTCCAGTTGCGCAGCTACGCAGCACCCCCATGGCCTGGAGGCTCGAGCCTGGAGCCTGCTGGAGCGATTGCCCTGATGAAGCACCGGCGTCTGATGCGCACGATGTACGGACTCGCTCAGGATAGCTGCCCATTGCGAATCTCGGCAAGCCAGACGCGCCGTCGCGGCGCGAGTGGTCGGACAAGGTGGCGGTAGCGGAGGGTAACCGAGGGGTGCCGAGGGAGCGCCGCAGCTCAAACACAGTCGGTCAGGACTCCGTCGGCCAGTCCCGGTTCGACCACCCGCAACCCGTCCATGACCGCGAGTTCACGGAGTTCGGCAGGGAATTCGCCGGTGCTCAAGGCCAAAACGGTGGGGCCTGCCCCCGAAACGGCGGCCGCGATGCCCGCCGCGCGCAGCCGGGAGATCCAGGTGGTTGTCAGCGGTAGCGCGGGCGCACGCTGGGCCTGGTGCAGCCGGTCGGCCGTCGCGGGCATCAGCAGGTCGGGACGCTGGGTCAGCGCCACCACCGCGAGCGCGGCCCGGCTGACGTTGAACGCGGCGTCGCCGTGCGGCACCACCTCGGGCAGCAAACCCCTGGTGTGCGCGGTAGCCGAGCGTTCTTCCGGAATGAGCACAAAGGCCCGCAGCGACGGATGCGGGTCAAGCCGCACGGCCCGGTAGACCCGGCCGTGATGCTCGGCCACCGGAACGCCGTCCTGGCCGATGTCGGCGGCCCGGTCGGTCTCGGTCCAGGACACCACGATGCCGCCGAGCACGCTGGCCGCCGCGTTGTCCGGATGACCCTCGAATTCCGCTGCGAGCTGCACCAATTGGTCGGTGGACACGGCCAGCGCCGGATCGAACTTCGCCGCGATGGCACAGCCCGCGGCCAGCCCGCCGACCACCGCCGAGGCCGAGGAGCCGAGCCCGCGCGAGTGCGGAATCACGTTGCGGCACACCACATCGAGGCCGTCAGCCCAGACGCCCGCCGATTCGAGTCCGCGCTCGATCGCGCGCACCACGAGATGTGAAGGGCCCCAGGGGACATCGTCGGCGCCCTCACCCTCGACCCGGATGGTGAGCCCGGAATCGGTAGTGCGCACCTCGATCTCGTCGTAGATCCCCAATGCCATACCGAGCGAATCGAACCCGGGACCGAGGTTCGCGGTGGACGCGGGCACCCGCGCGATTACCGAAAGGCCTGCGGGCAAAGTGCGATTCACGCTCGCGTTCCGCGAGCGCACCGATAACTGGCCTTCGCGCGAGGTCAACTCAGGCCAGCTCTAGTTCGGCGGCGACCGCGACCGGGTCGACCGGAATCGCCTGCACCTGCGGCATTCCCAGCAGCGCGGTGTCGGGATCCTTGAGCCCGTTGCCGGTGACGGTGCACACGACGGTCAGGCCCGAATCCAGCCAGCCCTCCTGGTGCGCGGCGAGCAGGCCCGCGACGCTGGCCGCCGACGCTGGCTCGACGAACACGCCCTCGCGTGCCGCGACCAGGCGATAGGCCGCAAGGATCTCGTCGTCGGTGGCCGCGCGGAACGCGCCACCGGACTCCTCCTTGGCCGCCATCGCGCCGTTCCAGGACGCGGGCGCGCCGATCCGGATGGCCGTCGCGATGGTCTCCGGGTTGCTCACCGGGGCACCGTTGACCAGCGGCGCGGCGCCCGCGGCCTGCACGCCGAGCATGCGCGGCAGCTGGGTGGTGATGCCGTCGGCGTAGTACTCGCGGTAGCCACGCCAGTACGCGGTGATGTTGCCCGCGTTGCCCACCGGCAGCGCGTGCACGTCGGGGGCCTTGCCGAGCACGTCGCAGATCTCGAACGAGGCGGTCTTCTGCCCCTCGATGCGGGCCGGGTTCACCGAGTTGACCAGGCCGATGCTGGGAAAGTCCGAGGTGACCTTGCGGGCGAGTTCCAGACAGTCGTCGAAGTTGCCGTCCACCTGAATGATCTTGGCGCCGAGCATCACCGCCTGGGCCAGCTTGCCCATCGCGATCTTGCCCTGCGGGATCAGCACGGCACAGGTCATGCCAGCGCGGGTCGCGTAGGCCGCGGCCGATGCCGAGGTGTTGCCGGTGGACGCGCAGAGCACCGCCTGCTGACCCTGGTACTTGGCGTCGGTGATCGCGACCGTCATCCCGCGGTCCTTGAACGAACCGGTCGGGTTCAGCCCCTCGACCTTGAGATAAACGTCACACCCGGTCAATTCGGACAGGTGCGGCGCGGGCACCAGCGGCGTTCCACCCTCGTACAGAGTGACCGGGTCCCACTCGGCCGCGCCCGCGATCCGATCGCGGTAGGCCGCGATCAGACCGGGCCAGCGGGAGTGCACTCCGGCTTGCGGCGCCACGCCGGCGCTGACCCACCCCGCCGTCTGCCGACCACTGGACGTACTCATTCTTCGGTGCCTTCCAATCGCAGAACACTGGTGATTGATGTGACGGATTCCATCTCGCCGAGGGCGGCGACGGTGTCCGCGAGCGCAGATTCCACGGCGTGGTGGGTAACCACGACCAAGCGAGCACCCGTGCCGTGCCCCTCTTGGCGGACGGTCGAAATGCTTACCCCGTGCTTGGCGAATTCGCCCGCCACTGCGGCAAGTACCCCGGGACGGTCTGCCACCTGCAGGTTCACGTGATAGCGGGTGGGCGTATCGCCGATCGGCGCGATCGGTAGCTCAGCATAAACCGATTCGCCGGGAGCGCGGCCACCGTAGAACTTGTTGCGCGCGGCCATCACCAGATCGCCGAGCACCGCGGAGGCGGTCGGCGCGCCGCCCGCACCCTGTCCGTAGAACATCAGCCGCCCGGCGTTCTCCGCCTCGACGACCACCGCGTTGAACGCGCCGCTCACCGCGGCCAGCGGATGCTTGCGCGGCACCAGGGCCGGGTAAACGCGCACCGAAACGCGATCCTTGCCGCCTTCGGCCACGCTCGGCTCGCCCGGTCCGGCGGGCACCCGCTCGCAGATGGCGAGCAGCTTGACCGTGCAGTTCAGCGCGGAGGCGGTCTCCAGATCCTCGGAGCTGATCTTGGAGATGCCCTCGCGGTACACGTCGGCCGCGGTGACCCGGGTGTGGAACGCGAGCGAGGCGAGGATCGCGGCCTTGGCTGCGGCGTCGTAGCCCTCCACGTCGGCGGTCGGATCGGCCTCCGCGTAGCCGAGGCGGGTGGCCTCCTTCAGCGTGACCTCGTAGTCGGCGCCGGTCTCGTCCATCGCGGAGAGGATGAAGTTGGTGGTGCCGTTGACGATGCCGACCACCCGGTTGACCCGGTCACCGGCCAGCGACTGGATGAGCGGCCGGACCACCGGGATGGCGCCGGCCACCGCGGCCTCGAAGTAGAGATCGGCGCGGCTGCGTTCGGCGGCTGCCGCGAGTTCGCCGGTGTAGTCGGCCAGCAGCGCCTTGTTCGCGGTCACCACGGATTTGCCGGCGTTCAACGCGGCCAGGATCAGCCGGCGCGGCGGGTCGATGCCGCCGATCACCTCGACCACCAGGTCCACGTCGTCGCGGGCGACCAGGGCGTCGGCGTCGGTGGTCAGCAGGTGCGGTGGCAGGCCGCGATCGTTGTCGAGATTGCGGACCGCGACGCCGCGCAGCACCAGCGGCGCACCGACCCGGGACCGCATGTCTTCGGAATGTTCGCGCAGTATCCGCACGACCTCCGTGCCCACATTGCCCATGCCCAGGACGGCGACGCCGATCGGTTGATCTCTCCCCCAGGTCTGGTTGGCATTCGTCATGATTCAACCTCCAAGCTGAGCAAGTCCGCCACCGTTTCTCGGCGCAGGATGAGTCGCGGTTGTCCGTCACGCACCGCGACCACCGCGGGGCGGGTCAGCTGGTTGTATCGGCTGGACATCGAATAGCAGTACGCACCGGTCGCGGCGACGGCGACGAGATCGCCGGGGCCGACGTCCTCGGGCATCCAGGTATCGCGGATGACGATATCGCCACTCTCGCAATGCTTTCCGACGACGCGCGCGACCACGGCGGCGGCCTCGGAGGAGCGGGAGACCAGGCGGCAGTCGTAGTCCGCCTGATACAGCGCCGGGCGGATATTGTCGCTCATGCCGCCGTCGACGCTGACGTAGCGCCTGCGCAGGCCGCCGTCGAGCGAGACGTCCTTGATGGTGCCGACCTCGTACAGGGTGACCGTGCCGGGCCCGGCGATGGCGCGGCCGGGCTCCACCGCGATCTTCGGCTGCGGCAGGCCGATGGCGGCCGCCTCGGCGGCGACCAGGTCGCGCACCTTCGCGGCGAAGTCGTCCAGCGGCGGCGGGTCATCGCTCGGCAAGTACGAAATACCAAGCCCGCCACCGAGATCCAGCGTGGATATCTGCGCGGTGCGGTCGACGCCGAACTTCTCGATGGCGTCGTGCAGCAACCGCAGCATGCGGCGCGCGGCGATCTCGAAGCCGTCGATCTCGAAGATCTGCGAGCCGATGTGGCTGTGCAGGCCGACCAGGCGCAGGTTGTCCGCGTCGAAAACCCGCGCGAGCGCCTCCATTGCATCACCGCCGGCGATCGAGAAGCCGAACTTCTGATCCTCGTGCGCGGTCGAAATATATTCGTGCGTATGGGCTTCCACGCCGACCGTGACCCGGACCAGCACGTCCTGCACCACCCCGGCGCGGCCCGCGATGGCCTCTAGTCGCTCGATCTCGATCAGCGAATCGACTACCACGTGGCCGACACCGGCGGCGACGGCCGCTTCCAGCTCGGGCGCCGATTTGTTGTTGCCGTGCAACGCGATTCGCTCAGCCGGGAAGTCCGCGTGCAAGGCCACCGCAAGCTCGCCGCCGGAGCACACGTCCAGCGACAGGCCCTCGTCGCGGATCCAGCGCGCGATCTCGCCGCACAGAAAAGCCTTGGACGCGTAGTGAACTCGCGCGTCCGGGCCGAACGCGCGGACCATGTCGCGGCAGCGGGAACGGAAATCGTCCTCATCGATCACGAACAGCGGAGTGCCGAATTCGGCGGCCAGCTCGTGCACCGGCACACCGGCCAACCGGACCACGCCGTCGGCGTCGCGGGCGGCGTTGCGCGGCCAGACATTCGCGGGCAGATCGATCATCTGCTGCGGGTCACGGGGACGCTCCGGCAGATTAGGTGCGTGCGGAATCTCGGCATGCCGAGGCCCCGCGGGATGCGCACTCATGACAATTCCTCCCTGGCGCTCGTCTGAAAGTCCTTGTGCCCGTTCACATGCGCTCCGGTGCGCTGACGCCGAGCAGGGCGAGGCCGTTCGCGAGGACCTGACGGGTCGCGTTGACCATCACCAAGCGCGCGGCATTGGTCGGGCTGACGGGCTCGTCCCCGAGGGGCAGCACGCGCAGGTTCTTGTTGGTCTGGAAGCGGTGGTAGGTACCGGCCAGTTCCTCCAGGTAGCGGGCGACCCGGTGCGGCTCGCGCAGGGCGGCGGCACTGCTCACCACCCTGGGGTACTCGCCGAGGGTGCGAATCAGCTCGCCCTCCTCGTCGGAGGTCAGCAGCGCGAGATCCGGTGTCACCTTGTCGTATTCGAGCTCGGCGGCATTGCGCGCGATCGACGCGGTCCGCGCGTGCGCGTATTGCACGTAGTAGACCGGGTTTTCGCTGCTCTGGCTGGTCCACAGATCGAGGTCGATGTCGATGCTCGAATTCACCGAGGACCGAACCAGCACATAGCGTCCAGCGTCGACGCCGATCGCGTCGACCAAATCCTCGAGGGTGACCACGGTGCCAGCACGTTTGCTCATTTTCACGGCGACACCGTCTTTGAGCAGATTCACCATCTGCCCGATCAGCACCTCGACGGTGGCCGGATCATCGCCGGAAACCGAGGCGATCGCCTTCAACCGACCGATATAGCCGTGATGGTCGGCGCCGAGCATATAAATGCACAGATCGAATCCGCGATCCCGCTTGTTCTGGAAGTAGGCGATATCGCCGGCGACATAAGCGGGCTTGCCGTCGCTTTTGATGACAACGCGATCCTGATCGTCCCCGTATTCGGAACTCGCGATCCACCAGGCGCCGTCTTTTTCGTAAAGGTCGCCGGAACCCTTCAGCTTCGCGACGGCCCGCTCTACCGCACCGGATTCGAACAGCGAGCTCTCGTTGAAGAACACGTCGAAGTCCGTGCCGAACTCGTGCAGCGACTGCCGGATCTGCGCGAACATCAGCTCGACGCCCTCGGCGCGGAACAGCTCCTGCCGCTCGTCCTCGGGCAGCGCGGGCGCCTGCGGATGCGCGGCCACGATCGTGCTCGCGATCTCGCCGATGTAGGCACCCGCGTAACCGTCGTCCGGGGTCGGCGCGCCGGTGGCCGCCGCGACCAGCGACCTGGCGAACCGCTCGATCTGCGCGCCGTGATCGTTGAAGTAGTACTCGCGCACCACGTCGGCGCCCTGCGTGGCCAGGATCCGGCCGAGCGCGTCGCCTGCCGCGGCCCATCGGGTGCCGCCGAGATGCACCGGCCCGGTTGGGTTGGCCGAGACGAACTCCAGGTTGATCCGGGTGCCCTTCAGCGCCTCCGAGCTGCCGTACCCGGCGCCGGCGGCGAGCACCTGCTCCAGGATCGCGCCCTGCGCGGACGCGGCGAGCCGGATGTTCAGGAAGCCGGGCCCGGCCACCTCGGCGGAGGCCACCTCGTCGGCCGCGCTCAGTGCGTCGGCGAGCCAGGTCGCCAGATCGCGCGGATTCGCGCCTGCCTTTTTCGCGACCTTCATCGCCACATTCGTGGCATAGTCACCGTGTTCGGGGTTGCGGGGGCGCTCGACAGTGACCTCGTCGGGCAGGACCGCGGGGTCCAGTCCGCGTTCGACAAGCACCTTCGCCGCAGTGGTGCGAAGGAGATCTGCAAGGTCAGCTGGAGTCACGAGTCTCTATCCTATGGTCTTGGCGGGTGTACACCTCGAGTGGGCACTGCGCCGGAACCGTCCGCAAGTCACGCCCACCCTGCGGATCCATCACATCGAGAGAGCACAACGAGCGATGCCGAGTAGTCCCAGCGCCAAATCGGTCAAGGCCGCCGCCAAATTGTCCGGGTCCCGCAAAGGGGGCGGGCGCGGGCAACTGCCGCAGAAGAATCGTCAGATTCCCTGGTTGGCCATCGGCGCGGCCGTAGTCATCATCGCATTGATCGGCGCACTCGCCTACAGCCTGGTACCCAAGTACCAGGAAAAGGCGGACCTGGAGAAGTTCACGCCCAGCGCGGAACGCAAGGACCCCTCCGATGCGATCCCCGGCGTGGTCAAGAAGGAATACCCGGCCGGGCTGCATATCGGCCCGACCCAGCGGGTGGCCTACGACCAGAGCCCCGCGTTCGGCGGACCGCACGACGCTTCCTGGGCCACCTGCACCGGCGTGGTGTACGACAAGCCGATCCGGATGGAGAACGCGGTGCACTCGCTCGAGCACGGCGCGGTGTGGATCGCCTACAACCCGGACAAGGTGGACGCGGCCGGCATCGACTCGCTGAAGAGCAAGGTGCAGGGCAAGCCGTACTCGTTGATGTCGCCGTATCCCGGCCTGGACCATGCGGTTTCGCTGCAATCGTGGGGACATCAGCTGAAGCTGGACAGCGCCTCCGACGCGCGCGTCGGCCAATTCATCACGGCGCTGCGCCTGAACAACTACGCCTACCCCGAGGTCGGCGCGGACTGCTCGACGATCGCCTTCGACACCGACAATCCGCCGCCGTTCGACCCGACACCGCCCGGACCCGGCGCGGTGCCGATGGACGGCAAGGGCCTGCAGCAGGATCAGGGTGAGGTCGGCGGGATGCCCGGTGGGCTGCCCGGCGTGCCCGGAGTTCCTGGCCTGCCCGGCGCGCCCGCGCCGAACCAGCAAGCGCCGCGACCCGTACCGAACCCGGCCCAGCCCGCGCCGGGCCAGCCGCAGCCGAGCCGGTAGTGACCACCGAGATAGAGCCGGATTCCACCGAATCCCGCCTCGGCGCCCAGGTGCGCAGGCAAAGCACCGCGCTGCTGATCCTCGGCGTGCTCGGCGCCATCCTGATCGGTGTCGCCATCGGCACGCTGATCCGGCTGCCGCTGAACAACTCGTCCGAGCCGGATCCCGGCGCGGTGGACGTCGGCTTCACCCAGGACATGTCGGCCCATCACGCGCAGGCCGTCGAGATGGCAGGCGTGGTGCTGGTCCGTTCCACCGACACCGACGTGCGTCGCCTCGCCTACGACATCATGACCACCCAGCAGAACCAGGTCGGCCGGATGCAGGGCTGGCTGCAGCTGTGGGGCAAACCCGCGCAGAGCATCGACGGTTATATGGGTTGGATGAATGACCAGCCCGGCGGCCACGGCCATACCGGCGCGACCCAGACCATGTCCGGGCCCATGCAGACCATGCCGGGCATGGCCACGCCCGCCGATCTCGCCGCGCTGCGCCAAGCCGCCGGCCCGCAGCTCGACACCCTCTTCCTGCAACTCATGCTGCGCCACCACCAGGGCGGCCTCCCGATGATCGAGTACGCGGCCACGCACGCCGAAACCACGGCCGTGCGCACCCTCGCCGACACCATGGACAAAACCCAGCGCGGCGAAGCCGAACTCATCACCACCATGCTCACCACACGCGGCGCTACACCCCTGCCCCCGAACTGACCCGAACCGCCGCCCCCGACAACCCTTTTTGGCTCCCGGCGGCCGATGCGATACGCTTTCCCCGCCCGATCGGCGGCGATACCCGCCCCGACCGAGTCCTATCCCGCCCTCGTAGCTCAGGGGATAGAGCGTCTGCCTCCGGAGCAGAAGGCCGCAGGTTCGATTCCTGCCGAGGGCACAGTGCAAAGGGCCCCCGATCCGCATTCGCGGTCGGGGGCCCTTTGTGTTCGGGTCTCGAGGTCAGGCGCAGCTGACTTGGAAAGTCGCGGTCTGGGTGGCGGCTGGGATGACGTCCACCTTGACGGAGGTCGTGCTCTTCGGCTCGCAGCCGGACGCCGACGTGAACTGAGCCAGGTAGCAACCCGGAGCCAGGTTCGTGGTGGCGCTGCCGTCCGGACCGGTGGTCAGCGTGGCGAGCATCGGCCCTGCCGCGCACGTGGTGATCCCGACCAGTACGCCCGCGACGGCCGCCGATTCGGCGCCGGTTGTCGCGGCCTGCACCCGCAGTGCGCCCTGCCCGGCGGGCATCGGATCGGCCCCCGCGGTTCCCGCGCTCTGCGCGACCGCCAGCAGCCCGACACCTAGCACGGACATAACGAACAGCCTGCGCATCCGAATCTCCTTCTGCACGAATGAAGATGGGCGATAATCCCACACCAAGCCAATATAGGCGCCCGCCGACGCAACGTCGCCGTACACCCGTGCCGTTTCCACGGACCGCGTCGGCTTTTCGCTCGCTCGGCATCCCGGTTGCCGTAATCTTCGGGTGAGCCGAGGGGGGCTGACGGAGGACGAGACGATGACTTTTCCGCCGGGCGGGCAGCCGCCGCAGCAAGGACCGCAGTATCCCACCGAATATCCGCCGCCGACGGGCTACCCGCAAGGCGGCTATGCGTCACCGCCGCCCGCCCGTCAGCCGTCGCGCAAGAGCAAGATCGCCCTCATCATCGGACTGGTGGCCGTGGTGCTGCTCGCGCTCGGCGGCGTTGTGGTGCTCGGGGCGGTGTTGACCGCGCAGGGGAAGGGACCGCTCGCCTCCGACAGCAAGCGGATCGAGGTGGCGGTGCACGACTTCTACGACACGCTGCAGGCCAAGGGATTCCGGGCGGCCGCGGCCAAGGCGTGCGAGGCGGATCGGGCCGAGTTCGACGCGCTGCCCGAGGAACAGAAACAGGAATTCGAGTCGGCGACGGTCGCGGTGACCATCGATAAGATCGAAAACATCGTGATCACCGGCGAAACCGCGACCGCGCACATCGTCGGAAAACTCACCCTCGAGGTACCGGGTCAGGCACCCGACACCGACACGAGCACCACCGAACACCTGAAGAAGGAAGACGGGAAGTGGAAGGTCTGCTCCGGGGGCTCGGGCAAGAATTGACGCCACCCCCACGCGCATGAACCGGCGAGCCATCGGTCAGTCGTGCTGCGGGCCGTCTCGGCGGACCGTGCTCGGCGCCCTCGGTTACGCGGCGCTGCTGCCGTTGGCGCGGGCGGGTTCGGCTCGGGCACAACCGAATCCGCTGATCGCAATCGCAACCGATCTCGAGGTGGTCACGATCACCGACCGGTCGGTGATCGTGACCTGGACAACGGTGGCACCCGATCCGGCCGCACGGCTGGTGCCGGTGGATGCCGACACGGAACTGCGCCTGGCCCCGGCGGATTCGGTCCGCGCGCCCGTTCCGGTGCACGCCGATCCCCAACCGACCCCGTTCCACTACGCCGAATTCAACGACCTGGAACCCGGCCGCACCTACCGTTTCGAGGCTTGGTCCAACGGCGTGCGCGCGATCCCCGCGCTCTCGCTGACCACGCTCAGCCCCGGAACGCCCGAATGCACCGGCGAATTCACCACTTTGGTGCCGCCGCCGGGCCGGCTACTGCACACCCTCGCCCTCGCCAACGACGTGCACTACGGCGAAGAAGTCAGCGGCCTGATCGTCGACGGCCTGCCACCCGGCGTCCGGCAAGACGTGCCACCGTATCCCGAGGTGATGCTGGCCGCCATGCTCGACGATCTGCGCCGCCCCGACCGGGCTGCCGAGCGACTACTCATCGCGGGCGACCTGACCAGCGAAGCGTCCCTGGCAGATTCGCGCGACGTACGCGCGCGACTCGACACCTGGGGGACGTTGGGCAGCGACTATTTCGTCGTACGCGGCAACCACGATCGCCCACATACCGGCCCGGACTACGCCGGCTGTCCGCCCGCCCCCGCCGACCACCACGACTGCTGGGCCGAGGCGTTCCTGCCGCGCCAGCAGTTGATCGAGAACGAATTCGGCGGCCTGCGACTGTTCGGCCTGGACACCAGCGAGCTCGACGGTTCCGGTGGCACCATCGACCGCCCCCAATTCGACCTGCTCGCCGAGCGACTGCGCGCCGACCCCGACCGCCCGACCCTGGTCTTCGGCCATCACCCGGTCACCGTCGAATCGGGCCTGACCAATCTCGCGGGACCCGGCTTCGTCCTCAACGGCCGCGACAGCGCCGAACTGCAATCCCTGTACGAACGCTCCCCCGGTGTCTTCCTCCAGCACAGCGGCCATACCCACCGTAATCGGCGCACCCGCCCCGACACCGCGTGCGCCGTCGAATTCCTGGAAGTCGCCGCGGTGAAGGAATACCCGGGCGGCTACAGCCTGCTTCGTCTTTACGAGGGCGGCTACCTGCTCAACTTCTACAAAACCCGCACCGAGGCCGCCCGCCGCTGGAGCGCGACCAGCAGAGCCGAATACTTCGGCCTGCTCCCGGATTACACCCTCGGCACCACGGCGGATCGCAATCACGTTGTGCTGCGCGATTTCTCGGGGCTCGGCTGACCGGTCCGGAGTTCCGGCAACACCAAGGCAGTGCCGATCACATCCGCGCAGGTCGGACCCGGTATGTTCACTTAGGTAAGCCTCATCCACCTGAGGAAATCGCCGCGAAAGGACCGAACTGATGCCCGTCGGATGGAAAACGATCTCCGGAGTACTGGCCGTCACCGTCGCGGCGCTCAGCCTTCAGGCATGCTCGAATTCGTCCGACGACGCGAAAGAAATCACGGTCTACAACGCGCAGCACGAATCGCTCACCAAAGAATGGGCGAGCGCGTTCACCAAGGAGACCGGCATCAAGGTCACGCTCCGGCAGGGCGGCGACACCGATCTCGGCAATCAACTCGTCGCCGAGGGCGCTGCCTCGCCCGCCGACGTCTTCCTCACCGAGAATTCCCCCGCGATGGCGCTTGTCGAAAACGCGGGCCTTTTCGCCGACCTGGACAAGCCGACGCTGGACCGGGTGCCCGCGCAGTTCCGCCCGTCCACCGGCAAGTGGACCGGAGTGGCCGCGCGCTCAACGGTTTTCGTCTACAACAAGGACAAGCTGGCCGCCGACCAACTGCCCGCCTCGCTGCTCGATCTCGCGCAGCCGCAGTGGAAGGGCCGCTGGGGTGCGGGCGTGTCCGGCGCCGACTTCCAGGCCATCGTGGCCGCCTTGCTCGCGCTCAAGGGCGAGGACACCACCCGCGCCTGGCTGAAGGGGATGAAGGACAACGCGACCGCCTTCCAGAACAACGTGGTCACCATGAAGGCGGTCGATGCGGGCAGCCCCGACGGCGGCGTGATCTACCACTACTACTGGTACCGCGATCAGGCCAAGACCAAGGAGAGCAGCAGCCACACCGCACTGCACTACTTCAAGCAGCAGGATCCCGGCGCCTTCGTCAGCGTTTCCGGTGGCGGCGTGCTGAAGTCGAGCAAGAAGCAGGAATCGGCGCAGAAGTTCCTGGCGTTCATCACCGGCAAGGCGGGCCAGCAGGTGCTGCGCGACGGCGATTCGCTGGAATACCCGGTCGCCAGCGATATAGCCGCCAACCCGGCGCTGCCGCCGCTGGCCGACCTGCAGGCACCGGCCGTTGACCCGTCCAAGCTCGACGCCAAGAAGGTCACCGCGCTGATGACCGAGGCAGGTCTGCTCTGACCGTGGCCCTGCGGACCGCTCTCGCCTCGTCCCGGGTGGGGCGACCGGGGCCGCTCGTCACGGCTATCGCCCTGCTGCTGGTGGCGGCGACGTTCGTGCCGCTCGGCTACATCGCGTCCGAGATCTTCGCCACCGGGCTGAGCCAGGCCGGCGAACTGGTGTTCCGGCCGAGAGTCGGTCAGCTGCTGCGCAATACGGTCGGCCTGGTGGTGTGCACCGTGCCGATCTGCGTGCTGCTCGGGGTCGGGCTCGCCTGGGTGGTCGAACGCACCGATGTACCCGGAAAGGCTTGGTGGGGGCCGCTATTCGTGGCGCCACTGGCCGTGCCAGCGTTCGTCAACAGCTATGCCTGGGTGAGCGTCTTCCCGGCCATGCACGGCCTGTCCGCCGGGGTGATCATCGCGACGGTGTCGTACTTCCCGCTGGTTTATCTGCCCGCCGCCGCCACGCTGCGCCGCCTCGACCCCGCGGTGGAGGAATCCGCGCGGGCACTCGGATCGGGCCCGGTGGCGGTGTTCGTGCGAATCGTGTTGCCGCAGTTGCGGTTGGCCATTCTGGGTGGTGGGCTGCTCATCGCCCTGCACCTGCTCGCGGAGTACGGCGCCTTCGTGATGGTCCGCTTCGACACCTTCACCACCGCGATCTTCGAGCAGTATCAGTCCAGTTTCGCGGGCCCGGCGGGCAGCATGCTGGCGGGCGTGCTCGTGGTCTGCTGCCTGGTGCTGCTGTCGGGTGAGGCCGCGGTGCGCGGCAACGCTCGCTACGCCAGGATCGGCAGCGGCGCGGCACGGGAGCCGACGCGGATCCGGCTGGGGGCCACCGCGATTCCGGTGCTCGCCGCGCTCACCCTGGTGGCGGTCGGCGCGCTCGGCGTTCCGCTGTGGACCATCGGGCGCTGGCTGCGCATCGGCGGCGCGCAGGTGTGGGACTTCACCGAGATCGGCCAGGCGCTCGGGCAGACCGTCGCGCTCGC
Source organism: Nocardia sp. NPDC051321 (assembly GCF_044455225.1). NCBI lineage: Bacteria > Bacillati > Actinomycetota > Actinomycetes > Mycobacteriales > Nocardiaceae > Nocardia > Nocardia sp. NPDC051321. The sequence goes on along the minus strand of NZ_JBITEM010000011.1, from coordinate 367,415 downwards.
CGCGATGGCCGCGTTGCTCACCACGCTGTGCGCCTTCCCGGTGGCCTGGATCGCGGTGCGGTCCACCTCGGTATTCGCTCGAATGGTGGAGGGCGCCAACTACATCACCAGTTCGCTGCCCGGCATCGTCATCGCGCTGGCCATGGTGACGGTGACCATCCGCTTTGCCCCGCCGCTCTATCAGACGGTGGCCATGGTGGTCGCCGCCTATGTGCTGATGTTCATGCCGCGCGCGCTGGTCAGCGTGCGGGCGGGGCTCGCGCAGGTGCCGATCGGGCTGGAAGAGGCGTCCCGGTCGCTCGGCAAGTCCGGCCCGGTCACCTTCGTCCGAATAACCTTGCGGCTCACCGCTCCTGCCGCGGCGGCGGCCGGTGCGCTGGTCTTCGTCGCGGTCGCGACCGAGCTGACCGCCACCTTGCTGTTGGCGCCCATCGGAACTCGCACGCTGGCCATGCGATTCTGGTCGCTCTCCGGCGAATTGGACTACGCGGCCGCGGCGCCGTACGCCCTGATCATGATCGTCGCGGCGGTGCCCGTGACATATCTGCTGTTCACCCAGTCCAGGAAGGCGGCCGGACGATGAGTCAGCTGGTAGTCGACGATGTTTCGAAGACGTTCGGCCGTCACACGGTGCTCGGCGGGATCACCCTCGAGGTGCCGGACCGGACATCGACCGCGGTGGTCGGCGCCTCCGGCTGCGGCAAGACCACGCTGCTCCGGGTGATCGCCGGATTCGAGGCGCCGGATACCGGCTCGGTCATGATCGGCGCGGAAACCGTTGTCCGCGATCGTTTCTCGGTGCCACCGCAGCGGCGCAACATCGGTTACGTCGCCCAGGACGGCGCGCTGTTCCCGCATCTGACCGTCGGGCAGAACATCTCCTACGGGCTGCGCGGCGGACGACGCGATGGCAAGAACCGCGTCATCGGCCTGCTCGACATGGTCTCGCTTGGCCCTTCCTACGCCGAACGCCGCCCGCATCAACTCTCCGGCGGCCAGCAGCAGCGAGTCGCCTTGGCCCGCGCTTTGGCCCGCAAGCCCGACGTGATGCTGCTGGACGAGCCGTTCAGCGCGCTCGACGCCGGTCTGCGCGCCACCACCAGGCAGGCCGTCGCCGACACCCTGCGCGCCGCGGGCGTGACCAGCATTCTGGTCACTCACGATCAGGAAGAGGCGTTGTCCTTCGCCGAGCAGGTCGCGGTGATGCGCGACGGCCGGTTCACCCAGGTCGGTGTGCCCGAAAAGGTTTATGCCGCACCGAAGGACTTGTTCACCGCGCGCTTCCTCGGCGACTGTGTGCTGCTGGACGCGACGGTGGACGGCGCCGTGGCGACGTGCGCGCTCGGCCGGATCCCGGTGCAGCGGTCCGCGCCGACCGGCTCGGTCGCCTTGATGCTCCGCCCGGAACAGCTTGTCGCCCATGAGGTTTCCGAGGAGGAACCGAACAGCGGGGTAATCCGCGATGTCGAATTCCGCGGCGCCGACGTGCTTCTCACCATTGCACTGGATGGCCGGCCCGACGCGATACGGGTGCGCCGGGCCAGCGTCGCGGCGCCGAGCACGGGCCGGCGCGTACGGCTCGAGGTGCTCGGTCCGGCCATGGCGTATGCCAAACCGAGCGCCCGCACCGGAGGCGACCCTCGAACCCTGTTGGAGCGAGCGGCGGGAATTGAACCCGCGTAAACGGCTTTGCAGACCGTTGCCTCAACCACTCAGCCACGCCCGCCTCGTGATTGATAGTGCCGTGCGCGGACTCCCGGACACACCCTTGCGCTCACGCTGATTCGAAGCGCGCGGCCGCACTGTGATCCGAAGCCGCCCTGGATGTCCCCGAACCGTGCCCGCCCGCATGGAATGATCGGACCATGTCTCGGCCACGCCCGCTTCCGCTCGACCCGATCGAGGAGGCCCATCGCCAATGGGTCGGCCACGGCTGGGGTGAGGTGGCCGACGGTATGGCCGCGGTGACCTCGCTGGTGCGCGCCCAGCAAATCGTCATGGCGCGGGTCGATGAGGCGTTGAAACCGACCGGTTTGACCTTCTCCCGGTATGAACTGCTGATGCTGTTGAGCTTCAGCAAGACCGGCGCACTACCGATGGCGAAGGCCAGTGCGCGGCTGCAGGTGCATCCCACCAGCGTGACCAATACCGTCGACCGGCTGGAGGCGGCGAAGCTGGTCGAGCGGGTGCCGCACCCCACCGACCGGCGCGCGACCTTGATCGAGATCACCGATGCGGGAAGGGAATTGGTCGCGCAGGCGACCGAGGAACTGAACACGAAGGTCTTCGCGCTGCTCGGCCTCGCGCCGGATCGACTGCACACGCTGCTGCAGCTACTGGCGGAATTCCGACACGCCGCAGGCGACTTCGATACCGGCGACGAACAGGCGCGCTGGTCCACGACCTAGCCACAATAGGACGACCGTACTGGACGGTTCCATACACCCGCTGATTGACCAGGGGGTAACGGTCCGGCATCCAACTAGCGAATTTACCGGCCCGTTGTCTTGGCAGCGAGCACAAAAAGGTTCACCATGTAAACCATGGTGCTGGTCTTGGGGGTATCGGCGGGCGCTGGTGGCGCACGCGCGATGCTGACTCACTCCGATCAGCCACACCTCCCCCCGATCGACCGCTGCCAGGTGCCCCGACGCGCCGGCGGCGGCATCGAGGAACCCGTTTTCGAGGCCATCCGCCAGATGCGCGGCGCCGCCGATCGCCGCGACGAACTGGTCACCGGAACCGCCGTCACCTGCCGCTGCACCATGCACGCCGACGCCATCCGGACCGTCGCCGGCCGCAACCGCCTGACCATCGTCGACGAGCCGCTGGCCCAGCTGCGCTATCTCCGTTTCACCGGACAGTTACCGGACGACGGCTCGGTACTGCTCTACGACCTCGGCACCTCCGGCTTGACCATCACGCACGCCGACTGCCGCACCGACACCATCCTGGCGGGCAAACGCAGCACGGTGCTCGGCGGCGACGGCTACGACGCACTGCTGCGCTGGCAGCTCGCGCGCGGCGGCGTGCTCACCGACAAGCTGACCAGCCGCAAGCATCGCGAGGCGTTGAGCAGCGAGCGAGTGGTCACCGCGATCGACCCCATCTCCGGCGGCCGCGAGGTGGTCACCCGCAGTGACCTGGCGGAATTGTGTGCCGCGAGCATCCATCACTCGGCCTCGTTCGTGCGTCAGCTCATCGAGGAGAGCGGCGTGCAACCCGAGGCACTTGTGCTGCTCGGCGGCTGCACCCGCAACCCGAGCATCCGCGACGAACTCGCGGAGCTGATCGACCTGCCGATCATCTACGACTCGGAACCGGACTACGTCTCGGCCCGCGGCGCGGTATTGCTCGCGGCCGAACGGCACAGCGGCGACGTGCGGATGCCCCGTGCGCGGGCGGGCGCGGGGCTGTCCGCGTCGCTGGTGCACGGCCCGGTCGACCGCCGCAAGCTGATCGCCGCCGTCGCGGTGACCGCGGCCCTCGGCGCGACCATCGCGGGAATCCTTGCGATGGACCGGCCTTCGGCCGAACCGAGCCACGGCAACCCGTCGACATCGGTGGAGATCGTCGGGCCGTCGCCCGCGCATTTCGGCTAGCGCGCGAACTTTCCCCGGCTAAGTGGATAAGTATTCTGCCGGGGATTTCGCTCCGGCCGGATCAGCGGTTGGTGAATTTCGCGGGACGCTTCTCCACGAAGGCGGCCATGCCTTCCTTCTGATCTTCGATCGCGAAGAGCGAGTGGAACACTCGGCGTTCGAAACGCAGGCCCTCGGCGAGGGTGGTTTCGAAGGAACGGTTGACCGATTCCTTCGCAATCATGGTGACCGGCAACGACATCGACGCGATGGTCTCGGCGACCTCGAGCGCGGTATCGAGCAGCTCGGCGGCGGGCACGATGCGTGAAACCAGTCCGGCGCGCTCGGCCTCCTCCGCATCCATGTTGCGACCGGTGAGCACCAGGTCCATCGCCTTGGCCTTGCCGACCGCGCGGGTGAGCCGCTGCGAACCGCCGATGCCGGGGATGACGCCGAGCTTGATCTCCGGCTGCCCGAACTTCGCGGTGTCCGCCGCGATCAGGATGTCGCAGATCATTGCCAGTTCACAGCCGCCGCCGAGGGCGTAGCCCGCCACCGCGGCGATGGTCGGCTTGCGGAACTGGGCGAGCCGGTCCCAGCGCGCGAAGTAGTCGTTCAGGAACATGTCCATGTACGACTTCGGCTGCATCTCCTTGATGTCGGCGCCGGCCGCGAAGGCCCGCTCCGATCCGGTGATGACAACGGCCCCGACCTCGTCATCGCGCTCCAGCTCGTCGAGCGCGGCGATGACATCGTCGAGGACCTGGGCATTGAGTGCGTTGAGCGCCTTCGGGCGGTTCAGCGTGATCCAGCCGACCCGGCCCTTGCGCTCCAGCAGAATCGTCTCGAATTCGGGCCCACCCGCCGCCCGGCCGCCGCCCCTCACAGAATCGCTTCGCGATGCATTCATCTTCAGGCACCTTCTATGTCGGATGGTCAGGAATATCGGTGACGATACAGGAGGTAGATTTACCGCCCCTCCGCCAACGCACCGATCCTAAACTTGCTACAAGACAACGTAATTGAATTAACGCCTAGCCACCCTCGCCCCGTTCGCGGGTCAATTCCGTGTAGACCCGCAGCCCCTCGGCGATCTTTCCCGCGGCATTCTCGAGCTGCTCGGGCGGCAGGTACTTGCCGAACGCGGCCGCGTCCAGCAGCTGGTCGCGGACCTGTTCGAGGTTCATCCTGGCCCAGTCCTGGCGAGAAAGTGGAGACACGGCTCGAACAATACCTCGAGTCGAACGCATGTTCGAGACGTGTCAACAATCAGGCTTGCGAACCGGGGACGTCGCTACGGTCGCGGATCTCGGTGACGATCGCCGAGAAGTCCCGCCCGCCGGACGACTCGTTGAACCGGTTGTAGATCTCCGCCGCGAGCAGACCGAGCTGGCCGTCGATCCCGTTCTCGCGCAACGCGTTTGCGGCCAGCCCCAGATCCTTGTTCATCAGCGCGGTGGCGAAGCCGGGCTGGTAGTCGTTGTTCGCGGGGCTGGTCGGCACCGGTCCCGGGACCGGGCAGTAGGTGGTCAGCGCCCAGCTCTGGCCCGAGGCGGTGGAGACGACGTCGAAGAACGACTGGTGGGTCAACCCCAGCTTTTCGCCGAGGACCAGAGCTTCGGAGAGACCGATCATCGAGATGCCGAGCAGCATGTTGTTGCAGATCTTGGCGGCCTGGCCGACGCCGGAGCCGCCGCAGTGCACCACCTTGCCGCCCATGACCTCGAGCAACGGCAGCGCGTCGGCGAAGTCCTCGGCGCCGCCGCCGACCATGAAGGTCAGCGTGCCCGCCGCCGCGCCTGCGACACCACCGGACACCGGAGCGTCCAACGCGCGGTGGCCCGCGCCGATGGCGAGCACCGCGGCCGACTTGGCGTCGGCGACGTCGATGGTGGAACAGTCGATGAACAGGGTGCCCGGCTTGGCGGCGGGGAGCAGTTCGGCGTACACATCCAAGACGAGTTTTCCGTTGGGCAGCATGGTGATCACGACACCGGCGTCGGCCGCCTCGACGGCCGTGCTCACCACGGTGGCGCCGTCCTTGATGGCCTGTTCCTGCGCGGCGGGCACCGGATCGTAGGCCAGCACTTCATATCCGGCCTTGACAAGGTTCGCCGCCATCGGCGCACCCATGTGGCCGAGTCCGAGGAATCCGATCTTCTCAGTCATTGCTCACCAAACCCAGTTCCTGCTCGCCCAATTCGGCGAAGTATGCGTCGACCTGCGCGGTGGTGACGTCGGCGAGGGTCGCCGGTGCCCACCGCGGCTTGCGGTCCTTATCGATTACCTGCGCGCGGATGCCTTCCACCAGATCGGCCGAGGACAGCGCGGCGATGGAGACCCGGTATTCCTCGTTCAGCACCGTCTCCAGGTCCGGCGCGGCGCGCGCCGAACGCAACGACCGTAACGCGACCTTCAGCGCGACAGGCGATTTCGCCAGAATGTCGGCGGCGGCCGCGGCCGCCTCCGGTGCATCGTGTGCCTGCAGCCCGGCGAGGATCTCCTCGACCGTCTCCGCGCGGTAGCACGCGTCGATCCAGTCCCGCTGCGCGAGCAGCCCGGATTGCGGTGCGTCCGTGGCGAATTTGGCGATCGCGACCTCGACGGACTCGGTGCGCAGCGTATCCAGCAGTCCCGGAAGGTGTTCGGTGGCGACGAAGTGGTCGGCGAAGCCTGCCGCGATGGCGTCGCCCGCGGTCATCCTGGCCGTGGTCAGCGCGACGTGCGTGCCGACCTCGCCTGGACTGCGCGCGAGCAGGTAGGTGCCGCCGACATCCGGGACGAAGCCGATGCCCACCTCGGGCATGCCGATCTTGGACCGCTCGGTGACGATCCGGTGGCTGCCGTGGCCGGACAGGCCGACGCCGCCGCCCATCACGATGCCGTCCATCACCACGAGGTAGGGCTTCGGGTAGCGGCCGATCAGCGCGTTGAGGACGTACTCGTCCCGCCAGAACCGGCCGGTCGGCGAATCCGCGCCGGTCGCACCGCCGGTCGCGTCGGTGTAGATCGCGACGATGTCGCCGCCCGCGCACAGGCCGCGCTCCCCCGCACCGGTGACGACGACGGTGCGCACCTCGTCGTCGTCCACCCAGGCCCGCAGCGCGTCGGTAATGGCAAGTGCCATCGGATGATTCAGCGCGTTGATGGCCTTGGGCCGGTTCAACGTGATGAGCCCGAGCCCGTGCTGCTTCTCGATCAGGACTTCCGGTTCCGTCATGCCGCTCCTACCACCGCGCGGGCGACGACCACCCGCATGATTTCGTTGGTGCCTTCGAGGATCTGGTGCACCCGCAGATCCCGGACGATCTTCTCCAGGCCGTATTCGGCCAGGTAACCGTAGCCGCCGTGCAGTTGCAGCGCCTTGTTCGCGACCTCGAAGCCCGCGTCGGTCGCGAATCGCTTTGCCATGGCGCACAACTCGACCTTGTCCGGCGCGTCGGCGTCGAGCGCCGCCGCGGCCCGCCACAGCAGGGTGCGGGCGGCCTCCAATTCGGTACGCATATCGGCGAGTTCGAACCGCAGCGCCTCGTTCTTCAGCAGCGGCTTGCCGAATGCCTTGCGCTGTGCCAGATACGGCACCGTCTTGTCCAACGCCGCCTGAGCGCCGCCGACCGAGCACGCGGCGATGTTCAGCCGCCCACCGTTGAGGCCGTTCATCGCGATGCGGAAGCCATCACCCTCCGCGCCGAGCAGATTCGCCGCGGGCAGCCTGGCGTCCTCGAAGATCACCTGACGGGTCGGCTGCGCGTGCCAGCCCATCTTTCTTTCGTTGGCGCCGAACGAGAGTCCCGGCGTGTCGGCGGGCACGATGAACGCCGAAACGCCGCCCGGGCCCGCCGCTCCGGTGCGCGCCATCACCACGTAGACGTCGGTGGCGCCCGCGCCGGAGATGAATTGCTTTGTGCCGTTGAAGATGTAGTCGTCCCCGTCACGAACGGCCTTGGTGCTCAGCGCCGCCGCGTCCGACCCGGCTCCTGGCTCGGTCAGCGCGTAACTGGCCAGCAGCTCCATCGAGGTCAGGTTCGGCAGCCAGCGGGTGCGTTGCGCGGCATCGCCGTAGCTGTCGATCATCCAGGTCGCCATGTTGTGAATGGAGATGTAGGCCGCGATGGCCGGGCACCCGGTGGCGAGCTGCTCGAAGATGCGCACGGCGTCGAGCCTGCGCAGGCCCGAACCGCCTACGTCCTCCTGGACGTAGATGCCGCCGAGGCCGAGCGGGCCTGCCTTGCGCAGCACGTCGACCGGAAAGTGTTTCTGCTCATCCCATTCCAGGGCGTTCGGGGCGAGGAACTCGTCGGCGAATCCGCGCGCGGTGTCGCGGATCGCCTGCTCGTCTTCGTCGAGGATGAACATCGATTAATCCATGGTCGGGATGACGAACGCATTGCTTTCCTTCATTCCCGAAGGCCAGCGCTGCGTGATGGTCTTGGTCTTGGTGTAGAAGCGGAACGAGTCCGGGCCGTGCTGGTTCAGGTCGCCGAAGCCGGAGCGCTTCCAGCCGCCGAAGGTGTAGTACGCGATCGGCACCGGGATCGGCACGTTGATGCCGACCATGCCGACCTGCACGCGGGCCGCGAAGTCGCGGGCGGTGTCGCCGTCGCGGGTGAAAATCGCGACGCCGTTGCCGTATTCGTGCTCGTTTGCCAGCCGCAGGCCCTCTTCGTAGTCCTTGGCGCGGACCACGGTCAGCACCGGACCGAAGATCTCTTCCCGGTAGATCCGCATCTCCGGGGTGACCTTGTCGAAAAGCGTTGCGCCGACGAAGTATCCGTCCTCGCCGCCGGGGACGGTCACGCCGCGACCGTCGATCACCAGCTCGGCCCCCTCATCGATGCCGATCTGGACGTAGTTGTTCACCCGGTCCACGCCGTCTTTACCGACGAGTGGGCCATAGTCGGCGCCGGGATCGTCGGAGCGGCCGATGTTGAGCTTCGCCACCCGCTCGGTGAGCTTGGCCAGCAGGCGATCCGCGGTCTCCTCGCCGACCGGAACGGCCACCGAGATGGCCATGCAGCGCTCGCCAGCGGAACCGTAACCGGCGCCGATCAATTGGTCGGCGACATCGTCGAGGTCGGCATCCGGCATGACGATCGCGTGGTTCTTCGCGCCGCCGAAGCACTGGGCGCGCTTGCCGTTCGCGGTCGCGGTCTCGTAGATGTACTGGGCGATCGGGGTGGACCCGACGAAGCCGACGGCCTTGACCCTCGGGTCGTGCAGCAGCGCGTCGACGGCAACCTTGTCGCCGTTGACGACGTTGAACACACCCGGCGGCAGGCCCGCCTCGAGGAACAGCTCGGCCAGCCGCAGCGGCACCGACGGGTCACGCTCGGAGGGCTTGAGCACGAACGCGTTTCCGGTGGCCAGCGCCGGGCCCGCCTTCCACAGCGGGATCATGGCCGGGAAGTTGAACGGGGTGATGCCCGCGACGACGCCGAGCGGCTGGCGCATCGAGTAGACGTCGATGCCGGTGCCCGCGCTCTCGGTGTACTCACCCTTGAGCAGGTGGGGTGCGCCGACGGCGAACTCGATCACCTCGAGGCCGCGCTGGATATCGCCCCGCGCGTCGGCGATGGTCTTGCCGTGCTCCGAAGAGAGCAGTGCCGCAAGCGAATCCATCTCGTCCTGCACCAGCGTCAGGAAGCGCATCAGCACCCGGGCCCGCTTCTGCGGGTTGAACGCGGCCCACACCGGCTGCGCCGCTTCGGCATTGGCGATGACGGCCTCGACCTCGGCCTTGCTTGCCAACGGCACACGCGCCTGCACCTGACCGAGATTCGGATCGAAGACGTCACCGAAGTTGCCGGAGGCGCCCGCGACGTGTTGCCCGCCGATGAAGTGAGTGAGTTCGCGAACCATGCCAGTCCTGTTCTGGTAGCCGACCAAGACACCGCAACGCGGTATGCGGTCATCCTATAGTTGGACGTCCATGTATATCGGGAGTGTGAGCTAAACCACCATCCCGCGACGCCCCCGGTCCGCCGGTTTCGCCCCCCTATCAGCGGATATGCACCGATCTCGATGAGGGTCCGCCCGCACCGCCATGACCGTCTCGAACTGAGCTTCGGTCAGCACACCTTGCTCGACCAGCTTCCACACCGACCGCTGGTGTGCCGCCTTCCGTCATCTCCGGCCGGCCTTGGCCGACCGGACATCTACGATCCGCCGAGCGCGGGTCAGGATTCGGGGCCGAGCTCGACGACGGCACCGGGGTGGGCCAGCGACGCGACGGTGATGTGGCCACCCTTGGCCTGGTCGATGATCTGGCCCTGCCAAGCGACGAAGCAGGAGGCGGCTTCGCTGTTGTAGACGTTGGTGAGGATAGGGGCCAGTACCTTGGCGAGTTCGCCCTCGGCCGCGATCAGCTGATCACGGTAGGGACCGTAATACGGCAGGATCGCCTGCAGGACAACCGCTTCCACGCCTTGAACCTGGGTGATGAACGGATCGATCGCAGGCTGGTACTTGGCGAGTACCGGCGCGATCTCGGCCAGCACCGGGCCCGCCAGTTGCAGGATGGGCTGATAGACGGAGCCGAGCGCGAAGGCTTCCGAGGAGAACGGGCCCGCCAACGGGGCGAGTCCGATCAGCGAGGCGAGACCGCCCTGCTGCTTCGGCGCGGGCCAGCCCAGGGGGCACGCGGGCTGCGCGGCCAGGGGTGCGGCGGCGAACGGGTTGGCGCCGCCCGCGCCGCCGAGCGGAACGGAGCTGTTCGGCGCGCCGCCGCCGAGCGGGACGGAGCTGTTCGGAGCGCCCGCGCCCAAGGGGACAGCACCGCCGGGCGCACCGGCATTCGGCGCGGCCGGAGCGCCGGCACCCGGGTTGATGGCGACCAAGACAGGCGCACCACCCGAACCGAGCGGAACCGAGGCAGCAGGTGCCGCGCCACCGGGCGCGGGTGCGGCCGGAGCGGCCGCAGGCGGCGCGGGGGTATCTGCCGGAGCCGCGGGGGCGGCGACCCGTGCGGCGGCGGCAGGCTGTTCCTGGGTGATCACCACGCTGGTGACGTCGTCGTCCTGGCGCACCGTCAATGCGGTGACCGCGACCGCGCTGCCGATGACCGTCAGCGCGGCCACCGCGCGGATGGCACTGGCGAGCGCAGGCCGGGTCGTCGTGCGAGAACTCATCGGACCGTACTCCTTCTGCTGTCTATTTGACCGGGGCCGCAGGCGAATTGGGCGCGGCGGCGGCTGGTTCGAACAAGCCCTCCAGGTGCCAGACGCCGGTGAAGCCGTTGAACGGCCCGCCGACGATGAGGCTGGTCCACTGCAGGGTGAACTTGCGGGTCTTCGAGCCGTAAGTGCCGGTGGCGGAGGGTCCTTGGGCGGCGTCGGGGGTCGGCTTGTCGAACCACTGCTTGGCGACCCAGTCCCACACCTTCTGCACCTGTTCGGCGCCGGCCACCTGAGCGTCCTGCTTCTCCGGTGGCTTCGGCGCGCCCTGGTTGAACTCCTGGTCGTTCCAGGAGGCCGCCCAGGACGACACGTCCGCGGTCAACTTGCCGCCGTCGTTGATCACCGCGGGCGGCGGCACCCGGCGCTGGGTCTGCGGGTCCACCGGGTTGGTGGAGATGCCGAATTCGACGGCGAAGAACCTGGTCGGCTTGGTGATCGACGCGGAAAGCGAATTCCCTTGCGCGAAACCGGGGTTCGGCTCGCTCTGGTATCCGCCGATGCGCAGGCCACCCGCCGTGCCCGGCTCGAGCAAGGTGGTGGAGCCGCCCTGCGCGGGGGAATCGCCGTTGGGCATGTAGGGGCCCTTCTCCGGCGTGCCGCCCGGCTGCACCATCCGGAACCAGGTACCGGCGACGCTGTCGCCCGACACCGAACCCGGGGTGAACCGCAGCAAGCCGACCAGCGGCTCCGGCCCGTTCGAGGCGGGCGTGTCGTCGCCGCCGGAACAGCCGGACACCACCAGCGCCAGCACGGCCAGCACGGTGGCCGCGATCATCTTTCGTGGACTCATACCGGCTCCCCTCCTACTACGTTCGGCCAGGCGGATCGTTCGACTGCGCCGCGGTGTCATTTCCGCGCACCGCCAGGCGATTTCGCGTCGCGTATTGCCGCGCCCCGCGCCAATACGCGGCTCGGCAATCGGAGCCCCTCCACCGTGGCGGCCAGGACGAAGATGCCCGGCACCAGATAGAAAAAGCCGAGTCCGCGAAACGCACCGAAACCGAGGGGGCGCGTCGACTCGTTCAGCGCGACAACGGCATCGAAGTTGCGCACGTTGTCGTTCATCGCACCGATCAGCGCGGCGAAGCGCGAAGTCATCGGCTGCCACCGGGTTTCGAGGGTGGTGATGCCCGTGAGGTCGGCCTCCGGGTGCGCGACGCGGACGGCGGCGGTGTACCGGCTGTTGAGTTCACCGTCGGCCGCGACGAGAGTGACGAAGTAGCCCTGCAGTTTTCGGACCTCGTCGTGGGTGAGGATCGGGCGCAGGTCGTTGATCAGCGGTTGCGCCGCGGTCGAGGCGGTGAACAACCCGCCGAGCAGCGGCACCGCGATCAGCCCGAGCGCGGCGAGCCCCGCGACCGACCGCCAGACCACCGCCTGCTTGCCTGCCTGCGCGCGCCGGTAGCCGAGCACACCGGCGCCGACGAGTACCGCGCCGGGCAGCGCGAACAACCACGGCAAGGTGCCGAAAGGTGGTACCTCGGCCAGCTTTTGGTAATTCTGCCGATTGTCGTCGATCGCGCCGATCATCCCGGACATGTGATAGTTGATCTCCGGGTAATCGCGGACGAACTGGTCGACGCGGTCGAAGCTGCCCGGCTGCTGTCCGTTCTGCCGCAGCGTCAGCACGTTCGTCCGCGCGTCGTCGAGTACTTGAAGGTCGTGCCGATACCCGTCGATGCTCGACCGCGTCATATACGGCTCGAACGCGTCGATCATCGCCTCGCCCTTGACCGCTCGCGGAAACATGCCGGTGACGATCGGGGCGAGGACCAGGATCGCGCCGAGCGCGATGATCAGCACGAACGGCCACCGCTTCAACGGCCGCGGTGGCGCGGGCTCCGGATTCGAGACGAACTCCGAATAGGTGGGCAGCCCCGACACGGTTGTCACTGCCGTTGCCGACGGACGATCCGGTCCGCGTTGAAGAACACCCCTGCCGCCGCGACCGCGACGACCAGCAGCGTCGGCACCACCCACGCCGGAGTGTGCCGTCCGCGCGGCACCTCGACCGTCTTGGAAGCGAGCACGGGATCGGCGTGCACGGGCTGGTTTTGGGCCACCGGCACTGCGGCGGGAACGGCTGCCGCGGGCGCACCGGGCGCAGGTGCCACCGGGGCCGGAGCAGCGGGTGCGGGCGCGGCCTGGGCAGGTGCCGCGGGCGCTTGCGCGATCGGCGCGGCCGCCGGTGCGGCCTGGGGCACGCCGCCGCCACGGTACTGACCGGCCAGATGCCACAGCCCGGTGAAGTTGTTGAACGGGCCGCCGACGATCTGACTCGTCCACTCGATCACGAAATTGCCCGAGCCGTCGATGGTGCCGCGCACCGGGCTGGTCTTGCCGGGCAGCCCACCGCCCGGTTTCGGCGCGCCCTGGTTGAACACCTGGTTGTTCCAGGTGACCCCGAGGCTGCTGAGGTCGCCGGACAGCTGGCCGCCGTCGGAGTACACCTCGGGCACCGAGGTCCCGCCGCCGGTCTGCGGATCGGTCGGATTGGTCGCGGTGGCGAAATCGACGCCGTAGAAGCGGACCGGCGTGGTGACCCGGCCCGACCGCGCGTTGCCCGCGCCGTCGAAGGCCGCGGCGGGCTGCGGCTGATAACTGCCGCTGACCAGGCCGCCGTCGCTGCCCGCGGACAGCGTGGTCACCGTCTGATCGCTGCACGCCGAGTCGCTGTTCGCCAGGTAGGGGCCGCCCGCGTCGCCGGTCGGCAGGATCATCCGGAAGAAGCTGCCGGTCACCGCACCGCCGGAGCAGACGCCGGGCGACAGCGCGAACAGGCCGTTCAGCGGCGCGGGTTCGGCGTGCGCGAACGGCGCCGCGAACGTCGACAGGCCGAGGGCGGCTACCGCGGCGGTGAGCCGATAAGAGTTCCGTCCCATGGGTCGTCCTTTTGGTGGATTTGTGCGGATGGATATCGGATTTAGGGCATCGCGTCCCATCGGAACTCGAGCCTGGACCGGTTGTCGCCATTTGCATTCACGATGAGCGGAACCTCGATGGGCGGCTTTCCTGAATTGACCGGGCGGGTGCCGCCTGGCGCTGTGATCGGCATCACCGTAGGATTAGTTTGACGTCCTAGTATCGGGCGCCCACTGGATATCGCCGGAGGAAACCGTGGCTGACAAGAGCGCGCTGCACACGCCGATCAACCCCGTTCGCTTCGTGACCGCCGCGGCCCTGTTCGACGGGCACGACGCGGCGATCAACATCATGCGGCGCATCCTGCAGGCGCAGGGCGCGGAGGTGATCCACCTCGGCCATAATCGCTCGGTCAGCGAGGTGGTCGACGCGGTGCTCACCGAGGACGCACAGGGCGTTGCGGTCAGTTCGTATCAGGGCGGGCATGTCGAATACTTCGAATATCTCGCCGACGCGCTGAAAAAGGCCGGGGCTGAGCACGTTCGGATATTCGGCGGTGGCGGCGGCGTTATCGTCGCCGAGGAAATCGCGCGGCTCGCCGCCGCCGGGGTGACCATCTTCTCCCCCGAGGACGGACAACGACTCGGGTTGCCCGGCATGATCAATCAGCTGATCCAGGCCTGCGACGTCGACCTCGCCACCGAGCCGCCGGTACTGGAGGCCGTGCTCGCCGGTGAACGCCCCGCCCTGGCCCGCGCCATCACCTGCATTCAGCAGGACGCGCTGTCCGACAACGACCGGCAGGCGTTAACGCAGGCCGCCGCCGCGCGCACGGTCCCGGTGCTCGGCATCACCGGTACCGGCGGCTCCGGAAAGTCCTCGCTCACCGACGAATTGGTGCGCAGGCTGCGATCGGACCAGCAGGACAAGCCGCGCGTCGCGATTATCGCGGTGGACCCGACCCGGCGCCGCGGCGGCGGTGCGCTGCTCGGCGACCGCATCCGGATGAACGCACTCGACGGCCAGCACATCTTCTTCCGTTCGCTGGCCACCAGGGGCGGGCGCGAACTGCCGAACAATATCGAGCTGATCGTGACCGCCTGCAAGGCAGCGGGTTACGACCTGGTGATACTGGAGACGCCGGGCATCGGGCAGGGCGACGCCGCGGTCACCGATCACGTCGACGTGTCGATGTATGTGATGACGCCGGAATTCGGGGCCGCCTCCCAGCTGGAGAAGATCGACATGCTGGATTTCGCGGATGTGGTGGCGATCAACAAGTTCGAGCGCCGTGGCGCCGCCGACGCGCTGCGTGACGTGTCCCGTCAGCTGATCCGCAATCGGGCGGAGTTCACCGCCCCGCCCGAGGACATGCCCGTCTTCGGCACGAGCGCGGCGACGTTCAACGACGACGGTGTCACCGCGCTGTATCAGCACCTGGCCGGGCTGCTCGCCGAGCACGGCCTGCGGTTGGAGCAGGGCACGCTACCCCGGGTGAACACCCGCACCTCGACCCGATTCGCGCAGATCATTCCGCCCGCGCGGGTGCGCTACCTGGCCGAGATCGCACAGACCGTGCGCGACTATCACGCGGTGACGGCCGCGCAAATCGTTGCGGCGCAACGGGTCCAGCGGGTCGAGCAGGTGGCCGCGGAACTGCCGGCGGACGAGGCGGTCGCCGAGCTGGCGGGCCAGGCCAGGGCCGCACTGACCGCCGAGAACGCGGCACTGCTCGCCGAATGGCCCGCGCTCGCCGCGACCTACCGTGGTGACGAGCAGGTGGTGCGGGTACGCGACCGCGAGATCCGCACGCCGCTGCGCCGGGAAACACTGTCCGGCAACTCGATTCCGCGCGTCGCGCTGCCCCGGTTCACCGATCACGGTGAGCTGCTTCGCTTCCTGCGCGCGGAGAACCTGCCGGGCCGCTTCCCGTTCACCGCGGGCGTCTTCCCGTTCAAGCGTGACAACGAGGATCCGGCCAGGATGTTCGCCGGTGAGGGCGACCCGTTCCGCACCAATCGGCGCTTCAAGGTGCTCAGCGAATACGCCGACGCCAAAAGGCTGTCCACCGCGTTCGACTCGGTGACCCTCTACGGTCACGATCCCGCCGAGCGCCCCGATATTTACGGCAAGGTCGGCACCTCCGGCGTCTCGATCGCCTCGCTCGACGACATGAAGGCGCTGTACGACGGTTTCGATCTGACCGCGCCGACGACCTCGGTGTCGATGACCATCAACGGGCCCGCCCCCACCATCCTGGCCTATTTCTTGAATACCGCGATGGACCAAGCGCTGGAACGTTTTTCGTCCGACGAAGGACGGGAGCCGACCGCCGACGAGACCGCCGATATCCGCGCGAAGACCTTGGCGACGGTGCGCGGCACCGTGCAGGCCGACATCCTCAAGGAGGATCAGGGGCAAAACACCTGCATCTTCTCCACCGAATTCAGCCTGCGCATGATGGCCGATATCCAGGAGTGGTTCGTGCGCAATGGCGTTCGCAATTTCTACTCGGTCTCGATTTCGGGATATCACATCGCCGAGGCCGGCGCGAACCCGATCAGCCAGCTCGCCTTCACCCTCAGCAACGGATTCACCTATGTGGAGGCCTATCTCGCGCGTGGCATGCGGATCGACGACTTCGCCCCCAACCTGTCGTTCTTCTTCTCCAACGGCATGGACCCCGAATACTCGGTGATCGGCCGGGTGGCCCGGCGCATCTGGGCCGTCGCCATGCGAGATCGCTACGGCGCCAACGACCGTTCGCAGAAGCTGAAGTACCACGTGCAGACCTCCGGTCGCTCGCTACACGCACAGGAGATGAACTTCAACGACATTCGCACCACACTGCAGGCGCTCATCGCCATCTACGACAACTGCAACAGCCTGCACACCAACGCCTACGACGAGGCGGTGACCACCCCCACCGAGGAATCGGTGCGCCGCGCGCTGGCCATCCAGCTGATCATCAACCGCGAGTGGGGCCTGGCGATGAACGAAAACCCGTTGCAGGGCAGTTTTCTCATCGACGAGCTCACCGATCTGGTGGAGGAGGCGGTGCTGGCCGAGTTCGACCGGCTCAGCGAACGCGGCGGCGTGCTCGGCGCGATGGAAACCGGGTACCAGCGCGGCAAGATCCAGGACGAGTCCATCCGCTACGAGCACCGCAAGCACGACGGCTCGCTGCCCATCGTCGGCGTCAACACCTTCCGCAACCCGCACGGCGAGCCGAAGCACGACATCGAACTGGCTCGCGGCACCGAGGCGGAAAAACAGTCCCAGCTGACCCGCGTCCGTGAATTCCAGCACCGGCACCGCGACCCCGCGCACGACGCCCTCGCCCGCCTCGAGGCCGTCGCCCGCACCGACGACAACATCTTCGAGGTCCTGATGGACGCCGCCCGAGTCTGCACCCTGCAACAGATCACCGACACCTTCTTCACCGTCGGTGGCCAATACCGCCGCAATGTGTGAGCTGAACGCTCAGCAGATGCACGCTGAGCGGTGCCTCGGTTCGGGGAATCGGAGAATCTGAACGAACAAAGCTGGTGGCGTGTGACAATCGCCGGGTCAAGGCCATCGGCGCGGTTGGGACGGCGGACATGGAGCTATCGGGTATTCGGATCGTCGACGCACATATCCACCAGTGGGATCCGTTCACCACCCCACGGGTGTTCAGCGGGACGGCGAAGTTGCTCAGGGCGCTGCCGCTGCCGATCGATCTGGCCAAACGGGTGGCGCCGCGCCGAGATCGCGAATTCACCGGGGACCCTACGGCTTTCAGCTGCCCGTACCTGCCTGCGGATTATCGGGCCGACGCCGGTGCCGAGCCGATCGACACGGTCGTGCACATCGAGGTCGGCTGGGTCGGCAAGGACGCGCTGGCCGAGGCCGACGAGACGGCGTGGGTGGCTCGATTGCCGTTCGGCGGCGACCATCCCGAGCTCGGCGCGATCCTCGGCTACGCGGATCCGGCGGCACCCGACTTCGCCGCGCTGCTCGACGCGCACCTCGCCGCCGCGCCGATGGTGCGCGGTATCCGTTCACACGCGGCGCACCATCCCGATCCTGATGTCCGGCCCTACACCGACCACGCGGGTGCGCTCGCCACGAAGGAATTTCTGAACGGGTTCGGCGAGCTTGCCGAGCGTGACCTGTCCTTCGAGGCATGGGTGTACTCGCACGCTCTGCCCGATGTGACGGCGCTGGCCGAGCGGTATCCGGAGGTGCCGATCGTGCTGAACCATCTCGCCACTCCGGCAGGCATTTTCGGCCCGATCGGCAAGCACACCGGCACCAATCCGAGCATGCGGCGCGCGCTGTTCCTGCGCTGGCGCGACGACCTGTCCGCACTCGCCGAACGACCGAATGTGGTCGCGAAGGTGAGCGGCCTGATGATGCCGGTCCTCGGTCACCCGGTGCCGCCGCGCGGCACCGCCACCCCGGTTCCGGTGCTGGTCGACCGCATTCACCCGCTCATCGAACACGCCGTCGACGTGTTCGGCGCGGACCGACTGATCTGGGGCTCGAATTTCCCGGTGGACAAACCGATCACCACCATCACCGGCAGCATCGAGGCGGTCGCCGCCTCGGTGACCGGGCACGGCGGCGGGCAGGCGGAGCTCGCGCACATCTTCCGGGATACCGCCAGGCGCGTGTATCGAATCGGCAACGCGGCAGCATGACGCCGAAAACCGTTATCCCGCAGGCGTAATGACCTCCGGCGGCAGGTACTGGGTGGCGAGCAGCGCACCGAGTCGGCAGGTGTGTTCGATGATGCGATCACCGTCGATGTCCATCGCGCCGGTGCGCCACGCGGTGAGCAGCTCGATGAAGCCGCCGATGCCGACGACGGTACTCATCCGGAACTCGAGCTCGTCGGCGTCCGGGCGCAGGTACGGCCGGGAAGTGACCACGAGCAGGTCGGTGGCCTCGGTGAGCATCGTTTTGCGACGTTGCTCGAGCACGGCGCTGCCCGCATGGTCGGCGAGCAGGATGCGGGCGCGCCCGTTGTCGTCGGATTGCAGGCGCACCGCGCGGGTCACCGCCGCGCGCAGGATATCCAGCGGGGGCAGCGCGAGGTGATCGGTGAAGATCGCGGTCAGGTCGGCGAACACCTCGGTGCAGACCACGTCCCACGCGGCGCCGAGCAGGTCGTCGCGGTCGGCGAAGTGCTCATAGAAGTAGCGGTCGTTGAGCGCGGTGCGCTGGCAGACGCCGCGCATGGTCACGGCCGCCCAGCCGTTCTCGATCCAGCTGTCGAGGGCCGCGTCGATCAGCCGCGCGCGGCGTTCGGCGCGCCGCTCCTCGGTGGTGCGGCCGCCCCAGGTCCGGGCCGGTACGCGCAGGCTCATGGTTGACAAAGTACTCCGCCGCGCGCCTAATTGGTGGCATGTGCGGCCAATTACCGATCGGCCGCGCTCGGCACCGGGTCGACACCGCCGTCTACGCCGCGGACACGGCCCATGACGCACGGGGCGGTGGCATGAGTAGCAACGCAATCGATCACGAGGTGATCATCGTCGGGGCGGGGTTCGCCGGTATCGGGGCCGCGATCAAGTTGCGGGAGGCCGGATTCGACGATTTCCTGATCGTCGACGAGGCCGACGGCGTCGGCGGCACCTGGCACTGGAACACCTATCCCGGTATCGCCGTTGACATTCCGTCGTTCAGCTATCAGTTCTCCTTCGAGCAGCGCGCCAGCTGGTCGCGGACCTACGCGCCCGGCCGGGAATTGAAGGCGTATGCCGAATCGTGCGTGGACAAATACCAGCTGCGACCGCGAATCCGGTTCGATACCAACATCACCGAGGCCGAGTTCGACGAGGACGGCTGCCACTGGCGGCTGCACACGGCCGACGGTGGCGAGCTCACCGCACGCTTCGTCATCAGCGCCACCGGGGTGCTGACCCGGCCCAAGCTGCCCGAGATCCCGGGCGTCGGGGACTTCGCCGGGGTCACCATGCACACCTCCCGCTGGGACCATCAACAGGACCTGCGCGGCAAGCGGGTCGCCATCATCGGCACGGGAGCGTCTGCGGTGCAGGTGATTCCGGAGACCGCGCCCGAGGTCGAGCAGCTCGTCGTCTTCCAGCGCACGCCGATCTGGTGCCTGCCCCGGCTGGACCTGCCGCTGCCCAAGCCGGTGCAGTGGGCGCTGCGGATACCCGGCGCGCGGTCGCTGACCCGGCTGATCAGCCAGACGTATGTGGAGATCACCTTCCCGATCGCCGCGCACTATTACCAGAGTCTGCCGACGGCCACACTCGGCGAGCGTGCCGGTCTCGCGCATCTGCGCAGCCAGGTGCATGATCCGGCGATTCGCGAAAAGCTCACGCCGCGTTACGCTTTGGGCTGCAAGCGGCCCAGCTTCTCGAACGACTATCTCGCCACGTTCAACCGCGACAATGTCGTGCTGGAGACCGACCCGATCGAGCAGATCACCAGCACCGGCGTGCGCACCGCCAGCGGCACCGAATACCCGGTCGACATCCTGGTTTTGGCGACCGGCTTCAAGGTGATGGAGTCCGGCAACATGCCGACCTACGACCTGCGCGGCATCGGCGGCCTCGATCTGGAGAAGTGGTGGGACGAGAACCGGCTGCAAGCCTATGAGGGCGTGAGCGTGCCCGGCTTCCCGAACTTCTTCTCGATCATCGGCCCGTACGGTTACAACGGCTCGTCCTACTTCGCGCTGATCGAGAACCAGACCAGGCACATCCTGCGCTGCCTGCGGCACGCCCGCGCGGGCAACGCGACGGTGGTCGAGGTGACCCGCGAGGCCAACGACCGCTTCTTCCAGGAGATGCTCGACCGCCGCGGCGGACAGGTGTTCTGGCAGGACAGCTGCGCCGCATCCAACAGCTACTACTTCGACAAGCACGGCGACGTGCCACTTCGCCCGTCGACCACGGTCGAGGCAGCTTGGCGCAGTGGACACTTCGACCTGACCGACTACCGGTTCGCAACGTCGGCATAACAGCGGCGAAGGTAAGCGCGCCCTCGAACGATTCCATCGCTACGTAGATCCCGGTCCCTGCGAGTGGCACCGGCGCACTGGCCGGTATCACCGGCACGGGTGGACTCAGCGTGGACGAGGATGGTAGCCACCACATCTGGTTCGACTACGAACTCGGCTGAGCACCGCCGGGGAAGGCCGCCGCGAGCTGCTGGGTGAGGGTTTGCCGTGCGGTGGCCAAGGACGGGCCGTACCAGGTGAGGCTGCGGCCCTCGACGAGCGCCACCGGGGTTCCCGGAAATGCGTCGGGGCCATCGGTTCTGGTGAAGACGTAGGGCTCGTCGGGCAGGACGGCGAGCTCGATACCGGTGGTCAATTCCCGCTCGGTGAGGCGGGGATAGCGGTCCGGGCGGTCGGCGTGCACGAGGTGCAGGCCGAGGCGCCCGGCCAGGTCGCCGGTGAAGGTGTCGCGGCCCACCACCATCCACGGATGGCGCCAGATCGGGATCACCGCGTTGCGGGACGGCGGCGGCGGTGCCGCCCAGACGGATTCGGCCTCGGCGAGCCACGGCGGGACGGGGACGCCGAGGGCAACGGTGAACAGGCGCGTCAGCGAGGCGAGCGCCTCGTCCACCGTCTCGATTCTGGTGACCCACACCGGAATTCCGGCCGCACGAAGGCGATCGACATCGATGCGCCGGTTCTCCTCCATGTTGCACAACACCAGATCGGGCGCGAGTTCGATGATGCGGCGCACCTGCGGGTTCTTGGTGCCGCGCACGCGTTCGACAGCGAGATCGGCCGGCTGCGTGCACCACTCGGTCGCGGCGACCAAGACGTGCGGACACGTCACGGCGACGGCCTCGGTCAACGAGGGCACCAGCGACACCACCCGTCGAGGTGGCGCCGCGAGCCGGACAGCGACGCCGAGATCGTCGCTGCAGCTCATCGGACCGGACGCCGGCCACGAACTATTGCCTGCCACGTCTACCAGCCTAGGCACGGCCCGGGCGCTGCCCGAAGTTCGGTGCAAGGGCAGCGGCTGGGCAACCCTCGGGCAGTTCCCGGGCGGGTCCCGCGCGCGCAGACTTAATGAGGCATCCGGTGTCGGGAAGTCCCGGTCCCTGTGTCACCGGACCTGATCCCGCCCCGAAAAGTCCGGAGACTACCGCAAGCCCCGACGCCGGATGCTCACCAAGCTCGATCAGGCCTCGAACATGCGATACAGCGCGGTGAGGTCGCGCAGGCCCGCCGCGGCGATCGGCTCTTCGGCCGAGGTCATTCGCATCGCCTTGCGCAACAGCAGCGGGTCGAGATCATCCGGTGCGGGCCGGAATTCGATCTTCGGTAGGTCCGGCAGCTCGGCATCGTCGCCGTACGGATCGGCGGAGTCGGTGGACTGCGGTTCGCGTTCGATGCCGCCGATGAGCGTGTCCAGGTCAAGGCCACGCAGCGTGAGGATCTCCCTGGGGCGCTCGTCCAGCCGTTCGGCAAGCAGGTAGCAGACCGCGGCCACGTGTTTACACGGCCACCCCGGGTCGGGG
Source organism: Nocardia sp. NPDC051321 (assembly GCF_044455225.1). Taxonomy (NCBI): domain Bacteria; kingdom Bacillati; phylum Actinomycetota; class Actinomycetes; order Mycobacteriales; family Nocardiaceae; genus Nocardia; species Nocardia sp. NPDC051321. Next base: position 345,295 of record NZ_JBITEM010000011.1, on the reverse strand, counting down.
CAGGTGCAGGTGAAATCCAGGTCGGCGGCCGTGGTCGGCAGCAGCAGCGGGCCGAGCGCGGTCGGCAGCGCGCCGGACGCGATCTCGGCGAGCATGCCGGGCGCGTCGCGGATCGTCTCGATGAGTAGCTCGAGCTCCTCCTCCCGCAGCGGCCGGACGGTGAACACGGCGGTGAACGGACGCGGTTGACTGCCTTGCACTTCCGCGGTCACCGAGCCGGGCTCGATCCGGTAGCTGACCACCTGCCCGGCCCGCGCGTAGGTGCGCCCGCGCGACAGGCGCCCGGCGTCGGCCATCTGCTCGATCGCTTCCAGCAGCGCCTTGCCCCACCAGGTGCGTCCGAAACCGCCACGGCGACTGCGTGCCTCGACTCCGCCGCGCACCGGACGGCGCTTGCCGTACTCGTTGTAGTCGATGTAGGGACTCATTCGCCGACCGCCTCCGCGCCGAGCGTGAACAGCTCACGCAGGTCGTCGGTGCTCATCTCGGTAATCCAGTTCTCCCCCGCGCCGACGGCCAGATCGGCGAGTTGCCGTTTACCGTTGATCATTTCGTCGATCCGCTCTTCGATGGTGTCGACGCAGACCAGCTTGCGCACCTGGACATTGCGCTGCTGCCCGATCCGGTACGCGCGGTCGGTGGCCTGATTCTCCACCGCCGGATTCCACCAACGGTCAAGGTGCACCACATGATTGGCGGCGGTGAGGTTGAGTCCGGTGCCACCGGCCTTGAGCGACAACAACATCAGCGGCGGACCGTCCGGCTCCTGGAACCGGGTGACCATGCTGTCGCGACGCTGCTTGGGCACCCCACCGTGCAGGAACGGGACCTCCGAGCCGAACCGCTCGACCAGGTAGGGCGCGATGAGCTCGCCGAACTCGCGGAACTGGGTGAACAGCAACGCCTTCTCGCCGTCCGCGAGCACCGCGTCGAGCACGTCCTCCACCAGCGCCAGCTTGCCCGAGCGGTGGCCGCCGCGGTGCAGCACCGTGGAGCCGTCGCCGAGAAAGTGCGCCGGATGGTTGCACACCTGCTTGAGCCTGGTCAGCGCGCTGAGCACAGCGCCCTTGCGGGCCATGCCTTTCGCGTCCTTGATCTTGGCCAGCATGTCGTCGACCACCGCCTGATACAGCGCGGCCTGCTCGACGGTCAGGTTGGCGCGCACCGTCATCTCCAGCTTGTCCGGCAGGTCGGTGATCACCGCGGGGTCGGTCTTCACCCGGCGCAGCACGAACGGCTGGGTGATCATCCGCAGCCTGCTGATCGCGTTCTCGTCCCGCTCGCGTTCGATGGGCACGGCGAAGCGGGCGCGGAACGTCTGCGGGCTGCCGAGCACCTTCGGCACCGCGAAATCCATGATCGAGCGCAGCTCCTCCAGGCGGTTCTCCACCGGAGTTCCGGTGAGCGCCAGCCGATGTCGCGCGGGCAGGCCGCGGGCCGCGCGGGACTGCCTGGTGGCGGCGTTCTTGATGTGCTGTGCCTCGTCGAGCACGATCCGGTCCCACGTTTGCCGCTTCAGCTCGTCGAGATCGCGGGCGAGCAGCGAGTACGTGGTGATCACCAAGTCCGCCTCGGCTACTGCCGCATCGAGTTCGTCGCCGGAGCGCCTGCCGACCCCGTGATGCACCCACACCCGCAGGTCCGGCGCGAAACGCTCGGTCTCGCGTTGCCAGTTGCCGACGACCGACATCGGGCACACCAGCAGCGTTGGGCCCGGCATGCCGTCCAGCCGAGCGCCGTCCGGGCCGTCCTGCCGGACAATGCTCTCCTCCGACGCTCCGGCTGTCTTGCGACGCCGCCGCGCATCGAGCGAAATCACTTCCGCGCCTTCGGCACTCGCAGCTACCGGCGCAGGGGCGCGACGTGTCGCCTTGCCCTTGTTCGCCCGCGAGCCCTTGCCCGCGTGCGCACTCGCCGCTGCCTCACGTTCGTGCACCAGCAGCGCGAGCACCTGGACCGTCTTGCCGAGGCCCATGTCGTCGGCCAGGATCGCGCCGAAACCCATGCGGCTCATGGTCGCCAGCCAGGCGAGGCCGCGTTCCTGATAGGGGCGCAGCTGTGCCTTAAGGCCGGCCGGCGCGGTGATCGGTTCGAGCTCGCGAGTCCGGTCCAGGATGTCGGCGGCCCAGCCGGTGGCGGTGACCTCGGTGACCGGCACCTGTTCGACGCGGCCGCCGGCGAGTTCGCCGATCAGGTCGGCGAAGGTGATCTCGGAGGTGTCGGTGTGCGCGGCGACGTAGCGGGCGGCCGCGGCGAGCACCTTGTGATCGGCCTGCACCCACTCGCCGCGCAGCTGCACCAGGTCGGATTTGCTGCTGACCAGCCGTGCCATCTCGGCCTTGGTCAGGATGGTGTCGCCGAGCGCGAGTTCCCAGCGGTAGGAGACGAGTCCCGGCATGCCGACGGTACTTTCGGCGGCGGGCACCGCGCTCTCCACGCGCAGCCGCATGGTCGGGGCGCTGACGCTCCAGGCGCGCGGCAGCAGCAGGCGCACGCCGGAGGCCTGCAGGGCGTGCGCGCCGTGCTCGACCAGATCGACGACCACCTCGGTCGGCAGCAGCAGGTCCATCGAGCGTGGATCGCTCGGCAGATCGCGCAGCCGAGGGTATGCCCGCTGCGCCTCACCCAGCTTCTCCACCGCGATCCGCAGCAGGTTCGGATCAGCGTGCAGCAGCACGGGATTCGGCGCCTCGCCGTCGACCCGCAGGCACACCTCCAGGCGCCACAGCGCGACCGACTCGTCGGCGGTGCCGAGTTCGCCGTCCGGTTCGAGCAGGCGCAGCACCAGTTCCGGCTCGTCACCGGTCAGGGTGGCGCGCCAATGCTCCAAAGTCTCGGCGACCCGGTAGCTGCCCGCATCGAGGGCGACATCGCGGATGAGCGCGTCCACCAGCGGGTGCGCCGAGTCCGGCGGGTCGATCAGTGCCCGCGCGATCGGGTCGGTGAGTTCGGTGACCAGGTCGTCGAGCAGCGCGTTCGGCCTGCCCGCCACCTGCAGCGCGGCGGGCATGGCCACGGCCAGCTCGGCCAGCCAGGCGCGCTGCCGCTCGCCGCCGACCAGTCGCCAGCGCACCCACCACTGACCGTCGGCCCGGTGCACTTCCGGCACGATCCGGCCGGCCCGCGCCCAGCGCTCCACCCCATGCGCGACATGCGCGAGGAAGCGCAGATCGCCCGACACCGCCTCAGCCGGAAGTCGCTGCCGCAGCGCCGCGGCGGCGGCCGCCGGAGCCATCGCGTGCGCGCGAACCTGCTCGGTGTCCGCGCCGTCCGGGCCGATGACCAGTACGTCGGCCCGGTGCCGGAATTTGGACGCGCTCAATACGCTGCCCAACGGGTCGGGCAACGCAGCGAGGGGTGCGTCGTGCCAGAGCAGCAACCCGGATCCCGGCGACCACAGACCGTGCAGCATCAACCCATCCAAGCAGGTGGGTCCGACAGCGATCCACGCGCGGCGGTCCCGCTTCGCTGGATTTCTGGGCCTGGCCGGAACATACTTGGATATCCGCTGGTCAACGGAGGCAATCATGACGATTCTGCTCCAAGTTCTCGAGCAGAGCTTCACGCCGACGACGCCGTGGGAACGGCGCAAATTCACCTTCATCAACGCCGAGAAGATCGTCGGTATGCGGCTCGACGGTCAGTCCGGCGTGTGGCTCGACCTGTCCCGCCCCGGTGAATCACAGCGCCTGGCCAGAACCCTCGACTCGCACGACGCCATCGCCTTCCTGCTCGCCACCTTCGCCAAGCTCGCCGAGTGTGAGGAACGCGGCGGCTCGTGGCTGATCGGGCACGACGGCGCGAACGCCGAGTCGATTTCGGCCACTCGGTTCCCGCCGAGGGCAAGCGAGGTCGCCGATGACGACCTGCTCGCGCGGGCCTGGTTGTGAGGGTTGTGTCGCCGCGCTGCTGACAACTGCTCGTGTTTCGGGTTCAACGAATGTCGGTCCCTCCGTGTATCTCTGGCGCCATGGACATTCGGCGTTGGGTCGTTGGCGGGCTCGTCACGCTGTGCGCCGCCGGGTGCGGTCAGCTCGGCGTTACCCCGGTGGCACCCGCGCCGGGTAGTCCGACCCGGGTCGAGTTGGCGCGACTACTGGCCGGTGTGCGCGTGGTGCCGGATCGGCCGCATCCCGGCGGTTACGACAGAGGTTGCAAGGCGGGGCAGGGTTGTGTGTTCGGGCCCGCGTGGACCGACGACAACGATGGGCCGGGCGGACACGATGGCTGCGATACCCGCAACAACGTGCTGGCCAAGCAACTCGCCGGGGTGAGTTTCCGGGCGGGGACGCGTGATTGCGTGGTCGTCGGCGGCACGTTGAACGATCCGTACACCGGCAAGCGGATCCCGTTCAAGAAGGCCGACGCCAACGATGTGCAGATCGACCACGTGTATCCGCTGGCCGCCGCCTGGGATCTGGGCGCGGCAGGCTGGCCGCCCGAGCGGCGCGTCCGCTTCGCCAACGACCTCGATTTCACCCTGCTCGCCACCGACGGGCGCACCAACGAGGCCAAAGGTGACAAGACCCCTGCCGAATGGCTGCCACCCGCACGCGCTAACCATTGTTTCTATGCGGGCAAGTACCTCACCGTTGCCGCGCAATACGAGCTACCGCTGACCGAAGCGGACAGTGCGGTGTTGCAAGGGGTGGCGCGCACGTGCCCCTGAGCGTCAAGGTCCCACGACAAGGTCGCATGCCACCGGTCTACCTGTCGACCGAGCAGCCCCCGATCAGCTGCCGGTCGCGACAGGCCGCTTCGGGTCGTTGGACCACTGCGACCAGGACCCCGGGTAGAGAGCCGCATCGATACCGACGACGGCCAGAGCGGCCACCTGGTGGGCGGCGGTGACGCCGGAACCGCAGTAGACCGCGACCGGTTCGGCGGTGAATCCGGCGAAGCGGTCCCGCAATTCGGCCGGGGCCCGGAAACGCCCGCTGGCATCGAGGTTTTCGGCGGTGGGGGCGCTGATCGCGCCGGGGATGTGCCCGGCCCTCGGGTCGATCGGCTCGATCTCGCCGCGGTAGCGCTCGCCCGCGCGGGCATCGAGCAGCACGCCACGCCAGCGAGCCGCCGCGTCCGCGTCGATGACCTTCAGATGGCCGGGGCTCAGTTCGACGTCGCCGGGCTCCGGATCGGGCTCGGTACCGGTGGCGAGTTCGCCGCCTGCGTTCGTCCAGCCGGGCAGCCCGCCGTCGAGGATCCGCACGTCGGCGATGCCCGCCCAGCGCAGCAGCCACCAGGCGCGGGCTGCCGCCATGCCGCCGGTGGCGTCGTAGACGACCACCGGATCGGCGACGCGGATGCCCCAGCTGCGCGCGCATCGCTGCAGCTGCGCGATGTCGGGCAGCGGGTGCCTGCCGCGCGTGGGCGAGGGCGGCGCGGCCAGCTCGGTCTCCATGTCGACGAACACCGCGCCGGGGATGTGGCCGTCAAGATAGTGTTGCGGGCCGTCCGGGTCACCCAGCGACCATCGGACGTCCAGCAGGCGAACCCGCTTGTCCGACAATGTCTCCCGAAGCTCCACCGGCGAGATCAGTACCGCGCTCAACCCAGCTCCTAGTCCAGTAATCGCACCTTCGCGCACCGAATACTCCCTACCCTACGCATCTGAACTGGGCAATGTGGCTGCACCCCAGCGCTACTCGCCGGTAAGGACGACCTGGCGGGCGGTCGGACCATCGCGGCGCCGGGTGCTGGCGTCCGGCGAACGCCCTGGTCGCGACCGTTCGGCAATTCGGTCCAGTTTCGGCCGACTGGCCCGTGACGGACCAGTCCAGTTGCGGGCAGTATCGCCAAAATGTCGAACATTTCCCCGGCCATCACGGCGCCCACCAAGCCGGATCCAGGACCGGAAGCCACCGGGACCGGGCTCACGCAGCCGGTCGGCGCCGGCGTTGTCACCGCGCTGGTGGGTTTCACCAGTTCCTTCGCGGTGGTATTGAGCGGGCTGAACGCGGTCGGCGCCAACGCGGCACAGGCCGCCTCGGGGCTGCTCGCGCTGTGCGTGACGCAGGCGATCGGCATGCTGGTGCTCAGCTACCGGTATCGGATGCCGATCACGCTGGCCTGGTCGACGCCCGGCGCCGCGCTGCTGGCGAGCACCGGCGCGGTGGCGGGCGGTTGGCCCGCCGCGGTCGCCGCGTTCGCGGTCGCCGGGGTGTTGATCGTGATTACCGGCGTGTGGCAGCGGCTCGGCAGGCTGGTGGCCGCGATTCCGGTGGAGATCGCGCAGGCCATGCTGGCCGGGGTGCTGCTGCCGCTATGCCTCGCGCCGGTGAAAGCGGTGCAGTCCAGCCCGGCGGTGGTGATTCCGGTGATCCTGGTGTGGCTGGTCCTGCAGCGGGTGGCCAAGCGCTGGGCGGTGATCGCGGCATTTGTCACGGCGGCGGTCGGCTCGGGCATCAGTATCGCGGTGCAGCACAAGCACCTCGACTTCGCCGCGATGGCGCCGTCGGTGGAACTGACGCTGCCGCACTGGAATTGGCAGGCGATGATCGGTGTCGCGATCCCGCTCTACATCGTCACCATGGCCTCGCAGAACATCCCAGGCACTGCGGTCATGAAATCCTTTGGCTACCAGGTCCCTTGGCGGGCCGCGATGACCGTCACCGGCATCGGCACCATCATCGGCGCGCCCGCGGGCGGGCACGCGATCAACCTGGCCGCGATCAGCGCCGCCCTCTCGGCGGCGCCCTCGGCGCACCCCGATCCGAAGAAACGCTGGATCGCCACCTTCACCTCCGGCACCGTCTACCTCGTGGTCGCCCTCGGCTCGGCCGCGCTGGTCACCTTCATCGCCGTCGCACCAAAAGGCGTCCTGGAAACCGTTGCGGGCCTTGCCCTCCTCGCCACCCTGGCGGCCGCCTTGACCGGCGCGCTGAGCTCCGAAAAGCACCGCGAGGCAGGCATCGTCACCTTCCTGATCGCCGCCTCCGGCGTCGGTTTCCTCGGCATCGGCGCCGCGTTCTGGGCCCTCATCGCCGGGCTGGTGGTCCGCAAGGTACTGGCCCTCCGCGACTGACGCGGCCCGCGAGAGCTGTTGTGGCTCGGCCACGTCGGCAAGCGGTCAGGCAGGAGCCGCAGTGGCTGGGGCCGCAGTGGTGATCTCGCGATGGTCGGTTGGTTCGGCGATCGGCTGCGCTGCCGTTTTCGGAGTGGATTTCCCTCGGGCGAGGGCACCCAGTTTGGTGTGGTTGAAGAGCAGATTGAGGGTGAAAGATGTTGTCGCGCCCAGGGTTATGCCGCTGGTGAGCAGTATCTGCGCCGACGACGGGAAGTGGACGAACATGTCCTTCGCCATCACCGGCAGCAGGCCGACGCCGACGGCGGTGGCGACGATGGTGGCGTTTACCCGATCGCCGAGGTCCGCTTTGCGCAGGGTGTCGACGCCGACGACCGCGATGGTGGCGAACAGCACCAGTCCGACGCCGCCGACCACCGGCTCGGGAACCGCCGCGACCATCGCGCCGAAGCGGGGCAGCACCCCGAGCACCACCAGGATGGCGCCGCTGGTCGCGGTGACGTAGCGGCTGTAGACCCGGGTGGCGGCGACCGCGCCGACATTCTGATTGAAGATCGTGTCGATGAACGCGGTGAATATCCCGCCGAGCACGCCGGAGAGCCCGTCACCGACCAGGCCGCGCGCCAAATCGCCCTTGCCGATGGGCTTTCCGGTGATCTCGCTGATCGCAAGCATGCTCGCCGTCGATTCGGCGAACACGACCGCCATCACCACGCTCATCGCGACCACCCCGGTGATCGGGAACTCCGGCGCGCCGAAGTGAAACGGCTTCGGCAGGCCCACCCAGTCGGTCCCGGCGATACCGTCGGTGTCGATCAGCCCCATCGGGATGGCCGCGACGATACCGACCACCAGGCCGATCAGCACGCCGAGCTGAGCGACCATGCCGCGGCCGAGGCAGAGGAAGGCGACGGCGATCAGGAAGACGACCGCGGCGAGCGCGATATGGGACGGCGCGGCGAAGGTTGGCGCCTTCGGGTCGGTGCCGATGATCAGCCCGCCCGCCACTCCGATCAGCGAGACGCCGACCACGGTGAGCACGGTCCCGGTGACCAGCGGCGGAAAGAACCGAACCAGCCGGGCGAACGGCCAGGCCAGCGCGACGCCGACGACACCGCCGATCATCATCGACCCGTAGACCGCGGGCAGCCCGTACTCCTTCGCGATCATGATCATCGGATCGAGGCCGATGAAGGTGGCCCCGCAGATGATCGGCAGCCGCGCGCCCGCGAGCTTGGCCACTCCGAGGCTCTGCACCAGCGTGATCACCCCGGCGATCAGCAGGTCCGCACTGATCAGCAGGCCGATGGTGACCCGGTCGAGCCCCGCCGCCGCGCCGAACACCAGCGGCACGGTGATGCACCCGGTGTACATGATCAGCACGTGCTGGATGCCGAAGGTGAGCTGCCGCCCGAGCGGCAATCGGGTATCGACGGTATGCGCTGCCTCTGCCATGCCTACAGAACTAGTCGGTCTTCTTTACATCGAGCGCCCGCAATGTTTCCCCCGCGTGACATCACACCCAGATCTCTGGCAGGCCCGCTGAATCCGCTAGACGCGGCTCAGCAGGGTGAGCGGGTCTTCGAGCAGGCTCGCGGTGGTGGCAAGGAAGCGGGCGGCCAGTTCGCCGTCGATCATCCGGTGATCGAAGCTGATGCCAAGCGTGGTGACCCAGCGGATCGCGAGTTCGTCGCGGAACACCCACGGGCGCTTGCGGATCGAGCCGAGGCACAGGATCGCGGCCTCGCCGGGATTCACCAGCGGCACCCCGGTGTCGACCCCGAACACGCCGACATTGGTGATGGTGAACGTGCCGCCGCGCAGGTCGGCGGGGCTGGCGCGACCCGCTCGCGCGGTCTCGGCCAGCCAGCCGATCTCCCTGGTCAGATCGCGCAGGTTCAGCGACTGCGCCTCCTTGATGTTCGGCACCAGCAGTCCGCGATCGGTGGCAACGGCGACGCCGAGGTTCACGTAGTGCTTGGTGACGATCTCCTGAGCCGCCTCGTCCCAGAAAACGTTCATCTCCGGGAATTCGGCCAGTGCCGCAAGCACCGACCTCGCCACCAGCGCGAGCGGGGTAAGGGTCACTCCGGCAAAGGATTTGGTGCTGCGGAGATGGTCGAGCAGCTCCATCGACGCGGTGCAGTCCAGGGTGACGAAGGTGCTCGCCTGCGGGATGGAGCGGGCACTGGCCAGCATGGCGGCCGCGGTGCGTTTGCGGATGCCGCTGATCGGTGTGCGAACCTCGCGGGCCGGTGGGCGGATCACCCCGGCGGCGGGGTCGGTGCCTGCCGGTGCGGTCGCCACCCGCGTGGCCTGCGGTTGACCGGCCGGCGTGCGCGGTTGCGAGACCGGGACCGCGCCGCGCACGTCCTCGACGGTGACCGCGCCGTCCGGCCCGGAGCCCGCGACGAACCACAGATCGATGCCCAACTCGCGGGCGAGCCTGCGGGCGGCCGGTGTGGCGGCCGCCCGGGTGGTGGTCAGTGGCGGTCTGGTGGGCGAGAAGGTCGCCGCGGCTTCGTCTTCCACATCCGTAGGCGAAATCGTTTGCGCAGCAGGAGCTTCAGCCTGCTCTGGCACGGCCCGCTGCACTTCCTCCGTTTGCTGACCCGAATCTGCCTCCGTAACAACAGGTTCCGCAGCAACTGGCCTGCGCCGCCGCGATACTGTCTCCCCCTCCGGCCCGTAACCGACCAGCACCGCGGTCCGCCCCGCACCTGGCGCATCACTCGACACCTCGGCACCGTTCGTCCCGCCCGCTCGACTCGCCGATGCCGCCGCACTGTCGCGCACCCGTATCAACGGCGCACCGACCAGCACGGTCTCGCCCGGCTGCGCGAGCAATTCCACCACCAGTCCCGCGAACGGCGAAGGCAGCGCCACCACCGCCTTCGCCGTCTCGACCTCGGCGATCGTCTGATTCAGTTCCACCGCGTCGCCGACACTGACCGACCAGGACACCAACTCGGCGTCGGCCAGCCCCTCTCCCAGGTCGGGGAGCCGGAATTCCACGATGTCGCCCTGGCCCGGCTTGGCACGATCTTCCACGTGGGCACCTCTCACTACGGCGGACCGGCGTCAGGCGGCGAGCGTTCGATCGACCGCGGCGAGGATCCGGTCGGGGTCGGGCAGGTGGAACTTTTCGAGCTTAGCGGGGGGATAGGGGATGTCGAACCCGCCGACGCGCAGCACCGGCGCCTCCAGGTGATAGAAGCAGCGTTCGGTGATCCTGGCGGCGATTTCGGCACCGAGACCGGCGAAAACGGGCGCCTCGTGGGTGACGATCAGCCTGCCGGTCTTGGCGACCGACTCCTCGATGGTGTCGAAGTCGATCGGCGAGAGGCTGCGCAGATCGATCACCTCGAGCGAATGGCCTTCCTCAGCGGCGATTTTCGCGGCCGACAGGGCCGTGGCCACGGTGCCGCCATAGGCGACGACGGTGGCGTCCGAGCCGACGGTGCACACCCTGGCGCGGTCGAGCGGCAGGCCGCCATCGCGATCGAGCGCGAGGAAGTCGACGTCGGCCTTGTCCCAGTAGCGCCGCTTGGGTTCGAAGAAGATCACCGGATCGTCCAACGCGATCGCATGGCGGATCATCAGATACGCGTCGGCGGGGTTGCTCGGCGACATCACGCGCAGCCCGGCGGTGTGCGCGAAATAGGCTTCCGGCGATTCCGAATGGTGTTCTACCGAGCCGATCCCACCGCCGAACGGGATGCGAATCGTGATGGGCGCGTTCACCTTTCCCTGCGTCCGGTAGTGGATCTTGGCCACGTGCGAGACGATCTGATCGAAGGCGGGATAGACGAATCCGTCGAACTGGATTTCGCACACCGGCCGGTAGCCGCGCAGCGCCATGCCGAAAGCCGTTCCGACGATGCCGGATTCGGCGAGCGGGGTGTCGACGACGCGGTTGTTGCCGAAGTCCTTCTGCAGAGTGTCGGTGACCCGGAAGACGCCGCCGAGGCGACCGATGTCCTCGCCCATCAGGATGACTTTGGGGTCGTCCTCCAGTGCGCGGCGCAGTCCGGTGTTGAGCGCACCTGCGAAAGTGGTGATCATGAAGGGACTCCTTCCGGTCGCGCGGCCGCCTCGCTGGGATCGCCAGCCAGGTATTCCGCGTACTCGCGTCGCTCTTCGGTGATGAGCGCGTGCGGAGTGGTGTAGACGTGGTCGAACAGGTCCATCGGTGCTGGGTTCGGCATTTCGATGGTCGAGGTGCGCACCTGGCGGGCGACCTCGTCGGCGCGTTCGGCGACCTGACGCTCGAACGCGTAGTCGGACAGCGATTCTCGTTCCAGCAGCCTGCGCAGCCGGTCGATCGGATCGCGGCGGGCCCACTCCTCGGTCTCCGCGGACGAGCGGTAGCGGGTGGGATCGTCGGCGGTGGTGTGCGGGCCCATCCGGTAGGTCAGCGCCTCGATGAAAGACGGCCCGCCGCCGGACCGGGCGCGAGCCACCGCCTGCCTGGTCACCGCGAGTACCGCGAGCGCGTCGTTGCCGTCGACCTGCACGCCGGGGATGCCGTAGCCGTAGGCGCGGCGCACGATCGGGGTCTGGCTCTGCACCTTGACCGGTTCGCTGATCGCCCAGTGGTTGTTCTGGCAGAGGAACACCACGGGGGCGCTCCAGCTCGCCGCGAAACCGAGTGCCTCGGCGATGTCGCCCTGACTGCTCGCGCCATCGCCGAAGTAGGCGATGGTCGCGATCTCGGCGCCGTCCAGGTGCGCGGCGTAGGCGTAGCCGGTCGCGTGCAAGCCCTGCGAGCCGACGATGATGTTCGGGTTGGTCATATTGACCGCGTTCGGGTCCCAGCAGGAGTGCGCCACGCCGCGCCAGAGCCGGGTGAGCTCGGTGGGATGCACGCCGCGGCAGTACGCGACGGCGGCCTCCCGATAGCTGCAGAACACGTAGTCGTCCGGGTGCAGGGCGTGGGCGGAACCGACCTGGGTGGCCTCCTGCCCCAGTAGCGGGGCCCATAGACCGAGTTGGCCCTGCCGTTGCAGCGCGGTCGCCTCGGTGTCGATCCGCCGGGTGACGACCATATCCTCGTATAGGGTGCGTAGCTGCTCGGGCCCGACGTCGGCGACCAGGGCGGCGTGCTCGCGATCGAGGACACGGCGCCCGTCGGGCTGGACCAATTGAACCGGATACTCGACCTTGTCTGGCATCGGTAGCCGCCTCCTCACCATTCCGGTGTGCTCTACCTCACATCATCCAAGATAATGCGAACTGCGCAAGTGATCGACACGCGAATGCGCAGAATGCTCAATTCTTACCCCAGTCGTAATGTCATACTGCGTTCCATGACCAGAGAAACCGTCGACGTGACCCTGGACGCCACCGACGCCAGGCTTTTGCTGGAACTGGTCGCCAATCCCAGAGCCACCGGCGTGGAGCTGGCCGCCAGGCTCGGGCTGTCCCGCAACACCGTGCAGGCTCGGCTGTCGCGCTGGGAGGCGGGCGGCGTGCTCGGCAGTTTCGAGCGCCGGGTGCGGCCGCGCGCGCTCGGCTACCCGCTGTCCGCGTTCGTCGCGGTGGTCGTCGATCAGCACCAATTGGATTCTGTCGTAGACGAACTCGCCGAGGTGCCCGAGGTGACCGAGGTATGCGGCATGACCGGGCTCACCGATCTCACGGTCCGGGTGGTCGCCAGGGACGCCGACGACCTGTATCGAATCGCCGGGCAGATACTGAAGATTCCCGGCGTCGAGCGCACCAACATGGCGCTGGTGATGCGCGAACTGGTCGGGCCGCGCACCGCGCCGCTGCTGAATCGACTGTCGCGCGGTAACTGACCGATATTCGCGCGAGTTCCTGAGTGCCGGACCGGGTTTCCGGACGGGTGATCCCGGTTGCCGGATTCGTGGCGGCGGGTCGGCGCGGCCCCGCTAGGGTGCGGGAATGGAGATTTCGGGCAAGGTTGCGATCGTCACGGGGGCCGGAGCGGGCATCGGCGAGGCGCTGGCCCGCAGGCTGGTTGCCTGCGGTGCGCGCGTGGTACTGGCCGACCTCAACGCCGACGGAGCGACCCGCGTCGCCACATCTCTGGGCGCCGCCGCGATCGGGGTCGGCGGCGACGTCGCGGACGAGCGGGTGATCCGCGTGCTGATCGATCGCGCCGAATCCGAATTCGGCCCGGTCGACCTCTATTTCGCGAACGCGGGCATCGGCGGCGGCGCCGGGCTCGACAGCACCGACGCGCAGTGGGCGGCGGCCTTGGAGGTCAACGTGCTCGCGCACGTTCGCGCCGCACGGCTGCTGGTGCCCGATTGGCTGACCCGCGGCACGGGCTATTTCGTGTCGACCGCGTCGGCTGCTGGCCTACTCACCCAGCTCGGGTCCGCGCCCTACGCGGTCTCCAAGCACGCCGCGGTCGGGTTCGCCGAGTGGCTGTCGGTCACTTACGGCGACAAGGGCATTCGAGTGAGCTGCGTCTGCCCGATGGGTGTGGACACCCAGCTCCTGCACACCGGCCTGGTCCCACCCGAGCACGCCGCCGAAGCCGAACTCGCGGTCAAGGCCGTGAAGACCGCGGGCCCGGTCCTGTCCGCCGACCAGGTCGCCGAGATCGTCGTCGCGGGCATCGAAGCCGAGCACTTCCTCATCCTGCCGCACCCCGACGTACTGAAGATGTACCGCCACAAGGGCACCGACTACGACCGCTGGCTCGACGGCATGCGCCGCTTCCAAGCCGCCCTGCAAAGCTGAACCAGCTCAGCGGTCGACGACCATCTCCGGGTCGGTCGGCGGCTGATCGAGGACGGTGCCGGAACGGTCGCGGAGGAACTTGTCGAACATGGCCGCGACGTAGGTGCGCACCAAGGTGGTTGCGCGGTCCGCGGGGATGGGGCCGATGTATTGCTTAGTGGCGGGCCGGGCGAACTCGGGCACCAGCGCTGGCATGTCGGTGAAGTCGTAGTGGGCCGAATCCCGCAGCATCAGTTGACGTTTCCAGCCGGTGCCGTGCTGCCAGAAGGCGTCCAACGACGGCACGGCGTCGCCGACCTCGGCGATCTGCTGGCTCGTCAGCACCAGCACCGGCCGGTCGACGCCCTCGGTGGCCGCGCGTCCGAAATCCTCGTCGATGCCGATCTGCCCGTCGAGATCGATCGCGGCGTCGATGCGGCGGTCGTCGTGCATCGTCTCGACGGCGGTGAATCCGCCGAGCGAGTGACCGATCATCCCGATCCGGTCCAGGTCGAGGGCGCGATCGAGGCCCGAGGGCAGGTCGCGATGTTCGGCGTCCGGGTTGTCGCCGTGGGCCAGTCCGGTGAGGGAGTTCAAGACGAGCTGGGTATCGAGCATTCTGGCAGCCGCGTATCGATGCCGGGTTTCCTTGTCGAATGCCGGCATTGGCGCGAACTGGGCGAACCTGCCACCGGGGAACTCCACCACCGGCGCCTCGTAGGTGTGGTCGATGGTCACCACCACGTAGCCCCGGCTGGCGAGATCCTCGGCCAGACCGGTGCCGAGCACTCGCGTGACGCCCGCTCCCGGGGTGAAGAGAACCACTGGATATGCCGATCCGGGGAGCGCGGGGGGACCGCTGTAGGAGTTCGTGAGCAGGCCGGGCAGTTCGATACCGAAGCGCTTCTCGAGTTCCGGGATCAGCACGGTCGACGCGTAGTGTGCCCGCGGATACTTGTCGATCTGAGCAGCCGGGTAGAACACCGACACCATCAACTCACGCGACCGCTCCGGCTTGAACGGGTCAGGTCGCGCAGCGTCGACCAGGTGCAGAGTCGTTGTGCCGACCGGAGATTGGCCACCCAGCCGCGGCAGCACCGTCACCCCAATCGGCGAAGCACCGGAAAAACCGGTACTTCCCGCTACTAATGCGGCGACGGATAACAGCACAGCGAACAGCCGATTGATCAACATTCCCCCACGAGGTGAAAGCACGTCCTATCGTGGCCACTCCCAGGCCGCGGTACCGACGCTAACAGCAAAACCGTTGCCGCACACCCTCAGTCGGTGACGAGGGCGCTGGCGGCGGTGCGGATGACGGCCGGAATCTCCACGGGCTTACGGGTTTCGGCGTCTACGTAGACGTGCACGAAGACGCCGGTGGCGGCTAGCTCGAGCGCACCGTCGGTGTCGCGGAAGATGGCCAG
Source organism: Nocardia sp. NPDC051321 (assembly GCF_044455225.1). Classification (NCBI taxonomy): domain Bacteria; kingdom Bacillati; phylum Actinomycetota; class Actinomycetes; order Mycobacteriales; family Nocardiaceae; genus Nocardia; species Nocardia sp. NPDC051321. Next base: position 330,151 of record NZ_JBITEM010000011.1, on the reverse strand, counting down.
GTCGTAGGTGATGCTGGAGCGACCGAGGCGCGAGATGCGCAGGCCGACCTGCAGCTGATCCGGGAAGCTGAGCGAGCCGACGTATTGGCACGAGGTCTGGGCGACCACGCCGAGCGCGGGCAGGTCACGGATGTCGGTGCCGGTGGCGTGCATCAACCACGCGTTGACCGCGGTGTCGAAGTACGAGTAGTAGGTCACGTTGTTCACGTGGCCGTAGTGGTCGTTGTCCGCCCAGCGGGTCGGCATCGGCCAGAGGACCGGATACTGCTGCGTCACCCGGCCGACGATAGCTCAGCGTGGGTGGCGCCCTGGCGGTGGTCGCGCGGGCTGAGGCCGAAGTGGCGTTTGAAGGCGGTGCTCAGCGCGAAGGCGCTGCCGTAACCGACTTGGCGGGCGATGGATTCGATGGTGGCGTCGGATTCGGCGAGCAGGTCGGCGGCCAGCGCGAGGCGCCATTCGGTGAGGAAGGACATCGGCGGCTCGCCGACCAGGTCGGTGAAGCGGCGGGCCAGCGCGGCCCTGGACACCCCGACGGCCTCGGCCAGGCTGGCCACCGTCCAGCCGTGCGCCGGATTGTGTTGCAGCAGCCGCAGCGCCTTGCCGACCAGCGGGTCGCTGTAGGCGTGGTACCAGGCGGGCGCGTCGTTGCGCGCGAACCAGGCGCGCAGGGCCGCGATCAGCACCATGTCCAGCAGGCGGTCGAGCACGGCGCCCTGGGCGGGCTGCTCCTTGACGGCCTCGTCGACCAGGATGTCGAGCAGGCGGGTGTCGAAGTCGCCGCGCTGCAACACGATGACCTGCGGCAGCGCGCGCAGCAGGCGCTGGCTGGCCGCGCCCGCCGACTCGTAGGTGCCGGTCACCATCACGGTGGCGCCGTAGGCGTCGGTCCCCCACTGGCGCACGCCGAGACTCAATGTCTCGCAGAGGGTTTCGCCGTCGAGCGTCTTCGTCACGTTGCCGGGATGGATGACGATGTCCGGCTCGGTGGCCGGATCGTCGGCGACCGTGTAGTGATCGGGTCCGCGGAAGATCGCGACGTCGCCTTCGCACAGCTGACGCGGCGGCGCGTTGTTGTCCAGCATGATCCACGCGCCACCGCGCACCATCGACACCACGGCGAGCGCCGCCTCGTCCTGAATACGCAGCGACCACGGCGGCTTCAGCATCGAGCACATGACGAACGCGCCGCGGGCACGTGGACCTTCGAGCAGACTGGCGAGCGCATCCACGTCATCCACAGTAGACGATCACGCATGGTTATGAGCTGCTGAACTATGTCTCGTCCAGCCCTCTGACGATGTACTCGAGTCATGACAAACAGCAACACAAACGACCTCATCCTCGTCACCGGCGGGACCGGCAAGACCGGCAGCCGCGTCGCCGCTCGACTCGAGCAGGCGGGCCACTCGATCCGGCTCGGGTCGCGCTCGGCCGAGATCCCGTTCAGCTGGGCAGACCGCGATACCTGGCCCGCCGCACTGGCCGGCGCGCACTCCGCGTACGTCGCGTTCCAGCCCGACCTCGCGGTGCCCGGCGCCCCCGAGGCGCTGCGCGCGTTCGCGGCCGCGGCGAAGGAGAGCGGCGTGCGCAAGCTGGTGCTGCTGTCCGGCCGCGGCGAGCCGGAGGCGGCGGAATGCGAGGAGATCGTGCAGGAATCCGGTCTCGATTGGACCATCGTCCGGTGCGCCTTCTTCGCGCAGAACTTCAGCGAGGGCGCGTTCACCGACTACATCCTGGCGGGCGAGGTAGCGCTGCCCAATGGTGCGGTGCCGGAACCGTTCGTGCACGCCGACGACATCGCCGACGTCGCTGTGCGCGCGCTCACCGAGGACGGGCACCAGGGCGAGGTCTACGAGTTGACCGGGCCGCGCGCGCTCACCTTCGCCGAGGCGGTCGCGGAGATCGCCGAGGCGACCGGGCGCGAGATCGCCTTCATCCCGGTCTCGCGCACGGACTTCGTTGCGGCACTGACCGATTACCAGGTGCCCGCCGATGTGGTGAGCCTGCTCGACTACCTGTTCGGCACGATCTTGGACGGCAGGAACTCGAAGACCGCCGACGGTGTGCGCCGGGCTTTGGGCCGTGCGCCAAAGGATTTCACCGAATACGCACGTGAGACGGCCGCGACCGGCATCTGGAACATCCAGGGCTAGTGGATGGTTGGAACAAGTAGAGGCTGTGCAGACGACCCGTGGAGCCGGATCGCATCGGCGCGATCCGGCTTCCGGACCGGTGGGCCGAAGATGTCCCGCCCCGGATCCCGCGAGGTCGCGCCGGTCTTCGCCGACATCGAGCGGGTGGGGCGCACGCAAAAATCTCATCGGTACCGTCGAGATGATGGTGACTTCGACGGCTGATCGAACAACCCGCATGGCCCGGGCCGCCGTGTTCACGGTGTTCGGCTTGAACGGGTTCCTGCTGGCCATGTGGGTTGTGCACATTCCGCCGATCACCGATCGGACCGGCGTCTCGAAGTCGACGCTCGGGATGTTCATCCTGCTGATGGCAGGCGCGGGCATCGTCGGCATGCGCATCGCGGGACCGCTCGCCGACCGGTTCGGCAGCCGGACACTGGTCGCCGCCGCCGCGATCATCGCGTCCGTGGCGGTGATCGGGCCCGGCCTGGCTACCGGGCCGGTCGCCTTGGCGATCGCGTTGGCCTGCTTCGGTTTCGGCAACGGCGCGCTGGACGTGTCGATGAATACCCAAGCGGTGCACGTGGAACGGGCCTACGGACGCCCGATCATGGCGGCCTTTCACGCGCTCTTCTCCGGCGGCGGCCTGCTCGGATCGCTGATAGGTGCCGCGACCTTGCGGGCCGGGCTGGATTTGCGAGTGACGTTGGCATCGGCGGCAATCGCCTGCATGGCGCTGACGTTCGCGGCGCTGCCACGACTGCTCCGCGACACCGATCCCCCGGCAGCCGAGCCGCACCTGCGCCGAACACCAACGGCCCCAACGGACTCCAACGGACGTGAGCACCGCCGGAAGGTACTGGCGCTGGCCGCGATCGCGTTCGCGGTGCTGCTCACCGAGGGCGTGGCAGGCGACTGGAGCACCCTGCAGATGCGCGAGCACCTCGACGCCGACGCGGCCACCGCGGCACTGGCTTTCGGCGCCTTCTCGGTCGCCATGACCGCGGGCCGCCTGGCCACCGATCGGGTGAGCGGCGCATTCGGCCGGGTCGCCGTCGTCCGCTACGGCATGCTGATCTCGGCGCTCGGACTGGCCATGATCCTGGCCTCCGCCTGGATTCCGCTGACCCTGCTCGGCTGGGCGTTGACGGGCCTCGGCCTGTCCGGCAGCGTCCCGCAGATATTCACCGCCGCGGGCAATCTCGGTTCCGGCAAGGCCGCGACCGATATGTCGCGCGTCTTCAGCTTCGGCTATCTCGGCCTGCTGGCCGGACCCGCGGTGATCGGCTGGCTCACCGCGGTGGTCCCGCTGACCACCGCGATCGCCGTTCCGCTCATCGCGGTGCTCGTGTGCTGCCGCTATGCAGGCGTCGTCGCTCCGGCCCGCGCCGAATCCAGGTAGCCGCGGCTACTTCGGCGGCACCAAGCACAGCGTCATCGGATCCGGTTTCGGGTAGACGATGGTGCTGTCCTCGGTGTACTTGCTGCCGCACGCGGACTTGTTCGCCGTGCCGAGAATGATGCGGCCGATCTTGTAGTCGGCGGACGCGGTGCACGGCACCTTGGTGCTGGCGCCGAGCATGTTGCCGTCGACGCAGTCGCCTTCCTTCACATTGAGCCGAAGGCAGAGCGTGTATTCCTTGCCGCCGGTCTGGTAGTAGCTTGCGTAATCCTTGGTCGCGCAGTCCTTGTTGGCGCCGTCGATCCGTTCCGCCACCACGTAATTGGCCTCGGGGTCGGAGCACTCCTTGGTGGCGAATTCGGCCTTGAAGGTGGTGCCGGACAGTTTCGCGCACTCGCCGACCGCGACCTTGTCACCGTCCGGGCGGAGCAGCACGACGAGCCCGATGACCAGGCCGATCGCGACCACGGCGGCGATCGTGAGGAAAACAGCTTTGCCGCGACCACCCGACCGCGACGGCGGCGCGGGCGGCGGAAAATTGCCGGGCGGAAATCCGGGCGGCCCGGGCGGCGGGAAACCGTTGGGCGGCGGAAAGCCGTTATTCGGTGGCGGATAGCCGTAACCCGGCTGTGGTTGGTACCCCTGCGCGCCGGGTGCCTGCGGATAACCCGGCTGGCCGTAGCCCTGTCCACCAGGTTGCCCCGGATACGGATAATTAGGTGGTGGTGTAGTCATGGATTCCCCTCCCCAGGGTTCAAGCAATTCCACCGCACACGGCGGCAGACGAACTCACAGAATCTAGCCGATCGATCCGGATTCCGGGTGCTCGCCGATTGCCGACCTCGTCACAGATAGAGGCCCGAATTGATGGGATCATCCTTGACCGATTGAATTTTGGTGTCGCCGTCGCGCAGCGCCACCAATTCCGCCAGCGTCGCGCCGTCCGGGCAGGCGGCATCGGCCGGCGTATCCGGACGACGTTCCCTGGCGAGCCAGGCCGCCGACTCGGCGGGTGACAACCGGCCGACCTCGAGCTGAGCCAGGCAGCGGCCCGGCCGGGTGACCGCGGGGTGCAGCCGGGACAGGTCCTCGTTGGTGGTGATCGCGACCAGCACGTCCCTGCCCTGGCCGAGCATCCCGTCGGTCAGGTTGAGCAGCCGCGAAAGGCCCTGACCCGCAGTCTCTTTCGCCTCGCCGCGAATCAGCTCGTCGCAGTCCTCCAGCACCAGCATGCGCCAGCGCTTGGCGGCGTCGTCGCCGTCGACGCCAGCCGCAACGTCCATCAGGTAGCCGGGCTTGCCGAACATCACTTCGGGGTCGAGTACACAGTCGAATTGACACCACGGCGCCCACGCCCGCGCGAGCGCACGCAGCGCGGTGGTCTTCCCGGTGCCCGGCGGCCCGTGCAGCAGCACGAGACGGCCGCGCACGTCCGCAGCCGTCAACGCCATCAGCCGGTCCATGGCGCCCGCGACATCCTCGGGGTAGTTGCCGCGGATCGTCGGCCACTCCGGTGCCGAGATGGTGTGGCCGCGGCGCTGCGGCCCGTGGCCTGCCATGTGCCAGAAGCCCATCTCGATGGTCTCGCCCACCTCGGGCTGCGCGGCCGCGCCCTTGATCGACTCGGCGAGCACGGTGGCGGCCAGCTCGTCGGTCTCGGCGGTGACCTCGACCATCGCCGACCCGCCGGACCAGCGGATGGCGCGCAACGACCAGCCGGTGCCGACCACCAGGGTCGCGGTGCTCTCCTCCTCCTGCACCGACCGCACCACCTGGCCGTATTCGGGGCGCAGCAGCGCCTCCGGGTTGATCCGTTCGAACCGCGCGATGTGCGCGCAGGGTTGATCGCCGCGCAGGAACGGCGTCACCGCGAGGGCGTCGATCGCGTCGCGGGTCGAGTAGGCGGAGTCGACGGTGACGGCCCACGGCAGCCGCTCGGCGAGATCGGCCGAGGGTGCGCTCGGGTCGATCAACCGAAGCGGCTCATTACGAGAGGACACTCCGAGCATGATCAGGGTTACCGGCCCGCCGTGTCCAGCAAATTAAATCGTGGACGATCATCTTCCGACCGCACGCACGCAGATCGTGGTCGGCTCCGGCGTCGAATAGACCAGGCCCCATTGCGCTCTGGTGTCCACCCCGCACAGCAGGCGATCCATGGTGCCATGGACGATCCTGCTCACCTGGTAGCTGTGCGGGCCGCACGCCGCCTTCGGGCCGACGAACCCTGGCAGATCCGCGAAGCAGTCGTTTTCGGCGGCGTTGAGCGTCAGGCACAACCGGTAGCCGTCCGGTCCGGACCGCTTGTAGTAGGCGTAATCGGGGCTCGGGCAGGTGTCGATGTCGTTGTCCACCCGCAGCGCCACTCGGTAGTTGGCGTCCGGGTCGGCGCAGTCGGCCTGCGCGAGCTCCGCGGCACTGGTCGCGCCCCACACCTTCGCGCAGCTCCCGGCCGTGATCTTGGCTTCGCCCGGTGCCGATTTCATGTTGAGGAAGACGCCGACGACCAGGCACACCGCCACCCCGACGCCGAGCACGGCGAGCTTGCCGATCCAGCGCGAGTGCCACGGTTTCCGGCGCACCGGCACCACGACCTCGAGACCCGTTGCGCCGTCCTCGGTTTCGGTGGGCGGCGGAAAGCCCTGTGACATAGCTGTTTCCCCCTGAGGCGATTAGGTCCGGAGAAACTATCTCATGATCGAAAAACGACCCTCCGCCCTGCTCGGCGGAGGGTCGTTCTCGTGAATCCGGCTGCCTTACAGCGCCTTCAGTTCCTCGGTGACAGCGCCGACGGACTTCTTCGCGTCGCCGAACAACATCGAGGTGGTGTCGGCGTAGAAGAGCGGGTTGTCGATGCCTGCGAAGCCGGAGTTCATCGAGCGCTTGAGCACGATAACGCTCTTGGCCTGGTCGACGTTGAGCACCGGCATGCCGTAGATCGGGCTGCTGGCGTCCTCGCGGGCGGCCGGGTTCGTGACGTCGTTGGCGCCGATGACCAGGGCGACATCGGTGCGGGAGAACTCGCCGTTGATGTCGTCCATTTCCTTGAGCGCGTCATAGGAGACCTCGGCCTCGGCGAGCAGCACGTTCATGTGACCGGGCATGCGACCCGCGACCGGGTGGATGGCGTACTTGACCTCGACGCCCTTGGCTTCGAGCAGTGCCGCCATTTCCTTGACCGCGTGCTGGGCCTGGGCCACCGCCATGCCGTAGCCGGGGACAACGATGACCTGGTTGGCGTAGGCCATCTGGATCGCGGCGTCGGCGGCGGAGGTGGCCTTGGCCTGCTTGGCCTCGCCGTCGCCGCTGGCGCCCGGAGCCGTTCCGCCGCCGCCGAATCCGCCCGCCACGATGGCCGGGATGGACCGGTTCATGGCCTTGGCCATCAGGTTGGTCAGGATGGTGCCGGACGCGCCGACGATCATGCCGGCCACGATCATCGCGGTGTTGTTCAACGCCAAACCCGCTGCGGCGGCCGACAATCCGGTCAACGCGTTGAGCAGGGAGATGACAACGGGCATGTCCGCGCCGCCGATCGGCAGCACCACCGCGAGACCGAGCACGCCGGCCAGCACCAGCACCGCGATCATCCACAGTTGGGACACACCATCATTGGTGGCGCCGATGCCGATCACCACCGCCGCGGCGATTGCCCCGATCAGCAACAGCAGATTCAGCGGCTGCTGCAGCTTGCCGAGCCCGAGTGGACGACCGGGCAGGATCTCTTGCAGCTTGCCGAACGCGATCAGCGAGCCCCAGAACGAGATCGAGCCGATGATCGCCGCGAACAGCGAGCCGACAACGATGTGCACGGTCGGCTCTTCGTCGAAGTGCGAAAAGCCTTGGCTGTTGATGAATTCCGACCACGCGATGAGCGCGACCGTGCCACCGCCGACGCCGTTGAACGCGGCGACCAGCTGCGGCATGGCGGTCATCTTGGTGAACCGGGCCGGCGGCACACCGAGCGCGATACCGACCACAAGACCGGCGACGATCAGGATCCAGTTGCTGGTGTGGCGCACCGAGATCAGCGTCGCGACCACGGCGATGAACATGCCTACCGCGGCGATCAGGTTGCCGCGCACCGCGGTCTTCGGGCCGGTCAGGCCCATCAGGCCGTAGATGAACATGCCGAAGGCGATGATGTAGAGGCCGTTGACCAGGTAGGTCACGTTGTCGAAGGTATGCATCACTTCTCCGCCTTCACCGGGGCCGCTTTTTTGCCCTTGAACATGCCGAGCATGCGGTCGGTCACCACGAAACCACCGATGACATTGAGGGTTCCGAACACCACGGCGACGAACAGGATGATCTGGGTCAGGATCGACGGGTCCTGCACGTTACCGAGGGTGACCAGCGCGCCGAGCACGACGATGCCGTGAATGGCGTTGGTACCGGACATGAGTGGGGTGTGCAGGGTGTTGGGCACCTTGGAGATGACGGCGAAACCGACGAACCCGGACAAGACCAGGATCGCGATGTTCGCGAGGAGTTCGGTGTACATCAGGCTTCCACCTCACGTGTCACGCAGGAATCGGCGAGCACCTGATCGCTGAAGTCGGGCGCGAGCTTCCCGTCCACCAGCATCAGTTCCAGCAGCGCCGAAATGTTCTTCGAGTACAGCTCTGAAGCGTGCTCCGGCATGGTCGCGGGCAGGTTCAGCGGGGAGGCGATGGTGACCTCGTGCTTGACCACCACCTCGCCGGGCTCGGTGAGCTCACAGTTGCCGCCGGTCTCTCCGGCCAGGTCGACGATCACGCTGCCGGGCTTCATGCCCTCCACCGCGGCGGCGGTCACCAGTCGCGGCGCGGGACGGCCGGGCACCAGCGCGGTGGTGATCACCACGTCGAAGCCCTTGATCGCGTCCTCCAAAGCCTGCTGCTGCTTTGCCTTTTCCTCGTCGGTGAGCTCGCGGGCGTACCCGCCCTCACCGGCGGCATCGATGCCGAGATCGAGCCACTGGGCACCGACCGAGCGCACCTGATCGGCGACCTCGGGACGCACGTCGTAGCCCGTGGTGCGGCCGCCGAGGCGCTTGGCCGTGGCCAGCGCCTGCAGACCGGCGACACCGACACCGAGCACCAGCACCGTCGCGGGCTTCACCGTGCCCGCCGCGGTGGTGAGCATCGGGAAGAAGCGGGTCGACTCCGACGCGGCGAGCAGCACGGCCTTGTAACCGGCGACGTTGGCCTGCGAGGACAGCGCGTCCAGCACCTGCGCACGCGAGATGCGCGGGATCGCTTCCACCGCGAACGCTTGCACGCCAGCGGTTTTCAGCTTGCCGATCTGGTTGTCCGCGTTGCGCGGGGCCAGGAAGCCGATCAGGGTCTGCCCACTCGACAGCTTGGCCACCTCGGCGTCGCTGGGCGGGGCCACCTTCACGACCACCTCGGCCGACCACGGATCGCCGATCGTCGCGCCCGCCGCCTCGTAGGCGCTGTCGGGAATGAGTGCGCCGAGCCCGGCTCCGGACTCGATCACCACCTGCACGCCCTGCTTCAGCAGGGTCGGAATGATCTTCGGCACCAATGCGACACGTCGTTCGCCCGCGTTGGACTCGCGAACGACTCCGACACGCGCGCCGCGTGGCGACTCGTCGCCTACGCTCTGCGTTGTCTCCACTATGTCAGTTCCTTCTCGTGCTGAGCTTCAGGCATCAGATGGACGACCGGACGATGTTACTTCAGAGTAAGGTCGCCCAAATCATCGCTACTGTACCTGCCGTTTTGTGCAGACCGCTGAGACGCCCGTCACAAGATCATGCCCGATTCCGCCGGTTTGCCGGATCCGCCAGGTCGTCGTGAACATCGTGGTCACCTCCAGCGCTGTCGGCCGTTCGGATGAGCGCCGATACTGATGTTTGTCGCTACCGGGGACCGCGACAAGAGCGAACCAGCAGGTCCCTTGCTTACCTCTGGGTTCGTCAGCAGGTCAGGGCATGGTCGCGGGCGCGAATAGTGACGTGCGTCATGGGCGTTTCGCGCGCGGGGCTGTTCCGTGCCGCTCGTACGCCGTAAGGTCCTGCGGTGTGAACGACTGCGTCTTCTGCCGCATCGTGGCCGGCGAGGCCCCGGCAACAAAGGTGTACGAGGACGACACCCTCTGCGCCTTCCTCGATATCCGCCCGGTTGCCCGCGGCCACATGCTGGTGGTGCCGAAACAGCATGCCACCGAGCTCGAGGATCTCGACGCCGAGCTCGGCGCGTACGTGTTCCGCGCCGGGCATCGGCTCGCGCTGGCCGTCCGGCGAAGCACCCTGGCCGCCGACGGCGCCAACCTGCTGCTCAACGACGGTACGGCCGCCTTTCAAACTGTCCCCCATGTGCACCTGCACGTGATCCCGCGCAAGCACGGCGACAAGTTCCGGTTCGCCGCCGGGTTCGTTCTGCGCCGCCCGCACGACGCCGAGTCCACCGCCGCCGCCATTCAAGGTGGCATCGCGGCGCTCGAGCGTGACGAAAAGCCGGACCACGGTGGAAAATTGGGCATGGAAAGCCCGGACAAAGGAGCGCAGGAATGACCGACCCGACACTGGACCGGACCGAGCTGACGGCCCGGCTGTCCGAACAGTGGGACGCGATCGCCGCGCTGGTCGCCGACATCGACGAAAACCAGTGGCGGGCAACGACCTCGCTGCCGGGCTGGACCGTGTTCGACGTGGTCGCGCATGTCATCGGCACCGAGTCGTGGCTGCTCGGCGAGCGCCCGCCGCCGCACGACCCGCTCACCGTGAAGACCGATGTGAGCACGCTGCCGCATGTCCGCAACGAGACCGCGGTGTTCAACGAGATCTGGGTGGACAGGCTGCGTCCGATGTCCGGTGTCCGGCTGCTTGAAGTGTTCCGCGAGACCGTTGACCGCAGGCGAAAAGCTTTGGCCGCCATGGGCGACGACGAATGGCAGGCGCAAACGCAGTCCCCGATCGGGCAGGTCAGCTACGGCCGGTTCATGCGGGTGCGACTGTTCGACTGCTGGATGCACGAACTCGACCTTGCCGACGCACTCGACGTTCAGGTCGAAGAGGATGGGCCGCGTGGCGAGCTCGGGTTCGCCGAGTTCCTTGGCAGCGTGCCTCGGGTGGTAGTGAAAAAGGGTGGGGCGCCGGAGGGTTCGCGGATCACCTTCGCCCTCACCGGGTCGCTGGCCAGGACGCTGCACATCCAGGTAGCGGGCCGGGCAGGTTATGTGGACTCGTTCGACGAGCCCGCCACTGTTGAAATCCAGTTGCCGTCGGAGCTTTTCGTTCGGCTCGGCGGCGGACGCACCACCGCGGACGAGCATCTGGACGCGATCGCCATCAGCGGCGACGAGGAGCTCGGGCAGCGACTGATCCGCAATCTGGCGTTCACGATCTGATCCGGTGCGACTCTTCCTGTCCAGCTACCGATTCGGGGCGCACTACGATCGGCTCGCGGCATTGGCCGGCGAGCCGGGCCGAGTCGCGTTGATTCCCAATGCTTGTGACGCCTGGCCCGAGGCGTGGCAGGCGGCGATCACCAGCGACATGGTGCCACTGCGCAAGCTGGGCTACGCGCCCGAAACGGTAGACCTTCGCGACTTCGTCGACGGCTCAGCGGAATTGGAGCGCACGCTGGCTTCGTTCCCGCTGTTGTGGGTGCGCGGCGGCAACACCTTCGTGCTGCGTGCCCAATTCGCCCGCAGTGGAGCCGATGTCGTGCTTCCCAAGCTCCTCGCCGCCGATGCCCTGGTGTACGCGGGCTACAGCGCGGGCGCCTGCGTAATGACCCCCGACCTGCACGGGCTCGAATCGGTGGACGATCCCGCCGAAGTCGCCCCCGCATGCGGTATCGAACCGCGTTGGGACGGACTGGGTTTGATCGACCGACCGATCGTGCCACACATCGACTCCGCCACCGACCCGACCGGCGAATGCGGGGAGCTCGCCGAGTCCTATCGCGCGGCAGGCATCGCGCACTGGGCACTCACCGACGACGACGCGATCGTCGTCGACGGCGACCGCACCGAGGTACTGATCAGTCGAGCGGCGTCATGAACGACCACAGCCGCTGCTCGAGGTCACGCGCGCTGTAGTCGCGATAACCGTAGAACTGGTCGGTGGGCTCGGACAGAATCTCGGCGCCCGCCGCCTTCGCGTGCCGGAAGTGCGCGTCCACGTCCTCGACGACGATCGACATACCCTCGGTGCAGGCGCCGAGGGTGATCGGCGACTGCAGCTTGAACTGCTCGGAGACCGCGTGCAACCAGATCACGCCGTCGCCCGCGGTGATCTCCGCGTGGTGCACGGTGCCGTCCTCGCCCCTGCTGATCCGGCCGGGCTCCATGCCGAACACGGTGGTCAGATACTCGTGGGCGGCGGCGATATCGCGGTAGACGAGCGTCGGAATGCGCCGCTGAATCTTGGTGTCGAGCATGGCCATGTCCTCCAATGTGTCCAGCAGCTCCCGTGTTTCGAGGCTGCGGTGGGCGGTGAGAGTGGCGGACATCGTGGTCAGCCGCTGACGCAGCCGGTGACCGACGGCCAGCCTGCGATCGAGTTCGGCCACGTGCCGGAGCATCACGCCGGATAGATCCCAAGCGGGATCGTCGAGGGCCGCCGCCACCTCGTCCAAGCGCAGGCCGAGATTGCGCAGCAGGCCGATCCGATACAGCCGCTGCACGTCGTCGTTCGAATACAACCGGTGCCCGGCGCCGCTGCGACCCGAGGGCGAGAGCAGGCCGATCTCGTCGTAATAGTGCAGGGTGCGCACGGTCAGCCCGGTCGCCGTGGCCAGCTCGCCGACCTTGACGTATCCGTTGGTGTTCGCCACACCTACGACGCTATGACCTCACGTCGCGTGAGGTGCAAGTTCGGGCTTCGGCTCGCGGCCGAACACGACCCAGCGCATCGCGCTGTACATGTAGACGGCCTCACAGGCGCCCGCCAGCAGCCGGGACAGGTGGTATTCCAGGCCTAGCGCGGTGAGACCGCTGCCGACGCCGAGGATGAACGCGACGTAGTTGATCGCGACCACCACGCCGTACACCGCGGCCTGTTTGCCGACGGGCGCGTGCGAATGGAAGTTGAAGGTGCGGTTGAGCACGAAACTGATCCCGAACGCGCAGATATAGGCGATGGTGACCGACAGCCAGACGGGCAGGCCCCACCAGCCGTGGAAAATGGTGAGCAGCAGCAGGTCGACGCCGAAGGTAAAGCTGTTGATCAGCGCGAAGCCGAGGAAGGTCGGGGCGACAAGCCGACGTAGACCCCACGGCAGCCGCGCGACCACGCCCTCGCACCATCGGGTGAACCGGTCGGCGACCGTGTCGGTGGTTTTCGCCAGCTCGTGCACGCGGCCAGCCTGCCAGCGGCAGATGTCCGCAAAGTGAACCGCGCAAGAGCCCGAATCGCCGACCAACCAACCCAGCTCGTCAGCTGATCTGAGCCGCGTGCGTGGCCTTGCTGCCTGGGCAGGTTAGCGTGGGATTGTGGAGCTGCATGACCTGATCGATGGACTACCCGATGGCGCCGTAGTCACCGACCCCGACCTGCTCGCGAGCTACCGGCAGGACTGGGCGCGGGATCCCGACGCGGGCACGCCACTCGCCGTGGTGCGCGCGACCAGCACCGACGATGTGGCGGCGACCCTGCGCTGGGCGCACGAGCGGCGGATCGCGGTGGTGCCGCGCGGCGCTGGCTCCGGCCTTTCCGGCGGTGCCACCGCGGTGGACGGCGGCCTGGTGCTGAGCACCGAGCGGATGCGGGCGATCGCGATCGACCCGGTCACCAGGACCGCGGTGGTGCAGCCCGGCCTGCTGAACGCCGAGGTGAAGCGCGCGGTCGCCGAGCACGGGCTCTGGTATCCGCCCGACCCGTCGTCATTCGAGATCTGCTCGATCGGCGGGAACGCGGCCACCAACGCGGGCGGACTGTGCTGCGTGAAGTACGGCGTGACAACCGATTACGTGCTCGGCATGGAGGTGGTGCTCGCCGATGGCACGGTGCTGCGGCTCGGCGGACCACGGCTCAAGGATTCGGCGGGGCTGTCGCTGACCAAGCTGTTCGTCGGCAGCGAGGGCACCCTCGGCATCATTACCGAGCTGACGTTGCGCCTGCTACCCGCGCAACCGCCGCAGAGCACGGTCGTCGCGGCCTTCGCGACGCTGTCGGGTGCCGTCGACGCGATTCTCGCGATCACCGGCGAATTGCGGCCCTCCATGCTGGAATTCATGGATTCGGTGTCGATCAACGCGGTCGAGGACGAGCTGCGGATGGGACTGGATCGCAAGGCTGCCGCATTGCTGGTCGCCCGTTCGGACGCGCCGGGCGAATTCGCCAGGCGGGAAGCCGAAATCATGGTCGCCGCATGCGAAAAAGCGGGCGCGGCAGAGGTTTTCCATACCGAGGACCCGGAGGAGGGCGAAGCCTTCACGGCGGCACGACGTTTCGCCATTCCCGCAGTGGAAAAGCTGGGCACGCTGCTGCTAGAGGATGTCGGCGTGCCACTGCCGCGACTGGGCGATCTGGTGCGCGGCGTCGCCGAGATCGCGGAACGCAACGACGTGATGGTTTCGGTGATCGCGCACGCCGGCGACGGCAACACCCACCCGCTGATCGTGCACGACCCGGACGACGCCGCGATGACCGAGCGCGCGCACCGCGCCTTCGGCGAGATCATGGACCTGGCGATCGCGCTCGGTGGCACCATCACCGGCGAGCACGGCGTCGGGCGGCTGAAGAAGGCGTGGCTGCCTGATCAGCTCGGCGCCGATGTGATGGCATTGACCCACCGCATCAAGGACGCCCTCGACCCGCACGGCATCCTCAATCCAGGCGCGATTCTTTAGCCCACGGAACATTCCCGACCGTGAAGGAGTTTCACCAGATCATGACCACCAGGCTCGAGCACAACGTCGCCGACACTCGTTTCGAGATCTACCTCGACGACACCCTCGCGGGCTACGCCGATTACGCCCAGCGCGACGATCCGAAAGTCCGCGACTTCCATCACACCATGACCTTCCCGGAATTCCGTGGCCGTGGCGTCGCCGCCGAGGTCGTCGAATACGCGCTGAAGGACTCGCGCGACAACGGCTACGCCGTCATCCCGACCTGCTGGTACGTCGAGAAGTACATCGGCGAGCATCGCGAGTACGCGGACCTGGTCGGCTGAGCGCACAACACTGATTCACCATCGACGCCGCCTTGAACATCACGCCCTCGAATAGCGAAGGCCCCGAACGCGGTTCACGTTCGGGACCTTCGCTGTCAAGACGTCAGCGCAGCAGCGCGCGGGACATGACGAGCCGCTGGATCTGGTTGGTGCCCTCGTAGATCTGGGTAATCTTCGCGTCGCGCATCATCCGCTCAACCGGGAAGTCGGTGGTGTAGCCGGCGCCACCGAACAGCTGAACGGCGTTGGTGGTCACCTCCATCGCGACATCGGAGGCGAAACACTTTGCGGCAGCGGAGATGAAGCCGAGCTTCTTCTCGCCGCGCTCGGCGCGGGCGGCCGAGGTGTACACCATGAGGCGGGCGGCCTCGATCTTCATCGCCATGTCGGCGATCATGAACTGGGTGTTCTGGAAGTCGGCGATGGCCTTGCCGAACTGCTTGCGGTCCTTGGTGTAGGCGATGGCCGCGTCCAGCGCGCCCTGCGCCAGGCCGACGGCCTGCGCGCCGATGGTCGGGCGGGTGTGGTCGAGGGTCTGCAGCGCGGTCTTGAAGCCGGTGCCCGGCTCGCCGACGATGCGGTCACCCGGCACCCGGCAGTTCTCGAAATACAGTTCCGCCGTAGGCGATCCCTTGATACCGAGCTTGTGCTCGAGCGGGCCGACCACGAAACCCTCGTCGTCCTTGTGCACCAGGAACGCCGAAATACCGTTGGCGCCCTTGTCCGCATCGGTCACCGCCATCACGGTGTACCAGGAAGACTTGCCGCCGTTGGTGATCCAGCACTTGGAGCCGTTGAGGATCCAGTCGTCGCCCTCCTGCTTCGCGCGGGTGCGCATGCTGGCGGCGTCGGAACCGGCCTCGCGCTCGGACAGCGCGTAGGAGGCCATCTCGCCGTTGACGATGTCGGACAGCACCTTTTGCTTGAGGTCCTCGGAGCCGTTGAGGATCAGGCCCATGGTGCCGAGCTTGTTGACCGCGGGGATGAGCGACGAGGAACCGCAGACGCGGGCGACCTCTTCGATCACGATGCAGGTGGCCACCGAGTCGGCGCCCTGGCCGCCGTAGGCCTCCGGCACGTGCACCGCGTTGAAGCCCGCGGCGTTCAGCGCGGTGAGCGCCTCCTCCGGGAAGCGCGCGTTGCCGTCGACGTCCTTGGCGTGCGGAGCGATCTCCTTCTCCGCGAGACCGCGGATGGCCGCACGCAGTTCGTCGTGGAAGTCCTCGAGCTTGAACAGGTCGAAATCGGGGTTTCCCGCCATGGGGCTCACTCCTGGTCGTCGGTACATGTCGGCACTCAGTGCCACATTGTCTTCCAGTGTACGCCCAGGAACGGCCGCAACGTGCGGATTCTTCCTGGCACCCAGTGTCAGATTGGTCGCACTGACCTGGCTCAAAGACTACCGAGTTTGCGTGCGACCAGATCGGCGACCTGCCGGGGTGGGGTGTCGCGCGGGAACACCGCGACCACCAGCTCATCTGCGCCGGCGCGCCGTCCCGCGCCGCGCGGAATCGCGGCCAGTTCGACGCGCAGATCCGCCGCACCCGCGTCCGACTCACCGCGCACCATGCGGCGCAGCAGATAGTTGTGCGTCGCGGTCACCGCGGCGGTGTATTGCACCCGGGCCAGATCCGGCACCTCCGGCAGCCGGTCCCGCAGATAATCGGTGAACAGCCGCTCATACCGGAAGACCGTCACGATCTCGCGCTCGCGCAGCGCGGGCACCCGCCGCACCACGTGATACCGCCGCTCCGCGATCTCGCGCCACTGAGTGAACCGCTCGAACACCTGAACAACGGCCTCGCACACCGTCTCCCACGGATCGCCCCGCGACGCCCCGAGGAACTCCGCCGCCTGCGCCAGCTGCGACTCGTGATCGGCGAAGATCACATCCTCTTTCGACCGAAACTGCCGAAAGAACGTCCGCCGCGAAATCCCAGCCGCCTCCGCGATCTCCTCAACAGTCGTCGCCTCATATCCCTTCTCGGCAAACAACCGCAACGCCTGATCGACAACAGTCAGCCGAAACCGAGTGTTGTCGTCGCCGCTACGCGGGCGGATGTCACCAGTAGTCACGCCTTCACCGTAGCGAGACCAACCGGCGCGCCCGGGCGGCGCGGCACCCTTTCGAATATTTCGTTTGTTTCGTATACTGCGAATAAGGAGGTCGTGGTGGTGAACATGAAGGCGGCGAAGCGCACCGAGCCCGGGAAGATCGACCCCGAGGTGGCCGCACGCGCAATGCGGAGGATCAAGGATTACCTCATGCGGCACCCCGCAGAGCAGGACATCCGGGTCACCCAGGAGCACCCCGGTGAAGAGGCCCTGGTCCTGCCCCGAGAAGCTGTCAGCCTGCTGGCATTCATCCTGGCTCAGGCCGCAGAAGGCCGCGGCGTTTCGGTGGTCCCCTCGCACGCCGAACTCACCACGCAGCAGGCAGCGGACATGCTGAACGTCTCCCGCCCTTATGTTGTCGCGCTGTTGGAAGCCGGTGGCATCCCGTTCCGGCTGGTCGGCCGACATCGGCGGATCCGGTACGAAGACCTCGAGGCGTACCAACAAGAAACCGAGGCAAGGAGCAAGGTCGCAGCAGACGAGCTCGCCACCCTCGGCCAAGACCTCGGTATCTGACGACAACGTGTCGGTGCAGGACCCAGTCGTAATCGAGGCGAGTCATATGGTCGCCAAAAGATCTTGTAAAGCGACCATTTGACTCACCTCGATGGGCGAGAACGACCATTTGACTCACCTCGACGTGCGCCCTTCCCAAAATCTCGAGAACAGCACCACAGCCAACCAGCCAGGCTGGAACTGCCACATTCCTGACCAAACAGCAGGTTAAGGCCGGGGACCCCACCTCACGCGCCCAGCACTACTCGATCATTCCCTGGGATATGTACACCTAACCGGATGTGTACACCTAAGGACTCGATGCGTGTACATATCCGGATCAGTACAGCTAAGGACGACCCAAGGCGAGCAGCCCTGAAAGCTGAAGACCTGTCCAGGTTTTCCCGTGAGTAGTGTGGTGGCGTCGTGTGCCGTACCCGGCTGTAGTTAGCGGTCAGGCGCGTAGTGTCGCGTTCCGGCGTGGTCATCTGGCTGTGGTGGCGTTATAGAGATTTTCAAGATCAAGTGAGTCAAATGGTTGCTACCAGAGATCATTTAGCGACCATATGACTCACCACGATGCTCGCTATCGGTGCGGTACCCGGGTTCACCACAAATCCGCACCCTGACTCGGGATCCGCACTCAGAATAGCGCCCTAAAGTCGGTGCGTATCCCGAGTGTGGGTGCGGATTCCGTTGCCCGCGTGGGGAGTTGGGGGATGCTCACCGTTTGTGTGAGCTGCACACCGCGTGTACTGGGGGTGCGGCTTACACGGTGGGTGTGCAGATTACCGAAAGGGTGTGTATCGCTGTGGTGCAGGGGTTTTCGGGGTTAGCCGAGGAGTTTGGTGCGGAGGGCTTGGTCTTTTTCGAGGACCATCTTTTCCAGGCCGGCTTGGAATTGCTCCATGCGGGTGCGGAGGGTGGGGTTGTGGGCGGCGAGGATGCGGACGGCTAGTAGGCCGGCGTTGCGGGCGCCGCCGATGGAGACGGTGGCTACAGGGACGCCTGCGGGCATTTGGACTATGGAGAGGAGGGAGTCCATGCCGTCGAGGTATTTGAGGGGGACGGGGACGCCGATGACGGGGAGGGGGGTCGCGGAGGCGACCATGCCGGGGAGGTGGGCGGCACCGCCCGCGCCGGCGATGATGACCTGCAGGCCGCGGGCGGCGGCATCGCGGGCGTAGTCGAGCATGCGCTGGGGGGTGCGGTGGGCCGAGACGACGCCGACCTCGAAGCGAATGCCGAACTCCGCCAACGCTTCCGCGGCGGCCTCCATGGTGGGCCAGTCGGAGTCGCTGCCCATGATCAGGCCGACCTGGGGGGTACTCGCGTCACTCATGGGGATCCCATCCATCGGTCCATACCGCTTGCGACATCCACTGTGCCGCGCGCTCAGCTCGTTCCCGCACCACGGCGACCTCGTCACCGAGAATGTTGATGTGCCCGATCTTGCGGTCGGGGCGTTCACCCTTGCCGTACATGTGCACCTTGGCATCGGGCATCCGCGCGAAGAGATGATGCAGACGCTCGTCCATCGACATCGCGGGCGCCTCGGCAGCGCCGAGAATGTTGGCCATCACGGTGACCGGGGCCAACGGGCAGGTGTCGCCGAGCGGGTAATCCAGCACCGCGCGCAGATGCTGCTCGAACTGGCCGGTGCGGGCACCGTCCATGCCCCAGTGCCCGGAGTTGTGCGGGCGCATCGCCAGCTCGTTGATCAGCAGCGTGCCGTCGTGGGTTTCGAACAACTCCACGGCCATCGCGCCGACCACACCGAGCTCCTTGGCCAGGTTGAGCGCCAGCGTCTCCGCCTCGGCGGCCAGATCGTCGTCGAGATCCGGCGCGGGCGCGATCACCACGGCGCACTGGCCGTTGCGCTGCACGGTCTCCACCACCGGCCAGGTCGCGGCCTGCCCGAACGGCGAACGCGCCACCATCGCCGACAGCTCGCGCTTCAAATCAACCTTCGCCTCGGCGAGCAGCTGTGCGCCGTGCGCGAGCTGATCGGTCACGATCGCCGCGGCCTCATCCGCCGACTCCGGCATCCACACCCCACGCCCGTCGTAACCGCCACGCACCGCTTTGAGCACGATCCGCCAGTCCTGCTCGTCGCCGAAGCGCACCACGTCGGCGACCGAACCCACCGGCGCGAACGCGGGCACCGGCAGACCGAGCCCGGACAGCTTGACCCGCATGGCCAGCTTGTCCTGCGCGAAGATCAACGCGCCCGGCGGCGGCTGCACGTTCACGCCCTCGGCGACCAGCGCCTCGAGATGTTCGGTCGGCACGCCCTCGTGGTCGAAGGTCAGCGCATGCGACCCGATCGCGGCCTTGCGCAGCGCGGTCAGATCGGTGTGGCTGCCGAGCACCACCTCGGGGCTGACCTGGGCCGCCGGGTCGTCCGGATTCTCGGCGAGCACGCGGAGCCGCTGGCCGAGCGCGATCGCGGCCTGATGCGTCATGCGCGCCAACTGACCACCGCCGATCATGGTGACGGTGGGCATAGCTGAGGGATCAAAGGACCGGCCGGTGCTCACGTTCAGCAATATTGTCATAACCGGCGGAAATGTCCCCACGCGGGAGCGGCTCATTCGCTTCCCCAGCAAGCCCCTGCCACCAGGACGCACCGGGGCACCGGCACCGGGTAGCGGTACACTCGGCCCCGTGTCTTTCGTCGACGACGTGGTGAGCGTCCTTCCCAAGCCTCTCGCGGAGATCGCGTACCGGCATCGGGAACTGATCAAGTTCGCCATTGTCGGTGCGACGACCTTCGTGATCGATAGCGGCATCTTCTACGCGCTGAAATGGACCGTGCTTTCCGAGAAGCCGGTCACCGCGAAAATCATCTCCGGTGTCGTCGCGGTCATCGCGTCGTACATCCTGAATCGCGAATGGTCGTTCCGGAATCGCGGCGGCCGCGAACGCCATCACGAGGCCTTGCTGTTCTTCGGGGTCAGCGGCGTCGGCGTTGTCCTCGCCTTCATCCCGCTGTGGATCTCGAGTTACGTCTTCGACCTGCGCCAGCCCGATGTGAGCTTCACCGTCGAGAATGTCGCGGACTTCATCAGCGCCTTCATCATCGGCAACCTGCTGCAGATGGCGTTCCGGTTCTGGGCGATGCGCCGCTGGGTGTTCCCCGACGAAATGAACGAGATCGCCGCCGAATTCGAAGATTTGGTCGAAGAGGAATTCCGCCGCAAGTGACGTTCCGCCGCGACTGACTCAGCGCGGCTCGGTGACCACCGCGTTCACCGTGCGATACGCCGACGAGCCGAGGAACACCGCGAACAACGCGGGCCTGCGCCGCTGCAATTCGAGCCGCCCGCCATCGGCCTCCACCAGCGCCCTGGCCAACGCCAATCCGACACCGGTCGAGCCGCCCGCGGAGAAACCACGGTCGAAAATGTGCGGCGCCAATTCGTCGCGCACCCCGTCGCCTTCGTCGGCGACCTCCACACACACCAGCGGATCCCGGTCGACCCCGGGCCGCACCGTGCGCACCGACACCGTGCAGGTGCCGCCGCCGTGCATCAACGCGTTGTCGACCAGCACCGAAACCGCCTCGCGCAACCGCGATCCGGTGATGGGCGCCAGCAACGACTCGTCCCCGATCAGCTTCAGCGACCTGCCCTTCTCGGTGAACGGATGCGTCCACTCGGCGACCACCCCGCGCAGTTCCGCCATCACCGGCACCGGATCGAGATCGGCGGCGTCCTCGTCGCGGGAGGCGCGCACCAGCTCGTCGATCGCGTCGGTGAGCCGATCGACCTGCGCCATCGCCTCCTCGGCCTCGTGCACCACTTCTTGATCGGCGTGCGTGGACAACTCGTCCAGCCGTAGCCGCACCGCGGTGAGGCGGCTGCGCAGCTGATGCGAGACGTCCGCGACCAGGGCATGCTCCCGTTGCAGCCGCCCGGCGATCTCCACGGTGGCCGAGTCGAGCACGTCGGAGACCCGATCGAGTTCGGAGATGCCGTGCCTGCGCGGGTCCGGCCGGAAGTCGCCCATGGCGAGCCGTGCCGCTCGTGCCGCCACATCGCGCAGCGGATCGGCCACCCGGCGCGCGGTGATCACCGCGACCGAGACCGCCGCGCCGAGCGAGGCCAGCACCGCAAGGGCCACCACCGCGACGGCCTGACGCTGCCTGGCGTGCATCGGCGCCGAGGGCACCTCCAGGCGCAGCGACCCCTTGGTTCCCATCGACAGCGACTCGACCAGGGGGTCGGAAACCTGCGTCACGCCGACGTCGAGGCGGGACGCGTTGTCCTGTGGCGCCGGATAGATGATGGTGAGCTTGCCGTCCTGCGGGAGCAGCGGCTCCACCGACCGGGTGTCCAGCTCGCCGAGCACCATGCCGTCGCCCTGTTCCTGGACGATGATCGCCGTGGCGATCCGCTCGAGCTTGCTCTGCAGGTCGTCGCGGGTGATGTCCTCGACCCACAGCCAGGCCGTGTAGATCAGCGGCAGGCCGAGCACCACCGTGGTGAGCGTCAGCACGGTGAGCATGGATCGCAGGATTCGACGTCGCACGTCAGTCGGTATCTTCGGCGCGTGAGCGAGGGCCCTGCGTGGTCACGCAGGCTGCCGCGGGGCAAGACCCGATCATGCGGTGTTCAGGCGGAATCCGACACCGCGCACGGTGACGATGCGCCGCTCGGCCATCGGGCCCTCGTCGCCGATCTTGCGGCGCAGCCAGGACATGTGCATGTCCAGGGTCTTGGAGCCGCGCAGTTCGGCGTCGCCCCACACCTCGCGCAGGATGGTTTCGCGCGGCACCACCTGACCCGCGCGATCGATCAGCACCTTCAGCAACTCGTATTCCTTGTTCGCCAGGCCGATCTCGACGCCGTTCACCAGCACCCGGCGCGCGGCAGGCTCCAGCCGGATGCCGCCGACCTCCACTGTGTCGTCGCCGATCCCGCTGCGCCGCAACAACGCTCGCACCCGAGCCAGCAGCTCGGCGAGACGGAACGGCTTGCCGACGTAATCGTCGGCGCCCGCGTCCAACCCGACCACGAAGTCGACCTCGTCGGTGCGCGCGGTGAGCATCAGCACGGCCAGGTCGGCGCCGCGGGCGCGGACCTGGCGGCACACCTCGAGCCCGTCCATGCCTGGCAGGCCGAGGTCGAGAATGAGCAGATCGTGATGGCCCTCCAGTGCCCGCTCGAGCACGGCGGGGCCGAAGCGCTCGACGGTCACCGAGTACCCCTCGCGCCCCAGGGCGCGCGACAACGGCGCGGCGATCGCCTCGTCGTCTTCTGCTAGCAGTACGGCCGTCATACGCCCAGGTTAACGGGCTTACCCGTTAACCGCCCCCTAGCCATCATGCGTGATGCCTCATTCATCGGTAGTCGCCGTGCTCGCTCCTGTGCTCGCCTCGTCCGTTATCTCCGTTTTCGACGTCGAAAACTTGGTGGTACATCAACGCGTGCACCTTCTGCACCGCCGGGATGTCATCGAACTCGAGCGGCTCCGACGAGGACGATTCGATGATCAACGTGCCGGTGCCGAGCATCCGATCGAACAGCCCGTGCCGGAACTGCACGCTCGAGATGCGGCTCATCGGAATGTCGATGCCGGTGTGCGTGAGCACACCCTGGCGGACCAGCACGCGCCGGTCGGTGATGATGAAGTGCGTCGACTTCCAGCTGAGAACCGGTGCGACACAACGCCACACGACGACGATCAACCACACCGCGAGCACCGCGATCAGCAATGCCGTCCGCGCCGTGCCCTCGGCTTTGCGCGAAGCGAGTCCCCCTGCGAAACCGGCGAGTGCGGTGATCACGATCAACGTCACGATCGGCCAGAACAACATCTTCCAATGCGGATGACGGTGCAGGATCAGCTGCTCTTCCGGCGCAAGCACATCCTCCGGATAACCCATGGCGGGAACACTACCGCGTGAAGATGCCGAAATGCCGGACACCGAACCGCGTCGTGCTGCACAATCGTCTGCCTGCGTGTGCCGAACCCGCGCGTCCTAGAGTATTCGCTCTCGGCAAGAAAGTTCTCCGATCGATCTGGCTCGAACGCTCTGTCCGCAAACAGCTCTGCTCGAACAAAGCCGAATACGACCGTGGAGGAATGCGTGACCAAAGACCTGACCCAGCTGGAAATCCTGACCGAACTTCAGCCGGTGGCCGAACAGAATCTCAACCGGCACCTCGCACTGGCGAAGGACTGGCACCCGCACGACTACATCCCGTGGGACGAGGGCCGCAACTTCGCCGCGCTGGGCGGGCAGGACTGGGCACCAGAGCAGTCCAAGCTGAGCGAGGTGGCCAAGGTCGCCATGATCACCAACCTGCTCACCGAGGACAACCTGCCCTCCTACCACCGCGAGATCGCCGAGAACTTCTCCCAGGACGGCGCGTGGGGCACCTGGGTCGGCCGCTGGACGGCCGAGGAGAACCGGCACGGCATCGCCATTCGCGACTACCTGGTGGTCACCCGCGGCGTCGACCCGGTCGCCCTCGAGCAGGCCAGGATGATCCACATGACCAACGGGGTTTCGGCGCCCGACAACTGGGGCGGATTCATGGAATCCGTTACCTACGTGACGTTTCAGGAGCTGGCGACCCGCGTCTCGCACCGCAATACCGGCCGGGTCTGTGACGACCCGATCGCCGACCGCATGCTGCAGCGCATCGCCGCCGACGAGAACCTGCACATGATCTTCTACCGCAACATGTGCGGCGCGGGCCTCGACCTGGCGCCCGATCAGGCCATGCTGGCGATCACCAAGATCCTGACCCACTTCATCATGCCCGGCGCGGGCATGCCCAACTTCCGCCGCAACGGCGTGCTGATGGCCAAGCACGGCATCTACGACCTGCGCCAGCACCTGGAGGACGTGGTGGCGCCGGTGCTCAAGCAGTGGAACATCTTCGAGCGCAACGACTTCGGGCCGCGCGGCGAGCAGGCGCGGGAGGAGCTCGGGGTGTTCATCGAGAAGCTGGAGCAGGACGTGCTCAAGTTCGAAGAGCAGCGCGACCGCATGTTCGCCCGCGAGGCCGCGAAGGCCGCCGCGCTGCAACCCGCGTAAACGCCAACAGCCGCACTATTTCTGATGTCAGAAATAGTGCGGCTGTTTCGTTTTCAGTATTCGGCGCGCAGGTGGGTGACATCGCCGGCGGAGACGGGCTGGTCGCCGATCAGCAGGCGGCCCGCGTCATCGATATCGGTGGCGACGCCGGTAAGCGTTCGGCCGCCTGGCAATTCGGCACGCACCTGCACGCCCAACGTCGCGCACCGCGCGCGGTAGGCGGCGGCGAGGTCGGTGGTCTGCCAGCCCGCGTCCCGCCACGCCGTGAAACGACGGGCGAATTCGGTCAGCATCGACTGCACGAGCAGCGTCCGGTCGGCGTTCTCGGCGCCGGCGATAGTGAGCGAAATGGCATGCGGCACCGGCAGTTCCGCCTCGGTGAGGCTGACGTTGAGCCCCATGCCGATGACCACCGCCGGTGCGTCGTTGCTTGTCGCGACCTCGGCCAGGATGCCCGCGACTTTGCGGCCATCAATCAGCACATCGTTGGGCCACTTGAGGTTCGCGTCCACACCGGCCGTCGCGCGCAGTGCGTCCACCACGGCGATGCCGGTGAGCAGCGGCAGCCAGCCGAGCACCGCGGGCTCGATCCCGTCCAGTCGCACCAACAGCGACAGGGAGATCTGTGCCCGCGGCGGGCTGACCCAGGTGCGTGCGTGTCTACCGCGCCCTTGCTCCTGCGCCTCTGCAAGGAGTACCGCGCGATCGGCGTCCGGTTCGCCTGCGCGCGCGATCAGGTCCGCGTTGGTGGACCCGGTCGACTCCACCACCTCGATGTGGCGGAAAAACGACAGCTCGGGCTGTTCGATGAGACTGCGTCGCAACTGCTCTGCATCCAAAGGAGACCTGGTCACACGGGCAGGCTACTTGGTGCGCGGTGGCCTGACCGACAAGGTCGACATCGACTATCCGACGAGGATGTACTCGTCACTCGGTGCGCGTGCCGCACCATCGGCCCCCTCGGCATGCCCATGGGTGACCTCGGGCTTGCCTTCCGGATCGAGGATCGTCGGTTCGCTCTCGAAGTTGTGACAACTCGTCCACGACGACGCCGCCGCGTATTCCGCGACTGTCTTGCTCCATTCCCACATATCTGGGCTCCTCCCCCTGAGCACGAAAACTGGACTCCTCCAGGGTAACTGGGCCCCCAGGTGGAGCGATAGCGGTTTACTACCGGCGCAAACGCGCCAAACGACCCGGAAATTCACCAAAACAACACGATCTAGCTGCGCTTTTTACCCACCGGTAGCCCCTACTGGGTTAGTGGGAAACACTGTCACTCGTTACACTCCGGAGCCATGACGAGTGTCCAGCAGCAGTCCGCGCAAGATCCAGCGGGCGCCCCCGACATCCACACCACCGCCGGGAAGCTGGCTGACCTGCGGAATCGGCTGGATGAGGCGCAGCACCCGATGGGTGAGGCCGCGGTCGACAAGGTGCACGCCAAGGGCAAGATGACCGCCCGTGAGCGCATCCTCGCGCTACTGGACGAGGGTTCCTTCGTCGAACTCGACGCGTTGGCGCGGCACCGCAGCGTGAACTTCGGCCTTGCCGAGAACCGGCCGCTCGGCGACGGCGTGGTGACCGGCTACGGCACCATCGACGGCCGCGACGTCTGCATCTTCAGCCAGGACGTCACCGTGTTCGGCGGCAGCCTCGGCGAGGTATACGGCGAGAAGATCGTCAAGGTGATGGACCTGGCGCTCAAGACCGGCCGTCCGCTGGTCGGCATCAACGAGGGCGCGGGCGCGCGCATCCAGGAGGGCGTCGTCTCGCTCGGCCTCTACGGCGAGATCTTCCACCGCAACATCCAGGCCTCCGGCGTGATCCCGCAGATCTCGCTGATCATGGGCGCGGCCGCGGGCGGGCACGTGTACTCCCCCGCGCTCACCGACTTCGTGGTGATGGTCGACGGGACCAGCCAGATGTTCGTCACCGGGCCCGATGTCATCAAGACGGTCACCGGCGAGGACGTCACCATGGAAGACCTGGGTGGCGCGCACACGCACATGGTGAAATCCGGTGTCGCGCACTACGTTGCCTCCGGCGAGCAGGACGCGCTCGACTACGTCAAGGACCTGCTGTCCTACCTGCCGAGCAACAACCGCGCCGAGGCGCCGCGCTTCCCGGCCACCGACCCGATCGACGGCGCCATCGAGGACTCGCTCACCGACGAGGACCGCGAGCTGGACTCGATCATCCCGGACTCGCCGAACCAGCCCTACGACATGCACGAGGTGATCCGTCGGCTGCTCGACGACGACGAGTTCCTCGAGGTGCAGGCCGAGCGCGCGATGAACATCATCGTCGGCTTCGGCCGGATCGACGGCCGCAGCGTCGGCATCGTGGCCAACCAGCCCACCCAGTTCGCCGGCTGCCTGGACATCGACGCCTCGGAGAAGGCCGCGCGGTTCGTGCGCACTTGCGACGCGTTCAACGTCCCGATCCTCACCCTGGTCGACGTTCCCGGCTTCCTGCCGGGTACCGGCCAGGAGTACAACGGCATCATCCGGCGTGGCGCGAAGCTGCTCTACGCCTACGGCGAGGCCACTGTGGGAAAGATCACGGTGATCACCCGCAAGGCCTACGGCGGCGCGTACGACGTGATGGGTTCCAAGCACATGGGTGCCGACGTGAACCTGGCCTGGCCGACCGCGCAGATCGCCGTGATGGGTGCCTCCGGCGCCGTCGGCTTCGTCTACCGCAAGCAGCTGGCCGACGCCGCGAAGGGTGGCGAGGACGTCGATGCGCTGCGGCTTCAGCTGCAGAACGAGTACGAGGACACCTTGGTGAACCCCTACATCGCCGCCGAACGCGGCTACGTGGACGCGGTCATCCCGCCCTCGCACACGCGCGGCCAGATCGTTTCGGCATTGCGGCTGCTCGAGCGCAAGATGGTATCGCTGCCGCCGAAGAAGCACGGCAACATCCCACTGTGATTCCCGCCGCAACACCCGTCGGTGATCCAGCGATACGCTCGATAGGCCGCGCACACTGGAGGTAGCGACGCAATGAGTGGATCCGAGGATGATCGCATCATTCGCCCGCTGATTTCGACCGAGGAACACGCCTGATCAGGCAAAGAGAGGATCTGGCACTGTGACGACCGTGGCAGAAGAAGATGTTTTGACCGCCGCCGAGCTCGATCTGACCGTCGGCTCGATCACCGACGAGGTCGAGGCGCCCGACGCGGCTGTCGCCGAGTCGGCGGCCCAGGCCGCGGCGCCGTTCTTCACCGTCGTGAAGGGCAACCCGAGCGATGAGGAGATCGCGGCGCTGGTCTGTGTGCTCTCCGCGGCCGCGGCGGGCGCGGCGCCCGGTTCGTCGGGCCCGGCGGACATGTGGGGTCGCCCCAGCTTCCTGCACCGGGGCACCTCGCCGTTCTCCCCCTACGCCTTCCCGCAGCAGTCGCACCTGCGCGGGTGACCGCGTTCGTTCTCGCCTCCGCGTCACCGGCCCGTCGGGAAGTACTCCGTTCGGCGGGCATCGATCCGATCGTCCGGGTCTCCGATGTGGACGAGGACGCGATCCAAGCCGCGCTGCCCGACGGCACCTCGCCCGAGGTGGTCGTCGTCGAGCTGGCCAAGGCCAAAGCCGCGGCGGTCGCCGCGACGATTCCCGAGCTCGGCGCCGATTGTGTTGTCGTCGGCTGTGATTCGATGCTGCTGGTGGACGGCGAGCTCCAGGGCAAGCCGCACACCGCCGAGGTGGCCAGGGCCCGCTGGGGCGAAATGGCCGGGCGCAGCGCCGATCTGGTGACCGGACACTGCGTGCTGCGCATCCAGGACGGTCGGATTACCGCCGAAGCCATCGACTGTAGTTCCACCACAGTGCATTTCGCCAAGCCGGAACCCGACGAGCTGGACGCCTACATCGCCACCGGCGAGCCGCTCCAGGTGGCGGGCGCGTTCACCCTCGACGGGCTCGGCGGCTGGTTCGTCGACCGCATCGATGGCGATCCGTCGAGCGTGATCGGCATCGGTCTACCACTGCTGCGCCGACTGCTTGGCGACGTTGGGGTCGCCGTTACGCAGCTGTGGGGCCACTCGGCCACCTGACGGCGGCGCGATCAGCGGCTCCGACCCGGTCGCGTCCCCGGCCACCGGCACCGTGACAACCTCACGGCTGTCCGGCTCGCGGCGTATCTCCTGCTCGCGGCGCGCCATCATCTCCAGCCGGACCACACACAGTTCCGGCTCGACGAACGGATGCAGCCGCACATTCACGTCGCCGCGCGCGCCGCTGCGGTCGAGGACCTCTTTGATCAGGCCGAGATGCACACCGCACACCACTTCGGAGTGCGTGCGCGCGAGTTCACGCAGCGGGCAGGCGGTGAGCCGGATCAGTGCCTGCTCGGCCGTCTCGTTCGGATCGCGTTCCGGCGCGAAGCCGAGCTCCGAAAGCACCGTCATGGCGACGTCTTTGGCGTCGTCGAGCGATTCGATCCGATGGTCACCGGCATCGAGCTTCGCGCCCCAGGACCGCCCGGCCGCGATGGCCGCCTCGGAACGCCTGCGCGGATCGGGGCCGAGTTGATCGGCGAGCACCTGCGCGAGTTCCTGATAACCGACCGATCGCTGCACCGCGCTGTATCCGATGCGCGGACGTCCGCGACCGCGGGGCGGTTGCTGAAATTGCCGCACCAAGGATTCCCGGGTGAGCACGTCCAGATGAAACCGAACCGTGGTGACATGTTGTCCGGTGATTCTGGCCAGTTCCTGGGCATCGAGAGGCTCGCTGGCGCCACGTAAGATCGCGAGCAGTCGCCGCCGCGGCCAAGAATCGGACATAGCTCACCCCTCCTCCCGGGAGACTTTATCGGATGCAGGTGCGATTTATTCGCTCATTCAGCCGATTTGTGATCTGAAACGAGAGCCACTAACGCCTCACACATACCATCGCTGTGAGACCCGAACCGCTGAAACCACCGTCTACCACGCGTGAAGGACCCACATCGTGCCCGCTGCTCCGGACCCTCATCCCGCATTCGGTTCTTACGCACATCCTCACCGACTAGTAACCACGGAGTGGCTGTCGGCAAACATCGGCACGTCAGGACTCAAGATCGTCGAGTCCAACGAGGACATATTGCTCTATGACATCGGACATGTTCCCGGCGCTACCAAGATCGATTGGCGGGGCGATCTGAACGATCCGGTCACTCGTGACTACATCGACGGAGCCCGATTCACCGAGTTGATGCGCGCCAGGGGAATCGAGCGAGACGATACCGTGGTGATCTACGGTGATCGGGGCAACGCGCAGGCGGCGCACACATTGTGGGTTTTCACTTTGTTCGGGCATCAAGATGTGCGGTTGCTGGACGGCGGTCGCGGCGCCTGGATTTCCGAGGAACGCGACACCACATTCGACACCCCACATCTCATCCCCAGCGACTATCCGGCCGTCAAACGCGACGACAGCAGCGCCCGCGCGTTCCGCGAAGACGTGCTCGCGCACCTCGGCAAGCCGCTGATCGACGTGCGTTCGCCCGAGGAGTACTCCGGCACATTAATCCAGCCGCCCATCAACCCGGAGGACGCGGCGTTGCGCGGTGGGCACATCCCGACCGCCGCGAACATTCCGTGGACCGAGGCGTTCAACAACGACGGCCGGTTCCGCTCGCGCGCCGAACTGGACGCGATCTACGGCGCGCACGCCGCCGAGGACGATCTGGTGGTCTACAGCCGGGTCGGCGAACGTTCCAGCCACACCTGGTTCGTGCTTACCTATCTGCTCGGGTTCGACACCGTGCGCAATTACGACGGCTCGTGGACCGAATGGGGCAATTCGGTGCGCATGCCGATTGCTCAGGGGACTGAACCCGGTGCGGCACCGGTCGGTACCGCCCGCCGGGCCCGCGGCAGGTAGCGCAAGCACGCCTTTCTGTAGGGGTGGCCCCTCGGCGATCCGCGACCTACTGTTCAGTAGGACTGGCCGAGTTCGGCGTCTGTTGGCAGACTGCCTACACTCGCCCAGACGTAGTTTCGTCGACCACGGGGCGACCAAAGATTTCACACAGGAGGCTCAGTGCCCAGCCACGCCAGCGCACGGATCACGAAGGTACTCGTAGCTAATCGAGGCGAGATCGCCGTGCGCGTGATTCGGGCCGCCAAAGACGCCGGCATCGGCAGCGTCGCGGTTTACGCCGAGCCGGATGCCGAAGCCCCGTTCGTGAAGCTCGCCGACGAGGCATTCGCACTCGGCGGCCAGACCTCGGCCGAGTCGTACCTCGTCTTCGACAAGATCCTCGATGCCGCGTCGCGCTCCGGTGCCGACGCCATCCACCCCGGCTACGGATTCCTTTCCGAGAACGCCGACTTCGCTCAGGCCGTCCTCGACGCCGGGCTGATCTGGATCGGCCCGTCGCCGCAGTCGATCCGCGACCTCGGCGACAAGGTCA
Organism: Nocardia sp. NPDC051321; assembly: GCF_044455225.1. Classification (NCBI taxonomy): domain Bacteria; kingdom Bacillati; phylum Actinomycetota; class Actinomycetes; order Mycobacteriales; family Nocardiaceae; genus Nocardia; species Nocardia sp. NPDC051321. The sequence continues at coordinate 299,418 of NZ_JBITEM010000011.1, read as the reverse complement.
CCGCGCGGCACATCGCCGAGCGCGCCAAGGCGCCGATGGCCGCCGGTACCAAGGACCCGGTGAAGAACGCCGACGAGGTCGTCGCCTTCGCCAAGGAGTACGGCGTGCCGGTCGCGATCAAGGCCGCCTTCGGTGGCGGTGGCCGCGGCATGAAGGTCGCGCACACCATCGAGGAGATCCCCGAGCTGTTCGAGTCGGCCACCCGCGAGGCGGTCGCCGCGTTCGGTCGCGGCGAGTGCTTCGTCGAGCAGTACCTTGACAAGGCCCGCCACGTCGAGGCGCAGGTCATCGCCGACCAGCACGGCAACGTGGTGGTCGCGGGCACCCGCGACTGCTCGCTGCAGCGTCGCTTCCAGAAGCTCGTCGAGGAGGCGCCCGCGCCGTTCCTGTCCGACGACGTGCGCGCCAAGATCCACGCCTCGGCCAAGGCGATCTGCCGGGAAGCCGGCTACTACGGCGCGGGCACGGTCGAGTACCTGGTGCAGGGCGAGACGGTGTCGTTCCTCGAGGTGAACACCCGGCTGCAGGTCGAGCACCCGGTCACCGAGGAGACCGCGGGCATCGACCTGGTGCGCCAGCAGTTCCGCATCGCCAACGGCGAAGAGCTGACGATCAAGGAAGACCCGACGCCGCGCGGTCACTCGTTCGAATTCCGCATCAACGGTGAGGACGCCGGTCGCGGCTTCCTGCCCGCGCCGGGCCCGGTCTCGGTCTACAAAGAGCCGAGCGGCCCCGGTGTGCGAGTGGATTCCGGCGTGGTGGAAGGCAGCGTGATCGGCGGGCAGTTCGACTCGATGCTGGCCAAGCTGATCGTCACCGGCGAGAACCGCACCCAGGCGCTCGAGCGGGCCCGGCGCGCGCTGGCCGAGTACCAGGTCGACGGCCTTGCCACGGTCATCCCGTTCCATCGGGCCGTCATCGAGGATCCCGCGTTCATCGGTGACGGCACCACGTTCGACGTCTACACCAAGTGGATCGAAAACGAGTGGAACAACACCGTCGAGCCGTACACCGGCGCGGCCCAGGCCGACGAGGACGAGGACCTGCCCCGGCAGAAGGTGGTCGTCGAGGTCGGCGGCCGTCGCGTCGAGGTGTCGCTGCCCGGGCAGTTCAGCCTCGGTGGCGGTGGCCCCGTCGCCGCGGGCAATGGCGCCGGTGTGGTCCGCAAGAAGCCCAAGCCGCGCAAGCGTGGCGGCGCCGGTGCCGGTGCGGCCTCCGGTGACGCGGTCACCGCGCCCATGCAGGGCACCGTCGTCAAGGTGGCCGTGGAAGAGGGCCAGACCGTCGAGGCGGGCGACCTGATCGTGGTGCTCGAGGCCATGAAGATGGAGAACCCGGTCAACGCGCACAAGGCCGGTGTGGTTACCGGACTGTCCGTCGAGGCCGGTGCCGCGATCACCCAGGGCACGGTTCTCGCCGAGATCAAGTAACGCCTGATCGAACGACGCGCGGATCGGCTCACCGAGCTCGCGTCGGATTCGATGCGACCAAGTAGTGCAACTCGCGTAAACGCAGGGCGAACACCGCTTCGAGCGGGCGCGGGACAACAACGTCCGCGCCCGCTCTGTCGTATCGTGGTCCGGTGACCAGTACGCAGACCGTCTCCGTCGTCGCGGAGATGATCCGCGCCCGTCGTGCGGCGGGAAACCGCGCCGATGGGAAGCGGCTGGTGCTCGTCGTCGAGGGTGGCGGCAGTCGCGGCGTCTACTCCAGCGGCATGGTGTCGGCCATCGAGGAACTCGGCCTCGGCCAGGTCTTCGATGCCGTCTACGGCACCTCCGCAGGCGCGATCAACGGCGCCTGGCTGCTCGGTGGCCGCGCGCGCTCGGGCATGCGTTCCTGGACCGATCCGGAGATCATGCACCGCGCCATCGATCCGGCCAGGTTGTTACGCGGGCGGCCCGCCTTCGATCTGCGTTACCTGGTGCATCAGGTCTACGATGGCGCCGAGGGGATGAACTTCCCGGCGATCTTGGCCAACTCCACCACTTTTCACCCCATCGCCACCGACATCCGCACCGGCAACGCGGTCGACCTGCACCCCCACATCGTGGACAAACGCTCCCTCATGCGCGCGCTGCGGGCCTCCGCGGGCCTGCCCATCCTCGCGGGTCCACCGGTCGCCCTAGGCGGCGCGCACTACTTCGACGGCGGCCTCACCGAAACCGTCCCGGTGCGCACCGCTGTCCGTGACGGCGCCACGCACGCCCTCGTCCTGCGCACCCGCCGCATCGACGAACACCGTCCGCCCGCCTCGCTGCTGCACCGCGTCGTCGGCGGCGGCTACCTGCGCGCCACCGCCCCCGGCGCCTACCGCGCCTGGATTCAGCGCCCGCACCAGCAGGCCATCGAAGACCGCGCCCTCGCCGACCTCGGCGACGCCGTCCTGCAGATCCACCCGCCCCTCGGCTCCCCCGATATCGACAGCGCCGCCCGCGACACCACCCTGCTCGCCGCGGCACTGGAAATCGGCCGCCGCGCGGTGCACACGGTGCTCGCCGACACGGCTCGCGTCGCCTGACAGTTCCCCAGCACTCATGGCAACGCACCGTTGTCGATGCGTTTGTCCTGTCGCATGAGAGTTGCTCCGGTCTCGCCTGATCTGCTCCGATCCGGTTCGGACGAAGCACCTCGAACGAGAAGGGCTCGGGCAGAGTCGGTCTCATGCGAAGTGCTCAAATCAGCTCGTAGCACCTGCGCAGATCAGATAAGTCAGGACAGCCGCTGGAAAATCCGCACACCCGGCGCACCATGTGCAGAGCGGTTGATCGATGCCGACGCGACGGCCGGTCAGTCCAGCCGGACGGCGACGCCATTGGACAGGACGAAGTCGTGTAGCTCCAGGTGGGCCGGAGCCGCGGTGGGCGGCACGTCGAAAACCAGTTGGGTGGTTGCGGATTGGCCGGGGGATAGTTCGAACGAGTAGTTGTAGCCGTGCTGGGCGGACTGCCACATGGTCGCGGTGACATTGTGGTCGAACGGGGTGCCCTGCGCGTCGAACAGGCGCTGGCCGACCGGGAGGAACCACTTCGACTCGTCGGAGATGTTCTGGACGTCGAGGGTGACGATCACGAACGACCCTGTCGCCGACTGGAGGCCGACGCGGTGCACGCCGGTATCGACGTTGCGCACGACGAACTCGAACTTCCCGTCCCGCACCGGCGTACCCGCGGCCGGAAGTCCCGGCGACTCGGGCTGATCCGGCGGTGGCGCCGGATTCTCCTCGGCCATCGCCGTCGGCCGCGGCGCACCGGTCCCGCCCGAGTCACCGGTTCGACTGCCTGCCAACAGCGCGACGCACCCCGCCGCCAGCATGAACGGCGTCAGGAAGATGACAACCAGTGCGCCGATCACCTTGGACAGCACCCCGCCGCGCTTACGCCGCGGGCGGCGCACCGGAACGACCGGTCGGCGAGCATCCGAATACCGCTGATACTTGGGGCGTTTCGCCGGAGCAGGGAAGACACGGCGCCCGTAGCCGACCGGGTAGCGCTGCTGCGGAACCCCCGGACGGGACTGCACTTCCCGAGGACGCGACCCCGGACCCACCGTTCCCGGCTTCGATGGAGCCGAACGCGGCAGCACAAGCGCGCGTAGCCCGCGCGCGGCCGCCCCGACCTGCTGCGCGACCGAACTCGGCTGCGGTGCAACCGAACCCGGCCGTAGCGGATGATGGTCCGCCGGGTAGCCAGCCGGTACATCCCGCCGTGCCACTACGGGATATTCACGCGCGCCTTCTCGATACTGCGCTCCGGCCGGATATGACCGCGGCGGAAGATAACTCGCAGGCGACACCTCGAGCCGAGTCGCCACCCGAGTGGGCGTCGGCCCAGGTTCTGGCAAAACCTTCGTCGGCGCAAGCGGTTTCGCCGCACGAGGCGCGGCGACCGGCTGATCGCCCAGGATCGGCGTCGCGCCGGATCGCGGGACACCCCACGCAGACCCGACCGGCTGCGCAAAGCCCTCTCGACCGGCCGCTACGCGGGTGGCCGTTGGCCCCGATTGCGCCGAGCCCTGCCCGGCCCCGACCGGCTGCGCGGAACCCGTCCGGGCGGGGGCCTGCGGCACGCCCCACATAGGCCCTGGCCGCACGGGTTCCGCCCGACGGGTCTCGACGCGAGTGGGCGTGGGACCGGATTGCGGCAAAACCTTGGTAGACGCAGGCGATTTCGGCGGACGTACCAGCGAATCGGGCGGGCGGGTGCCGATCGCAGCGTGCGCGGCAGCGGCGAATTCGCCTGCGGTGGGATAGCGCTCGTCGGGCTTCTTCGCCATGCCGCGGGTGATGACGGCGTCCAACGCGGCAGGAACGGCGGCGTTGCGGGATGCGGCGCGCGGCGGATCGGTCATCAGGTGCGCGTGCATCTGCTGAGCAGGGTCGGTATCGCCGTAAGGCCTTGCGGCGGTAAGGCATTCGTAGAGGACACAGGCAAGCGAGTACACATCGGAGCGGGCATCGGCCGTACCGGTGAACCGTTCCGGCGCCATGTACGCCAACGTGCCGATCGCCAATCCGGTTGTGGTTACCGCAGTTTGGCCGATGCCGTGCGCGATGCCGAAGTCGATCAGATAGGCGAAGCCGCCGGAATGCACAACGATGTTGGACGGCTTGACATCTCGATGCACCAGCCCGGCCCGATGCGCCACATCCAGCGCAAGCGCCACCTGCCCGACGATCCCGACGGCTGTGGCAGGCGCCAACTTTCCGGCGGCGACCTTGCTCGCCAGATCCTGCCCCTCGACGAATTCCATGTCGATGAACAGCCGGCCGTCGATCTCGCCGAACCGATGGATCCGCGGAATGTGCGGATCGCACAGCCTGGCCACCACCTCGGCCTCGCGCTCGAATCGCTTGCGATACCCCGCATCCGCCGCGAGCTCGGTCGGTAGCAGCTTCAACGCCACCCAGCGCGCGCCCGCGTCGTCATACGCCAGCCAGACCTGCCCCATCCCACCCCGGCCGAGCAACCGCTCCAGCCGGTAACCCCCGAATCGCACCTCCCCCATCGCGAACCTCCAGTCACCGTCGACTTGTCCAGGCCCGGCCCGCCGGTCTCCGATCGACCACGGCGCCGCTGAAAAACACCAGCTCACGCCGCGAACACCAAAGAACCCAACCTCCTTCGGAGCCTAACCCCGCCCCGCCCGACCGGCCAGTGTGTCGTCAACAACACCCGCCCGCGCCGTGCGTGGCACCGCCGCTACTTGTCGTTGCCGTGCTTGCCGTGCCCATTGCCATTGCCGTTGTTTTCGCCGCCCGGCTTGTCGCGACCTGGCTTCGGAGTGTTCGCGGGCGGCTCGGCACCGGGCGCCGCGGGCATCCAGCTCGCGAGCCGACCGCCAAGGCCAACGCACTGCAGTGGGGTGCCGTCCCCGGCGAGGCCGCGCCCGTCGACGGCCGGATCGCACGGCTGCCATAGGACCGGATCAGTGGCGACCGGCAGGGTTTCCGGGACCGGAAGCGTCGCCGCGGAAACCGGAGCCTGCGCCGTCGGGATGGGCGCGGACGTCACCGAGGGCGGTGCCAGCCGAGGCTCGAAGGGGCCGGCGTGCGTGGTCGGCGGCCCGAATATCGAGTCAGCCGAGTCCTTCCCATGATCTCCGGGACGACCGAGCCACACCGCCATCCCTACCGCAACGAGCAGCGCGACCAGAGCCGCGACCGCGACTCGCGGTCTCGTCACCTGCCGCGAGCCACCACCGAACGAGTTCGGACGCGTCAGTTGTTGCGAAACCGCGCTGCCGACACCCGGCGGCGTGCTGCCGGTGCCACCGTGACCTGGGCCACCCGCCAGCGTCGAAGACGATCGAAACGGTTGGGGCAGCACGGCCGTCGTCGGCAATACCGCGGCGGCGGTCTCGACCGTAGGCACGTCGAGGCCGGTGATCGCGGCATAGGCGGCCGACGCGAATTCGCCCGCGCTGGCGCAGCGCTGCTCCGGAGCCTTGGCCATCCCGCGGGCGATGACGGCATCCAGCGCGGCGGGCACCGCGGGGTTGACGTACGCGGCGAGCGGCGGCTCGGTCATCAGGTGCGCGACCATCGACTGCGCCGCATCGGCATTACCGAAAGGCCTTCGCGCGGTAAGGCATTCATACAGCACACAGGCCAGCGAGTACTGGTCGGAGCGGGCGTCGCCCGAACTGGCGAAGCGTTCCGGCGCCATATACGCCAGGGTGCCGACCACATTGCTGCTCGTCGTGATCGCGGGCTGATCGACCCGATACGCGGTACCGAAGTCGATCAGCTGCACGTGTCCGCCCGGATCGACCATGATGTTGGCCGGCTTGACGTCGCGATGCACCAGGCCCGCCCGGTGCGCGGCGTCGAGCGCCGTCGCGACCTGCACCACCACCCGCACCGCCCGTGCCGGCGACATCGGGCCCTCCAGCCGGAGCACGGTGGCCAGATCGGTCCCCTCGATGTACTCCATCGCGAGGTAGAGCATGTCATCGAATTCGCCGAACGCGTGGATCGCCGCGAGGTGTGGCCCGCGCACCTGGGCCGCGAGCCGCGCCTCCCTGGTGAACCGCTGACGGTACTTCGGGTCGGCCGCCACCGTGGCGGACAACACCTTCAACGCGACGACACGATCGGCGATGCTGTCGTGCGCGAGCCACACCTGTCCGGTGCCACCGCTGCCGAGCAATCGATCGAGGCGATAGTGGCCGAACCACGTCTCACCCATGGTGTTGCACCTCCCGCTAGCCTTTTCCTCATGGAGGATCTACCCGATATCCGTATCGGCACCGCGGAGCGTGAAGCGGCGATGCAACGACTGTCCGATCATTTCGCAGCCGGGCGGCTCAGCGTCGCGGAATTCGACGAGCGCAGCGCGGTGATCGCGGCCGCCGTCACGCGCGGCGACATTACGCCGGTGTTCGCCGATCTGCCGGACCCGCTGGTCAAGGCCGCGGCGGTGCCCGCGAAGCCGGAGTCCGGTTTCCTCTCGGAGTGGCCGGAGCGGGTGATGGCGGTGATCCCGATCATCGCGGTCATCCTGTTCTTCACCACCGGCAGCTGGCTGTGGTTCCTGGCCATCCCGTTGATGGGCGCCCTGCTGTTCGGCAGCAGGCACAACCATGACGATCGCGGTCGCGATCTCCTCGGGGGCCGCGGCCGCGATCGCCGCCGGGACCGCAGGGACCGCGGCCGGGACGCCATCGACTGATCGGGAACAGCGCGCGGACCATCGACATCATCGCCGAGCCGCTCGTCGTCACCCGCGAGCGGCTCACCGATAGCACCACGCCGCGCGGTGTCGGCGCGGTACTTGCGGGACGGTCGCATCGGGTTCGGCGACAGCCGCTAGCCTCGGGGCATGCAGCAACAGACGTCGGCGCCGCGGCGGCAGCATCGCGCCGAGTGCGGCCACTGATGGAACCGATCGAGATCAACGCGGGGACTTGGTATCTGCGCGCACTCCGCGCCGATGACCGCATCGATGACCGCCCCGCGCTGGCCGAGGGCGGCATCACCGACCCCGGCTACGTCGCGTTACGCACCGCCGGATGGGCGGAGGAATCCCACTTCTCCTGGGCGGTATGCGAACCGACAACGGCCGAGCTGGTCGCCGAAGTAGGCGCGCGCCCCACCGGCGACGGCGCGGCCGAACTCACCGGCTGGGCCCGCGGCGGTTATGAACCTGCCCTCGAAGCAGGCCTGATCACCGTCCGGCGATTCGTCGAAGGCGCCCTGGGCCTGCGCGTGTAATTGCCTGCAATTCCGTCGGCAGCACGACAAAACACATGCGGCAGAACGCAGCCGAGCAGCTGATCAGTGGCACTAACGCGCGGTCTGCCGGACGACGTTCCGTCCGGCAGACCGCGCGAAGCTAACCACCCAAGCGGCCGCGGCCTTGCCTACTCGAAGCCTGCGAGCACCCGATCCAGCGCGTCGACCGCGGCATCCAGCTCGGCGGCGGACACGGTCAGCGGCGGCCGGAAGCGGATGCTCCGCTCGCCGGTGCCGAGGATCAGCACGTGCTCACGCTCGCGCAGCGCGGTAAGCACCTCGTCGCGCAGCTGTGCCGACGCCACGGTGACCGCGCACATCAGTCCGCGTCCGCGCGGTTCGGTGATGCTCGGATGCTGCGCCGCCAGCGTTTCCAGCCGATCGAGCAGGTGCGCGCCGAGTGCCCGGGACCGTTCGATCAGCGAATCCTGTTCCAGCACCTCGAGAATGCGCCGCACGCGCACCATGTCGGTGAGGTTGCCGCCCCAGGTCGAGTTGATCCGGGAGTTGACCACGAACACATTGTCGGGCACCTCGTCGACGCGCCCGCCGGCCATCACGCCGCACACCTGGGTCTTCTTGCCGAACGCGATGATGTCCGGCTGCACGCCGAGCTGCTGGTAGGCCCAGGTGGTTCCGGTCATGCCGACACCGGTTTGCACCTCGTCGAGTACGAACAGCGCGTCGTTCTCGTGGCACAGCCGCTGCATCGCCTGCAGGAATTCCGGCCGCAGATGCCGGTCGCCGCCCTCGCCCTGGATCGGCTCGGCGATGAAACACGCGATGTCGTGCGGGTTTTCGGCGAACGCGCGCCGCGCCTGGTCCAGCGCGCGGGCTTCGGCCGCATCGATGTCGTGGTCGTCGGTCAGGAACGGCGCGTCGATGCGCGGCCAGTCGAACTTGGGGAACCGGGCGGTCTTCACCGGGTCGGTGTTGGTCAGCGACATCGTGTAACCGGTGCGGCCGTGGAAGGCGCCGGTCAGATGCAGCACCTTGGTGCCGAGTTCCGGTGCGCGGCCGCGGCTCTCGTTGTGCCTGCTCTTCCAGTCGAACGCGATCTTCAGCGCGTTTTCCACGGCGAGCCCGCCGCCGTCGATGAAGAACAGGTGCGGCAGCTTGGGATCGCCAAGTACCCGCACGAACGTCTCGACGAAGCGCGCCATTTCTACGGTGTAGATATCGGAGTTGCTCGGCTTGTTCAATGCGGCGGTCACCAGCTCCTCGCGGAACTCGGCGTCGTCGGCCAGCGCGGGGTGGTTCATCCCCAGCGCGTTGGACGCGAAGAAGCCGAACATGTCCAGATAGGAGCTACCGTCGCGTTCGTCTACGAGCTTGCAGCCGCGGGACTGTTGTAAGTCCAGCACTAAATCGAAGCCATCAGCGAGGATGCTGGCCGACAGAATCTCGTGCACCCGGGCGGCGGGGGTGACCGCCGGGCGGGTGCGTTCCAGTTCGATGGTCACGCCATCGAGGATACGAAAATTTACGGTTTCTGTACAGGAAAGCGGATTAATTACACGTAACGGCTACCTGTCATAGAATGTCTGCAAGATGATGGTGCTTCGGGTCCTGACGTTGGCGGTCGCTCTGATCTCCTGCAGCAGCTGCTCGAGGTGCCGTGGCGAGGCCACCCGGACCAGCAGCATGTAGCTCTCGTCACCTGCTACCGAGTGGCACGCCTCGATCCCGGGGATGTGCTGCAACACCGCCGGGGCGTCATCGGGCTGCGAAGGGTCGAGAGGAGTGATCGCGACGAATGCCGACAACAGCTGGCCGAGTGCCTCCGGGTCGACGTGCGCCGTGTAGCCGCGGATCACCCCGCGCGCTTCCAGCCTGCGCACCCGCGATTGCACGGCGGACACCGACAGGCTCGCCTTCTCGGCCAGGTTCGACAACGTGGCGCGCCCATCGGCCATCAGTTCCCGGATCAGCAGGCGATCGATATCGTCGAGTGCAGGTCGTGCAGGTGTATCCGCCATCAGCGGAGACTAACCCAGGCAGCCCTCCTCGTGGCAGAAACATCACCCCGATCCTCCCAAGACATGGGACAGAGATGCCGCAATGCGGCCGAAAGGTACGGCGGAGCAACAGATGACGGATGTACTCGGCGACCAGACCACCCGGGAACTGGCAGACCGCGCGGCGGCGGTGCTGCGCGGACTCGGCGTTGAACCCCCCGAATCGGGCGATCTGCCCGCTCGCAGCCCAATCACCGGCACCCAGTTGATGACCCTGCGATCCAGCACAACGGCCGAGGTCGATGCCGCAATCGACCGCGCGGCCACCGCATTCGGCGCCTGGCGCACGGTGCCCGCGCCGATCCGCGCCGCGATGGTGCGCAGGCTGGCCGAGCTGCTCACCACGCACAAGAGTGAACTCGCCGAGCTGGTGACGCTCGAGGCGGGCAAGATCGGCGCCGAGGCCGCGGGCGAGGTGCAGGAGATGATCGACGTCTGCGAGTTCGCGATCGGCCTGTCGCGGCAGCTGTACGGGCAGACGATGCCGTCGGAGCGGCCGGGGCACCGGCTGATGGAGACCTGGCATCCGCTCGGTGTCGTCGGGGTCATCTCCGCGTTCAACTTCCCGGTGGCGGTGTGGGCGTGGAACACCGCGATCGCGCTCGTCTGTGGCGACACGGTGGTGTGGAAGCCGTCGGAGACCACGCCGCTGACCGCACTGGCCTGCCACACCCTGCTGCGCCGCGCGGCGACCGACGTCGGCGCGGATCCCGAAGTGCACCAACTGATTCAGGGCGCGGCCGAGGTCGGTGCGCGGCTGGTCGACGACGAGCGGGTCGCGCTGGTCAGCGCGACGGGTTCGGTACGGATGGGCCGGATCGTGGCACCTCGGGTTGCCGAAAGGTTCGGGCGCTGCCTGCTGGAGCTGGGCGGCAACAATGGCGCGATCGTCACGCCCTCAGCCGATCTGGAGCTCGCGGCGCGCGGCATCGTGTTCGCGGCGGCGGGCACGGCCGGGCAGCGGTGTACCACGCTGCGGCGGTTGATCGTGCACGCCGACGTGGTCGGCCCGCTCATCGAGCGGATCGAGAGCGCGTATCAGCAACTGCGCGTTGGCAATCCGCTGGAAGACGGGGTGCTGGTCGGTCCGCTGATCGACGGCAGGGCCTACGCGGGCATGCGCGCCGCGCTGGACAAGGCGCTCGCCGACGGCGGCGAATTGATTTGCGGCGGTGAACGAGTCGACGGTTTCGGCGACGACGCGTACTACGTGCGGCCCGCGATCGTGCGGATGCCCGCGCAGACCGCGGTGGTGCGCGAGGAGACCTTCGCACCGATCCTGTACGTGCTGACCTATCACGACTTCGACAGCGCGATCGCCATGCACAACGAAGTGCCGCAGGGCCTTTCGTCGGCGGTCTTCACCTCCGACCAGCGCGAGGCCGAACGCTTCCTGGCCGCCGACGGCTCCGACTGCGGCATCGCCAACGTCAACATCGGCACCTCCGGCGCCGAGATCGGCGGCGCGTTCGGCGGCGAGAAGCAGACCGGCGGCGGCCGCGAATCCGGTTCGGACTCGTGGAAGGCGTACATGCGCCGGGCCACCAACACCATCAACTACTCCGCCGAACTGCCATTGGCACAGGGCATCAAGTTCGGCTGAGCCGACACGATCCGGGCCCAGGTCACTCTCGACCTGGGCCCGGCTCGTTCAGTCGAGCACGGTCGGCAGCGTCTGCAGACCGCGCAGGAAGGTGCTCGGCCGCCACTGCACCTCGTCGGCCATCTTCATGTTCGGATAGCGGGCCAGGATCTTCTCGAACGCCACCTTCGCCTCCAACCGGGCCAGCGGCGCGCCGACGCAGTAGTGGATGCCGTGCCCGAAGGCCAGGTGCCCGCCCTTGCTCTTGCCGGTCTTGCCGATCTGGATGCCGTGCGGATTCTCGAACTGACCGGGGTCGTGATCGGCCGCGGCCAGCGACACCGATACCAACTCCTCGGCCGGAATGTCGATGCCCGCCAACGTCACCGGCTCGGCGGTGTATCGCAGGGTGGCCAGATGCACCGGACCCTCGTGCCGGAGGAACTCCTCGATGGCCGCCGGAATCTGCTCCGACGACCGGATGAGCTCCTCGTACAGCACCCGATCGCGCAACATCGCGTAGAGACCGTTGCCGATCAGGTTCACCGTCGTCTCGTGCCCGGCCACCAGGATCAGGAACAGCATCGCGATGAGCTCCCTGTCGCTGAGCTTGTCGCCCTCGTGGTTCGCCATGATCAGCTGGGACAGCAGATCCTCGCCGAGGTCCTTCGATCGCTCGGCGACCAGCCCGATCAGATAGGTGGCCAGCTCGATGCTGGCCGCACCACGCTCGGCAGCGGTGGCGTAGAACGGCGAATCCGCCGCCACCTGATCTTCGGCGTTCTCCGCGGACGCCGCCGTCATCGTGGTCGACAGCTCACGGAAGCGCGCCCGATCGGCCTCCGGCACCCCGAACAGTTCGCAGATCACCGTCATCGGAATCGGCAACGCGTAGTCGGCGATCAAGTCCACCTCGGTCTTGCCCGCCATCTCGTCGAGCAGCTCGTCGGCGAGCGCGTCGATCCGCGAATGCAACTGCTCCACCGTGCGCGCGGTGAACGCCTTGGTCACCAGCCTGCGCAGGCGGGTGTGGTCCGGCGGATCGGAACTGAGCATGTGCTCCCACAGGTCCGTGCTCACCGTCGTATACGAATCGCCCGGCCGCAGCCTGGTCGTGATCGGCGCCAGCGCGGCCGCGCCCTTCTTGATCCGGCCGTCCGCGAGCACCTCGCGCGCGAGCTGATAGTCGACCACCAGCCAGGAGGTGAGCCCGTTGGGCAGCAGCACGTGATGGATCGGGCCTTGCTTGCGCAGTTCGTCGTATACCGGATGCGGGTTGTAGACGAAGTCGGTGCCTAGTTTGATCAGTGGCTTGGTCATGAGAACTCCCTGGCTGTCTTGCTGTTACTGCCGCCGCCGCAGCTGACTTGGAGCGGCTTCAATCCCCAGGCCTCGGCGACGAGTCGCGCAAGGAAGCCCAGTTCTTCATCGGTGTGCGCCATTTCGGGCTTGATGCTCTCCAGGACCCACTGGACCTTCCCGTCGAACTCCGACAACCAGGTCGCCAGCGCGATCGGCTGCCGATCGGCCTGCTCGGTGTCGATGCCCTGGAACACCCCGCGCATCACGAACATGGTCGGCTGCGCGCCGTTGCGCATCACGGTCGGCACGAAGGGGTCGAGTACGCCCATGTTGGAGCACATGCCGACGGTGATCGGCGGGATGTCGGCGAGCCGTTCCACCATCGCTTCCGGGAGCACGTCGATCAGCTCGGGCGGCATGTTCCGCGGGCGCGAGATCCCGCCCGAGCCGACCCCGTGCACGGCGCCGAACCCGGCCTTGCTCGCCGCGCGCAGCGGCGCGAGATCGAACCGATCCAGCCACTCCCGCTGCACCACGATCGGTACGCGGGCAAAGGAATTCGAGTCGATCTGGTCCTGTTTCCGCAGGATCCGCACGGCGGTCATCAGCACCAACGGAGCAGTCTCGCCGACCGACCCGCAGTGCCGCAGGAGGTCGGCGACCAGCGCCAGATACAGCGTGTTGGTGGAACCGCCGCGCTGTGCCGCCAGCTCCTTCCATTGCGCCGCGTCGAAGGTGGCGATGATCGAACCTTCGCGCCAGCCGAGCGGCGCGGGCTCGTGCGCCGTGTCGTTGCGGCCCATCGCCTGACGAATCGCCTTGCGGTGCACTGGATCCCGATAGGCGCGACGCGCTTCCGAAACCACCTCGCGCGCCACGGCGATACCACGGCTCGCGCCGTCCTTCAGATCGTCGCGAAGGCGGCCGACGTCGTCGAGGCCCTCCGTTTTCGCCAGTTCCGGCTGGACCAGTCCGATGGCGGCCATCAGTCCCGCGTGGCCGTCCGCGATGGCGTGCGACGCTACGCAGGAGCAGACCATGCCGCCGGATCGGGTCGGCACCGCCGAGAGCCGCCATCCGCGCCCCTGTTCGGGATCGAGCGGGTACTGCGCTTGGTCGTTCGCCCAGGCCAGCGCGTCGGCGTCGTCGATCGCGGCGTGCTCCATGGTCAACGGCAATGCGGTGTCCGCGAGCACCCAGCGCCACCGGGCAAAGGGCACCCGAGGTCGCCGCACCCGCCGCATGAACGGGCCGGAGCGCAGCTGGGCGTACATCTCCCGCAGCTCATCCTCGGTCAGCGCGTTCGCCAGCACCGTCACCGTCTGGCTGATGACCGGTGCGCCGTGGCCGTGATGCAGCCGCAGGAACGCCTTGTCGGTGAGACCGACATACACCGGGGCCATCAGGAAGCCTCCCGATCCATCAGCTCCGGGGCGTCCGACAGGAAGGCGGGCTCGGCCAACCGCAGCATCCGCTCCTGCGCGACCATCGCCACCAAATCGCCGCTACGACTGAATATCCGGCCCTGGGTAAACGCCCGGCCGCCCGCCGCGGACGGCGATATCTCGTCGTAGAGCAGCCAATCGTCCACCCGGAACGGCCGCATGAACCAGATCGAATAGTCCAGCGCGGCAGTCTGGATGGCGATACCCGGGTGCGCCGCGACGGCGGCGCCCAGCAGCGTCATGTCGCTGGCGTAGGTGAGCGCACAGCTGTGGGTGACCGCGCAGTCCGGCAGCTCGCCGGTGTAGCGGAGCCAAACCTGTTGGCGCGCCGCGCAAATCGCGCCGTCCGGGACCCGGCGGATATCCCAGCCGTCCCATTCGTTGCCCGCGTCGCCCATCCCGATGGGTGCCAGCGCCTCGGGTTCGGGAGCTTCCGGACACGGATCGGCATGCCGCACGCCGTGCCCGCCGACATGGAACGACGCGACCATCAGGAAGGTCTCTCGACCGTGCTGCAAGGCCCGTATCCGGCGAACGCCGAACGAGCGGCCGAGCTTGACGGTGTCGACCAGGTAGTCGATCGGAATCTCCGGCGACGTCGGCCGGACGAAATACCCGTGTATCGAATGAACGGAGAACCCGGCGTGCATCCCCGCCGAGCCCGCCGCCAGCGCCCGCGCCGCCACTTCACCACCGAATGTCCGAACCAGCGCGGTGCGGTGCTGGAGCTTGCCACGAAAGAAATTCGTGTCGATTTGCTCCACCGCCATTGCGTCGAGTAGTTCCACCATGGGTCAACCTTCTTTGCGGTGTCTGATATCGGCGACGACGCTGTCGCGGCTACCTATCCCAGCGCCAGCACGGATTCATCCGCTTCCACTGACCCGTTGATAGGTTTTGAGACGCAACTCGATGACGTTTCGATCTCATCGCGATACACGTCGTATCAGATACAGTGAACCTCTAGCTAATAGAGTTCAAGGAGCTGTACTTCAGATCACACCGCCCCTACGGAATCTTTACACGAGCGGTTCTAAGACAATTCACCACATTCCGCCCATGTACTGCGATTCACGTCGCAAATCGGCGCAGAACCCACTCTCATCAGCAAATATGAGAGGAGCCAGATTTTTCCAAATTGCCCGATTCGACCCGCTTTTAAGGTTTGCGGTCGGCCACGGATACGGACATGCCCCATCCCCGGAAGCGTTCGGAACCTTGGCGCCCGACCTGCGGGCATAGTCTTCTACAAATATTTCTGAGCGAATAATTAGCTACAACGTAACGTGGCGCTAATATTCGGTTCCGCCTCCACGCAAATTGTCCGAATTACCCGCCAATCCGGACTACTCCGCGCAGTTTCTCAGACAGCCCCGCCCGCGCCGACATCGGAATCCTCGACCCCGCCGGATTCCCGCAACGGGATCTCCTTCCAGAACAACACCATGACCAATGCGACCACCGCGAGCACGGACGCGGCCACATACACCGTCGACATGGATTCCGCGAAGCCCGTCTGCAACGGCCCAGCGAGAGTCGGGTTCAACTGCTGAATCACCGAGCTGTCGTCGAGCACCTTCTGCACCGCGGCTTGGTCATGATGCACCAGCCCCTGCGCGAAGGCCACGTCGGCTGGATTGCCGCTGTGCAAACCCGCCACCACCGCCTGCTGATACGCCGGGCGGGTCGAGGCCGCCTCGATCGCGGCGGTCACCTTGGTCGGCAGCAGGCCGAACAGCGTCGATAGCATCGCCGCCACACCGAGCGTGCCGCCGACCTGGCGGAAGAAGGTCGCGGCCGCGCTCGATACGCCCATGTCCGCGGGCGCGGCGGCGTTCTGGATGGCCAAGGTGATGGGTTGCAACAGATTTCCCAGCCCGAATCCGGTGATCGCCATGAAGATCATGGTTCGCCACAGCGGCGTATCCGGCGTCAGATAGTGGAACAGAAACAAGCCGACGGCGACCGTGGCGGTGCCGATAATCGGGAAGGCTCGGTAGCGACCGGTCCGCGAGATGAGCCGGTTCGACACGATCGAACCCACCATCAGCCCACCGACCATCGGCAACAGCTGCAGACCCGCGGCTATCGGACTGGCACCCCGGACGACCTGCAGATACTGCGGAACCAGAATGATGCCGCCGAACAGCGCCGCACCGACGACCATCGCGATCGCGACGCCGAGCGCGAAGGTCCGATTCCGGAACAGCCGCAACGGAATCAGCGCCGCGTCGCCCATTTTCGCTTCGATACCGACGAACGCGACCAGCCCGACCACGCCGATCGAGTAACAGGCCAACGCGCCAACGCTGGTCCATCCCCAGCTACGCCCCTGCTCCGCCACAATCAGCAACGGCGCGATGCCTGCGGCGAAGGCCACGGTGCCGAGCCAGTCGACCGGGACCCGAGCCGAATTACTCCTCGGCATCCGCACCACGCGATACACCACGACCAGCGCGACCAGGCCGATCGGCACATTGATCAAGAACACCCAGCGCCAACCGGTGATCCCCAGAATGGCGTGCTGACTGGCGAAAAGCCCACCGAGCACCGGGCCGATCACGCTGGCCGTCGCCCAGGTGGCCAGGAAATGCCCCTGATACTTCGCCCGCTCGCGCGGACTCACGATGTCGCCGAGCACGGCCGACGCGAGCGACATCAGCCCGCCCGCCCCCACGCCCTGAATGGCACGGAACGCCGCGAGCTGATACATCGACTGCGCCACCGTGCACAGCAGCGATCCGCCGACGAATATCGCGATCGCGGCGAGCAGAAATGGCCTGCGGCCGTACATATCCGACAATTTGCCGTACAACGGCGTTGTCAATGTCGCGGTGATCAAATATGCCGTGGTGACCCACGCCTGTAAGGAGTAGCCGGACAGGTCATCGGCGATGGTTCGGACGGCGGTCGCAGTGATCGTCTGATCCAGCGCCGCCATGAACATGCCAAGGACCAGGCCACTCAGAATGATCAGCACCTGCCGATGCGTGAAACCGGCCGGACCCGCCTGCACCACGGGCACAGCCGCCCGCTCGGTCCGATGTCCGCGATGAGTCAGCGCCATCAGCAACTCCTGAAATCAGAATCAAGCATCAGTTGTCGAACTGCGGCCATTCCCATCCCCGGACCGCGGCGACCTCGCGCCCACAAGCTAAGCAGCAACCATAAACCTCGGTCACGATTCGGGAAACGAGGAGTGATGCCTATCTCGATCGCCCCATACAGTGATCCAGACCACACTCGCTGGTAGCTCATCGATGCCGGGTCTCCGAGTCGTCCAACCTCGCTTCGACACGCCCTACCAGGCGTTTTCGCATCTAGGCAGTCAGTGTGTAGGGTTGGGGAACACCCGACGCGGGGTGGAGCAGCTCGGTAGCTCGCTGGGCTCATAACCCAGAGGTCGCAGGTTCAAATCCTGTCCCCGCTACAGCAGGCCCAGGTCAGAGAGATTTTCAATCTCCCTGACCTGGGCCATTTTTCGGCCTTCTCGACCCTTACTCGACCTTTCGAACGGGATAGACCGCGTTCTGGATCGCAGCGGCCATCGCACCGTTGGGCCGGCGCCGCCTCGAGGCGTAGGTGTTGAGGGTCTGGGTCGGGTTGACGTGGCCCACCAGATCAGCGACGAGCGCCGCCGACAGCTGTGCATCGAGACCGACGTCGACGACGAACTTGCGGAAGGAATGCCCGCTCATACGGTCCGGTAGACCGAGCGCGGCGCGGACCCTGCGCATCTGGTCATTGAAGTTCGTCGGGTCACGCAGCGTCCCCGCTGCCGACTGAAACAGCGGTGTCGTCCCGTCCTTCATCGGCCGAAGTGTCGGAATGCGCAGATCCAGCATCGCCATCCCGTACGGCGCCAGCTGGATGGAGCGACGCAGGTTCTTGGGGTTGTCGGGATCGTCCTCGTTGGAGACCCGGATCAGCCCGACGCCTCGGACCCTGACCACGTGCCCGGTCACGTCGATGATGCCGGTCTCGGGGTCGTAGTCCTCGAGCAGGAACGCCAGCAGTTCCGAGATCCGCCCACCTGTAGTGGAGAACATGGTGAACGGGTCTGCGAGATCGCCTCGTTTGCAGAACGCGGCCACGGTCGGCACCCGGTACTTCGGATCCGGCGGGACAAGGACGCCGTTCTTCATCTTCGGCAGCGGCGGGCACAGCACTTCGCTGGTTCGCAGGTCCAGGAGCAATTGCCGAACCTGTTCGGGCTCAAGGGCTATCGCGCCCTTGCCCTTCTTGTTCTTGATCGGCTCGGTCTCGCGCATCGGATTGTGGGTCCATACGTCGTACCGTGTCGCCAGCCCGCACATTCCGGTGAGAACGATGCGCACGCCTTTCGCGTCGGTTCCCCCGCGCTGTTTGTATTCGGTGATGAAGCGCTCGAACCGTTGGGTGCTGCATTCGCGGAGCCGAACCCTGCGCAGCGCGTTGAGGATTGCGACGGAGACACGATCGTATCGGGCCAAGGTGTTGTCAGCGCGCTTCTTGACCTCGACCAGATATTTCCGATACACGTTCCACAGGGCTTCGATGGTCGTCTCGCCGTTGATTTCGTCGCTGCCGGAGTGGGTGCGGTCTCGAAGATGTTCGAGCAGACGGCGTTCGGCGACTGCTCCGGTGCGGTCCGCTGTTCCTTCCGGTGTCCAGCGGTAGGCGCGGCGGGTTACTCCGTCGTGGTCACGGACCTTGCAGTATGCGTACCAGTAATTGGGTTTGATCTGTTTGCGTGTGATCTTGCCCCAGGTGCCGATGGGTAGCGGTGGCCTCGCCATCAGCGCACCCCAACGATCGAGGCATGCGGATATTCCATTGTTACTCCCGTATGTGCAGTGCCCGGTGCTAGCCGGTGTTGAACACTTCAATTCTACGGGGGCAGAACGGATTTACGTATCGACGCTCAGCGGGAGTGCCGAATTCGGTTCGGCGGCTGTTATTTCGACGCTTCCAATGACGAAACGACGACGCCGGTTGTCTGAATCTTCAACGGGGGACGGGGATGTCGATTGTTGGCGGCCAGGGCGCGGATGAGATCGGAGACGAGTTTGCGTTGGTCGCGGTCCAGGATCGCGGCCTCCGGCGGCGGGAGGTAGGGCTCGTCGATTTCCAGCGCGATGCCGGACCAGTGCGCTACGTCGCGGGTGTCGAGCTTGAGCGCACCGGCGATGGCGCGGACGGTCTCCAACGATGCCGGATGCTCGGGGTTGTCGATAAGGCGAGTGACGGTCGTCGCGTGCACGCCCGCTTCATCAGCAAGCTGGTTGCGGGTCTTGATGCCGACCGCAGTCATCGCGGAGGCCCACGGTTCGGGAATCGGGCGAGTTCGTGCCATGTCCACAAGGGTAAGGCAATGTCCACACCAGTCGTATATATGGTAGCGAATTCCTCGGATATATGCAGACGTAGTGTGGCCTGTAGAACCTCTAGCAGCGGCGACTGTCTATACCGTAGTGAAGGCCAGTAGACATCAATACCTTCTGTTGTTAGTGTCTGTAGCAGGGGGAGGCAGGGCAGAGGGAGGGAGCTTGATGGTGAAGGGCGCGACGCTGAGGACCCCGACGACGTTGCGGGATGCGATGGCAGACCAGGGCTTGACGGTGCGCCAGCTGGCCTCACGAGCGGGCTGCGGCAAGAGCATCATCGGGCTGCTGCGTTCGGGAGCCCGACACTCTTGCAGCCCGGAGTTGGCAGCGAAAATCGCTGCGGCACTGGATATCCCGATCCAGAAGCTGTTCCCCGACGAGACGGACGGAGGTACGGACTGAGCGAAGGCTCAACAGAATCTACGGGAGAAGAAATAGTTGACCCGGCGGGCTAGCACTCCGCCGGGTCGGCGCACATCTACGGGAGTAGTTATGCGAGTTCAGTTTAACCCGTCAGCCACGAAGTCGGCAGACGGGCACACCATGTTTCCGCTGACCGGGCGGTCATGATGGCGATCGAGTTCAAGCCCGCGGTGCGGCGCAAGACCCCGGCGCGGCTGGCGTTGGCCGGCCCGTCTGGTGCGGGCAAGACCTACACCGCGCTGGCGATGGCCTGGGAATGGGCGCAGCGGGAGAAGTCGGTGATCGGGATGGTCGACACCGAGCACGGCCGCGCCAGCCTGTATCAGGGACTCAACGGCTGGCAGTGGGAAACCATCGAGCCGGACAAGTTCTCACCGCTGGGGTTGGTCGAGATACTCGGTGCTGCTGCCGGGCGCGGGTTCAACCCGTTCATCCTCGATTCGTGGTCGCACTACTGGTTCGGCCCTGACGGGATGCTCGAACAGGTCGATCGCCGCAAATCAGGGTCCAACAGCTTCTCGGGCTGGAAGGAAGTGACCCCTGACGAACGCAAGATGATCGAAGCGATGCTCACCTATCCAGGGCATCTGATCGTGACGCTGCGAACCAAGACCGAGTACCTCGTGGAGGAGGACAGCAAAAGGGGCGCGGTACCTCGCAAGGTCGGTACCAAACCGGTGCAGCGTGACGGGCTGGAATACGAGTTCGACATCGTCGGTGATCTGGATCTGCGCAACAACCTGCACATCTCCAAGACCCGGCTGCCGTTCCTGGCCAACCAGGTCATCCCCCAACCCGGCGCCGAACTCGCGACCCAGATCGCCGATTGGCTCGACGCCGGTCATGCCGTGCCGACGGTTTCGGAGTTCCGGCAGCGGATTCTCGATGTCGAGCAGATGACGCAGTTGCGGGAGATCTACCTCGAGATCGAGTCCTATCGGATGCTCGGCGCGCCCACCGTCGACCACGAGGGCACCCCCACCACGCTGCGAGAGCTGATCGTGGCCATCAAAGCGGCCATGGAGGCCGTCGAGCAGAAGCAGGCCGCACAACGCGCGGCGGCGGCCGAAGGCGGCAACGACTACACCGAGGGAAGGGGGTGAAACAGATGGCAACACCGAAATGTGAGGAACCGGCCTGCACACACGGGCTGATCGAGATCGCCGAGATCGCCGAACGGCTCCGCGTCACCGAGCAGCTGGTGCGGCAGTGGCGCGCCCAGACGAAACCGCACCTGCTGGCGGACAAAGGGTTTCGGCTCAACGGTGATTCCGGACCGCTACGCTGGTTCGATTGCGACTACTGGGCCTACTTGTCCGGGCTGGCCGAACCGAGGTCGGCGTGAGCGGCCGCGGGCGTCCTTCGCTCGACAGGGTGAAGATGTCGAAGGAGGACGCCCAGCGGATCTTCGTCACCGAGTACCGGTTCCTGCGTGAGGCGAACATGACCCACGAGGCGATAGCGCAGCGCCTCGGCCTGACCGTGGCCACGCTGCGTACTCGCATCTTGCGGTACGACTGCCTGGTCTTGTCCAAGGCCGAGCAGCGGATCGCCGATCGGCTCGATGAGTTCATCACTGCTGGTGAGTCGTTCACCCTCGAACAGCTTCACACCCTCGATGGCGGAATCGCGTTGATGCTGGTGCAAATGGCGCTCAAACGCGGCCGCATCCGCTCCTCGCAATCACGTGCACAGCGGCCCCGGCGCACGCCGGTCTACACCCCTGTCGGTGCCGAGTCGTGAGGGCCGCTGATCCGTTCGGTGACGACCAGGACTGGGCGGTCATCGACGAAATCATCGACCAGGACGGCTATCTCAGCCGCGTGCTGTGGCAGTGCCGCTACATCGTGGAAAGCGGCAGCGGAAGCGCGCAGGTCACCGAGCGCCGCTGGGATGACGGCCAACACGAGTCCCGTGAGGTCGAGCCACTGAACTGAACTCACGCACCCCTTCGTGCCCGTGGCACGCCGACCGGCTCCACGTCACACTCCTGTGGCGTCGAGCCAGTCTGGCGCGCAATGACTTTCGGAGTACCCGCATGCCCGTACAAGCCCGCGAGGTCACCAGAGACACCCGCGGATACATCAAACTCGCGCTGGACTTCCTCGAGAACCCCAAGACCGCACCGCTCTCGCCGGTCACCAAACTCAAGCTGCTCGAGCTGTGGATCTATTGCGCTCGCAACCGCACCGAAGGCAGGGTTACCGCCGCCCAGGCGCGACGGCTGGTGCCCGGCCGTATCCGCGAAGTCTTCACCGTTGCCCGCTGCTGGCATCAGCATGACTGCACGACCGCGACGCCGTGCCAGCACGGTGCGTGCACACCGTCCGTGCCGTGCGGTCGTGAGTTCTTCACGATGCACGACTACGAGCGCCACCAAACCGTCCCCGGCCCAGCCTCGGCCAGAGGTAAGGACACACGCGGCTACCTCAAACTCAGTGTCGACTTCCTGGAGAACCGCAAGACCGGACCCCTGACGCCGGTGACGAAGCTGAAGCTGATCGAGCTGTGGATCTACTGTGCCCGCAACCGCACCAACGGCGTCATCGCTGACGGTCAGGCACGCAAGATCGCGCCACCACGCATCCGTGATGCGCTCACCACGGCCGGATCATGGGAGCACCACGCATGCACCACAGCGGCACCGTGCCAGCACGGCGCATGCACACCGAACACACCATGCGGTCACGGTTTTTTCACCATGCACGACTACCGACGTCACCAAACCCACTACCTCGACCCCACCACACGGGCCGAACAGGCCAGGTCAGCCGGTAGAAAAGGAGGGCTGGCCAAAGCCGCGAACCGGCGAGACGGGCCTAGCGAAACCGCTAGCGTCGCGGCCAGAGCTCCGGCTAGCAACGCGGGCGCGTCTCACAATTCACAAGTCATAAATACTTCTACTCCAGTAGGTTTCCCCCCTTACGAACCTGACGCGTGGGAGGAAAAACCACTCCCACCACCACGGCCTGCACCGCGTCCTCGCCACGGCGGTGACGACGTCGCTGACCGGCTCAACGCCGCCGCGCCCGAAGTCCCGGCGACCCAGGCGCTGCGCCGCCGCGTGCTGGCTCGGCTGGCTCCCGATGCCGTCGAGGTCCTGGCCGACCCGGATGCCGGCGCGATCCGCCACGCCCAGGCCCAAGCCGAACTCGACCGCGCCGAAGCGGTGATCGACGCTCGCGCCGAATACCTCGCCAGCGGGGACGTGGTCGAAAACCCGGACATCGACCGGCTTTTCGACCCGCACGGCCAGAACGGCTACGCCCGCCGCACGGCGGCCGCGCACAACCCGTTGCCCACACCGGACCCGATCAGCGCGGGTGAGGTGCGGGCGATGGCCTACCGGCTGGCCCGCGACCACATCGACGCCATCACCCGCCAAGGCGGCAACCCACCCGGCCCCGCCCGTGAAGCCCTGCGCGCCGAACTGGAAACCATGCTCAGCCAAGGCACACACCAAGACCTGCTGCGCACCGAACTGCGTGCCATGCGCGAGACCGGCATGTGGGCCGCCTCCAAACTGCGTGAGCGCCTGGCGAAAGTCGCCGCATGACCGGCGGCGAGTGGGACCAGCCCGAGATGTGCGACATCGACGCCGAACAACACATCCTCGGTGCGGCGCTCTACACCGAGGACAACACCGACGTCGCGGCCATGGTTGCCGAGATCCCCACCGAAGCGTTCTACCGGCCCGCCCACCAACTGCTGCACGCCGTCATGGTCGAACTCGTGCGCACCGGGCAACCCGCGGACCCGGTCGTCGTGCTGGAAAAAGCAAGCAGCAGAGGCGAACTCGGGGCCGACACCGGACGCCTACGCCTGATCACCCTCGAGCTGCTCGGCAAAGGCGTCCCCGGATCGGTTCCCTTCTTCGCCGATCGCATCATCACGCTGTGGCACGCGCGCACCGCCGTCGGGGAAGCCACCCGAATGATCCAGAAACTGCACGTCCTGCACCGCAACGGCGACCTGTCGTTAACTGGTCAGGTTGTGGCCCGCGCGCGCGAGGGGCTCGAGCTGGATTTCACCGACCCCGCCGCGCCCGGCGAAGCAGCGCTACCCCCTTCGGTAGCCGAGTTGCTGGCCGGGAGCGATTCCTACGATTGGCTGATTCCGCAGCTGTTCGAGTACGGGGACCGGATGATCCTCACCGGCATCGAGGGGCTCGGGAAGTCGATGCTGCTGGCTCAGATCGCGTGTGCGGTGACCGCGGGCCTGCACCCGTTCCTGGCCGCCCCGATCCTGGGCGCCGGAGCGCCACACAGTACGTCGCATCGGGTGCTGGTGATCGATGCGGAAAACCTGCCCGGCCAGTTGCGCCGCCGCTACCGCGACCTGGTCACGCGCATCGACGCGGTGTGCGCGCAGCAGAACCACCCGCGCCCGGACTGGACCGACGAACTGCGCATCGAGGCCCGCCCGGACGGCGTGCGCCTTGAGGATCCGCGCGAGCTGCGTCGCATCGAAGCCGCCATCGCCGCGCACCGGCCCGTCCTCGTCGTCGCCGGCCCGCTGTACCGGCTCAACGGACTCGACACCGAGGCCGCCGAGGGCGCACGAGAATTGGTGCGCATTCTGGATCGGCTACGGGTGAAATACCGGTTCGCCCTCGTGCTCGAGGGACATATTCCGCATGCTGCCGACGGACGTTCACGCTCGGTGCGTCCCATCGGGTCCTCGCTGCTGCTGCGCTGGCCCGAGTTCGGCTACGGCCTGGTCCCGGCTCGCGGGCACGAGGACGACGAACATCCCAGTGTGGTGAACCTGCGCCAATGGCGTTACGCGCGCGACGAACGCCTGTTCCCGCACGAGCTCTACCACTCCACGTTCGGGCTGCCATGGACCCCGGGCGATAACTACTTCCGGATATGCCGAAGCAGAGGCATATTCGCATAGAGGATAGTTCGTGAATCTATTGTCCTGCAACCGAATTGAGGTATTGAGCCCGAATCAAATTTGAAATAGGATGGAGGGCAGGGGATTTCATGTGGCTAGCACCACCGATCCCCTGCATGTGAATTGAATATCGCATCTACGGGAGAAACGATGAAAATCGTCATGGCATTACGCTGCCCTACAGGGCACGATCATGTCTCAGAAGACGGCTTGCCGGTCAAGGCGCGAGTCATATCCACAGTGTCACAACTGCTTTCGAGAGACCGTTGCCCGGCCTGCGCAGGTCACACCCTGGAAACTGGGCTCACTGTCGTCGACGGCCAGGAGCGCGACACCGGGTTCTGCTCGTGCTGCGGTGCGACCTGGCTGCCGGGCACGCCGGTGCGCCTGCTGACCGCTGGGCGATTGTTCGGCGCCGAGTTCGATGTACGGCAAGAGATGCCGTCATGATCCGGCGCGCCACACCCGATATCCGGTTCGCTCGCCGAGTTCTCGACACCATCGCCGCCCTGCCCGATCAGCGTCGCCATCCCGGCCTGGAATGGAGTCAGGACGTGTATCGGGCCGTCGATATCGACGCCGTCGTCTACGCCGACACCGGCACACCGGTGTGCCGGACCGCACTGTGTTTCGCCGGATGGGTCGTGCAACTCGATCCCGATGTCGGCTGGGCCTATGACTCGATGACCTTGCGCACCGCCGGTCTCACCGATGACACGACCCGACCTCCGGTGCAACTGGAGGCCGATCTGACCACAGCGCGGAACATGGCCACCGGCAAGCTTCTGTCGGCCCGCGTGTACGCCAAACTACGCCTCGGGCTCACCGAACCCCAAGCAGCCCAGCTGTTTCTGGGCACCAACACCCTCGAGGACCTCACCGAGACCGTCGAGGCCATCGACAAGGGGCGGCTGTGAGCTCCACCATCACCGCGACCGCGCTGGTCTCCAAGGTCCGCGAACTCGTCATGACCACCCCGGACGCCATCACCCCCACCGCCCGCAATCATCCCCAGGGCAACCGCTACGTCGTGCGTGACGCCGACGGCGGTTGGCAAGGCTCCCGGCTGATCGGGCGCGCGTTGCTCGATCTGGGTGCTGACCCCGACGCCCTGGCCGAGCACGATGCCTTCGCCCTGAGCGCGGCGAGCACCGTCATGCACTTCGTACGATTCGACATCTGGGGTCAAGACCTGTTGTGGCTCAACATCGTTCAATCACAGGAGAGCAAGGTCCATCCCTGGCAGTGGGCCATGACCTTCGCGGACCTGCGCATCAAAGGTGTCATCGGGAGCAGCCGATGAGAGCACCGATCGAGCCAGGCACCTGCACAGTGATCGACATCGAATACTTCCCCGCGGACCGCGACGAACCCGAACGGTGGCGCGCCAGAGCCACCTGCCGCGACTTCGACGGCACAGTCCACCTCCTCGAAGCGCTGCGCCCCGACCCCGACGAAGCCGCGAAAGCGATCGAGACACGACTAGACGAACTCGGAATCCACTAATGCCGCACGATAATCCGACCCCCGACCGGATCCTTGTCGACGCTATCGACGCCCTGGTCGATGAACAACTAGCCCGCGAACCAGACAGCGGCACCGTCGAGTACTGCCCGCACTGCCCCCAGGAATGGCACTCCTTGCCCGTCCGCATCGAGCTGCTGATGCTGCGGCTACGGTATTGCGGCTGCGCGGACTGCGAGGCAGCCCTGAATGCCTACGACTACGCCGCCGACGACAGCCCCGTGTTCTGTCCCGGCTCCCAGTTCCACGGGCCCGTACAGCCGCTCCTCCAACGTGTTCTGGCGATGCGAGGAAGGATCTCGATTCCGATTCAGATCGACATCATCGAGCTGATCGAAACAGACACGACCGAGGTTGAGACCGAGCCACCACCAGACCCGGTGCCGCCGGACGGGTGCGCCTACCGCATCCCGTTCCACGGCAACGCCGAGCACTACCGCGCCCAGATCTGGACCTACCGGCTCTCGCGGCCGTGGCGGGAGACGAACTATGTGTTCGTCTCACACGTCAAGCGAACAATCGACGACGACGGGCCAGAGTTCGAGACCGCGATCTTCCGCTACCACCCGCCCGGAACCCCACAACCCGCCATCAGCGAACGGCTCTTGATTGATGGGCACTGGCACGGCGTCCTCGCCGAGGAGGACATCAGTCATTATCAAGCAGCGATCGACGAGCACGGTGTCATCGTCGAAGTCGGCCCGAACTTGCGAGCCCGCTACCACGCGGACGGGCGAGTCGACCCGGATCTGTTCGTCCAGCAGATCACTGGGCAAATGGTCATCGCGATAGCCGACTGAGGCGTTAGCCGACGACAGGAGCTTCGGCCCTGATATCGGTTAATCGGCTGATCTACGGCGGTTGAACCGCGAAGGCTCACCACTCTCAACCAGGGTGGTGGGCCTGTTCAGTGCCCAGTCATAGATCCTCCGTTGACCGGATGCTGACGGCTAGCTCAGCGCAACCACGTCGAATCTCATTGCGTGGTCTGCACTTCGGTCATGTGGCTGTCCCTGCACAACCGTCCAGTTTTGCGTTAGCGTGACTCTATGCATGGGGAATGGCTATTAATCGAGTGCATCCGTGACGAGCCGACAGTGATGGCGATCGGGCGCAAGCCCGTAGATCTCAAGCCGTACGACAAAGTCCTGCGTCGTGATGCGCTGCGCACGGCGCGCCGCGCAGTTGGCCACGTGCGTGATACCGGCCAACGATGGGAAGAGTTCTCCCGCACCCGTGACGAGCATGTCATCGCCGAGCCGATCATCAACGTACTCAACATGGTTCACGGCGTACGCCTGTGGATAGGCCGCCTGGAGCAGAATGTACCACCGCGGACCCGTTCGGGTGCCTGGGATTGGGACCTCGACAAGATGACCGCGTTGGCCACATCGGAGATGCACGACATCTACGCTGTCGCCCCGGAACGGCGGATGCCGGAGATCTCGCGGGTGTCCTCACTTCGCCATGTCTCCTCCGCCGACGACCAGGCCGAAGCCCTGGCCACGGCACTCGTCGCCGACGAGAACACCGTCTTTCACACCACCACTTGGCAGATCACGCGAGACGACGGAGTTCGCCGCGACATCAACTGGTGCGCACGCGGTGCCTTGGTCGACGGCCGCCGGTTCATCCACGGCATCACCCACGACATCACCGAAGGTGACAACGAGGACGCCCCACTGCCACCGCATACCTTCGCCCAAGCCTTGATCGACGCCGAACTCAACGCCGAACCCGGCGTTTACCATGCACTCGTTGACCTCAAGACCCTCACCGCTTACCGGTGGCTTACCCGCGAAATGCCCGGCGTTGCTTGGGAACTCACCGGCAACCCCGAGCGAGATCCAGCCCTGCACCCCGATGACGTAGCCCTGGCCCGTGAGATCGCCCGCGCTTTGCGTTTCGGCCCGGCCACCGGCTCCCTGCGGGTGCGTGACACTCACGGTGAATGGACCGTAGTCAATGTCGACGCCAAGCGCGTCCTGCTCACCCGCGAGTCAGAAGTCGCCGCCGCGCTGGTCCGAGTGTCCCACGCCACACCGGATTCGCCGGAAGATGCTCCTGCGTAATAGATCCCAGGTTTATAATCCAGTGTTTGGGGTATGGCCCCGCGTAGCGCGCATCTGGCCCCGCCCCCCGCGGCATTCGTTTGGAAATCCCGAATAGTGCTCGCGGTGCCGAACTCGGGGGGCGCCGACGGGTCAACTGACCACGGCCGACCGACTCGGCCAGTTGGAGGTTCACGATGTCCTCAGCCCGGAGGTGCCGGTGCCTGCCCTGCTGAATTTGCCCCTGGCAGCACTGGTCCTGCACACCCTGCGCGCCAAACCCCACCTGCACGACCACACCGTCTGGGCCGACGAACGCCCGGAAGGTATAGCGCACAGCGTCGCCGGATGGACCGTCACTCTGGTGGGTGCCGTATGGGTACCCGTCTGTGGCTTCGTCTCCTGGCGAGGCAAACTGCGTTCAGTACCAGTCCTCGCCCGCGAACTACTGGGCCTCAGCCCATCCGAGGCGCACATGCTCATCTACCACTGCAACGAAGAGCAAGCGGTCAATCTCCTCGGCCATTGGGTCGATGCCGCTTGTGTCCAGCAGTACCGGAGACTGGCCGCCATGGAAGCCGAACTCGAAAAAGCAAGCTGACCAACCTAATTGCCACTTCCGAAACGCTGCCCACTCGGTCGAGCCAACCGCGAAGGATCAACGATGATCACTCGCGGTTCGCGACGCCATACGTCCACTGGCGGCCGAAGTGCAACACTCGATATCTACCGAAGCGCGATACAGTAGAGAAATGTCGAGTCAATCCCGCACTGCCGCCCGGTTCTGGCCGACCACAGGCGCTGAGAGACAGGCCGTCGTTACCAATGAGTTCGAGGACGCGATCCACGCCCTCATCGGACACCGGCTGCGTAGCCACACCGACGCCGACGGCGAAATCCGAAGCGGCTACAGCGAATCGGTGTACAACGAGATCCGCGCCGAGCTGGCTGCTCGCCAAGGCGACGGCGGAACCCTGCGGCCACGCAGCCTGCCCCCTGCCTGGGTCGAAGGACTCGACTGGCTCACCGACATCGACACCACCGTCGCCTCGTGGTGTCCCGACTCCGGCCACGACAACGGTCAATCCGAGACCGTGCGCCGCCTCAACCAGCTTGCCGCGACCGAGTGGGCACCTGAGGACCTCGAGCTCGTCCACGCGTGGATCTCTCTGCTGATGCACTGGGCCGAAACCGGGAAGGCACTACTCGAGCCGGTACACCGGTGGGAGCTGGTCGTAGCGTGCCCGGCATGCGCAGTCCGCACCGTCCACCGCCCCGACGCCTCCGGCGAACTCGTACGCCAAGCCGCCCTACAGGTCACCGCAGCAGGCTGCATCTGCCAAGCCTGCCGCGCCAGTTGGGCACCCACCCACTACAGGCTCCTCGCCGCCGCACTCGGATGTCAGCTTCCTTCGGGCGTTCTCGAATAACCCGGATGCCTCGGGGTGCTGTGGTCCGTACCGGCAGGGCGATCCGGTCGAATACGGCTGAGCTGGATTCTTTGCCGTCGTCGAGCAACGTGCTCTCGAACACCAGGTCTTGCGGAACACCGGCTGGCGACGACCCACGATCCTGTTCGACAGACGGTCGTTTACGAACATTCGCACCCGCGACAATGGGATGCTTTGTCTCGCTGTTGATTCGGTAGAGGGGGTTGGTGCCGTCATGGGGGTTCGCGCTGGACGTCCTCTTGTTGTTGAAGCTGTCGGACGGCCGAAAAGCTCGATGGCCCAGGTCGTGACCGCAGTAGCAGCGGTTCTCGTACTGGTGGTGATCGCCGGGGCGGCGCTGCTCGCAGTAGATGCCGCGCAGCGAACCGACAAAGCCCAACCGGTCTCCACCGCCCAACGGGTCACCGTCGCGACAGTCCAGGCATACTGCCTGGACTACACCAGATACGTCCTAGACCAGTACCGCGCCGGTCTGACCGTGGACCAGATCGATGCGACTCTGAGCCTGGCCGCGCAGGCCGGCGAGCCGATACACGCGCTGGGGCTGCGACTCGATGACCCTACGGCGTGCGGCAGCGTCAGTACGGTCCTTATTGCCGCCGGACTCAAATAGCCCGGCTGCGAGGCGTACCCGGTTCAGCTGCGCGGCGACGAGGTCCAGTCAGCGGGTTCGTGATCGTGGCCCCCGTCGTCGACGATCTCGAACTCTCCTGGCCCGCGAGGGACGGACATGTGGACGATCTGGTCGCGCCATTTCGGCGGCCAAAGCGTATCGGTGGACCAGCGCAGTCCGTCAAGGTCTGGGGTCTGGATGTCTGTCTCGCGCAGATCTGCTCCGCGAACATCACTGAGTACTTCGTAGACTCGCTCCAGGGTGAACTGGAGATGGGTGCACCACATGTTCAGCGCGGCAGCGAGCTTCCGCAGGTCCTCGGGCCGGGTGTCGGAACGGACACTGGCGGCGATGAAGCTGCTGATGTGGTCGCGGCCCTGGGCCTGGGTTAGGCCGAGGTCCTCGAATGCACTCTGCAGATTGTCTGGCGCCATGTCGAAGAAGCCCGACTGGTACAGGTCCTCGATCGCGGCGAGCACCTGACCGGCCTGATCGGCGAGCAGATGCGCGTGCTCGCGTCGGGTCTGCCACGCGTCGAACCACTCCCACAGTCCACTCGGCGACGGGTGCTTCTGGGGTGTCACTGTCTCGTATAGCTGCCTCGCCAGCGCGGTCAGATGGTCGGATGACTCCTGGACCTGGTCTAGCCAGCCGCGAAGCATGCTTCGAAGCGGCAGCCGCTGGTGTAAAGGGATCCGAGAGCTGAGATTCGCGGTCGGATCGTGCCGAGACGGCGCAGCGCCGTCACACTCGCCAGCTCCGGCGGGGCCGAGTTCTGCTGGCCGTTCGGGAAGGCGGTAGCGAGTAAGTGATGCCCAAAACCGTTGCAGGAACGTGTAACCGTCTCGTCCCCGTGGCGTCCCCGAAGGCACGGGGACTAGCCGGGCGTATGCAGCCCGGTACAGGTGCGCGGCCTTCGTGCTTGTCATTGCGGTTTCTTTTGCTCGGTCAGCTCCGTCAATTCTCCCACTGACCGGGCTGCGCCGAGCTGCCCGAGCAACGTCGGTGCCGAGGCGCCGACCGCAACAGCGGCCAACGCGGTGCTGACCTGACCGTGGAACAAGCCACCCGCGACAGCCCCGAGCAGCAGACGAACAGTGGCAGCAGCAGCGTCGGGCACCGGGTCGAAGTACCGATTCCAGGACGGCAGCACCTTCCGTCGCGCCACCCGTGCTTTCCTACGCGCCTGCCGGTACTCGTTGAGGTTCGACGAGAAAGCGACCGCCTCAACGACCAACCCACCGGCAGCGCCAGCCAACACAGTCGTAAGCCAGGTCACCAGCGCTCTCCTCGATCTCCATGAGACGGTGGGATAACGTGCCCCCGCACCATCGCAATTATGCTCTCGCAGTACCGCTCTGGGGCGGTTCGAGTCAGAGCAGCGGGCCCTGCGGTGACATGCGCGCGCCGGATCGGCGGGTACGCCCTTGCCTCACAACAGCCCACCCGCAAACGCTCCGAGCGCCGCGACCACGAACCCCTGCATCTCGTCCACCCCGCTACCGAGCTGTCCCCTCAATACCGCTGTGGCACATAATGCCTCACGCCACACACAGTCGGAGACCAAACCGGATTCGAAGGTCAGCGTCGGTGCGGCGCACCCCGACGCGGTGGGAAGGATCTTCACCATGGCCTGGGTATTCCGAAGGACGCACAGTGCTCGACCCAATAGCCGAAGGTCCAAGCCTGGCACGAAGCGAGCTGTCTGGATGGCCGTGCGCCATCTCCCATTTATCGGCCTTCTGGACGGTTCGATCGGGAGCGGTAGTCGTCTTGTTGGGTGATGCTGAAATTGCGGTAGTACTCGTCTTCGTCGTCGTAGTTGACGACATCTGCCGATCGCTGTCGCACAGATGGGGACGCCGCCGCACTTGGCGGAGAGTAGGCGGCCGTCGGCGGGCGCATCGGGGCTGACGATAACGGTGGGTGGACGATACGGTTCTCGGCTGAAATGCCAGCGGATTCTGGGCTCGTCCCCGTTGCGTGGGGTCTCCCTGCGAGATCTACTCCCTCGTCCGCCACAACCGGCGAGAGCGCCGCGCTGTCGTCACCGAATCCCGCGACGACGTCCTTGACGGCATGCTGGGCTTTGGCTGTTGCGGTGGCGTGAAGCTGCTTGATCGTCTCGGTGAGTTGTTCGGCGGGGAGCTGTCGGCCGGCGTCGGAGAGTCGGATCGAATGGATTGCACCGTCGGCAGTCACTTCGATAGTGACCGAGCAGGTCGGATCCGAGGCGATGCTCCGTCGCTCGCTGAGTGCGAAGGTAAGCATCTCGACCGTGTTCATGTTTGCAGTCATCGACATCCTCCCCTGTTCGGATGACCAGAATATGGCAGAATCGCCAGGATGCGGCGTATGCCGTTCGGACAGGATATCCCCAGCGTTCCTGTTGGGGCAGGGGCAGCGAGGGGGGTGCCGTTCATGGGGGTCAACGACAAACTCGATCTCGACCCGGGCCGGGTACGCGCGTTGGCAAATGAGCTGGCCGATGCGGCCAGTGACGTCGGTGCTATCCAGGTTCAGGGCACGCATCAGCAGGTGAAAGCCGATATGGCCGGATCAGTCGCAGCGGCAATGTGCGAGCCCGCCGCAGACGTCGCACACCACGCCGCCCACCTGGTCTCGCAGGCTTTGTCCGAGATGGCGGTCAACACCACTGCGGCGCTGAGCGCCTACACCGGTACCGACGAACGCTTCGCCGATCAGGTGGAGGCAGTCGCGGAAGGTGTCCGGTGAGTCCAGACCTGGCGCCGTTGACGGCTCTCACGGTTTCTCAGGTCAAGAACTGGAAACCCAATGCGTTCGACCAGCAGGCTCTCGAATGGCAACTGGCCGCCCAAGCCCTGCGCGCCCGCATGACCACCTCGGTATCGGCGGTGGATGGATCACACGACTATTGGATCGGCGACGGTGGTGATGCCATGCGTGCCCGGTTCACACAGGTCAACAACGACGCGACCAAGGTCATCGACGCCTTAGCCAACGGTGCGGGCGCGGCCCGCGGCGCCGCTGGCAACATCTCCTCACACCGGTTCGTGGTGGTCAACAAGGCCAGCGACGCCGAAGCGAACAAGTACACCGTCGCCGATGACGGCACCGTCAGCGTCTCCACGCAGCAGTGGACCACCCTGGTCGCCAGCGTCGGTGTGGTCAAAGCCAATCAGATGCTGTCGCTGCTGAAGAACGACGCCAAACTTCGCACCGACGAACTCAAGAAGGCTCTTGCCGATCTCCGAACCGCGGACGTCCGCGCGGAATCCGCGATCCAGGAAGCGTTCAAAGACCTACCGACGCCTCCTGACTTCGGTCCACCGCGTTGGGTCAAGCCGACACCGAAGCCACCCGCCAAGGACGCCTCCGTCGATGAGAACCGGCACTGGTGGAACTCGTTGACCGCTGAGCAGCAACGCGACTTCATCACCAACCACCCTGCCGAGATCGGTAACCGCGACGGCATCCCGGCCTCGGCCCGTGACCAAGCCAACCGCAACCAGATCCCCCAAATCCGTGCCACGCTCGAGCAGGCCATCACGACCGCTCAGGCCGCGGGTGCGGATCCCAAGGACTACCAAGACATCAGCAACCGGCTCAACGATCTCAACGCCGTCGACAAGGCCGTGGACGGCAAGCCTGATCGCAAGCTGTTGCTTCTGGACATGTACTCCGGTCGGCAGGGCCGGGCAGCCATCGCTGTCGGTGACCCGGACAAGGCCGACCACATTTCCGTCACCGCCCCCGGATTGAACACCACCGTCCGAGACTCGATCGGCGGTATGTCCAACGAAGCGACCAACCTGCGCGACGAAGCGCAGAAGCAGCTCGATGACAAAGGGCGGAAGAACGAAACGGTGTCCACTATTGCGTGGATCGGATATGACCCGCCCCAAATACCCGGCTGGCCCGATCCCAACAGTCTCGTCGGCGGCAACGAAGTCGCACGCGATGACGTAGCGCGCGCCGGTGCTGTCGATCTGTCCCGGTTCTACAACGGCCTCGAGGCTGCCAACTCTGGTGACAAGCCACCCCACATCACCGCTGTTGGACACTCATACGGCTCGCTGACCACGGGCCTGGCGTTGCAGCAGCCCGGCGGTCATCCGGTCATCGACATGGTCGTCTACGGCTCGCCCGGCATCGAAGCCAACAGCCCAGCCGACCTCGGCCTGCAGACGGGACACGGCTATGTGATGCGCGCCGAAGACGACCCGATCAGATGGACCCAAGACGGCCCCGCGATCGCCAAAGTGCCCCTGCCGGGTGCGTTCCCTATCGCCATCCCCGGCGCCGCGTACGCGGGCGAGGCCGCGGGATACGGAGACTTCGGTCCAGACCCGGCCAAGAACACCAACTTCACCCAGCTCGACACCCACGCTGGCTTCACCGCCGATGGCCGATGGCTCGATGGAGCCTCCGGACATAGCGAATACCCCCAACAAAGCAATAACCAGCCCCGCATCACCGGCTATAACGTCGCTGCCATCGTCGCAGGCCTGCCCGAGAACGTGGTGCCGGCGCGATGACCACACGCAAGCAGTGGCGTCGCGCGTCCATGATCGCGCTGATTGCGCTCACTGCCGGGTGCGGCCTGACCGACAAGCCGTATGGCGAACCAACCCCACCCGATGACACCACGAAAGCAGCGGAGACTCTCAAAACGCTTCCGTCACTGGAGGATACCGAAGCGCGGCTGAAGCAAGCAGTGGAACAGATCGCGACCGCTGCTAGCGCGATCAACCCGGCATTGCAGTGGGCGTGGAATCGTGATCGAGCAACGCTGGGGTGCGACAAGCCCTACGACCAGACTTACGGCCAACGCGCGATTCTCCAGCACTACGTTTCCGACACGCCGATCTCCGAACAAGACTGGCCCCGCATCGAGGACGCCACCCGGACTGTCGCAGCCTCGTTCGAAGCCACACACGTCCAGGTGCTTCAAAACAAGGCCGGGCACCATGACGTCCGGTTCTTCAGTGACGACGGAACTACGTTCGGGATCAGCACACAGGCAGCAGCTGTGATCACTGCCAGGACCGGATGTCGGCTGCCGAAGGCCGGGGCAGAGGCGGCAACATCATCGACCTCGGCGCGGCCGACCCAGTGAGTTCCGATAGGAAGCGAGCCGATGTGGTAGACGTTGCAAGCCAGGCCATTTCACCGACACGGCCCCGTCGTCTCGCTGCGATCGGAGCATCAGCAGTGTGCACGTCTGCCCTGATCCTAACGGGCTGCACGAACACCGGCGGAGACAGAGCTACGGTCTCGTCCTCATCGGCATCCTCCTCGCGAGTCGAGTCTGCGAAGTTCGATCCCTGCACCGACATCCCGCAGAGCGTGCTCAGTGCGGAGGGACTAGAGAACCGTGGCCCGGAGAACAGCAAGAATTCATCAACTACTTGGACTGGGTGCGGATACCAAGTCAGCGATGGTTACGACGCGCGGATCGTGACGACGAACCTGACTCTCGACCAGATCAAGGCAAAGTATCCGGATACCTACCGTGAACGGGTCTTCGGTAGCAGACGGGCGGCGTTCTACACCCTGTTCCCGTCACTGGGCTCGACCAGCTGTGTGCTCAACGTCGAGTTGGCTTCAGGCACACTTGAATTCGATCTTTCGAATCAGAAGTCTGCCAAGAAGACCGGGCAGCTCGATACGTGTGGTTTGCTGACGAACCTCGCGGAACAAGTCGTCGCAGCGATCCCCCCGAGGGCGTGAGCGGATCAATGCCCAGATGACATGATGTATGGAACCGACCTGCTGACTAGTGCGTCAAATCCCGTAGCGGTGTGCACGGCGGCGAAGGGGACGAAATGACCGACGACAGCGGAGGCCCGGTGTTCGGGCCGTTGATAGAGCAGGCCAAGAGCGGCAGCCTGGCGTTAACGGCCGATCCGGCGGCGTTCATCACCCTCGATAAGGCGTGCGAGGAACGCAAGACCCAGATCCGCGACATCCAGCGCGTCATCCGCAAAATCTATGAGGCCGAGTTATGGGGTGTGGGTGAACGATCCGATCTCCTGACGTCCGCTCAGACCTTGGTGCGCCGATTCAGGGAAAAGGCCATGACCGGCCCGAACAACGCGTTCGACACGTTAGAGGGGCACTACGAGGCCGCCAGCGATCTGCAAGCTCTGTTCCAGTCGATCCGTGAGCGATATGAACAGACAGACACTGAGTTCGCGGCCCGCTTTAAGGAATTGAAGTTAGCGCAGAGACCTGAGCACGGAGGCGGACGGTGACCGACTACGACCCGCCGGGAATCACCAACCCCGAGAACGTCGACGCGCTGACTCACCAGCAGATCAAAGACGCCTTCGACGTGATCGAGAACGCGACCCACGACATGGTGACGAACTGGGGTCAAGCGCGCGCAATGTGGCGCGATTCCACCACAGCCCTGGTCCACGCCGTGCGCTCCGCGGTCGACGGCAAGTGGACCGGAGCGGCGGCCGACAATGCGGCCACGGCCGTGAACCAGTACGGCAGCGAGGCGGAAGAGCTCGTCGCCCTGTTCGAACAAACCGCGTCGGTCGTCGTGAACACCGCCACCACAGCGGTAATGACAAAGTCGTTTCTTCCCCCGGTGGTCCAGGTGACCGCCGACCAGAAGACCGACCCGGTCGAATACGACCGCCAGACACGGCAAGCCGATACCGCGCAGGCCGAAGCCCGGCGAATCATGCAGGAGCGCTACGTCGTTGGGTTCATGCACCAGGACACCAAGCTGCCCACCTATCCACCCGCGGTCTCACCCATCAACGACGGCCCAGCCCCGGTCCCAGTAACCGGCCCCACTACGTCCGCAGCTCCGGCCGGACCGAACGAGACCAACCAGGACAGCGCAACTGTCGCCACGCAACCAAGCGCCGCAGCGGTACCGAGTGCCGATGTCCCAGTACAGAATTCACCTGACCACACGCAGGCTGCGGCGACGGATGGGCAGCCGCCGACCGCCACGACCCAGCCGGCCTCGGACAGCAGTCGCTCGGTGTCACCACGCACACCCTCGAATGTTCCGGCAGCCCCAGCCCAAACGCCCAGTCCCGCAATCACTCCGGGTATCACCCCCGGTGTCACGCCGCTGGGCGGTCCCGCGTACCCCGGTGGTCGGCCCAATCTCGGTTCCGGTGTCGGATCCAACAGTCGTGTCCCGTCGAGCACCGGGACTCCAGCGGGGCCTGGGGTGTCGCGTCCTGCGGTGCCGAGCGCACCGCCTGGACTCGCACCTGCCGCTGCCGGGTCGGGTACCCCGGCAAGTGGTGCCTCGACCAGATCTGGTGGTGCGCCGGGCATGACGGCGCCCGGCGCTGGGCGCGGAAAGGACGAGGAGCGGGAGAAGAAAGACAAGAAGATCGATCTGACCCACGAGTCCAATACCGTCGAGCTGCTCGGTAAAAACAAGTACGTGCCGCCGACCCTCGGTTCATGATGGCCACCTGGTCCTTCGATGACGAGGAATTCGCTGCCCTATGGTTCGGCCCTGCCAATGATCGGATGCTGTACCCGCTGGACTATTTGAGCCGGTTCACCCACGTCAACGAACGCGACGAGCATTGGACTCAGGTGCGCCGCAACTGGTCCGAGCAGGGGCGTCTGGACTGGAAAGAAGCCGATCTGCTCAGGCGGGCGTTCGCGGTGTTGACCGATCCGGAGGCGTGGGTGGAAGTTCACGGGTTCTACGACGAGGTCGGTCCGGTCCGGGTGGCGGCTGCCCGCCACCAGCGGCATGCCGCACTGGCGGTCCAGTTCACCAAACGCGCCCGGATCGAGGTGTCAGTGACCTCGGCCGAGAAACTGCCCGCCGTGCTGGCCAAGCTGCTGCCCAAACACCAGCCGGGGCAACGGCCAGCGGAAACGTTCCAGGCCGCCGATTTGAAGCCGGACGCCCAGCCGATTGTCCGCTACACCAACGAGTCGACCCCTCGCGAGAGATATCAGCGGTTGCTCGGCGGCGATGCCGTTGGTGCGGGGCTGATCACGGTGTTTCGTGGTCCCCGGCACAACGGCCCGGCACCGGCACGCAAGGTCGGCACGGTCCGGTGGTACGACCTCGAGGAGGGCCGCTACATGGAGACCGGCGCTCGAACGCTGACGGTTCGTCCAGCCGATAACGCAGCGCTGCGCGGCGTCATCGCGAGACTGCTCGACCATGCCATCACCGAATACCGTGGGTACATCGAGGAACTCGGTGAATACGCGCATTGAACCAATCGCCGCCGTTCCGGATGGTCTAGCTACCTGAACGGCGGTAACCAATGGTCGATGTTCGCGCCGCTCAACACCACGCACACTTTCTCGCCGGGCTCCGGTGTGTAGGCGCCGGTCAACAGTCCCGCGAGCGCGGTCGCGCCAGCGGGCTCCACCATCAAGCGCCGGTGCTCCCACAGTGCGTCCCGCGCAGCGGCAATGTCGTTGTCGCCGACCAAGATCGAGCGCACGTCGAAGCGCTGGACGGCATCCAGCGCCATCGCCGAGACCCGGTGCGCACCGGGCGTGTCCGCAGCGATCGAGTCGATGCCGATCTCAAGAACCCGTCTCGACTCGAGCGCAGCGTGTAGCCCACGACAATCCTGATGTTCCACAGCCACGACGCGCACACCGAAATTGTTTGCTGCCGTGGCGATCCCGGCGAATAGTCCGCCGCTGACGGCGGCGACGACGACCGTGTCGAGATCCGGTATCCGCTGGTGGATCTCAACCATCAGAGTTCCCATGCCCGCGGTGAACAACGGATCCTGCGAGGCGTCGACCAGTAATGCACCGGACGAGGCGGCGTATTCGCGGCAAGCGGCCTCAGCCTCGGTCTGGAGCACACCGGCACGGCGCACATCGGCGGCGAGGGCCTGGAGCGTGTCGATTCGTCGCGGCGGTGTCGTGGCGGGTACGAAGATGGCCGCGCGTGTGCCAGTTGCCTTGGCTGCCCATGCACACGCGAGCCCAGCGTTACCAGCGCAGGCGATCGTCAACCCCGCCGCGGGCAGCGTGGCGTCCGCACGGTGGGTCGAGACGAGATTCTGTGCGCCACGCAGCTTTACCGAGCCGGAGAACTGCATGAATTCCAGTGCCAGCCACACCTGGCATTGCCCGACGCCGCCGCTGGCGATGGCACCGGGGTCGACCGGTGCCAGTGTGACCGGGCGGACTGCTCCAGCAATGGATTCTGCGGCTAGCCGGATATCGTTGTAGCTCAACGCTTGTGGTGTGCCGTCCATCAACGTGGTCCTGCGATCATGTTGTCGGATTTGTCATTCGCGGCGTCGCGGTAGTCGTATCCGATACGAGCGGTCACGATTTGGCCTTCGAAGCCATACTGAGCTGTATCTGATCCCGATGGCTTAGTGATGATCATGACGCGCAGCCCAGTCTGGGTTGGCCGTCGTCGATGATGTGCCATCCGCTCCACATGCACGGGCGGTGGTCCCAGGTTTGGTGCTCCTGGATCTGGTTGTTGTGCACCGATATTGGCCCGCACAAGACTGCCGGGCAGACGACGCGCACCAGTCGGCCGTGGTCATCGAAACATGGCTGCCCGCAATGGGAGTACAGCCGTAGGGTGCGGCGGTCAAATTCTGTGTTCTCGAACATGACAGGGTTGTGGCAGCTTGCCCGGATGTAGGGGGCTCCGCTCGATCGGTGAGCTATGCGTAGAGCGAGCCGATCACGCCAGTTCACCAGCGCACCCCCTCGTGCATCCATTCGAGGAAGCTGTCGTAGTCGACCGTGTCCGGCACCGAGACTGGTCGTCCGGCAGGGTCGCGGAACAGCCGCGCGTCCTGTTCGATCCGCACGGTCTCGTTCTTGAACGTGATGAATGGCATATCCAGTGCTGCAGCGAAAGTCAGCGGGTCGTGCATCCGGCTACTCGGTCGACGGGTGAACCACGCGTCGAAGTTCGCCGCCACCAACCGGGCCCATGCCGGCGCGCCCGGCGCTCGCAGGTGCCGGATAAATGCCCAGTCGGCAGTGACCTCGATTTGGGAGACGTTGGTGAAATCCGACAGCACTAGCCGCGGCTGGTACGCGACCCGCAGGGCCAGTCCGGCAGCGACAGGGTCGGTGTGAAAGTTGTGAGATGCGCGCGTCTTGTCGCGGTAGCGATCCAACCATCCGCCCATCTGCGTGAGGACGATGCGCTCAGTCAATTCCGGCGCACTGCTGAGCAGGCGCGCGATGTTGCTCATCGGCCCCATCCCCACCCATCGGATCGGCCCATCGGTTGCCGAGCAGATCTCCGCGAGGACGGTGAGGTCGTCGGATTGCGGTGCGGTGCCCTCGAGATGGTCGTCCAATAGGAAACGATGTTCACCGCCGAGGTCTACACCGGCAAAGACCGGCACCTCGGGCCGATCCATCAAATCCAGTATCCGGCGCACCATGCGCGCGCGGCGGCCGCGGGTTTCGTCGGAGGTGATGACGACAAGGTTCGGCTGCGTGCGTGCGATAGCAAGCGTCACCGTGTCATCGGGGTCGTAGAAGGTGTCGGTGTCCAGCACGACCAACCCCGTGCTAGCGCCACAGCCCCTTCGCGGCGGTGCGCCGCCGGGTACAGCAACGGATTCGTCGGGGGAATCGAACATCGATATTCACTCCTATTCATGGATGTTTTTCGGATGCGGGATATGTTGTGCAGCAGCGCCGTTCACCACGGAACGGTGATTTCTGGCATGCGGCGGGTGCCTTGGGCGAGCTCGTCGGCCAGGTCCTGGTAGGCGTTGCCGAGGTCAGCCAGTCGCGTGGATGCGTCGTAGAACAGGCGGTCGGGCGCGGCAGTCAGGGCGATGTAGGTGTGGATGGTCGCCTGCGCCAGCTGGTCGATGACCTGGCCCATCGTGTGGGTATGCGCTCGTGCCTCCGGGAGCGGTGCGGGTGTCATCGACGTCGCCCAGTCGTCGATCTCGCACATCAAACGAGAGCGATGCCAGTCGATCTCCTCGAGCTCGCACAGCGGTGTGTGCTCGCGAGTTTGATGCAGCGCGGTGAGCTCGCCGGCCGCGTCCAACAGCACGACGTCCTCGATCGGTGGAAAGCCCCTGCAGGCGGCCAGAACCGCGTCCTTGCCCGGCAGTCCCGTTCGACTATCCATCGACCGATGGGTGTTGCGACCACCCGTAAACACCGAAGTGCTCACCGCGTAAGAACAGGTCCACTGCGGCGCGAGTGCTCAGCAGGATCGCTCCAGGGATGTCGTCGAAGTCGAACCATTGAAGTGCTGAACAGCGCTCGGGCTCACGGTTATACGGTTCGCCACTCCAGGTATCGGCGTGGAAGGTGAACACGATCCGGGTACCAGCGAGCGGAGACCGGATGTGCACCGCCGACACCATGTCGACGTTTTCCCGACAAAGCTGCACGCCGACCTCTTCGTCGGACTCTCGGATGACCCCTGTAAGGACGTCCTCGTCGTGCTTGATTCTGCCGCCAGGTGCCTGCCAGTCACCGTCGGCGAATCCCGTATCGCGGCGGCGCGTCAGGAGTAGTTGTCCGTCTCTGACCATCACCAACTGCACCGCGAGGTTACAGGTCGGCGAGTCCGTCGCCGTGATCGGAATTGCGTTATCCATCGACTGTCGACTCCTTCGTACACCGGCGCCGGGCGCTCTGATCAATAGGGTTGTGCCGCAACGATTTTCGCAACGAGCTCGGACCAGCAATTAGCCGCCTTACTGAGCCTGACCTGTGCCTCGTGCACGCTGTCGTGGCCGACCGATTCCCAGTGCCTCAGTCGCTGGTCGGCGTCGACCTGTGCGGCGGCCATCTCGTCAGCGGCAACTCCCAGCGATCTATTGGGGCCGCGCCAGCCTGGTCGGCCCGGCAGATGGATAGCGACCCAGTTGTCGATGAGAATGACCAGCTCGGTCCTGCGACGGTCCACCTCGCCGCAACGGTGGGGTTGAATACGGCTCGTACGGTGAAGTTGAGCCAGGGCCGACCCGAGCTGAAGAATCATGTGGCAGCCGGGTTTGTCGCTACCAGCCTCTCGGAATGCCTCGGACATCTGGTGGTAGTCGGGCAAAAACTGGCGAACCGTGGCTCTGTTCGGCAACAGCGAGGAGAGGTCGTTTTCACGTGGCAACGCCGCCCTCGAAGGCATGCCGATCATCCCCGGCATAACGATCTCGGCGGCAGTGGTCGAATGCGGTGCGGTGTCTCATCGTGGCTGCTCCTCCGGCTGGTGCTGATCGGAATGTCCTGCTCCAGAATGGAATCCGGTAACCGGTCGGGCTATGTCGCATTTGGTAGGGCCTGTATGCGTCGGACGTATAAACGGGCTGCGGTGCGGGCAGTACGCTCGGTCCGCTTCACCCAAATTCGTCTAGATAGGTCGATGGCAACGCGTCGCAGACGCCATGGAAGGGAGCTGAGTTGAATATCGCGCTCGAACACAGTCAGGCCGCAAGGCCGCAACGTCATACGGTCACC
This sequence comes from Nocardia sp. NPDC051321, assembly GCF_044455225.1. Lineage (NCBI taxonomy): Bacteria > Bacillati > Actinomycetota > Actinomycetes > Mycobacteriales > Nocardiaceae > Nocardia > Nocardia sp. NPDC051321. The sequence continues at coordinate 256,589 of NZ_JBITEM010000011.1, read as the reverse complement.
GGAGATGTGCATCTCATACTTCGCCGGGACGGCAAGATGCTGTTCGGTCAGCGGCAGAACACCGGATTCGAGGACGGAGCATGGCACCTGCCTTCCGGGCACCTCGAGGCCGGTGAATCGGTGGTCGAGGCGTTGATTCGAGAAGCGCGCGAGGAGATCGGCGTGCGGATCGCACCGCAGAATGTGCACTTCAGCCACGTCATGCACAACGCCTCCTCAGGAGGGCGTATAGCGTTCTTCTTCGTCGTCGACACCTGGAACGACGAGCCGGTCAATCGTGAGCCCGAAAAATGTGCCGCGATCGAATGGTTCCACCTCGGCGAGCTGCCCGACCGAATGATCCCCTACTGCCGGGCCGCGTTGGACGGTGTGGCTGCGGGCGAGAAATTTTCGGTGTTCGGCTGGTAGATGCCGCTCAGTCACTATCGACGCCGCCGTCGATGACGTTTCGTCGCAGATGCTTACGACCTGTGCGGCAGTCCACGGGACTGCCGCACAGGCTGGCTAGAACAGTTCCCACTGGGTGAGCCGCTCGATCGCCTCCTGCAGGCGGACCGGGGTCATCTGCTTACGCTGCGACTCCTCGGGTGATTCTTGGGCGGCGCCGAATTGCCACCATGCCTGGCCGGTTTTGCGGTCAGTCACCAGGAAGCGGTCCTTGACCGCGGGGCCGCGCACGACCAATGAGACTGTGAACGGCTCGGCCACGACGGCATGCACCATCGAGTGATGCAGGGCGTAAGTCGTATCGATCGGTTCCTCCCGCACGTGCAGCACCGGCAGCTTCGCTGGGTCGATCTGGTCGTCCAGTTCAGCGTTGCCGAACAGGTAGTGGCGGTAGTGACCGCGAAGGATTCGACTGGCGTAGGACCAGCGATGGTTGTGCGGCCGATCGAAATATCCCGGCAAGAAGACGTGTAACCGCACCCGTATCCCTGTGTCAGAGTCGTTGAACAGCACGATCTTGTCCAAGATGTCGTAGTGCTCGCACAACCCCAACAGCTCGGGCCGGTTCGGAAGTGCTTCGAGTCGGGCGCGCACGATTCCCGGCTCGGCTGCCAGCCGGGCGAAGAAGCCGCGGCAGATGGTCTCGACATCGTTGATGTCGTTCCAGTCGATCCACGCCAGTTGCTCTGCGGCGCTTTCTATCTCGTTCATCTGTTCTCACTCCTCAGGCTTGGCGCTGGACTTCCACAGCCGACACACCGGCACGATGTCTTCGTACGCACTGCACGAGGACGCACCCATGACGACCTGCTCGGCCGGGCAGCCGCCCAGGCAGGCGCTGGCTTTACAACCGTCGCAACTGCTTTTGGTCAGCGCACTGGTGAACAGGTCGAACTCGTTGCCCTTGGCGCCGCGGTTGAGTTCGACGCGACCGTCGACCATCTGCGCGAAGTGCAGGTCGGTGTCGAACAGATAGCTGCATACGTAGGCGCGCCCGTCAGGAAAGACCGAGATCCGATCCAGGGTGCGTCCGATGCACCCCTGATACCCCTCGCGCTGATAACGCTCCATCTGGTCCCGGCGCGCGTAGGTCGGCTGATACCAGACCCGCGTCTTGTATTGGGGCGCAGCGCTGTTCAGGTTGTCACAGAAGGTGACCCATTCGGGCGGGGTCATCGCCATCTCGGGGTTGCCGTGCCCGGTACCGATCGTGCTGAACACGTGGAACTTCACCAGACTCACCCCGAGGGCGTCGGCGATGTCGAGAAGCCGCAGGACGTCGGGCTCATTGGCCTTGTTGACGGTGCAGATGATCCGGGTGTCGAAACCGCGCGTGGTCAGCTCGGCGGTCGTTTCCATCGCTACGTCGAAGGTTCCGTTGCCGCGGACCTTGTCGTGAGTCTCGGCGCTGCCGCCGTCCAGGCTGACCTGAACGTAGGCGAAGTCGGCCGGCGCGAGCTGGCGGAACTTCTTTGCCGCCGAGAGCTGGGCGTTGGTGGTGGTGATGACGTGCTCGTAGCCGATCTTCTTCGCCACACGCACCGCGTCACCGAAATACGGGTGCAGAGTGGGCTCCCCACCGAGGAGGGTAACTTTGCTGCTTCCGAGGCGACGCCATGTCGTGAGCGTCTCAACGATCTTGGGCAGCGGCATCTTCAGCGCACGGTCCAGGCGCTCACCCATGTAGCAGTGCTCGCACCGAAGCTGGCACGCTTCGGTGATGTAGATGTAGGCATTGCGGAATCGGCCGTAGGCGACACGATCAACCCGCTGCGGTTCGGCCATGTCGATGTTGCGGGGCATCCGGGCGTGGCCGTACCCGTCGGTGCGGACAGTGGGTATGGGCAGAGAGACTGAGGTCATGACGCGGCGCTCCGTGAAACGAGTAGCGGGGCAAGCAAATTCACAGCTTGTGAGATCGTCGTGGTCGTATCAAAACGGGTCAGCGGGATCCGCGCGGCGGCGAATGCCGCGCGGATCCCAGGGGCGGACTCGTGGTAGCGCTGCAACCTGGCTTTCAACAATCGGGGCGAGTCACCGCGACGTGGATGCAGCAGCCCACCGCACTTCGAGCAAATCCAGGGGTCATCGCGAGTAGCGATCGCCGGTAGGCGGGGATCGGAGATCGGGTCGTGTTCACAGCTGTGGCACACCTTGCGGCTCAGCGCTCGCTGCTTGAGCGTTTTGGCGTCGGTGACCACCTCGATCGCTTCGACCCGGCACAGCGGCGCCAGCGGTCGCAACGTGGCCAGCAACTGATCGACCTGGCGCGCTGAGCCGGGGAAGTTGTCCAACAGAACCGTGTGCGTATCGGCTTCCACGGTCGCGAAATAGCTTCCTACCGCTTCGGCCACGGTCAGGTCATCAATCCAACCCAGACGTCGACTATTGACCGCGGTTGCCGTCAACACGTCTTTCGGAATGTGTTCGCGCAGGCGGAAGATCTGCCTGCCGGGTGCGTTTCCGAGCAACGTCGCCAACGTCGTCTTGCCCGCAGCAGGCGGTCCGATGAGGGGAACAACTAGCGCCAGTCCCACAGCTTGCTCCTTCCCTGGGAACTTCTGGACGCCCCAAGGGTCTGACGGACCAAGTGCGGATACCATGACGGCCGCGTATGAGCGATATACATCGAACGCATACAGACAAACCCCTGGCAGTGGTAGCTTTCAGCGATCAGGGAAATGTGCGGGGGTCGGTACCCAGAATCCAGGCCAGGGGTGGCCAGATGACACTCAAGGCAGAAACGGGGCGGTACTGCGCTCGCTGCGGTGCCCGGCTGAGCCAATACAACACCGAAAATCTGTGCGGTGCTTGCGAATCAAACTATCGCGTCCGGCCTCCGGAGCTACCGCTGGCGTTCTGGCGGACCGATCAGATGCAGGACGCATTGGCGACCTGGCATTTCGGCCGCGTCATCTACGCGTACCGGACGCACCCTTTTCACGGCCGAGCCCTCCCGCAGGAGACGGTGGCAGGGTGGCTGGGGCTGACGCAGGCACAGCTGAGCAGAATCGAGAAAGGGCCTGCTCCCGAGCAGCTGAGCAAGCTGGTTCGCTGGGCCGAAGCCCTCCAGATCCCTGACCATCAGCTGTGGTTCAAACTGCCTAAGCGAAACGCCGATAGTCTCGATGATGTGAAGCGCCAGAGCTTTGTGCGAGGTGCCAACACACTCGGTATCTACGCGTGGGAAGTCAACAGTGACGTGAGACGACGGGAGTTCGGCAAGCTAGCCGCTGCAACGGGTGCCACTATGTTTGCGGAACCGTGGGGTGACCGAGGTGACCGAGTCGGCATGGCCGACGTCAATTGGCTGATCAGCCAGGTCGATGCGTTCGAGCGCGCGGACCAACGTGTCGGAGGCGCACCGCTGGTACTGCAGGCGGTTGAACAGCTGACGGAGGCAAAGAACCTGCTAGAAACCTGCTCATTCGCCGCGAATGCGGCGGACGAATTCACAACCGCTGTCGGAGAGCTTGCAGTGCTCACGGGATGGTTAGCGGTTGACGCTGACATGCACCCCCTTGCGCGCCAATGCTATTGGGATGCTCTGTCTCTAGCGAACCAAGCGAACGATCCGGATCTCACCGCGCATGCATGCCTCTACATTGCGAACCAATCGATTGCCCTTAGTCGGGTGGGTCGAGCGAGCCCTCATCACGCGATGAAGATGATTGATCGGGCACGTGACCTCATGCGAGGAAGACCTCCGGGGCGAATCCATGCCTTGATCGCTATCAGGCAGGCACAAGCTGAAAGCTTGCTAGGAGATCAGAAAGCATTTGGACGTGCGATCTCAACAGCGTGGCGCGAAGTCGACCATGCTGTCGAATACCAGCGGTTGGAGGAATGTCCAACGTGGTTGCAGTCCGTGAACCACGCCGAGGTACGTGGTCACGAGGCGCGTGGTTACGGCACCGTCGGGAAGTTCGAAAAGGCGGTAGAGCTTTTGGAACTCGCGGCCAGTGAGCAGCCAATGGTGCGTAACGCTCTGTACACGCGAGCCTGCCTGGCATCGGCGCGACTAGCGGCCGGAGATGTCCGCGGCGCGTTGACCGAGGCTGAGCCGATCTTGACCGAACTGGACAACACGGTGTCCTCGCCGCGGACACTAAAGGTTCTTGCACCCGTTCGGCGAGCGGTCGAAAGCGCGCCCTCGACTGCTGAATTCCGTTGCCAGTTCGACCGATTGGCGCGGTGATCACCGTATGAACAGTGAGCCGAGATATAGGTTTCAGCGCCTCGATTCTGCGCAGGCACGGCAGGCGCGTACGACTGTCGAGGACGTCTATCGACGCTCCTACATCGACGCAATCGCATCGGGTGACCCATTCGACTCGCCTGAGCAGTTCATGCATCGGTTCGACAACTACACCAGTGCCGCGCGCGACACGGGGTTTTCAATGATCATCGCCTGGGTGAATGGAGAGCCAGCGGGGCAAACCTGGGGATGGGTATTAGAGCCCAACGCGGCGTGGTGGCGAAATTTTCAGCCGGATGACGCGACGCTCAATGTCGGCGCATTTACGCACGAGGACGGGACAAGAACATTTGCGCTGTCAGAGATTATGGTGTGCTCTGAGCAAACAGGTCGCGGTTTGGCACGTGCCCTACACGACCGACTGCTCAGCAGCAGGACCGAACGACGTGCAACTCTGCTAGTCGAACCGGACAACCTACGCGCATATCGCGCGTACGAGAACTGGGGATGGGTACGTGTTGGAGTCACGAAGCCGAACTGGCCGAATGCGCCTGTGCTCGACGTTCTGCTTCGTGAGCTGACCTAGTCGGTCTGGCGGTCTACTGGTACGTCAATACTGGCGGCGGGTCGACGCCTGGTAGCGACAAGGATGTCCACCCATCACGGCGACGGCGCTGGGCTGGCGGCCGTCACGTTGTATCGAATGCCGTCACGGTTGCGAAAGGTGACCCTTGCGGAGCGCGATTGTGGACAGCTAGCGTCGATTTCGCGCCAGTAGTGTGCTAACCCCCTTCCACCACTGGCGTTTTCACAACAGAACCCCCGAGAGCCTTGATCGACCCCTGACAGGTCTCGGGGGTTCTGTTCGTTCCTACATCCCGCTACTCCTCATTCGGAGGTTGTTCATGAGTTACGGTCCTCACCTGGTCATCTGGCTTCAGATCCTCGATTTCATCGGCCGCGTCTTCGGCTCTATCTCCGCGGCCCCGCCGGGCTGACCCGCACCCGCAGACACACACGCACGGTGTCCGGCAGGGGACCAGCAGCCCCCGCCGCGTCCAGACCGAGCCCGAGCACTCGTCATGCCGATTGAGCGCACACATCACGCTCAACCCCTCGGGCCTGGCCTCCCGCACGAAATCCAATGCAATACCACCGATCTCGACGCCTCGATCCAGGAAATACGAGACCTGCGAGCCGCCATGGATCAGCTGCTTGATTCCCAACAGCGTGTAAGTCGCCCAGATCGGTTCACGCCCGCGTTCCAAATAGGCGCCGATATCACCATCTTCGGGGTACTCCAACGGTGTCGAGCTGACTCCGAGGCCAGCGACCAGCTTCAGCTCACGCTGGCGGCAGATCTCCTCCAGGCCGAGGTCTGGCCACATCGGAATCCCTTGTCCTGTAGGCGGATACCAGCTCATTCCGCGGATCGCGGCCATGAGTTTGGTGCGGAAGGCGTCGGGTTCGCTGTAGCGGCGGTACTCGGTCACCCAGTACCGCCAGCCGCCGGTGATCCGGTCGCGCCGCCACACCCCCGCGGGTAGCGCACGGCCGCTCATGCTCGCCCCCACACAGTGGCGACGTGACCGGTGTCCGGTGCTCCGGGGCGGGTGTCCCACCAGTGGATGTCCCCGCCCGCCGAGTCGATGAAGTACGCCCATCCGATCAGAGGATGGGCGCGAGCATCGGCGAGTGTGAAACGGTGCACCAAAGGCCCGACGGTGTAGGAGAACCCGTATCCGGGGATCACCTTTCCGGTGATCAGCGGCAGGTGCAGGTTGGTTTCGGCGTCGCCTGCGTCGAGTTCGGGCCACAGGTAAGCCCAGCCGTAGTGTCGTCCGGCGAGGGTTCTCAGGACCTTTTCGGTTCCGTCGCGGGCCAGCAGCTGCCGCAGGCGGGGCAGGATCGCTTGTGGGGTGCCGTCGACGTGGATATAGACACCGGTGGCCTTCTCGCCGCCGAGTCCGCCCACGATGCACGGGTCACTCATCGTTGTCTCCCGTAGATATTTGGTGAACCGGAAACCGAGGCCCGGCCAGGTGCTAGCTGGCCGGGACCCGGCCCGCACACCCGCGGAGTGTGCGGAACCTGCTGCGGTGCAGCAGGAGTCGAAATCGCCACCCCAGCTCGGGTGGCAAGTCATGTCCGGAGCTCAACTCCGGTGAATCCGTCGCCTGGCGTTCGCGCGAGCAGGCGAGCTCACTACCTCGAGGAGGCGTGGATGGCTGCTCCAGCTGGGCTCGACTGGGCGTGGGCGCAGAACACGTGCGGGAAACTGACTACCGCGCAACGCATTGCGCTGATGTGGGTGATGCTTGGCATGATGCCGGACCTCGTTGTTGATGTCGTCCGAGCCCGCACCGGCCACCACGGACCCGCCCAGCTCGAACTCGCCCACGCCCGGCTCCCTGACACCGCGCTCGCACAGGCCGCCGAGCGCGAGGCACGTACCGTGCTGTCACCGGCGATGCTCGAGCACTCCTATCGCAGTTACTGGTTCGCACGCGTGCTCGCGGCCGTCGACGGCGCCGACTACGACGACGAACTCGCCTACGTGTCGTGTCTGCTGCACAACCTCACCCTCGAACACCCCAGTGCAGGATGCTGTTTCGCGGTCACCAGTGCTCGCCGCGCTGTCGAGATCGCGTTGGCCGTTGGTGAGACGCCCGAGCGGGCACAAGACCTCGCGGCGGCGATCGCCGGGCACATGAGCTTCGGAGTCAGCGCCGATCTGTCGGATCCGACCGGTTTCGTCGCCGCCGGGACACTGCTCGACACCTTCGGTATCCGCCTGTCGGAGTTCGACCCCGTTTGGGTGCGCGAATTGCTGTTGCTGCATCCGCGGATGGGGTTCGAGCGCACGGTGGTGGCGGCGCTGCGGGCCGAATCGGCGGCAGTGCCGGCGGGGCGGACGGCGTGGTTGATGTCGTGGGGCTTCGCGCTGCTCGTCGGCGCGAGCGGGTTCCCGGAGTAGAGGGGCGAGACGACGAGAGCGCCGACCCGTGCTAGCAGGGTCGGCGCTCTCGTAATCACTTCACGAACGATGGATCAGCCCGCGGTGCGCACCCAGCTCGCTGGGCTCGCTGACACCAGCTTGGTCAGCTCGGCGGCGGTGGCGGGCGTGAACACCCCGCCCCCGACCGCCTGATGACCGGTCTTCCCGGCGACCCAGCCACCCGCCGGTCGTTCCCAGATCGCGATCACGTCGTGCTTGTTCAAACGCGGGTACCCGTGCTTGGTGACCGGCGTACCGATCAGCACGACTCGCGGGTCTCCCCTGAGAACACCCGGTAGGATCCGAACCTCCCAGGACGCGATCATCAGCGCCGAGAGCAGATCCCCGAAACCGAGGCGGTTATCCGCCATCAGCTCGGTGACAATGGACAGGTGACCGTCGGGGTGGCTGTGCCCGTTGCAGGACACGACCTCCCCACACCCGGCGCATCGCAGCTCGATGCTTTCCCGGCACGAAGTGGATTGCTCACTCATTGCGTACTCCATATCTTGGACACCTGCGATCGTCGATCGCAGGCAGATGTGCGACGGCCGGATCACCGGCCGTCGACAAGGTTCGATCGCTATCCGGACACTTCGGTGGATCGCCATGCGCTAGGAGCCAGCCCGCCAGCACTGAGCCACTGATCCAATTCAGTTACGCCTTGGACGAACTCGGCGATCACGTCATGGGATTTGTCCGCGACGTATATCTCGTCGAGTGGGTTTTCGCTGGTGCATTGCCTGATCAGCTCGCGCAAACACGCCAGGTGGTAATCGGGGTTCTTCATCACACTGCTTTCCTTCGATAGGGACACCTCCGGCCACCACCCTTGGGGGTAGTGGCCGGAGCTGCGTGGTCGCGAGCTGACAGCTCGCTTGTCGTCACCACTCGGTGGTGCGCCGACCCGTGCTAGCGAGGTCGGCGCACCAGCAGGTGGTCAACATGATCAGTGATCGGTGTGAGCCCACTTCGCCGGGGCGTTGGTCACCATCGCGACCAGATCGGCGGGGGTGGCTTGCATGAACAGCCCGCCGCCGATCGCCTGTGAGCCGGTGCTGTATGCGCCGACTTCCCAAGCGCCGGAGCGGTATTCCCACACCGCGCTGATCTCCCGCTTGTCCAACCGTGGTCGCCCGTACTCGTTGACCGGCAGGCCACGTAGGTTGACCCGCGGGTTGTCGTCCACCACGAGCTGGCAGATGGTGAACTCCCACCCGTATATCGACATCACTGTCATCAGCTCGGTGAACCGCAAATCTTTGTTGACGACCAGCTCTCTGATGACCCATTCGGGGCAGTGGTCCCCGCTCGCGTGCGCATCGCTGGTGCCAGGCGTGCATTCCTCATTCAACTTCGAGTACTCCATCTGTGTTGCCGATCGCCTGCAATGTTGTATCGCAAGCGTTTTCACCGAACCGACCTCCTCCGTGGCGGAGCAGGTCGGCCGGGATACGGCAGGACAACTTGTCCTGCCGCATCCCGGTTGGTGTGAATAGCTCCGGCCACAACTCAGGTGGTGGCCGAAGCTGGCCGTTCACGAGCCGATGGCTCGCCTGCCTCCACCGACGCGGGTGTGCCCGACATCGGCGGCATTGGCGCTACGGATACCCGCATCGAATCCATCGCCACTATTACGATGTGCAAGAGCCGTTTTCGTCGTCTTCGGCCACTTCTTGACGAACGCGGCGTTGGTGCGTTCCTCGTCTTCTCGGATCGCCACCGCCGCCGCCTCACCAGCCTCGCCAATGGCGTTGGCTTCGGCCTCGGCCAGACGTTGGTAAACCATGGCCGCGAACCCGTTCATGAACGCTTGGCGTTCACGCACGACAGCAGCATGGTCGAACGGGTCCTCTGGCACGTACTTGCTTGTCGCGGAAAGCATTTGCGGCATCAGCAAGCTGTAGAGAAACCGTGCCCGTTCCACGTTCCGGCGAACCCCGATGATCCGCTGCACCCCGCCACCGCAGTCGACACCACGGTTATGTAGCGGGTGAGATACCGAGGCCAGCAACATCATTCGCTGCTCTCGGTAACGGATCGGTAGGTCGAAACGCACGATGATGATCTGATTGTCCCGTGCCGATCTGCCCTGCTGACCTGAGCCACGTACTCGCATTTCGTCGAGGTTGTGCTTGGCCAGAAGCTCGTAGGCTTTGGACCGGAATGCTTCGGCCTCGGCGGGGTTGTCGGTACCTTCCGCCTTGGCGAAAAGCCCCCGCACACGCCGCATGATCTTCTCGGTGGATATCGAATCCTGCTCGGATTCCATGGTGTTCCTCTCCCGGAGCTGATTGGATGAGTGAGGCCCAGTTCGAGGCAGCTATCATCTGTCTCGAACCGGGCCTTCGACCGGCGTGGCCGGATTTCAGGCGGCCGTGCCTTCGTCGATCACTTCTTCCTCCACACCCGCGGCAGCGTCCTCCGTCGGGAGGTCACTGTCGCCGGGATCGGTGTCCTCCGATTCTGTGTCCGGTTCCTGATCTGTGTCAGGTACCGGATCGTCCTGCGGTGGTGTCGAACCTGCGGGCAGCCCTTTGGATTCCGGGTCGATGGTGGGCTCCGGGGCGGCCGTGTCTGGCTTGTCCTCGGTGCCATCCGTCGGCGTCAGCTTGGCCTGCGCTTTCGCGCGGGTCTTGCCGCCACTGCGGGTTCCCGCAGCCTTGGGTTTGGGTGGTTGCTCTTCCTCGATGGGGGTGAGGACCCAATCAGCGGTGTTGCGACCGACGTACTCCTTCAACTGCTCGGCGGTACGGTTCTGAAATCCGGTACCGTCCGCGCGGCTGTAGCCACACATCGCACCCATCTGAACCCATCCGTCACCGGCGAAGTGATGCCACGTCGCGGTCACGATCTTGCGGTTCTTGAGCGCGTTGCCGTCGGCGTCGACGGGTGTCCCGACGACGATAACGGCCGGTCGGCCAGCAATCACCTTCTGCACGATCGAGTACTGCCAGCCACACAGGAACAGCGCACCCGTCAGGTTCGCGTAATCCGGATTGTCGTAGAGCAGAGCCGATCCGAAAAACGGGTCGTTCTCCTCCGGCGCGATCCGGGACCCACACAAGTTGCAAAACGGCTGCTGCTCGTTCTTGGCCGGTTCCGGTGCCGGGTCCGCCTTGGTCGGCTCAGCCTTGGTGGGCTGAGCTTTGCTCGGTGCGGCCTTGCGCTGGCCGGTGGTGCGCGTGCGGGTGCTCTTGCGAGTGGACATGAATTCTCCCAGTTGAACATCTGCGACCGAGTGAATGGCCGCAGAAATGGAAAGACAGAAATCCTGTCTTGCATGAGTTCACACTGTGGAGTTGTCAAACGGCATGCGGAGGTCACGCAAGTGGGTAAAGCTGCGTGCGACTTCCCCCGTAATGTGGCATAGCTCCGCTGTCACCGGAATGCCGAATTCACCCAGAAAACTATATGAGTGAGCCGTACCAATAGGCTGATTGTTGGGGCGACCCGACCGTTAGTCCAAGGCAGGTACCCAGTGGTGAATTGGAGTCTGTGAAAGCACTTCCAGAACCAAGTAATCCATACTCATTGCAATAATGCAACCCCTGAATTCAAATGTCCTGGCAATGGCCTATCAATGACTTGGGGGCTCTGGGATCACTTGGTTGACTCACCACTGCCCTAGGGGGATTCTGGCCCTGAGAATGGCTCTCAGGGCTCAGGATGGGGCAGTGGGGAAACTGTTTGGGTGCCCTCTAGCCTGCCTCTGAGCCCTACCTGTAGGGCCTGCACAGTGAAAGGTTGCACAGTGAGGGTTAACCCATGAATTCAGCACCACTGAGCCCAGATGCCGGCCGCAGACCTGGCCAATCCGCAACGGGGAGGTGCCGATGATCAGTCTGCCCGGATACCCCACCTCCACCCAGCTGCTCGACGGGCTGGCCGAGGCCGGGAAACCGGTGATCCTGAACTTCTCCCGCGGCAAGGATTCGGTCGCGGTGTGGCTCGAGCTCGCCGCACGTGGGATCGAGGTGATTCCGATCCACAAGTCCATCGTCCCCGGCCTGAAGTTCATCCGCACTGACCTCGACCGTTACGAGAACTTCTTCGGCACCCGCATCATCGACCTCCCGGCGGACGCGTTCTGGCGAATGTTGTCCAACCTGGTGTTTCAGCCCCCGGAGCGGTGCGCGATCATCGAAGCCGCCGACCTGTGGGTGCCTACCCGTGAGGAATGGGACGAGCTCATGCGCGAGGCATTCGCATCCTCCGACACCTGGATCCTCGATGGCGTGCGCGCCGCCGACTCGGCCACCCGGATGCTGGCGATCAAACGGTGGGGAGCGGTCAAGCACCGCACCCGGCGCCAGTCCCCGCTCTGGGATTGGGAGACCCGCGAGGTGTGGGCGCGGATCAAGACAGCGGGGCTCGAACCCAGCCCGGACTACCGGATGTTCAAACGCTCCATCGACGGTATCCGCTACGACTACCTCGGCCCGCTGCGCACACATTATCCCGACGACTATCAGACGATTCTGAAATGGTTCCCACTCGCCGATCTAGAAATCTTCCGTGCGGAGGTCATGCATGCCGCTCCCTGACGAAGTCCTCGCCATCCTCAAATCCGGAAAATCCAAGGTAAAAGCCTCCCGGGAAGACATCGCCGCAGCATTACGCCGCCAGCCGCATCCCGACCCGCTCGCCGAGGTCCGTGACTCCTCTACCGGCGACCTAGAAGCCGACGTAAAAGCCGAACTCAACGCGCTCGGCAAAGGCTTGTCCGGGGCAAGTAAGCAGTGGGCCGAGAAGTTCGCGGCCATGAACGACTCGGAATTCTGGATAGCGATCTGCTTCCGCTCCCGCGAACAGAAAGACGAATTCCTCCGCAAAGCCGAATTGATCGAGCTCGGCGACAAATACCTCGACGGCGAGAAAGTCGCCCGAATCCTCGGTATCGAACTCGACAAGCAATAAGACCGATCTGGACCCGTGAGCCCCGGCAGAGCTTCTGCCGGGGCTTTCGCATACCCGTACCCAATATGCGATGAAAGGAGGACAAACGATGAATCGCTTCGCAGCAGCTGGCCGCCGCATGGGCACCGTCATCCGCGCGGCCGGCGCCCGCGCCCGCAGCCGCATCGCCGGGTCGCGCGCCGCAGCCTCTACGTCCGGCTCCTAACCCCTGCCCGGTGGCCCCACTGACCGGGGCCACCGGCACTACACCTATCGAGGAGGCGGAGACGCCCATGACCGCCCCGGACTACCCGGTCGTCCCCCTGCGCCGAGCGACCCAGCCGGTGTCGGTGTCGGCGTGGAAAACCAATCCACCGTCGTGGCTGACCGAGCAGGCCCGGCTGCTGTGGGAACAACTCGCACCCCACACCGAGCTCAACCCTGCCAATGTCGGCGAATTCGCCTGCTATGTCGAGGCATTGGCCGAGTTCCAGGAGGCCACCGTCATCCTCGGCGAAACCGGCCTGCTGGTCATCGACGCTGCCTCCGGAACGCCGGTACCGAATCCGATGAGCGCGGTCCGGGATCGCGCCGATCGCAAGATCGCCGCGTGGGCGGCCCGGTTCCGGCTCTGATGGCTCGACCGAAGAAGACCACCCCACCCCGCCCGCGGACCACGGCACGGGCTGGCGGATCACGGCCCGGCAAGATCACCGCCGACGATCAGCAACGGATCGTCGAGCTACATGCGAAAGGTAAGGGCCGCAACGAGATCGCCGAGCATCTCGGTGTCACTCGCGCCACGATCACCTATTGGGCTCGCAAACTCGAGTTGCGCTTCGATGAATCCCAAACCGCGGAAGCGACCGCAGCGCGCCTAGAACAGCTCAAACGCCGCCGCCTCGATCTCGCCGAGATGATCGAAGCCCAAATCCCCGCGTTGCACCAGCGGTTGTGGAGCCCGGTCACCACCTACGAACGCGGCCTGGACTCAATGATCCCGATCACCGTCCCGTTGCCGCCGCTACGTGATGTCCGCGACGGCTACACCGCGCTCTCCCTTGCCCTGCGCAGCTTCTCGGAGTTGCTGACCAGCCAAAGCAACGACACCGTCGCCGGTGACCGGTCGATGCTTTCGGATCTGTTCGGCAAACTCAAAGCCGCCGTCGACGCCGACACCGCCGATGCGGTTCACGATGAAGCTGCGGCTGGCGAACCGGTCGACGAGCCAAGCGCGGACGACGAGCTGGAGCCACCGCTGTGAGCGTGCTCGATGAACTACCGATCTCCCGCAAACAAGCGGTGTCGATCGTGCAAGCGGTGGCCCGCTGCAACATCTGGGAAGGCGCGATCCGCTCCGGCAAGACCATCGCGTCCATCCTGTGCTGGCTGATCTTCCTGTCCAACCCACCGGCCGGTGGCCAGTTCGTCATGGTCGGACGCACCCGAGAATCCCTAGCTCGCAACGTCATCGAACCCATGCGCGACCCGGCGCTGTTCGGCCAGCTGGCGGGACGAGTGTCTTACACCCTCGGGGCGCCGACCGCGACGATCCTGGGGCGCCGGGTCTACATGCTCGGCGCGTCCGATGCCAAGGCCGAGATGTCATTGCGGGGCCTGACGGTGGCCGGGGCTTACGTCGATGAGATCACCGTCATCCGGCCTGACTTCTTCCGCCAGCTGCTCGGGCGCATGAGCCTCGACGACGCGCGGCTGTTCGGCTCCACCAACCCCGACAACCCCGTGCACTGGCTCAAACGCGAATTCCTCGACCGCATCGGCAAACTCGACCCCGACGGTGAGCCGCTACTACCGGACTGGCGCACATGGCATTTCGAGCTCGACGACAACCCCGCCCTGTCGGAGAAACGCAAACTCCAATACAAGCGCGAGTACTCCGGATTGTGGTACCGCCGCTTCATCCTGGGGCACTGGGTCGCCGCCGACGGCAGCGTGTTCGACTCCTGGGCCGAGCACCTGATGGTCGACTGGGCCGCACTGCCGTTGATGCGGCAGCTAATCGCGGTCGGCATCGACTACGGCACCACCAACCCCACCCACGCCATCCTGCTGGGCCTCGGCATCGACGGGATCCTCTACGCCGTAGACGAATACCGCTACGAGCCCTCCACGATGAGCCAGCGCAAAACCGACGCCGAACTCTCCACCGACCTGCGCACCTGGCTCAACCAGTCCCACCTGCCGGATCTGCGCCAAACCCGGATGCGTGCCGAGCACATCATCGCCGACCCTTCTGCAGCGTCGCTGCGCGTGCAGCTGCACTCCGACGGCGTCGAGACCGCGGCCGCCGACAACGACGTCCTCTACGGACTGCGAGTGCTGACGATGCTGTTCGCCCGCAACCTGCTTCGCATTTCCACCCGCTGCCCGGCACTGCTGCTCGAGATCCCCGGCTACTCCTGGTCGACCACCGCCACCGAAGAGGGCGAGGACGCACCCATCAAAGTCAACGACCACGGCATCGACGCCCTGCGGTATGCGGTCATCACCACCGAACGCCTCTGGCGACCGGTGATTGGATTCGATGAGGTGCCCGATGCTGCCTGATACCGACATCGCCTGGCCGCCACCACCATTCGACCGCGCCCAGAAAGCCATGAAGACCTGGGATGCCTGGTACGCCGGAGACACCGACCGCCTCGCCGACATCTACCAGCGCTACCCGGCCTACCGACCCGCCCAGTTCTCCGGCGGTCTCGTCGGACGCATCGCCCGCTTCTTCTGGGGCCGCCCGAATCCCCAAGCCACCAAACGCCTCCACATCCCCCTCGCCGCCGACCTGGCACGAGGCTCCTCGGCGTTGCTGTTCTCCCAACCCCCACGGTTCGTCATCGGTGAAGACGACGCACGCGGAGACCGCAAACCCGCTCAAGCCCGCCTCGAGCTGTTGCTCGGCGGAGCCGACACCGCCGCCATCCTCCTCGAGGCCGGCGAGCTCGCCTCCGCACTAGGCGGCGTGTATCTGCGGGTCTGGTGGGACCGCTCGATCAGCGACCACGTCAACGTCGCCACCATGGCCGCCGACTGCGCCATCCCGCGCTGGCGATATGGCCGACTCGCTGGTGTCACGTTCTGGCAAGTTGTCGCCGAGGACACCACCAGCGGCGAAGTCTGGCGGCACCTCGAGTACCACGCTCCCGGCCGGATCCACCACGGCCTCTACCGAGGCGGACACGACCAGCTCGGACAGCGCCGCCAGCTCATCGAACACCCCGACACCGCCTGGGCCGCACCGCTGGTCGATTCGACCGCCGCCATCGCCACCGGCGTCGACACTCTCACCGCCCGCTACGTGCCCAACGTGCGACCCCACCGGGGCTGGCGCCACACACCCGGCCTGGCCCAGCTGGGGCGCTCGGATCTAGACGGCCAGGAACCACTCCTAGACGCCCTCGATGAGACCTGGTCGGCGTGGATGCGCGATATCGACCACGGCCGCAGCCGCCTGTTCGTAGACAAGCAGCTCACCCACACCCGAGGCCCCGGCACCGGGGCGACCTTCGATTCCGAACAGGCGATCTTCACCCCGCTGCCCGGAGCGGGCTTGGGCAGCCTCAAAGACGGAGCCCCACCGATCGTTCCGCAGCAGTTCGCCATCCGGTGGCAAGAACACAGCGAAACCGCCACCGAGATCACCGAACTCATCCTGCGCGGCGCTGGCCTGTCGGCCTCCACCTTCGGTGACCCCCGCACCACCGGACTGGTCACCGCCACCGAGGTCAACTCCCGCGACAAACTCTCCGAAACCACGCGCGACCAGAAAATCAACTACTGGAAAGCCGAACTCGCTCCGTTCGCCCGCACCCTCACCGAGCTCGACCGGATCCACTTCGGCAGCCGTATCGAACTCAAGGCCAACCCCGAGGTCCGCTGGCCCGTTCGTGCCCAGCTCCCGCCGCTCGAGACCGCCCAGCGGCTCGCCGCCCTCAAGTCCGTGGATCTCATTTCACTGGAACAGGCTGTGCGCGAACGCAACCCGAACTGGTCCGGCGACGACGTCAACGACGAAGTCGCGCGCATCCTGCATGAAGTCGAACAACGGGCCCGTATGCAGGCCCTCCAACCTCGTCTGCCGGGCAACGCCGCAGTCCATGACCAATTCGCGCACTGACCGCGAAAAAGCGGCTAGCCCGAAATCCACTGGGCCATAGCTGTTTCAGAACCACTCGTCATCTATTCCCGGAGGAAGCAAGCCATGTCCGACGACCCCACCCCACCCGCCGAGCCCGCAGAACCGCCTACCGAACCGGCTCAGCCCCCGACCGCCATACCCACACCGACGCCACCCGCGCCAGCATCGGCACCGGAGGAAGCCGAAGCGCAGGACCCGGTCCAGCTGGGGGCGGTGATCGCCGAGCTGCGACGTGACCTGGAAAGCGCCCGCACCGACGCCTCGGCCGCCCTCGACCAAGCAGCCCAGCAAGCACGCGAGGAAATGGTGCAGGAGATCGGACGCGCTCTGGGCCTGGTCGCCGACGAGAACACCGACCCCGAGCAGGTCATCGCCGAACTCACCGACCGTGCCAGCACCTCAGACCGCAGGCTGCGCGACTACCGGATCAAAGACGCCATCGCCGCGGCCGCCGACACCCATCGTGGCGACAACAAGCTACTCGTCCCGTACCTGCGTGGACTCGGCGCCCTCGACGAACTCGACCCGGACGCAACCAATTTCACCACCCGAGTCGACGCCCTGGTCGCTGACGCCATCACCACGAACCCGAAACTCGCCAACACCCCACCCGTCGAGCGCTCCGGTGGGGAGTTCAGCGCAGGCAACTCCACCCCGCCCGCACCTGCGGTCGAGGACGACATCGAGGCCATCCGCCGCAAAGTCCGCGACTCGATCGCCGACTCGCGCACCTAGGAGACCACCGTGCCCAACACCTTCCTCACCCCCGACGTCCTCGCACGCCGCAGCCTGGCCAACCTCTATGAGCTCACCGTCATGCTCCCGCTGGTCTACCGCGACATCTCCAGCGACTTCGGCCCGCAGAAAGTCGGCAACACCGTCAACGTCAAACGCCCCCCACGATTCGTGGCCACCGAATTCGACCGCGCCCGCGGCATCGTCATCCAAGACACAACCGAATCCAAGATCCCCGTCGTGCTCGACACCATCGCCGACGTCTCGGTCGAAGTCACCTCCGAAGAACTCACCCTCGACATCGAAAACTTCGACGAGCAGATCCTGCGCCCCGCCATGGAAGCCATCTCCCAGAAGGTCGACCGCGACCTGCTCTCGCTGCGTGCCCAGGTCACCCAGCACTGCGGAGCAGACGTGATGGAGGGCGGCACCGGGCGACTGTGGGAGAACCCGGAAAACCTCATCGAGGCCGGTCGCCAGCTCGACATCCAAAACGTCCCCGCGCCGGGACGGCGCGCGGTCGTCGGCCCGACCACCAAGGCCCGCTGGCTCGGCAAACCGCTGCTGCTGCACGCGGACAAGAGCGACTCCACCGCCGCGCTGCGGCAAGGCTCGATCGGACAGCAGCTCGTCGGGTTCGACACCTTCTGGAGCCAGAACGTCGGCCAGCCGCCCCCCACTCCTGTGCCCGGCCAGCCGAGCACCGAAGTCGGAGTCGCCTTCCACTCGACCGCCTTCGCCTTCGCTTCCGCGCCGATGGAACTGCCGCCCGGCGCCGAGGTCTTCACCGTCCAGTACAAGGGCCTGTCGATGCGTGTCGCCATGGACTACGACATCCGCCACAAGACCACCGTGATCTCCGTCGACACCCTCTACGGCGTCAAGTGCCTCGACCCCAACCGCGCCGTCCTCCTCAAAGGCCCCGACGCCACCGCTGCTCCCGCATCAGCACCCGACGCTGGAACGGGTGCGCCCGCGGAAACTGCGACCACGGCCAGCAAGCGCTCCGCAGCGAAGACAGGAGCTGCGGCCGCGTGATGCTCGTCTACGCCAAACCCACCGACCTCACCAACCGTCTGGACCCGATCCCGTCCAACGCCATCGCGCTGATCGAGGCAGCCTCGGCCCGCGTCCGCGACATCACCAGCAACGACCTCTACGACATCACCCCGCCAGGACTACCTGCCGACGACGACTTACGCGACGCATTACGCGAAGCGGCCTGCCTCCAGGTCATCGCCTGGGCCGAAGCCGGAATCAACCCAGCCACCGCCGGGCGGAAGGCCGAGATCGCCAGCCAAAGCGCCGACGGCGGATCGGTCTCCTACAGCCGGCCCGACCCCGCCGCGCTGCGCCGGGCATCTGAATACCTGTGCCACGAAGCGGTTCTCGTGCTCCGCAACGCGGGCCTGGCCAGCGGGCGACCACTCATCTGCTGATGGACACACCCAGCTACCCGCACGGAGTGATGATCGAGATCTACCGCGAAGGCGAACCCGACGCCTACGGCGACCTCCGCGACGCCGACGGCCAACTGCTCGACCGCTACGCCCACCTCAGCCACACCATCGGCCCCTGCGCGATCTCCTGGACCACCAGCGAGGAATACATCGACGGCGAAACCATCACCGTCGCAGTACAAGTCACCGCGCCGGTGGGCTCGGATGTACGGTCCGCCGACCGCGCCAAGATCGCCGGAGACACTTTCCGAATCGTCGGTACCGTCCTCGACCCGAGAAACTCCATCACCGGTTGGTCACCGGGCAGGCGCTTCCGCCTCGCTCGGGGCTTCTGACAAGGAGGGCCGGTGGACTTCGACCCGAGCAATAACGAACTCGAACTTGCTGTCGGCCTCGGCGAGAACACCCGCCAGATGCTGCAACAGGTCGTCGAGCTCGGTGCGGACTACTGGCGCACCCGATCTCATCGGCGTACCGGCCACAATGCCACCTCGGTGATCGGCTATGTCGATCCTGGCGGCGGCCACCAGTTCGGTGTCGTTTACGCCTACAGCCGTTATGCGCTCTATCGCGAGGCAGGCACCCGCGACACCGCCGCCGAGCACGTTCTGGCCGACTTCGTGAACCTGATCGAGGGGCTGTGATGCCTACCTACCCGAACGTGCACGAAGTGCTCATCGCCCTGCTGTCCCCGATCGCGACAACGGTAAAGGCCAAGCGGCAAGGACAGCCGGTGCCCTACACCGTTGTTCGCCGAATCGGCGGAGCAGAGGACAGCATCACCGACCGGCCGATTGTCCGCGTCGACAACTACGCTCACACCGACGAACAAGCCGAGCAGATTAAAGAAGCCTGCCGCCAACGCATTTCCGAGGCTGGCTGCACCCTCGTCAACGGCATCCTCATCGACACCGCCAACGAGATCACCGGCGGCCAGGACGTCCCTGCTCCCGACCCCAACGACCGGAAACAGACGGCGGTCTATCAGCTGTCATTCAGAGCGCTGTAGGGCTTGTCGCCGTGCTGGCCAGGCTCACCCGCCAAACTTGAGCCCAACGCCTTAACGACTACAGCGCTCCCGCGCTGCTGAAGACCAGGATCACCAAAGGCAGTGCCGCGCAGAAGCATGCACCGCCGGTGGCCAAGGCGTTCGGCAGCCGCTGCCCGCCTACATGGGCGAGTATGGCCGCACCCATAGCCGCGATGATCGCCAGCAGGACTGCGACTACCACCAGCAGTGCCCGAACACTGAGTGCAGGTTGCACTTCAACCTCCTGAGTAACGCCTGAGATGCGTGTCCTAAGAGTCCCTCCGACGTCAGAGGTCGTCTACTATCCGAGAGAACTTCGATACAACTCGGGACTATCCAGGACTAAAGGGAGTGCTCGATGGGACGGCGCCGGAAGCGGCTGGACCCGAATCACCCGCTCGCGGCATTTGCTACCGAACTCCAGGTGCTACGCGACACGGCGGGGAAGGCGGGCGCACCCGACGCGGTGCCCGGAATCTCTAAGTCGACCTACTACGCCTGGCTCTCTGGCTCGCGCTTGCCGAACCGAGACGAGTTCGAGATTCTCGTCAGAGCGTGGGGCGGCGACGTCGGCCACTGGATGCAACGAAGGCGGGAGGCGGAAAGCGTACTGGCAGAAGCGGCGGCTGCATCCCCGTCGCGAGAGGCTGCGATCAACCGGCCTACGGTGGAAGGGCAAGAAGCGCCACAGCCACCCGTCCGGCAGTCTGCCCAGGCTGAACGACCGTTGGGTGCGGCCGAACGTCGGTACGCCCTTCGCCTACGCGCGCTGCGGAAAGCGAAGATCGAGAACTCCCGCCAGATACTCATGATGATGGGGTTCGGTAGGCAGCGAGCAAACGACCGCACCGCCTTAGCCCTCCTTGCATTTGTCCGGGTCGGCCCTGAATCTGAATGGAGCCAGGCTAAACGGCCCATGATGCGAACGGTCGAAATTCTGGATTGGATGCGCACCGAATATGCGGTGGACTCCCCTCCGAGCGCTCGCGGGACTCTGCGAAGGTCCGTACTGGAGGGATTCATTGATACCGGTATCGCCGTTATGGATCCGGACGATCCAAACCGGCCAGCAAACTCCCCAAGACGGTGCTATCAAGTCAGCGCTGCCGTTCACGAGCTGCTTGCTACTTACGATGACGAAGATGGCTTCGCTGACCGGATGATGAAGTATCTAGCGGAACGCCAACTTCCTCCGCCGCGTGACGATTATGCTGTGCGGGTAGTTCGTCAGAGGCTCCATGCGCCTAGTCCGCCTAGTTCTTCGGCCACGCTGATTTCGAAAATCCTGACAGATTTCTGTGATCGGTATGCTCCGAATGGCAAAGTCCTTTACGTCGCCCACGCGAACAGTAAGGAGCGTCTTGTTGAACCTGCGGGACTTTCCCCCCTGGGCATCACGGCCGATCTCTATGATTTGTTGCCCGACGTCGTCGTGCACATAAAGAAAAAGCATTGGGTCATTTTGGTCGAAGCAGTTACTACCCACGGGCCCATCGACCTCAAAAGGCGTCAAGAGCTGGCCGGTATCTTCAGTGGTGTGCCGGTAAATCTCTCCTTCGTTTCGGCATTTCCGTCCCGTAATGAGCTCCGCAATTTCCTCAAAAAAATATCTTGGGATACCGAAGCGTGGTGCGCTGACGATCCGTCGAATCTCATAAGCTTCGGAGTCGGACGCTCACTCGCTACGAATAAATAACGGCCTGCCGTCTCGGGGGCCATCGGGTGCAGATATTCGACTCGTGCGCCGAAGTCAAATCTACCCGCCGCCGCAAACCTGGCCAGGTTTGTGACGGCTAAGTGTATGTGGAGAGGAACTCGCATGGTGGCAACCACTTTCGAGCAGATCGTCAATACGAACAAGGATCTACTGCTCAAGCCACTCAAGGGTGCGGTTCTTATCGCGCCGATGAGTGTCGGTGTCCCGATCAAGTTCACCGCAGGCGCAGATGCGAAATTTCAGTCGCTGGAGGACTATTCGTCGCTGGGGTTGATCGACAAGGCCGGTGGCCCACAGTTCCGGCCCGAGCAGCAACTCTCGGAGACCGAGAGCTGGGGTTGGCTCGAGCCGACCCGATCCGACATCGTAAAACGGGACATGAGTGTCGGTTTCACCGCGCAAGAGTTCAAACGTGCAGTGCTGGAACTGGTTTCGGGTCGCAGCCTCGCAGACGTGCAGGCCGACGCGGTGACCAAGGAGGTGTCGTGGAATGAGCCAGTCGCGCCGGACACCATCTATTACCGAGTGATCTTTTTGTTCGTCGACGGTGTCGGTGCGCGGGAGAAGTGGGTGCTGCGGATCATGCCGCGCGCGTCGGTGACCGAGGTTGGTCAGCAGCAGTGGAATTCGGAGAACATCGCGGCGTGGCCGATCACGGTCAAGGCGACCGTGGACGACAAGCTCGGCTACTCAATGCGCAATGTACTGTGCGGTCCCGGCGTCGGAAACCTGGTCATCCCCATGGGCTTCACCGTCGCCACACCAGCGTCGCCCCCACCTGCAGCCGACAAGAGCGACACCGAAAGCACACCGAAGAAGGTGGCATAAATGCCGAACTCCTCCAAGCGCCGCAAACCACGCCGCCGTAACTCCGGGACCGTCGCGCCGGAGAAGTCGACGTGGCTTCAGATGCGCGACGATGCCCGTGCGAGCAGGAAGCAGAAACGCAAGCGCCCCTACATGTTCGACGGCACCACCCCACCGACCCCGATCCATGAACCCGACACCGTGTGGCAGGTGCTGACCCTCGCGGCGCTGCTCGACGGCCAGGACATGCCCGCCGGCCGAATCCGGGAGTTGTTCGAGGCCATGTGTGGCGACGGGTTCGAGGCGGTGTGGGCTGTGATCAAGAGCGAGCCGGTGGAAGTGTTGTGGCCGTTGTTCGATGCCATCAACCGCCATTTCAGCTCGCTGCCCGACCCGGAGCAGGCAGGTGAGCTGCCGGGGGGCTGACTGGCCTCGTGATGCTCATCGAGGACTTCGGTGAGCACATCGAGGCCGACCTGTTCACCCGCGGGTGGGACCTGCTCGATTACATGCGTGGCGAACGCCCCTGGACTCAGCTGATCCGGCTGCTAGGACGGCAACCGATGTGGTCGCACTACCAGGCCGCGCTACTGATGGACCCCGAACTGGGCGAGCTCCGCGCTGCCGAACCCGAGCCCGAAGATGCGGAGCCGCCTCCGCTTTCGCCGCTGCATTACGACCTACCAGCACTGTTGGCGTTGCGGCATATCGATGTCACCAAGGAACTCATCCGGGTCGTCGCGTCGGTGTTCGGCGAGAGCCCTGCTGCGCCGTTGCCGCCTGAGCCGCGACCGATGACCGCCGAAGCGCACGCGCGTGCGCGTGCCGACCGGGATCAAGTGATCGACGTGCTGTCGCGGCTGGGAGTCCAACTGTAGAACGGCGGTGAATCGGTGGCGCAGCCCTATTCCGCCGGTTCGGCCCGCATGACCGTTGTTCCGGAGCTGGCGCGCGACTTCGTCACCCGCCTGCGCGGCCAGCTGCAGCGGATCCGAGAGAACCTCTCGGTACGGATCGTGCCGAACCTGGGCGAGTTCGCCACCGACCTGCGCGCCAGGCTGGCACGGTTGCGGAACTTCACCGTGCGGGTCCGGCCGGACCTGGACATGGCCGGGTTCGCCGCCCGGCTCAATGCCGCGCTGGCACCGTTTCGTGGCCGGGTGATCCGGATTCGGATCGAGATCGACAACTCCCAGCTGCTGTTGCTGTTGCAACTGCTGGCGCAGCTCAATCGCGCTGGGGGTCCGGCCGGGATGTCGATGGGGCGGCTCGGGTCGGTGATGAGCCTGGCCTCGGTCGCCGCCGGAGTGCTGAAAGCGGCCCTGATGGGCCTAGTTCTAGGGTCGCTGTTCCCACTGATCGCGGTCGCCGCGCAAGCCGCTGGCACCCTGGGATTGCTGCCCGCGGCCGCCGCCGCGGCCACGGCCGGAATCGCGACGATCGCGGTCGGCGTCTCCGGGGTCAAAGACGCTTTCGCCGCGGCCAAACAGATGTCGGAGACCTCAGGCAAGGACGCCGAAACCCGTTCTCGCGCCATCGCTTCCGCCCAGCGCGGCGAGCAGCAAGCCACCCGTGCGGTCGCCACCGCTCGCACCGACCTCAACCGCGCCTACGCCGACGCAGCGAAACGCTTGCGCGACCTCGAGCTCCAGGCGCGCGGCGCGGCGTTGAGCGAAGGCGACGCCCTGCTCTCGATCGCCGAAGCCCACCGGGACCTGGACCAGCTGCAATCCACCGACCCTTTGGAGTACGTGCGCGCCAACCAGCGCGTCGCCGAAGCCGAGCAGCAACTACTCGAGACGCGAGCCCGCCGCGCCGACATCGACGCCCAAGCCGCCGACGCCCACGCCAAAGGCATCAACGATGCCGATGAAGTCGTCGCCGCGCGCGAACATCTCGCCGACGCCGAGACCCAGCTCGCCGACGCCCGCACCGCCCTGGCCGACGCGAGTGCCCAAATGTCGCCTGCGGTCGAGGCATTCGAGCGGGCCATGGCCAAACTCTCGCCTGCGGCTCAGGATTTCGTCACCAAGATCCGCGGACTCGGCACAGAGTGGACCAGCTTCCGCATGGCCGTGCAGCAGCCACTGTTCAACGGTCTCGGCGACTCGGTCGTGGCACTTGCCGATGCCCAACTGGGGCGTGTGCGTGAGGGATTGGCCGGAATCGCTACGGTGATCAACGCCGGTGTCCGACACATTCTCGATGACCTGGCGATCCCGGCAACCGGGGTCAAGCTCGAGAAGATCTTCACAGGCGCCCAAGCCGCGATCGGCCCGCTGATCGACGGCGTCAACGACCTGCTCCAGGGCCTGCTATCCCTGGCCGGGGTCGGTTCGGAATTCCTGCCGGATGCGAGCCGCTCGTTCGCTGACACCATGGCCAGCTTCCGTGCTTGGGCTGAAAGCCCGGACGGGCAACAGAAATTCCGGGACTTCCTCACCGACTCCCTCGACGCTCTCGACCGCATCTGGGAGCTGGCCAAGTCCATCGGCAAAGCCCTGGCCGGCCTGATCACCACCGCCGAACCTTCGGGTGAGTCGATGCTCGAGTCGCTGGTGCGCAACCTCGACCGATTCTCGACCTGGCTGAACTCACCCGAAGGCCGCCAAGCGATGAAGGACTTCTGGGAAGACGTCCGCACCACCGTCACCAACCTCGCCAACCTCGTGGTGTGGATCGGACAAGCCGCCGAGAAGATCTACGAGTTCCTGGATGCGATTCGAGACATCACCGGTATCAACATCTTTCAGGGTGCGCTGTTCACCCTGATCGACAACCTCGAGAAGATCCCCGAGAAGTTCGACAAGATCCGCGAATGGCTCGACGAGCGTCTGCCCGGCTCACTGGTCGGGGCGGCGCTGAGTCTGAGCGGGTTCGGGGACTCCCTCGACACCCTGCACGCACGGGTGTCGAGCATCGTGTCCGGGATCGGCGATGCCTGGGATGGGCTGCGTGAGCGCACGGCCACGCCGATCAACTGGGTCATCGAGCACGTCGTCAACGGCGGATTCCGTGCGGCCTGGAACGCGATCCGCACCGTGGTGCCCGTGCTCACCGAATGGACCGGTGAGGTTCCACTCATCCCGATCACTCGCCGCGCTACTGGTGGTCCGGCAGCCGAAGGCCGAGTCGTTGGTCCTGGTTCGCGGACCTCGGATTCGGTGCCCGCGTTGTTGTCGCGTGACGAGCACGTCTGGACCGGCGCCGAAGTCGATGCCGTCGGCGGGCACGCGGCGATGCTGCGGCTACGCCGCTCCGCCCTCGCGGGGCAGCTGCCCCGCTTCCGTGACGGGGGTGGGCTGTTCGGGTCGGTCACCGACTGGATCGGTGACCGCTTCGCCTCAGCCACCGCGGCAGTGCGCGCGAAGATCGCGGAGCTGTTTCTCAACCCGGTACAGGCACTGGTCGACACCGTGCCCGATTTCGGTGGCGGTGTCGGGGAACTGCCCCGCGCGACGCTGGCCCAAGTCACCGATTCCGCCGCCGAGCTTATCGCCGGCCGAACCGCTGGCATGCGCGCCGGAGCCGATGCCCGCGCCACGGCACTGCCGCCCGGCGAGGGAGTGCAGCGGTGGCGGGCGATGGCCATCGAGGCCCTCAAACGCGTGGGCTTCGACCCCGCCCAGGTCGACATCATGCTCTCGCAGATCGAGTCGGAGTCCGGCGGAGACCCCGACATCGCTCAGCAGATCGTCGACGTCAACGGCACCGGCGAAGCCGCAGGCGTCGGTTTGTTGCAGATCATTCCGGGAACCTTTGCCGCACACCACGATCCGGATCTTCCCAACGATCGGCGCGACCCGTTCGCCAACATGGTCGCGGCGTTGCGCTACTACAAATCCCGCTACGGGCTGGACTTGTCGCAGATGTGGGGCCGCGGGCACGGTTATGACTCCGGCGGGATGTGGGAGCCGGGGACGCTGGGCTGGAACACCTCCGGCAAGCCCGAAGCGGTGCTGACCCACGATGAGTGGCGATGGTTGCGTGAACTCATCGACTCACGCGTCCCGCTCGTGCCCGACCAGCAGAAACCCGGCTTGGATGATCCCGCCCGCAAGGGGCTGGGTCTGGATACGTGGGACAGCCTCGGGCAGCGGGCGACCGAGTCGTTTACCAAGGCGGGCAAGGAATTCCTCGGCGGCCAGCTCGATGACGCCCTGTCGGTAGTCGGTGCCCCGAACCCGTTGAACTCCGAACGCGTGCGCGCACTTCAGGACTATCAGCGCTCCTATGAGGTGTTCGAGGCCACCAAAGCCGCACGCGCGGCAGGGACCGCGGACTACCAGTCGCTGATGAATCAGGTCGCGCCACCACCGGTGCCCACCGTCACCTCGCCAGCGGGGCCGATGTCACACACCGACAACTCGACCCACATCACCGTCCAAACCCGAGACGTCGACGAAGGCTACCGCCGCGCCCAACAGATCGCGGACCTACGCGCACTCCAATACACCGCGAGGGGGTGAAACCACTGCTGGTGCACCCGGATTCGGTCAGCGTCGAGGTCTTCGGCGTCGATGACTCGCATTGGATCATCAACGGCCCCCACGCCGATCGCGATGTGATCACCCTGGCCACCAGCCCGAAAGGCATCGGGGATGCTCCGGTCACCACCAGCTACAAGTCCTCGGTCTACCAGCGCGGCGCGACCTATCAGGGCAAACGCTATCTCAAGCGCGACATTACCTTCGCCGTCACCATCCACGGCAGCGACGAAGAGGAATGGGAGCTGCGGGATTCGGGGTGGCGCAACGCCTGGGACTACGAACTCGATCAGTGGGATCCCGATGCGACGCTGACGAAGTTGCAGATCAGCACCGACCGCTCCACCCGCTGGCTGTGGCTGGCACTGGATCGCAGCATCGAGTTCGAGTCCGAACGCGACCCCCACTTGCTGCGCAAATCGGTTGTGCCGATGGCGGTTACGGCCGCGCAGCCGATGTGGGAAGAACCCATGAAGGTGACTTCCTGGGAGAGCGGGCAGGGATCGGGTGAAGGGTTCATCGAGGTCTCCAACCCCACCGATCTCGAGATGGCACAGAAATGGGTGCTCACCCGCGGCAGGTGGCGGATCCCGGACCTGTCGTGGATCGGCAAGAAGTACCGGCGCACCCCCGGCGGGCGGTTCGGGAACCGGATGATCACCTTGCCGATGCTCGGTGACCGGGAAGGCGGAGCCCGCATCGACCTGGACCCGGACAAGCTCTACGTGCGAGACCTGGTCGGCACCAACCTGATCGGCCGATTGGGCGGATTGCATTTCATGCACCGTATTCCGCCGCGCACCCCGCCGACGCTGCTGCCGATCAGCGTCACCGATGCCCCGGTCGGCGGCGCGCGGGCCGAGCTGCGTCAGCCGCGGTTGTGGACGAGGGCGTGGGGTCTGCGGTGAGCGTCGATCTCGACTCGATGAGCTTGGCGCAGCAGTGCGAGGCGATCTGGGACGCCACCCTGGCTGCAGAACGTGCCGACGACCTCGATCGGCTCGCTCAACCACTGGTGCGGCTCTGGGACGGGCACTGGCGCCTGGCCGGGATCATCTGCTCGGAATACCGCGCCGAGTTCACCTGGGTCGACAACGACACCGGCACCGCCTTGGTCGAGATCCCGCTGTCTGACCCGCTGGCGCGGTGGGTGTGGCGCACCCGCGCGCGCATCGAAGCCGGTGAAGGCCGCAACATCCACATCACCTGCGACAAACCCGACGGCACCCGGTGGTCAGGGCATCTGCACGATCACTCGATCGAACGCCGTGCCGACGGCAGCCAGGTACTCACGCTGCGGTTCGTTCACGATTTTCAGCACCTGAAGGCGTATCTGATCTGGTCGAACCCGTTCTTCGGCCCGGAAGTCCAGATACCGCGTACCTTCGGCCCGATCCCCGGTCCGGCGCGGTGGGCGCTGAAACTGCCGCTGCTGCTCAACGTCATGCGTGAGCAGATGCAGCAACACGGCTGGCACCTGCCCGACGATCCGCTCGACCCCGCCTCCTGGCTCGGCGCGGTCGGGCTGGACATGTCGGACTGGTCAGTGGTCGTCGTCCCGACCAGCTTCGCCGAAGACCTGGCCGCCGGAACCCTTTGGGCGGTACCGCATTCGCGGTTCAAGTACTGGTTCGACATGGCCCGCGACATCCTCGAAGACGCCGAACTGTCGGTGCGGTGCCGTCGCTGGCTCGAAGGCGACCCGCCACCGTGGCCCGGTGCGCCCCGGCTGCGTCACGGGGTACTCGTCATCGACATCGTGAATTCCTCGGGCTTCTACAGCGACACCTCCAGCGGCGGAAACCCTTTCGACGGCCTGGCCCGCACGGTAGCCCGCTTCTCCGAGGACTTCATCGACACCATCGTTGAACCGATCGTTGATCCGGTCACCCCTGCCGACTACCTGATTCCTGGTCGTCGGCGTACCGATGTCACCACACCGTTCGTGGTGTATTTCGACAGTCCCGAGACCGGTATCGAAACCTCCAAATTCACCGAGACCGCTGCTACCGCAGTGCAAGTCGTGACCGGAGGGCAATCGATGCCGGGGGTCGCGGGCGCCCCACTCCCATACGGGGGTGGGGCACCCGCGATCCGACCCAGCCGACGAGGGTCTGTCAGCCGCCATACAGATGGCCGGCGATCTCCTGGCCGCCGCCATCGTCCTGCCGCCCGTCGGGGGCGCCACCGACGCTTTATTGCGCCCTTTATATCAAGGAACGCTGCTGGCCTGGCATGCGGTGAAATCCAATGCCCGAGAACAGAACTCGGGCTGGTCGAGACTGTTCGAGTACCTCGCAGGCTCGCCGGGGCGGGCCTACACGATCGCGGCAATGATGGCCCTGCGCAAGGGCTTTCACGATACACGAGCCTGGTTCTCTCACGAGATCACCGTGCGCGACGGTGCGCCCTTCGTCATCGGCGAGGGCGGGCACTGGTTCATCGGTGACCGCATCGGCGCCACCGCGCCCGGTGATGACACCTACACCATCCGCGTCGACCGCGTCCGCGAACTCACCCTGGCCTGGGACCGCGACCAATTCCCCGAATGGCGCCCCGTCATCGGCGACCCCACCGGCAACAAAGACCGCGGCCAACGCACCCTCGACATGGTCTCCGACCTCGTCTCCGGCGTGCACGAACTGGGGGTGATGGCATGAGCCCGGACGGCCAGTTCCCCATCCGCGACAACTGCGACCCCACCGACCCCGAAGAAGCGTTCCTGTGGATGCTCGTCGGGCTACCAGGGCTCAAGGGCGCACCGCTGCTGTTGCCGGTCCAGCACCTGCGCGCGGTCTCACGCCGACTGTGGGACTGCGGAGCACGCCCGATCGAAGACCCCGTCATCAAATACCGGCCACCACGCGCCGGTGACCCGCACTGGCTCCTCTCACCGGGCACCTGGGCCGACATCGACGACCCCGACCCCGAAGAGGTCTTCGACGTCCGGCGATTCGTGGCCGAACTCCCGCTCCGCCAACGCCAGCAACTCGCCGCCGCCCTCGGGTTGACCGGCACCGTCGGAGATCAGGCACCACCGGAGCCGATGCTGCCGGTCACCCGCCCGGTCACCACCGAGGCCACTGCCTCCAACGATGCACCGCCACAGTTCGACCCGACTCGACGCGGCGTCAAGGCCGTGCTGGCCTACCTGCGCAACGCCGAGCCCGAGGAACGCGAACGGGTGCTGGCCATCGAGCGCCACCTCGGCAAAGCCCGCCCGGCGATCCTGTCGCGCTACCAGCGCGCCTGAACCAAATACTCTCCGAGAGAAAGGGTTTCGCATGCCCGCACGTTACTGGCCGCTGCCTTCAGGTCATGTGGTGACCTCACCGTTCGGACCACGCGAAGACGGCTGGCATTTCGGTGCCGACTTCGGCTGGCCCGGCGGCTCGGCCGGGCTTGCGGTCTACGCCTGCCAGGGCGGCACCGTCGTGCGCGCAGGTCCGGCACGAGGATTCGGCCAGTGGGTGGTGATCGACCATCCCGACGCCGACGGCTCAGGCACCACCGTCTACGGCCACGTCCGCCCGAATGTCGTTCCGGGACAGCGGGTCGAGGCCGGGCAGGCGATCGCGGTGATCGAACCCGACCGTGCCCGCAACGGGGGCGCCGCCCCGCATGTGCACCTCGAATGGCACCGCAGCGTCCTCAGCCCACCCGGGCCCGATGTCCTCGACCCGCTGCCGCAGCTCGACGGCGCGGCTTACCCCTGCACGGAAGGAGATGTATTGACCGAGTTCGGTATCGACATCAGCAACCACCAAGGCGAGTTCGACTTCGCCCGCGCGGAAGCCGAAGGCATGAGCTTCGCCACCCACAAGATCTGCGAAGGCACCTGGCAAGACCCCCAATGGCCACGGGCCCGCGAGCAGATGCCCGCCCACTTCCAGTACTGGGGCGGCTACGTCTACTGCCGCCTGGGCACCCACCCCGACGCCGAGGCCGACGCCTTGGCCAGCTACGCCGACACGACCATACCTATCCAGATCGACTACGAAGACCTCACCGGCACAGCGACTCTGGCTGACCTGCTCGCGCGCGTCGACGCCATCACCGCCCGCGGATTCGCGTTGCTGCCTATCTATCTGCCCCGCTGGTACTGGCGCGACAACATGGGCTCCCCGGACCTGTCCGCGCTGCCGGTGCCGATATGGAACAGCCACTACGTCACCGGCATCGCCACTCCCGCCCAGCTCTACCCCGGCGATGCCTATCCCGGCTGGAACCCGATGGGCGGCAAGGACATCGCCATCCTCCAGTTCTCCTCCACCGCCGCGATCGGCGGACAACTCATCGACGTCAACGCGATCCGCGGCGGTACCGATCAGCTCGCCCGCATATTCAGAAAGGAACCCGATATGCAGCTCACCGACATCATCATCAACAAAGACGGCAACCCCGTCACCCTCGTCGACCTACTGGCCTCGCTCGACATGCACGCCTCCTGGGTCGTGGACCAGCTCGCCGGCCCCGACTCCCGTCGCCAGCCCGGTCCCGGCCTGGACCCCACCGGCTGGCCCCAGCTCGACGGCAAATCCGTCGTCGACTCGGTCGCGTCCGCGCACGACAAGATCGACGCCGTCACCACCACTCTGGGCCTGGTGCAGGACAAGATCCAGGTCATCCTCGAATCCCTCGAGGCCGACCCCTACATCGGCCGTCACCGCGCCCAGAAGCCGGAGTAGGCGATGGGATGGCTCAACGCCGAGGTCGTCCAGGCATTCGGGGTCGCGCTGGCCACCGTGATCGGTGCCTTCACCGCCCGCCAGGCCGGGCAGGTCCGCAAACTCCGCGACCGCGTCACCGAACTAGAAACCCAGGACCGCACCGACGTCGAACGCTTCCGCACCATGGTGCGCCTCATCCGTGCGCTACTGCATCACCGTGACGAACTCACCGGCCTGCTCGCCCAGCACGCCCCGGACGTGAAACCGCCCGAGGCACCAGCGATCCCGGATTGGCTCGCCACCGAATTGTGACCACACCCAACAAACCGACACCCGATGGGTCCTGGAACCTCGGCGCGTTCCGCCGGTTCCAGGACCAATCACCCGAAGACGCCAAAGCCGCCATCCGCTCCGGAGTCATCGGCGCCTACACCGGCGCGCAGAACACCCACCGCCGCGAAGTCCGCCAACCCATCCAGGCACGTCCCACCTACGACGAGATCCCCACCGACATCCCCCTGTGGGCCAACCTCACCGCCACCGACGACACCACCTTCCCGCTAGCTCTGCTGGCACGCCAACCCGACAAGGACGGGGTCCTCAACGAGCCACCGTTCTACCAACCCGCCACCGGCGCACTCGAAATCGGCATGATCCGCACCACCCGTGACCGCGAATATCGTCAAGTCGGACTCATCATCGGCCCCGCCGGATGGTCATTCGTCAACAGCGCCTTCGTCGCCGTCTACAGCCTCAACCAAGACAACGGCGACCTCTCGCTGATCTGGGACAGCGGCGACATCAAATCCGTCCTCAACTACGCATCCACCCAATACCGGTGGGACATCCCCACCATCGACGCCCGCCAAGGCGACGTCTACGGCGTCGGATTCCTGGCCAACTACGTCGGCATCGGCTACAAACTCGCCTCCGTCGCCCGCTGGATCATCAACCAGCCCTGGGGAACTCAACCCACCCACCCCTACTACTGGACCCGCGGCTACGACGGCGGCGGCACCGGTGGTGGCCTGCCATCCCCACCACCGTTCCTCATCCAGGCCCACCTCGGCACCAACCACTGGTGGCCCTGGTTTCTGCTCGGCTGACCGCCTTTGGCCTGCACTGGCACACCCCGGAAGGCTCACCCATGCCCGAATCACCCTGCCTCACAACCGATGACACCGAACGGCTGCGCCAGCCGCCACGACTACGCACCATCCGCTTCGGCTGCTTTCGGCTCACCTACATCCCCGATGGCCACGTCGGCCTCAAACCCCGCGGCTGGCTACCCGAGACCACCGACGAGGACTGGAGCGCCAACGCCGACCACCTAGATGCCAACGGCAATCTCGTCGCCGGGCTAGGTGGGCTCCTCGTCCAGCGCGGTCGTCGCGCACTGCTCATCGACGCCGGAGCCGGACCGATCACCATGCCCGACAACCCCGCCAACCCGATGACCGGCGCCATGCTCTCGGGCAGTCTGCTCGACAACCTCGCACGCGTCGACGGCCTGGGCCGCATCGACTCGATCGCGATCACCCACCTGCACTTCGACCACCTCGGCTGGACCCTACGACCTGCTCCTGGCAACGACCAGCGCCCCTTCCATACCGCCCGCATCCACATCGGCGAATACGAATGGAACTGGTGGCGCTCGCTTACCCCCGCCATGATCGACACCTTCCCTGGATGGGCCAAACCCAGCATCCTGAACCGGCAGGTCCTGGACCCCATTGCGGCCCAAGTCCACCCGGTCAGCCACGGTGCCAAAATCTTCCCTGGTGTACACGCGATGACGATTCCCGGCCACTCCACCGGCCACACCGGATACGTGATCCGATCCCGCGGCCGCCGCATGATCGTCTTCGGCGACGCCCTACACTCACCGGTCCAAGTAGCCCACCCGGAATGGATTTCCGCCTCCGACTACGACCAGCACGAGGCCGCATTCCACCGCCGTCTGCTCGTGGAGCGGCTCGCCGCTAGCGGAAACCGCGCCTTCGGCGTTCACTTCGCCGACGTGCCCTTCGGTCGGGTACGCCGCGATGACGCCGGCCGAACCCACTGGGTTCCCTGCGACTGATCCGAGGGACCTCACGTGGTCGACTATCTCGGATACCGCCCGCACAAGTACACGATCGTCCTCACCCGCGGCGCGGCCTTCACTCAACGCTTCGAAGTCATCGGCACACCGCTCCCGCAGGGCACGGCCTCCTGGCTCGACATCTACGACAGCGACGACGAACTCCTCACTACATGGCACGCCACCGCGATCAGCGCCGCAGCCGTCGACTACCTCATCGAGCCACACCAGACCGCCGATATCGCCGTCCACGGCCGCGCGAACTACTACCTCTACCTCTGCTACCCGGACACCACTCTGCCCTACTGCTGGTTCCGCGGACCGATCGTCCGCGAATAGTCAAGCAGCTCAGCGCATGAGCTCGAAACCAAGCGGTGACGTACCGGAGGTTGAGGGCGCGAACCGTGACTACCTACACGAGAACGGAAAGCTAGTGACGCGCATGCACGATTCTCACACCGCCGAGCGTTCCCAACTCAGCCGCAGCCAATTCCTGCGCATGACCGGTGCCGCCGTCACCTTCGCTGCGGCGAGCGGGCTGGCGACCGCGTGCTCGGACACTCATCAACCGCGCGCCGAGCGCGTACTGCTGGACGGTGTACGCGGCTACACCTGCACCCCCAGCGGATTACACCAATTCAGCAGCATCCTGGTCGACACGAACGGAAGGGTAGAAGCGCTCGATCCCGCAAATACCGCAGGCGCACGGCGTATCAACGGCCACAGCAGAGTGTGCCTTCCCGGATTCCATGACGCCCACGGTCACATCTGGAGTTTCGGCGCTGCCGCGACCCAGATCGACCTCGCCGGTGTGCGGTCGGTCGATGACGCGCTACGGGTCATCGCAACCTACGCTCACGAGCACCGGGAACGGCCGTGGCTGCTGGGGCGGGGATGGAACGACGTCGGCTGGGGCCGGTTACCGAGCGCGGCCGACATCGACCGAGTGGTCGCGGACCGCCCTCTGTGGCTGCTGCGCGTGGACAGCCATGCGGGCGTAGCCAATACGGCTGCGCTGCGGCTCGCCGGGATCACCGCCTCGACGCCTGATCCAGTAGGCGGGCAGATCATCCGCGACCACGACGGCCGACCCAGCGGCGTGCTGGTCGACGCCGCCAAAAAGCTGATCGAACAACACATCCCAGCTCCGACACTGCTCGACTACGAAGATCGGCTGCTCGCCGCTCAGCGCAAACTCAACTCTGCCGGGCTCACCTCGATCAGCGAGGCATCCACCGCCCCCGATCAGCTCCCCGCGCTCTTCGACCTCGCCAACACAGGCCGAATGACATTGCGCATCAATGCGTTTCTCAGCTGGGACGCCTTCACCCGATTCGGCACACAGGCACGAATCGACTCGGTCGCCGATGACATGCTGCGAGTCCGCACGGTCAAACTACTAGCCGACGGTGCCCTCGGCTCGTACGGGGCGGCGCTGCTCGACCCGTACACCGACCGACCCACAAGCCGAGGACTGCCACAGCTCGAGCCCGCCGAACTGACCTCCCGAGTTCGGCGGATCGTGGACGCGGGCTACCAGAGCGCGATCCACGCCATCGGTGACTACGCCAACCGCATCGCCCTCGACGCCTACACCGAAGTGCTGAGCTCGGCGCGCGAACCACGATTGCGGCACCGGATCGAGCATGCCCAGGTCCTCTCACCATCGGACCTACCGCGCTTCACACAGCTCGGTCTGATCGCCTCGATGCAGCCCAGCCACGCCACCGACGATATGAACATGGCCGAGACCCGCATCGGCCCAACCCGCCTCGCCGGTGCTTACGCATGGCGGTCGCTGCTCGACCTAACAGTCGTCCTCGCCGCGGGAAGTGACTTCCCGGTGTCCTCACACCGCCCATTCGACGGCCTCCACACGGCAGTCAACCGAACCGACCGCGACGGCCAGCCCATCGGCGGCTGGCACCGCGAGCAGGCGATGACCGTCGCCGAAGCCTTTCGGGCGTACACACACAATGCCGCCTACGCCGCTCATCAGGAACGCGTATTGGGATCTCTTGAGCCCGGCAAGCACGCCGATCTCCTACTCCTCGACCAAGACCCATTCTCGCCGCAGAAGGAGCTCTGGCAGACAGATGTCCTTCAGACCTGGGTCGGCGGCAAATGCGTCGGCGAATACGGCCAACTCTGAAAGCGGAACGGGAGCAGTTCGAGGGCGACGCCGAGCCTGCCTAGTGATAGTGCAACGCCCACAGTCCGCCGTCCGCGTGGCCAGAGGCGGCCGAAGGCAAACCCGACGATCGAGGGTTACAGACCGAGGCAGTGAGGAACAATTCTTCGTGGACGATGCTCGTCCACGAAGGGAAGTGACTCTCATGGCATCTGACGAAAGCTTCGCCGAACTCTTCGAAGAGTCCCTCAAAACACTGAACCTGCAAGCGGGCTCGACAACAACAGGTGTGATCGTCGATATCGACCACAAGGCCAGATTCGCGACAGTCCGTACAGGCGACGACTCGGAAGCGCGCATCCCGCTCGATGACTTCTCCGAGGACGCAAGTGATCTGAGTACCAAGGTCGGTGACGAGGTGCAGCTGTCCCTCAACTCGGACGGAGCCGTCGACGTCCAGTGATGAAGACAAGCGGGTGGCCGTCTTCGCCGACGCTCTCGATTTGTCTTGAAGTCGCCGTTTCCATTCGCCTTGCGTACTAGGTATCGGATCACCGGCCGGCATGGTGTCCGTACCAAGACCCGGTCCCGCCCGTGACGTTACGGGCGGGCTCCGGCAGCCAGGCCAGCAGCTCCTCGTTCAGGACGAGGTGCAGTCGATCTCAGCGAGACTCTGCCCGGCCTGTCGCCTGCTTCGAGATCAACGAAACACGTTGTGCCGCCATTGATGCCGCATAGGATGAAGCTCCCCGCGAGGGGCCGACCAACCAATTGTGTGCTGACCCGTATGGAGATTGCTGATGTCTGAGACCACGTCTGAGCCCGAGGTTGCCGATCTGGGTGCGATCCCCGGGACCGAGGGCAGCGGCGAAGCTATTGTGCTGACCGAGATCCCGAGGACCGAGATCACGCCCGAGAATCTCGCCACGCTGAGCCTGCACTACATCGATGGTGTGGCCACGCTGGTCGTCAGTGGCGGGACAGCCGTTCCGGAGGTGCTGCCTGTCGTGGACGGAACCGGCAGTGTCGTTGCCACTTACACGGCGGATCGAACCGTGACGGCGACAACGAGAGCCGCGATCAAGCTGAACTACGGCGACGAATCGGAGTTCGCGCCACCGCTCAGCACGCACTTGACCCTGTACAGCGCCACCATCGACACCAACGTGTAAAAGTCGACCGCTCTGCGTGCTCTCCAATCCCGCCCCGCTGTGGGTGCTCGTGTATCGGAGACGCCAGAAGCTGCCTCAGAGAACGGGCACGGCGCCGGGCCAGGTCGCGGGGTCGACGAACACGGGATCGCCCGATCAGATTTAAACGACTTTACCTTCCCGTGACAGCGAGAGGGTCTTGAATTCTGATGATTTGGCATAATCGTCGACGCTGACCAATGCGTTGCCGATGAATTCGTCTTTATTGATATCGTATTCGCATACGTCGATCTTGTGGAACTGGTCGGCGCTGCGGGCTGTCCGCGCTACGGCGGACGTGGCGACATCGGTCGCAGTATTCTTGGCGGAAGCCATCACGATCGCGTAGGCGCGGGCGAGGTCCAGCAAAGCCCCAGCGGCCTTGCCCGCCTGCTCCGTCGCGAGGTAATTGGCCTCGGCGCCGATGCCCGCGAGCAACGCCTCGCGGGCGTCGCGGGCGCCCGCCGGCTCGGTCACCCTGATCACGGTCGGAATCTGATGCACCCCCTCTTCGGCGCTTGTGGTCGAAGAGGTTTCAGAGTCGACGGAGGCGATCTCTTCCTCGGCAAGGCTCGCGGCGGGGGGTGTTTCACTGCTTGTCATGGAACGCTCCTGACGTTGTCGCTGAGATGCACAGTCCGATCCGGCCGCGCAAGTACGACCCCTGGTAGCTACCGGCCAGGAACGCCACGCCGAAACATGTTGTATAGCCCATGAATTCGGTGTCACAGGCCCACCATCTGCCGTTATCTCGGCAAGTCAACCCCGTAGCACTGCCACTCTCACGACAGTTACGTGAACTTCGTTGGATTTTCGGCGACTATTCCCGGGACCCCCTGACGCGCGTGATATTGCTGATGTGCGAGCGTTCGACGGGCCAGGATCGAGCGGCCGGGGCGGATGTTCGGAGAACACCGCTGCTGTCGATTCGCGGGCGCTCTGCTGGAACTGCGCCCCGAAAGCCGTTGCCCCGCATACCCTTGTGTCGATCTGCACACGGCCATCTAGCAGGAGGTTCTCACATGACTGTCAGTTCGATCAGGTCTGAAACCGAGTACGAAAGATTCAAGTCGAGAAAGCCGATCGTGGTTGTCGAATTCTACGCAGAGTGGTCTAAACTTTCAAAGGGCTTCGATCCGACATACGAGGCCATCTCCAACGATAAGCAGAACTTGGACGTTGCCTTCGGCCGGGCCGACGCGGACCAGTTGAGTGACTTGCTCACGAATGAAGGTGAGACGATCCTGCCGACTTTCATCGTTTTCGTGCGGGGCGGGGAGTTCGCGAAGATTGTCGGACCCAACGAGACCGAGCTAAAGGCTAAGATCCGCGAGGCAAGGGCGAAGCTCGCGATCTAGTATCCACTCATAGCCGCTGGGCGCGCGTTTTACGTGACGAGATCGCGTGCACATCGCCACGAGATGAAGGGCCATCGGAGGCGAGCGCTACCCCACCCCTCGCGCGGTCTTTCTGACTCTTGCCGCTACCCTCACCTGCTGCCAGTCATGGAGGGCGCGAAGACCAGATCTCGGTCTAAGCCGTTCTGAATAGCAAGTGGCGCTTGATGAGTGCGCCTGGATTGGGCGGTCCGACAGCCTCGGACGCCGTAGCATCACTGTTGACGGTGCCTCGCCCGGGGTTGCCGGTCCCCACAAGTGTGGGGCGCGAGCGAGGGGATCACGCATGGCATTCGACTGCACAGGGTTGCGGGAAGATCAGAACTACCCCCATCCCACCGATCCCCACAAGTACGTACAGTGCCGTGGCGGAACAGCTTTCGAGGTGCAATGCCCGAAGTGCAACTTCGATGCGGTCAGTTGCCCCGACGGCTTTCTGTCCTTCGACCAGATCACCAACAAATGCTTGTTCGACAACGAGGTCGAGTGACTTACCTGATGTGCCGCGGCGAGGCGATCGTCTCGACCAGGTCGCTGATGGCGTAGCTACCCCCTTCGAGGTGGGAGGCGATCCGGCCTTCGGTGTCGATCAGGACCGCACTCGGTGTGCCGGTCAACCCGTAGCGAGCCACGATCGCGGAGTCCCCGGGAACCAGCACGGGATCGACTCCGTGCTCACGTGCCCACTGCGTGTTCGCCGCCATGTGGCCGGTGCCGATCACCACGGTCGTGACCGCAAGCCGTTCGCGCCACCGCGGCAGCTCCGCGGCGATGCTCTCACACGGTGGACAGCCCGGACTGAAGAACAGCAGCAGCACCGGCAGCCCCAAAGCGACTGCCTCGTCCAGACTTCGGCGCTGACCGTCGGTGCTGTCGAAGGCGAACCTCGGGGCGGTCGCACCGACCGGCAACGGCTGGCGCGGTTTGCGAGCTGCGAGCCCCTTGGCCAACTCGCGACGCAGCTGGGCGAGTTCGAGTTGCCCACGCAACATCAACGCCGCGAAAACGATGATCGCCGCGAGACCCACCGCCCGATCCAGGGGCAACTGTTGGGGCACATCGTCGTATCTCACCGATCCCCACACCACCAGCCCGGTCAATACCGCGAGCGCCGTATTACGCACCAGTGTCGCGGGACCGATCGGTGCCGAGCTCGCCGCACCGAAACACGAACACGCTGGCCGCCGCCCCCGGGCGAGTAACCCGATCACGACCGTCGTGAACGCCGCCACCAATACCAGCGCCCCCACCCCCGCCCACACCGCCGTCTGTGACGGCAACACCGCCACCGCGACGACCAACTCCACTGCGGGCAACCCCCATACCGCCGCACCGAGGACGGCAGTCGGTATCCCGAAGTCCTGCAACCCCTGACGAGTCCCGGGCCGGTCGGCCAGCTTCGCCCAAGCGGCCCATCCGAACACCACGGCCACCACGAGCCGGCCGATCCACACTCCGTAAACGGTCACGCAAGCATTCTCGCGCAGCCCCGGACATCGAACCGGCCGAACCCCACAACATTTGAACCCGACCACCGGATCAGTGTGTAGGTTGCGCCCGCGGACTGCTCAGCCCTCCGTAGGCGAACCAGACAGACCGCAGAGCAACACCCTAAGAGAACTGTTGCAAAACCGCACGGGTGTGTCGTCAGCGCGACATCACACAACATGTCCAGAACCCAAGAGAACGCCACACCACGCGCGCAGGTTCCGGCGGCGCCTCGTCTTTGAGGTCGGCCTGGTTATAAAGCGGGAACGTGAGATTCCGGCGTGCTTGGCGACCTGGTCAGTCGATCGGGATGCTGAGTTTGTGGTGGAACAGGTTGTCGGGATCGTATTTGCTTTTGATCGCTTTGAGCTGTGGTAGGTGTTGGCCGTAGTAGCTGTCGAACATGTCGCGGCCGTGGTCGGCTTCCTCGTAGTCGTCGTCGCCGATATAGCCGCCGCTGAGATACGGGTAGAAGATCTCGTAGGCCTGGTGTTGCCATTGCTCGTAGTTTTCGCTCAGCTCGACCATGGTGGCGGTGTCACCGGCGTCTTCGCGGAGTACCGAGTACGACATGCCCATCAGCCATGGGCAGCCGCGGTTCTTGATGGCGGTGGCCTCGGCCGGGAGCCCGGAGTTCGGGTCCAGGCCCAGCAGCTGGATCCGCAGGTTTTCCCGGGGTTGGGTGATCGCGTGTTCGGCCAGGGCCTGGATGAATTCGCCGGTGAACGGTTCGGGTACGAATCCGGCCTTGATCTTCATGTAGCGCAGGTGTTCTCGGCGTTCGCGCCGGATATCGGTCAGGTCGGGGTAGTACGGTGCCGAGGTGTCCTCGAGGCCCTGTACTCGCATGGTTTCCAGATAGTCCGCTGGCCGGATATCGAATTCCTCGGTAGCAGGGAGCTTTTCGCGCATGTCCGCGACGAGCGCGTCGCGTTCGGCGTCGGTCTCGGTGGCCAGGGACCCGAGGATCTCGAGGTGCCCGCGCCAGATGACGATCATCGGATTGAATGCCAGGGGCGCGTTGAGCGAATAGTCTTGCAGCGCGGTGAACGTCGACACGAACGACGCGGCGTCGGTCAGCGGGTATTTGATGAAGAAGTTCGCCGGTGCGGCGGGTGCTTTGTTCAACTCGACGGTGAGGCTGGTGATCACACCGAAGGAACCGGTGCCGCTGCCGCGGATCGCCCAGAACAAATCCGGGTGGGTGTTTTCGTCGACAACGACTACCGAACCGTCGGCCAGAACCATCTCCGCGCGCAGCAGCCGGTCGGTCTGGATGCCGTAGGTGCGCACGTAGTGACCGTAGCCACCGCACTGGATCTGACCACCGATACCGACCGCGATGCACTCCCCGGTCGGCAGCATCAACCCACCCTGATCGAATGCCTGCACCATCAGGTTTCCGGTCAGCGTGCCACCGCCGACAGTCGCTGTCTGCTGGTCACCGTCGATGGCGATGTCGTTCATCTCGACCATGTCGATCACCACCGCGTGCCCGTCACGCCCGCCCAGACTGGCGCCCTCGAAGGAATGACCGCCCGAGCGGATGGCCAACTGGGTGACCCCCGCTTCCCGGGCACAGCGAATGATCTCCTGCACCTCCGCGGTCGAGCGCGGAGCCACCACCGCGACAGGCTGAGCTTGCGCCAGGTAATTCCACGTCGCGGTGGCCTCGTCGAAGCTGGAATCCCCGGGAAACGACATCGGCATCGAAGAAAGCCGATCGTGAACCAGTTCTTTGAAGCCCGCCATGCGAATACGGCCTTTCGTTGGTTTCCGATGTCGCTCAGCGGCCCTCGATCATGTCGCCGAGGAGCAACCGCAACTGTGTCAACGAGCAGAATGTGCACTGACCTTCGCATCGGGGGTTCTCGAGGGCACGAATTCACGAGCACATGGCGTGTCGTCGTGACAGAACCTGAGGTGTGAGGCGGCCATCGTGGTCCTATCAGGTCCTGCAATCTGACAAACCACTGAATCGGGGGCTTCGTTCATGGGGATGGAGACGAACACCGGCCCTGCCGGACGTTGCATGGCGATATAGCGGGCCTGTCGATCGCCAACGGAACATCCTGCGCCCGTGCGCGTTCGATGGCCCATTTGACATACGGTTGCGGAAACACGGTGGGCTGCTGGGCGAACAGATACGGATCGAACGGCAGCAGTTCGCGCGCCTGTTGACCGGCCAATATCACGACTGGGCTGAAGTTGCGAGCGGCCGAATACACCGCGCACAAACCATGGCTTGAGAACCAGCAGGTGCACGCAACGCGGCTAGTGCATTCACGGGGAACCGCAGCACACTCGGTCGATCGCCGCGTGGTGGACACCCCAGATAATCATTCGACCCCAAAGCCGAATAGTGGCGACCGGTTATGTCGACTACATCGAGGACATGCTCACATATACCCTAGGGAACATAGTTTCGAACTATAGCGCTCATGGATCGTCGCAGCCATCCATTGCATACTGGTTGGTCTAGTTCTTCTTCAGCGACGAAGGGGTACGTCGGATGCTGACCGAGGCGGACGCCACCGGAGGGTGGACGCTGCACGAGCATCCGACCCAGGGCGTCATGCTCACCCGGCAGATGTACCGACGTCAGCTCACCGTGTGGCAGGAAGGCTCGCTGCTGTGGTTCGCCGTCGACAGCGGCACCAAGACGCTGAAATGGGGGCGACGCGGCACCGTCGCGGCGGCTAAAGCTGCGGCCGAGAAGGCAGCCCGGCCCACACTCACAACAACCGACTGAGCGGAACGTGCTGCAATAGCCGAGTAGCGTGTCCGACTGTCCTAGCATTGGCGAATGAGCAGTTCCGGACGACGCCTCCTAGCCTGCGGGCTCGTGATCGTATTCGCGGCAAGTTGTGTCGTCGCAGTTATCGCTCTGCGGGACCATTGGCCTGCGGCACGCGTCGGCATAATCGTCAGCGCCTCAATCGGTCTGGTCACTCTTGCCGGTCTCCTTGCGGCGTTCGCCAGCAGCAACTATCTGCGCCGCGAACAACTGGCCGAACAACGCGAAAGTGCATTTCAGAGACGCGTCGACCGAGAAATCGAATCCCGCGTCCGATCTCTTGAGGCAGCGACTGTCGTCGCGGGAAGACTCGCTGCCACGATCGACGCGTACGAACGCATCGCAACCGCGCGGTCATCCCTTGGCTCTTCCCGCGAGGACGTTCGCTCTGATCAGTGTGATGACGTGCACTTGGACCTTGCCCGTTGGTGTAGGGAGTGGCAGGTGACCCGCACGGAAGCCATGATGCAGATCCTCTACATCCCACTCGGTGTCAGGAGCTTCATCGAGGCGGTTGTCACAGACATCGACGAGATCGCTTGCACCCCGGAAGCGATTGACCAAGCAAATCAGAGCACATTGACTGCGGGGCTTGAGCAGTGCCGCCGCGGGCGGGGAAAATTGGACTACTTCCGAGGTCTCGCGGCGGTGAACCTGGACCCCCAGTCGGGTGCGGTCATCGACT
The DNA here is from genome assembly GCF_044455225.1 of Nocardia sp. NPDC051321. Taxonomy (NCBI): domain Bacteria; kingdom Bacillati; phylum Actinomycetota; class Actinomycetes; order Mycobacteriales; family Nocardiaceae; genus Nocardia; species Nocardia sp. NPDC051321. The sequence goes on along the minus strand of NZ_JBITEM010000011.1, from coordinate 213,217 downwards.
ATTTCACGAATGCCGGCTCTGGCCCGCGAGTGCAACCGGAAACTGGACGACTGGTCGGTCCCAACTATCCAGATCTGCGTCGGCAGACCGAAGTTGACCATATCGATCAGCCCGCGAACCCCACCAGCTCGCTTCGGACATGTCTGAGCCGAAGACGGTCCCCTTGATGATCTCTGACTTGAACGCAATTCAGTCGACACAAGGCGCGCAGTCGAGGCCCTCACTGGCCGCGAATACCATCCTGGAGGTGCGGGACGGCTGTCCCGCTGCCGCCGCGCGTGACCCCGGCGAGGAATGAAATTGGTTGGCGGAGAAGCGTTCTGACCGTCGGTAAGCCGATCGTTACGGGGGCTCACGATAACGCCTGGGCATCTTGAGGCTTCGATGTTGGATGCCCTCGAACTCTTCCTACATGCTGCGTGCACTATCCAATGGTGAAGCCCCTAGATGCCTCATCTAGCCGCAGGAGCCTTCGCAGCCGGACCGAGGTGCCGCCGACCGAGGAAGGCACAGACGCGCCCGCGAATACGGCCAGTCCTGAAACCAGACAAGACGGCATACCTGGGCGGTGCCGCCGAGGGACGAGCTGGCTGTTCCCCGACCCTCGACGGCACCCGTATCCGAGCAGGTTCCCGCGCGCAGACGCGGTGAACCGGTCGTAGTTCGACGCCGAGCCTAGGTTGGATGGGTGTGATCCCTAGTCATCGTTGTCATCGGATTCGTTGCGATCCGCCGCAGCGTCCGCCCGGTCGGCGAAACCTGATGTCGCTGACGGTGACAACGGATCACGCTCCGCGGCTTCGCTGATGCGGTCTGCCGCCTCCCGATCCATCCATTGCTCACCCATGACGAGCCTCCTTGTGTGTTGCGAGGCCGCGCCACGGGATACGAGACGCTGTCGTTCGACCCCAGGGCGCGGGTGAGTGTCGGCGGTCGTTACCTGGGGGTTGATGGAGCCGGTGGTCCACGGAGGGATTTCCGGCCACTGGATAACCGGTCACTGAAGCGGCCTGAGCGACCGGGCTGCATGCATCGTTTCACACGTTCGAGGAGCACTGACCGTCTAGTACACCTTGCCCGAGAAGAAGCGACTGACGCCCGGTGAGCCTCTCGTCAGTTTCTCGTGGGGCCCATTATCGCTCTCGTACGAAAGAGGCGGAAGAACGTGCACAGAATATGTTCCACTCGCGCCGCTGCATCTGCGGTCAACGTGGTCATCGCCCCAGCTCCTCGGACTCCGGGGTGCCGAATCGATACTCCCGAACCGTCTTCGGTGTCTGAGGCCCATCCGTCGACGACCTGCTACGGATGCTCCAAAGGTGTCGTGGCTATAAAACCGTCAGCAGATAGTCCGCACTGACGATCCGTGCCCGCAAGTAGTCCAGGCGGGCCGCCAAATCAGCGCGAACGTCAACAACCTCGCGAATGCGAGCTTCGAGGTCCCGAGTTTCCAGTTCATTGATGGCGGCGTCGACAAGAAGTTGCCGAACCAGCGGTTCAGAGTCATGCAAAGGGACTGACGAAACCGCGTCGAGCTCCTTGAGCATCTTCTCAACCGTTTCGAGTTCGGCACGGTAGTCAGCAAGGATGAGCACACGGTCTACCAGCGCGCTCCGAGCAATTGTTGTGGCTTCATCGAGGATCGACGGGCATCCTGAATCGCGGCCGTGGGCAGGCTCGTCAATGGAGTTGGCCCGTGCCAACCAGATGCGGTACGCACGGGCGTTGATGTCATGGAGGGCGGTGGCCAGGTCGATACGCGCGCGGTGTACATCGAAAAGCTCGCTCTTCCAAGCGAGACTTGACCGGATCTCGGAGGCGAGGAGGTCGGCCAGGCCGACCAACCGCGGTTCTCGCCAGGCGAACGGTGCCACTCCCTTGTCGCGACCGGTCCGGCCCGCCGCCTTCTGCCACTCCCGAACAAGCTTCTCGTGATTCGGGTATCCCCCGAGCGCCACCTGACCGGCCGGCCACCTGAATGCGGCGGCGTGGAACAGCCTCCGGTCACGCAGGCCGAGCCATCGGGGTTGAAGCGTGGTCTCTTGGTTGAACACCAGCACGCCGTAGGTCAGTCCCCAAGCCATAAATCCGATAAAGAACCCCACCACAACCTCGTCCGCGAAAATCATGGAAGAAACGAATCCTGTGACGACACCAACGAAACCGCTGATGGCGTTAAACGATTCCGGGTTACCACGCCCGCGAGTTTTGACCTCCCGCTGACGAGCCAGACATCGCCTGGCCAGATCATCCGGCAACCTGCTCATGTCGACACCCGACCGGTGTCCCCAGCCGTAGTTGAACGCGTCCGCGACGGCATCCTCGCCACGGTCAGTGATCAACGCGTTGATGCGTCGACGGCGGGATCCCTGCTGCGCCCGTCCGCCAGTGTTCCCGCCCACCTGATCCCCCAATGTAGCTCCGCCCCTATTGATTCCGGTGAGGCCGCATCTCGCTTCAACGATCGTAGCGGGATGCCGAGCCACTCGGAACGGCATGACGTTAACCATCTGCCGACGGAACTCGACGAGTCCACGGCGAAAGGTCTCAGGTGCACGGCCAAGCCCGCACTGACAACTGACTGACCGAGCGGAATGCGCGTTGGCCGAGTTGAGTTCCTGCACTTGCAGTCCGCGCAGCACTTCTAGTCCTCAAGGCGTTTCGTTGCGGGCGGCGCACGCTGCTAAACGATCCTGGTGAGCCGCTGCACGATGCGTCACGGCGGCTAGCTGGTGTTCGTCGGCGTTGCCGGTGCCCCGCGGCAATGCCGCTTCATGGACAGCGGCTGCCCTGTCATGGGCTAGGCCGTGTTTCATGGCGCCGACGCAGTGCAGGCGCCTGGTTCTTAGTGTTCTCATTGTCGGACAAGGGCATTCACTGCCGCACACAGAGAGTCAGGGCTAAAAATGGCGGGCTTCATTATCGGCGAAGTGGATTTTGAAGGCTGGGAGTGGGGCGACTACGGCCACCCCTACGCCGCGGACCAGTACGTGACCGTGGGCCCGGACGGAGCCCATGAGCGTCCCTGCCCGGATGGCATGGAGTGGGATCCAAAGCTCAGGCACTGCGAATACCCCGACGCAGGCTGACGACTGTTGCTGGCAGCGGAGGCGGCGGGCCGCAGGCTCCGCCGCCGTCTCTGTCACGGCGGGCGGTCAGCTGGTTTCGGTCATCCACAGCGCCAATCAGTGGATGGGTGACCGGACTTTCAAAACACCGCCTAGAGCGGCTCGGTCATATGCCGCGATAGTTCGACTACGTGCTGTTTCCGCGCGAAGACGAGACTGCTCTGCTCGCTTTGCTGCGAGCTCGACATCCTCGTTCGTGATCGGACGGCCGGCCTTCAAGTCCACGCGTCGTGCGACTAGCTCGCTTACACGCGACCCAGCCTGATCAGCGGCTAAGCCACCCATGAACCCAGGCTAGGCCGCTCGCCAGATTCATTACAGACGTTCGGAAGCACGGCCTCTCGGAGGTTTCGCTCGGATGTCCTGCGGTATCCGGCACGAAACTGCACGGTTTCCAGCCAGGGCCGTGCCCGAGATTCAGGAGGATGTCGTGGCCGACAAGAACTATCGCTCCGCCGAGACAGGCGAGTACGTGACCGAGGAGACCGCCGCGGAGAACCCGCGAACGACCCTCGGTGAAGACGAACCCCACGGCGGGGATAACCGCCGTGATCGTTCATCGATCACTGGGAACTTCGTCAAGCCGGACACCAGTCGGCGTCACCCCGATACCACCGTCACCGAAAACGAATGACCGCGCAGACATCGGCCGGTGCACCCAACCGTTCTGACGGCCGGGTTAGTTTTCCGGTTCGAGCTGCTCGTGGATGGTCAGTAGCAAGTGGTCGAACGCGGCCACTGCTTTGACCGGCGGTGTGGGGAGGCGTGGGATGGCAGCGATCAGTGCCTCGGCGATCTGGCGCAGTATGATGTTGGTTTCTTGTGAACGCCATTGCAGGACCTTGAACGCCTGATCGGTGTCGATGCCGCACATGAACATCAGCACCCCCTTGGCCTGCTCGATCGCCGCGCGCGATTCCAGGACTTCGGGCATGAAGGTGTCGAGGGTCTGGCGCTCGATAGAGGCGATGGTGGTGCCCAAGTCGATGTAGTAGCCGCCCGTGCCGATCGGGTTACCGGTGGCGTCGAGGATGCGGTCCGAAACCACCATCACGTGATGGACTCTGCCGGTGGTGTCGCGGAATCGGTGCCGACTCGAGAACGGCTCACCCCGGCGCACGGATCAATTCCGCGACCTGGGCGCGGTCCTCGGGATGCTTGTGTGACAACAGCAACTCGGTGGTGGGCTGGACCTCGCCGGGAGAGTAGCCGTGCATGCGATAGACCTCTGGTGACCATTCCCAGCATTGGGTGGCGAACCAGAACCGGAAACTCCCGAAACCCGACCCGCCACCACCCACAGGAGGGAACACCAGCGCGCTGTTCTCCACGTCCCGGTCTTCCACGGGATCGACGTGTCCTGTCACCCGACAAGTATGACCCCGCCCGAACCTCGGAGCGACCGTCGGCCGTAGCCACCAAACGTTCTCTCGTGCCGCCGGGAGGAACAGTCCGGCCATCGGTTGTCCAGCAGCAAACGCGCCGCATCGGCGCACCAAACGCAGGTGCGGGCTACCGAGGCCCTTGCTTGCCGACAGAACTCGACGAGCCCACGCCGAAAGGTCCAAGGCGCACCACCCCAGACGTCATACCACATTTATCGACCGTGCGCGAATCCTCCACTCTGTGATCGTGGTTGCAACTTTCCTGCTCGACTTTTACTGGACCTTTTTACCCGAATACAGCCGAATACCACCGTATTTCGACGCATCCCCTCGACCTGTATACACGCTGGTAGAGCGAGGTATCCGAACATATCCGAAGGTGGCCGCAGGGGAATATGTCATAACCCAGAGGTCGCAGGTTCAAATCCTGTCCCCGCTACAGCAGGCCCAGGCCAGAGAAATTTTCAATCTCTCTGGCCTGGGCCATTTTTCGGCCTGAAGGTGTGCGGCGGCAGCGGCAGCGGCAGCGTCATCACCTTCAGTGATGTCGTGGGTGATCCCGTGGATGAACCTGCGGCCATCCACAACAGCGCCCCGTGCACACCAGTTGATATCGCGGCGCACTCCGTCGTCGCGAGTGATCTGCCACGTCGTCGTCTGGAACACGGTGGTCTCGTCAGAGACGAGGGCCTCGGCCAGCGCCTGGGCTTGATTGTCGGCGGAGGTGACATGGCGAAGCGAGGAGACACGGGTGTTCTCGAATAGCCCACACGACGGGGCGCCCGCCGTCAGTTCAATCGTCGTGGGCGGACGCCTGTGCCCCGATCGCCCTGTGCCGCAGCCAATAGATCACCGCCGCCATTCTTAGTGCAACCGCAAGTTGTTCGGGTCGTCACTCCCTCTATCAACGACTTTCGACGGGATCAGCGAAAGCGGCTGGGGCGGTGGCTCCCCAACCCGTAGCGATCAAAACGGTTGCGGCAAGCAGGGCGGAACTTCGAAGACGATCGAGGCGCATAGCGGTTCCCATCCGGTCCTCTTAACCCGGGCCGCGAGCTATCCAGCACTGTCGGGTGGCCCAGGGCATTTCAGCCCTGGGCTCCCACAGATCCCGGCGTGACAATCTCTCGTCACCGGGCTCTTGTCACCCTCTCCACCGGGAAATGCGCACCCATACCCAATGGGCGAAGAGCCGTGGATACTGCCGCGTGATCCGGCGCCAGCAGAGCATGGCCTTCTTGGCGGTGCGCAACCGTTTGTATTTCTTGCGGATCCACCGCACCAGATAGGAGTTGATGCGGAACAGGAGCGGAGTCAGCGCGGAGCGGGAGAACGCCCCGTAGTACTGCATCCAGCCGCGCACGATCGGGTTGATCTCGTGCGCAAGCTCGGCGAAACCGTGGCCGATCTTGCGGTGCAGCCGCCATCGGCGGATCTGCTCGCTGACCTTGTCGCGGGCGTCGTTGCTGATCGCTGGCAGGAACGAGGCGATTAGCCGACCGCTCTTGATCCGAACGGTACGGGCACGGAAAGTGAACCCCAGGAACGTGAACGCGGTAACACCGTAGTCGCGGTGGCGCCGCTGGTCCTTGCAGTACACGATCTTCGTCTTGTCGGGATGCAGCCGCAGCCCGACCTGTCCCATCCTGTCCCCGATCGCCTGGACCAGTCCCCTGGCCTGACGCTCGGTAACGCAGTGCACGACCGCGTCGTCGGCATAGCGCTCGAAGCGGACGGTCGGATACTCCCGCACCAGCCACATATCGAACGCATAGTGCATGAACAGTTCGCCAGCACAGGCGAGACCGCAGACCCCTGCGGGGCGCCGCGGTCTCGCCGTTGCAGCATGCCATCGGCGAGCTGCATCGGCGCGGTCAACCACCGCTTCACATACAGCCTCACCCACGGCTGGTCGGTGTGAGCCTCCACCGCCTTGACCATGAGGTCGTGATCGACGCTGTCGAAGAACTTCTGGATGTCCAAATCGATGGCCCAGTCGGTCTTCCAGCATCGTTGCTGGCATGCCCGGACCGCGTCCAGAGCCGAGCGTTTCGGCCGGTAGCCATAGGAATCCGAATGGAAGATCGGCTCGACCTTCGCCTCCAACCTAGGTGCTACCACCGTCTGCGCGACCCTGTCCGAGTTCGTCGGCAACCCCAAGCGTTCTCACCCCACCGCCATGCGGCTTCGGGATCTCCACCGCCATCACCGGAGGCGGGAAATAACTGCCCGACGACATCCGATTCCAGATCTTGTACAGGTTGCCCTTCAGATCGGACTCGAACACCTCGAGAGTCACCCCATCCACTCCCGGCGCACCCCGATTAGCTTTGACTTTCCGATATGCCTCCCATACTTCCCACTTCGAAATCTCGAACGTTTTACCTGACGGCTTCAGCTCGCCCATGCGACTCCTCCCGGAACACGCTGTCCCGGTTGATCGAACGCACAACACCACGGATGACCCGGCCCCTTCGCTCCACCCCCACCGCGCCCAGCAGAGACTTCACCGCTACTACGAACCGGTCCGGCCGGCACGCCCCGCGACGGTACTCACTGCCTCACGGTTCAGCCGCTTGGCAGGCTCCCCCTCGCCCCCCGCGAACACGCGAAAAGCATTGTCGGGACACGCCTTCCCACGTTCCGTGCAGAACCCGCAGACCGGACTCACGTCGCCTACATGCCGGACACCGCCTGGCCAATCAGCGGTCACCCGCCAGGCTCATCCCGGGCGTTCCTACTGCGACCCGGTTTCGATGCCACCTAGTGAGTTACGACACGTCAACAGCGATCCCCGAAAACGAGGACTGCGCACCGTCTTTCCGATCCCCACCTGACGCATACCCTGCGCCTTTTCCACATCGATCACCACGACGGTCTTCAGCCAACGCAGCATGTGATGGTTTGAAGCCTCCCACCGCAGGGCGACTCCGAAGGGCCAAACCTTCATCTCCTGCGCAGCATCATGTCAAGAAGTTCTACCTACATCGAACTCCTCTCCACCTTCGTGGCACACGTAGGGTCTCAAAACTCGTGGCGGAATCTCAGAACGTTTAGCGGTGACATGGCAGATCCGCCTCGGTTCTGAGATTCCGCGCGCTCTTCGCTGCAGATTGGCAAGCTTGGCTGGTGCGGTGTTCGAAGCAACCTCCGCCGCTTGGCCTAGCCGTTCGTTGGCGTACCTTCGGGCGATCAGCTCGAAGAGCGACGCCCGACTGCCCTGTAGCCGATGTGCGAGGTCTGCTCCAGATCAACCCTCTTGAGCGATAGCGGCCCTTCGGAATGTTTCGACAGAATCGTGGGGGCCTGGATTGATGATGGCCACCATGCCTTTCCCGCACTGAGGGGTGCTGTAAACGTAGATCGGGTTGTGGTTGCTGATGATGATGCTGGAAGTGGCTCCGTTGTGAAGCACGCCGGAGTCGAATCCCCCGAGGGGGTGGCACGGGTCCCTGAGGCGGGCCGTGCTTTCGGTGGCGCTGAAATGGCCGTAAAAGTAGAAGGTGACCACTTCGCCAGGATTGCCGTGGACGACTTCGGGCGAAAATCGGAGCTTGCCTCCCTTGCCGACGTCTATGCGGATATCCGGGCGGGCGTGTGCGTCCGCTGCGGGCGTCAGGGGGCTGACGACTACCGCTAAGGACAGCGCGGCGAGGCTTGCTGTCAGGAATCTGCTGTGCATGGTGTGGTACCTCCGGGTTCGGTGACCTGCAAGAGGACGGCTGAAACTCGGTAGCTCGGAAACCCCAATGAGCTGACGAGAGGTTTTCGGCGGAATGTGCGGTTCGACACTGATTGTTCGGTGCGGATGTGCCCGAAGATGGGAATCACGTTGGAGGTAGGCGTGTCATCGAGGTGTGACCATCGAGCGAGGCCCTTATGCTGACAGCCAGGATGCGTTCAGATCACCCAGCAGAACAGCCGTCCTGTAATAGCCGCATAGCGAGCGATCATCCAGCGGAGGTTGGCAGCGGCGGCGCGGTTCGCGGCAGGACGTCGTAACCACGGACGAGGCGTGCGGGAATGCCGCCGCACCAGCGCACCGAACCCCAGGGCAAGCTGCCGAGGCTCCCGACTTGCCGACAGAACTCGACGAGCCCATGCCAAAAGGTCCGGGTCGCACCAACCCGGACGAGATACCACATTTATCGACCGTGCGAACCCTCGCCTCTCTGACCGTGGCCGCAACTTTCCTTGTCCTCGCTACAACGAAAAGCGGCCCGGAGGAATATGTTGCGGGCCGCTTTTCTGATTCCGGACCGCATTGACAAACGCCGACCGGTCCATCGCAAACGGCAGTTCTCGGCCGCACGCCAAGTCGCGTGCTCTCGGGTATGGACAACACATTTATCACGCTCCGCGCGCAAAGTACTACTGGCACTTGCCTCCCAACTCTGTCGCGATCACTCTTGACCTCGACACCGAGGAGCCCTGGATGTCCATCCGCGAACACTGGTATCTCGCCTACGAGCGCGACGTACTCGGCACGCCCGGCACACCATGGCCGACAAGATCCCGCTCAATATCGCGGCTCGAGCCACCGGCGGCACACGAACCGCCCACCGCCGGCAAGAAGGAGCGGCGCGGGTCACTGCTCAACGCAATTCGTGCCGCTGTCGCGGCGGTGCACGGGTAACCCACAGCCCGGTGCCGCCGAACGCGGTAGTGCTATCCCGCGAACTCGCACAACCGCAATGCCCTGCTGCGCACTGCTCCGAGACTGATCTTGTCACCACCGGAACCATTGGCCCGCAACGGCTCAACGCCCGCCACCCCCGCCTCCTCAGCTTTGTCGTTGAGCGCATACGACTTCCCGTCCGGCGCAACGAACACCGCCTGCACCCCCGCCCGGCACTCGAGGGTGCCGTGATCGACCGTGAACGGCCACAGGGCCCCCAGGTTGTCGCTGGCCACCGCCTGCCTGCTGGACGTCGGCTCCGGCAGCGGCACCGGACTCGGCTGCGCCGCCTCCTCACCCCCTCCCCCGCATGCACTGATCACCAATACACCGCCGCTGGCAACCCCGGCCAACAGCAACCGTCGAACCTTCGAGACCATCTCTTCCTCCCAAAGCATCGGTATTCAAATCGTCCATGAATGGTGTAGCGCTGAGTGATTCGATCAACTCGCAGGCAGTGATCGGTACATGGTGCGTGGGGCGGGAGCGTCGTCGCGAGATGCCGATCTGACCAACTCGGCGCGGCTGTGTACGCCCATGGTGTCGTAGAGGTTTCGGATGCGACGGTACATGGAACGCTCGGAAAGATAATTCTGGCGGGCGATTTCGGCGACCGTCATCGAGGTGCGCAGCATGCGCAGGAGCCGGGTGTCGAAGTCGTCCAGGGTGGGCGGGGCAGATCGTCGGACATCTCTGGCGGGCACAAGGTTTCGGGAGCGCGGGAGATCCGGTGCCCGGCGGGCAGTCATCACGTCGCGTGGCGGGCGACGGTTGTCGCGAGCCGAACGTACGTGGTCGAGCAGTTGGGCGCGCAGGAGTTCGGCTTGCCGCTCGATGGATATCGCGATGTTGACCACGAAGTTGGCACCTGAGCGGATGGCGAAATAGGTCGAGTGGCCGGTGAGGTCGTTGGTGACCGCGACGATCAGTCCCATGGCATGTGTTGCCCGGATCGAACGCAGGCTGTCGGCCTGGCGCTCGGTATTGACCGGCAGCACGATCGGCGCACCGTCGACGTCGCCGCGCGCGGTGAGTTCGTCGTAGTCGGCGAACTCCAGTTGAAAAGCCGGAGCCAGCAGGCTCCCGCATGGCCCGTTCGCCGGATCCAGATAGTCGCGCAGACTCGGATGCGCGAAGGCGTTCGGCTTGGCCATCTCTGTGATGTCCCAGCTCAATTGCGCGGTGTTCATGGAATCCCCCCACTGACTTACTGTTCCTGACTACTTGGTTGGACGTGCGAACCGCCCGATCGGTTCCATAGCGAGACAACCGATTTGCGAGTCGCTACCGCCCACCGGTCAGCCGGTGATGATCTCGCGCAGGACCACGTCCAGCTGAGCGGTCATATCGGCCGACGTCAGAGAGCCCGCCGGACCCGCAGGCTGAGGCCGTCGATCAGGGTGTGGAGTTGCCTGGCCACGCCGTCGCGCTCGGAAATCTGTTGCGCCAGCATGCCCAGTTCGGCCAGGTCTTCGATGACACAGCGGCACAGGTCGTACGTCTGGCCGAAATGCCGGCGTTGGACTTCGGCCAACGAGAAAGCGGCCCGCAACTCTGTAGTTGCGGGCCGCTTTCCATGTACCCGGGAGCGTGGCCTCACGCTCGACCAGGCGCGCGGTCTACTGCCCAGCCGCGCTCGTGGATTCGAGCACCGGCGGCTCGATGCCGAGGTCGCGCAGGCTGTTCCGGTACAGCTCAACGTTCGCGAGCTTGATGTCCTCGTAGCCACGCACGGTGTCGGCGAGCGCGGCGGCCTGCACCGCGCGGTCGTAGCCTGCGTCGTCGAGTGTGTCCGCGAGCGTCGTCACCATCTCGGTGTAGTGGGCGAGCAGGGTGCGCTCGACCCGCCGGACGTGGGCATAACCGAATGGATCGAACTTCGTGCCGCGCAACCGCTTTCCCTTCGCCAGCACCTTGAGCACGAGATGCCCGCGCGGCCCGATGCCGATCTTCTTCTTGCGGCCCATCGCCCGCAGCACCGGCGGGTGCAGCTTGTAGGTGAGGTTCGCCCCTTCGGGCAGCTGACCCGCGACCTCGTGCAGGAAGGCCGGGTCGACCAGGCGGCGGGCCACCTCGTACTCGTCCTTGTAGGCGGTGAACTTGTACAGGCCACGCGCCGCCTGCTCGCTGAACTCGGTGCGCTCGGTGGTGCGCAGCTGCGCGTCCCAAATGTGTTGCACGGTAAGCACATAGTCACGTGCGACGCGGACACCCTGGAAGCCGATCAGCTCCGCGGCCCGCAGTTCGACGAGCCGCCTGGTCTCACCCGTCGCGGTCAGGCCGTCGAAAAGATCCGCAGGGACCTTGATTTCGGCGCGCTCGGCCCGCGGGCGACCCGCCGCCGCGGCGAAGTCGTCCGGCCTGGCGACCGCGATCCGGCCCCAGCGGAACGCCGCGATATTGGCGTTCACGGCGACGCCGTTGATCTCGATGGCCTCCTCGATCGACGCCGCGGGCAGGCGCAGCCCACCGAGTTGGTACGCGGCGCCGACCATCAGGAAGTTGGCGGCCGCGGTGTTGCCGAACAGCACCTCGGCGGCGGCGAGCGCGTCGAAGGAACGCACCTCGCGCGACGCCTGCTCGAGCCTGGACAGCAGCACCGGTGTTTCCGGGTATTCGACGGCCTTGTCGTACACCATGTCCCCGGTCGGGGTCTTACTGGTGGACGCGACGGACAGGGTGGTCGCCTTCGAGCCGTAGGCCAGGTTCTTGTTGTCGGTGGCGGTCAGCAGGTCGAAGGCGATAATGCAGTCCGCCGAGCCCGGGGTCAGCCGGTTCGCGGGCTCCAGCGCACCGGTGGCGAACCGCAGGTGCGAGACGACCGGTCCGGCCTTCTGACTCAGGCCGATCTGGTCCAGGCTGGCCACCTCGTAGCCTGCCCGCAGCGCGGCGGTGGCAAGCACCTGGTTCACGGTGACGATGCCCGTGCCGCCGATGCCCGCGAGGAAGACGTTCTGTGTCGTCGTCAGCACCGGCTGCGGGAGATCGGGCAGCACCGCCGGGGCCGGACGCTGCGTTGCCTTGCGCTTCTTGGCTTTTGCGGGATCCGGCAGTTCCACCGTGACGAAGGACGGGCAGTCGCCGTCCATGCAGGTGTAGTCGGTGTTGCAGGAGGTCTGATCGATCCGGGTCTTGCGGCCGAATTCGGTGTCCACCGGCTGCACGGACAGGCAGTTGCTCTTTACGCCGCAGTCACCACAGCCCTCGCAGACCGCCTCGTTGATGACCACCCGGGTCCGGCGCGTCGGCAGGGTGCCGCGCTTGCGCTGCCGACGCGCGTCGGCGGCGCAGTGCTGGTCGTAGATGAGCACGGTGACGCCGGGCACCTCACGCAGCACGCGCTGGGCCTCGTCGAGCCGATCGCGGTGCCACAGCCGGGTACCCGGTGCGAGATCGCGCTTGCGGTACTTCTTCGGCTCGTCGGCGCAGATGATGATCTGCGCGACGCCCTCGGTGCTGAGCTTGTGGGTCAGCATCGGCACCGCGAGCGCGCCCTCGGCGTCCTGCGCTCCGGTCATCGCGACGACGTCGTTGTAGAGCAGCTTGTAAGTGATGTTCACCCCGGCCGCTATGCACGCCTGCACCGCGAGCTGGCCGGAGTGGAAAAACGTTCCGTCGCCGATGTTCTGGAACAGGTGCGGCACGTCGGTGAAGGGCGCCTGGCCGATCCACTGCGCGCCCTCGCCGCCCATCTGGGTCAGGCCGGTGACCTGGCTGTCCTCCCGGCCCGACATGGTCACCATGGTGTGGCAGCCGATGCCGCCGCCGGCCAGCGAACCCTCCGGCACCGCGGTGGAGCGGTTGTGCGGGCAGCCGCTGCAGAAGTAGGCGGCCCGCTTGGCGGGCAGCACGGACAGCGACAGTGGCTGCGGTAGTGGACGTTTCGTGTCCAGGTAGCCGTGCAGGGCGCGGCTGAGCGGTTTGGTGATGCGGCCGGTGGTGAGTTCGCCGTCCTGGCTGAACAGCGGGCGACCGGCGGCGTCGCGCTTGCCGATGATCTCCGGTGCGTCGGCCGTGCCGTACAGGATCTCCCGGATCTGGGTCTCGATGAAGGCGGTCTTGTCCTCGACCACCACGAGGCGGGACAGGCCCTTCGCGAACTGCCGAACACGCTCGGGCGCAATGGGAAACGGCATGCCGATGCGCAGCAACCGGACACCGGCGCGCATGAGCGCGTCGTCGTCCACGCCCAGATCGATCAGTGCCTGCCGGACAGCGTCGAAAGTGGTTCCGGTGGCGGCGATTCCGAGGGTGGCGTGCGGTGGGTCCAGCTCGATGACGTCGAGGTCGTTGAGCGTGCTGTACGCCTTGACTACCTCCCAGCGCGGGCCATATAGGTCCGCCTCGGCGATCACGCTGTCCGTCGGCGCCGCCATCGGCCGCTGCAGATAGTTGAACGGCCGTCCCTCCCAGGTGATCTCGGGGATGATGATGTCGATGTCGCCCGCGTCGCCGTCGACCGACCAGGCGCCGTCGGCGACATCGGCCACGATCTTCAGCGCGACGAGGCACCCTGAGGCACGCGACAGCGCGACACCGTGCAGGCCCATGGTGATGATCTCGCGGGCGTTGCGCGGGAACAGCACCGGAATGTTCATCGCGGCCAGGGATCGCTCGCTCACCGCGGGCACCGTCGAGGACTTCGAGGCCGGATCGTCGCCGACCAGCAGCAGCACACCGCCGTTGGCGTTGGCGCCGTACATGTTGGCGTGCCGCAACGCGTCGGTCGCCCGGTCCAGGCCGGGTCCCTTGCCGTACCAAACACCGACGACACCGTCGTGGGTAGCGGTACCCTTGGGCAGATCGGCCTGGCTCCCCCACACCGAGGTGGCGGCCAATTCCTCGTTCAAACCCGGGACAAACGAAATATCGTGCTCGGCAAGTACGTTGGGCATCCCGCCGAGCATCTTGTCCACGCCACCGAGCGGACTGCCCTGATACCCCGACACGAACGTGCCGACCCGGCGTCCGGCGCGCAGGTCACGCACGTGCTGTTCCACCAGTTGACGCGCGATCGCCTGGACCCCGGTGAGGACAACGGTGCCCGCACCGACGCGGTAGCGGTCGGCGAGGTCATAAGGCGCCGGAATCAGATCGTGATCGGCGAGCTCGGTCATACATCCACCCGTCCGGCCGGCGCCGATCGGGCGCCGCCTTAGTTGAGCACTTGATGCCCTTTACCCTGCCCTCGAAGGGCGGAATGAACAACCTTGGCTTTGCAAAATGAGCATCTTGCGCAATTTTACCCTCTGTGAATGGGCACACACTATGCACGATGTGAGGTTTGGTGTGACCCCCGCCACCACACCCGGATCGGCGCCGTCCACGGACCCACCCAGCAAACGGGACCTGGCTGAGGCAAACGTCGAGTGACAGCTCCGCGATGGCTCGCTCGACGAACCGCACGGCACGCGCCCAGCCTGAATTTCGAGAGCCATTCGCTATGACGAGCCATAAGCGAGGTGTCCGGCGCAGTGACCTTGGTCAAACGCACAGGAAATGCGTTGTGAATTGTCCAATATGCCGGACCCGGTTGCGCGCGGCCGAAGCCGCGACGCTACGTTCGCTGCGGATGGTGCCGCTTTCGCGGCCACCCACAGTCGTTGAGCCGAAAGGTGGTGTGCCGGTCCGACCTTCGGTTCGACTGTGAGGTCATGTCTCTCCGTCCACGTGGCGAACGATGACGTTCGCCGCGATTTCCCATGCAGTGGTGGTCCGTTCGAGTTGCCGAGGCGTTGTCGGGGTCGGTAAGTCGATAGGGGCCGATATTCGAAGGAAAACCGTGCACAGAGTTCCGTTCAGGATCGCGATCCTGGTGTTGAGCGTCGTCTCGGCCGGCCTGCTCGGCCTGCCCGCAAACGCCCAACCGCTCTATCCCACACCGGATCCGGATGTGTTCTACGCGGCGCCCGCCGACCTAGCGGCACTGAACCCGGGCGACGTCGTGCGCGCCCGCAAGATCGACACCGGCCCCTACGTCGGCACCATCGGCTGGCAGGTCGCGTTCCGGTCCACCAACTCGCAGAGCAAGCCGGTGATGGGGGTTACCACCGTCCTGCTGCCGATCGGCGTCAAGAATCCGCCACTGGTCTCCTACCAGGCGCTGATCAATTCCCTTGGCACCCAGTGCAACCCGTCACGCTCACTGTTCAACGGCGAGTTGCAGGACGCGGTCGGCGCGATGCTGCCGATCGGGCGGGGCTGGGCTGTTTCACTGCCCGACTACCTCGGCCCCACCTCCGCCTATGGCGCGGCGCGACTCAGCGGCATGATGACGCTGGACAGCGTCAAGGCCGTGCAGCAGGTTGCCGAGCTCGGCCTGTCCACTTCGCCTGTCGCCCTTGCCGGTTACTCCGGCGGTGGGATGGCCACCGCGTGGGCGGCCGCGCTACAGCCCACCTACGCGCCCGACCTGAAAATCACCGCGTCGATCGCAGGCGGCATCCCCGCCGATCTCGAGGAGATGGCGATGGCGCTCGGCTTCGCCCCGCACCCCGGCTTCGGGCTGGCGTTCGCCGCCGCGATGGGCCTCGAACGCGAATACCCCGACCGGCTCCCGGTGTCGGACCAGCTCAACGAAAACGGTTTGTGGTTCCGCGAATTCACCCATGACGCCTGCCGCCGGTTCCTGCTGTTCCACGGCGCGTTCCGCAACGCCGAACAGATGGCCGCCTCGAAGAGCCTGATGGACAGCCCGGTCGCCCACGAGGTGCTGCGCGAGAACAGCCTGCGCTACTTCGACGGCGTGCCCACCGTTCCCACCTACATCTGGCAGGGCCGCTACGACGAGATGACCTTCTTCCCGCCGGTAGCCGAAGTCGTCGACCGCTACTGCAAGGCAGGCGCCCGAGTCGAGTTCCACCCCTACGAAATAGCCGAACACTTGACCACGGCCGCCGCAGGCTTCGTCCAAGCCTGGAACTACGTAGAGGCCCGCTTCCGCGGCGAACCGGCCCCAACCACCTGCTGACCCCGATATCAACCGCTATGGGCCCTACCTCGCTGAGGTGGGGCCCATTGCGGTTGTGCGACCGCATCTTCCGCTTCCAGGACTGCCTCGCTCTGCCAATTGCCGCTTCTACCTGCATATTTCGCAGTGGTTCAACATCGAGGGTTGACATCGCGTGCCCGATAAGTGAAGCTTTGTGCAGCGCCATAGTTGCGCCTTCTTCCCGAAATTCACGGGAATCTCTTCATCCCAATAGTTTTCGAGCCGTGGTCTGCTGAGAACCATCCAGGCGTAACCAGCCGGATCGGCAGCACTCGCCCACGGTTGCGATGCATCTGCAAACGAAGCCTCGACCCTTTCCCGGGTCGGGGCTTCTCGCGTTTCTACCGACGCGGTCTCCAATCCGACAGTACGTGAGGTGTTTTGGCATGGCGGTGTCCGCATTGAATCCGGGGTTGCCTGCCCGGAATCCGCGACATTCAGGGCAGGTGGTGCGCGGTGGATCTGTCTTGGGTTCGTGAGCATGCGAACTGGCTCACCGCGCTGATCCCCACCCTCGGAGCGGAACCGGACCAGCCTGCCGCGCAGGACGGCAAGGTCGTGGACTTCCACGGCATGACACCCGACAGTGCGGCTCGCGCGGTCGGGCGGATCTTCGATGTACGGAGCATGATCGACGCCGTCCAGCGCCAGATCGCGCCGAAATCCGGTGTGCCGCAGGCACAAGCGATCGTAGATCCGCAGGCGTTCACCGATCTGGACGACCGCGGCAACCGCATTCCCAAGCCGGATACGGTGCCCAATCCCGTGGGTCCACCGCCGCCGACTCCTGCTGATCCGGAGTTGGCGAAACTGCCACCGGCGATCACGTCCGTCGATCCGTCGCAGAAGCCGACGGATCCGCCCTATTACTCCCAGGGTCCCGGGCTTGTGCCCGCGAAGCCAGAGCCGCCGCGATTCAGCTACGTCGACCCGCAAACCGGCGAGGTCAAGCCAATGAACCTGCCGGAATCCAAGCCTCAGCCCGGTGTTGTGCAGACTCCTGGCGGATCGGCGGCGGTCGACAACTTCGATGGCACCTCGTGGGAGCTCAAGCCGGTCAACCCGGACTCCCCCGATGCCAACTTGTCTCGCCATCTGATCTACAACGGCCCCGACGGCAAGCAGAAGACGTACACCGCCAACTACGGCCCGGACGGCAAGCTGCGCAACATCATCGATCCCGGCTCGGGTGCCTACGTCGACTTCGGTTACCAAAAAGGCGAACTGGTGATCACCGGGACCGGGACACTGGACCCGGGCCGGGCCTTGGCGACCACCGACGAGGTGGAGCAATTCTTCATGCTGGTGGTACCTCCCCTCAAGGGAGCCCGGCCCGTGATCCAGGGCGGCAAGGGCCTGTACAACCTTCTCAAAGATGACCCACAGGCCCCGATGGTGCCACCTCCGGTACCCCGCAACAGACCCGACACCAACCCACCACTCACGATCACGCCGCCCTATCCCGACATCCCGGAGATCCCCCACCTCCCGAATACCCCCGATCTCCCTGATATCCCCGGCGGCACCGACATCCCCGGCCTCCCGGACAAGCCCGAAATCCCTGACATTCCTGACGGTTCCCGGATCCCCGATCCCGGCGACAACGGTGGAGTACCGAATCCTGGCGCACCCACTGTCGTACCCGTGCCGGTACCGGCGCCAGGCACCAAGCCGCCGAGCGAGCTCCCCGGCCCGACCGAATTCGGCCCGGCCGATCCCGGAAATGCCGATGGCCAAGGGGAATTCCCCGGCCCGTCGGCACCGGAGATCCAGGGCGGCGAGGAGCAGTCGGGTTCGCGCCTACCTGAGGCGACAGGCCCCGACAATCAAGGATGGCCCGACGATTCGTTAGACGAGTACGAAGAACGAGAAAAGAAAAGGCTTGAGCGCGAGGCCGACGAGGCGTGGGGTGCTCGGCCCGAGCCCGAGCGTCCGCCACAAAGGCAGCCACCTCCTGCTCGTTACCCGAACCAATGGGATGGGACCAGCGAGGGACGCAAGGAATTCGGCACCCCAGATAGAATCGATCCCCTCACCCAATCGGATCTAATACATATCCTACGGAGAGACCCCAATCGGCCGGATCAAGGCGGGCACGGCTTCGGCAGCAACGTCCCGGGGAAGACCGTCTTTCCGAAGAGTTGGGGTGACCCTGAGGATGCAGATAAGCCCAGCGAACAGATTATCGATGCCATCGAAGATATCGCCAGAAATCCGGATTCCGTGCCGCGTTGGCAGCCAGATTTTCAGACATGGCTTGTCGAAGGAGTACGCGATGGAGTTCGGATCCACGTAATCGTGGACCCCCGCGGACACATTGTGACCGCCATACCAAAAGATGGTCCAGGTGTCATGCAGAACGACGAGAATGGTGTGCCGCAGCCGCTTCGATAGTATCGTTGAGAACCACTGGTGACCATGTTCACCAGACACTGAAGTAGGAGGA
Organism: Nocardia sp. NPDC051321; assembly: GCF_044455225.1. Lineage (NCBI taxonomy): Bacteria > Bacillati > Actinomycetota > Actinomycetes > Mycobacteriales > Nocardiaceae > Nocardia > Nocardia sp. NPDC051321. Next base: position 194,589 of record NZ_JBITEM010000011.1, on the reverse strand, counting down.
TTCCGCCGTGGCTCGTAAAGGGCTCGAACTGCACGACAGATCGACAGACCTGTTAGAGCAGCTTGTAGATCGACTCCCGGCCGATGTGGTCGAGGAGTCGAGGATTCTGTTGTTCGGAGGTGAAGTCAGTCTCTTTATCGAATTGCTCACGGCTGCCCTGTTACGTCGCAGGGTACCCATCACTCCGAATGAATATGATCAGCTACGCGATTTATTGTTCGCTCCGACAATTCCGCTCCGCCACCACAAGTTCGTAAATAACCGCACGGAGGTGGTCGCGGGGTTTGTCGTCCGAGATACGTTGGCCGATGGCCCAACCTTCGCAGTCATTGCGAGTGAATTACCTGGTTTCGATGCTTTCGATTCGGTTGCCCTCCAGGATCTGCGTCAGCTCGAACTCGTCGAAAATAGTGGTCCTGCATCGTCGGGCTCATTCGACTGGGTTCTACTGGGATGGGCTAACGGTGTTCTCGAAATGGAGATCAATTCGACCAGACATCCAGACGCCTGGAATGCCAAGGACGTGCACGACCTAGTTTATGATTTGCGCATTCGTGACGCTATCGAAGATAGCCTTCCTCAGTTGAGCGAGGATCTCCGCCCTGCCGTCGAGAAATGGGTCGCCCAGTATGATCGCATCTACTCATCATTAACTGTCGATGACTCTCGCCGTTGGGTTGCCTTGAAGGGCCAGCGCCGCAGGGAGAAGTTGAATTGGTGGTGGTATCGCATTCCAGCCAGCGGACCGGTGGTCGAGGAATATCGCAGCTATATGGCCGGCTTCGAGGAATGGCGACGCAAACGGGACGCTGAATCCAGTGCGCAGGAAGATGGGCCAATGTGATCTTTCGCCGACGAGTGTAAATAGAGGAATCCGCCGTGTTCCAAAAAGAGATTGAATTGCATGACCGACTCGCCGGGCTATTGAATAAATTGGCCGATCGAAGGACTGTCGATGACGACGCAGCCGACCGCGAGTATTTTTCCGGAGGCGAACTGAGCCTAGTTGCCGAGGGGCATGTGGCCGGACTGGTCATTGAACGCATACCAATCACTCCGGATGAATATAAAGAAATCCGCGATGTACTGTTCATCTTCAGCCTCCCGGTTCGTCACGGTAGATTCATTAACAATCGCGACGAAGCCTTGGCGGGACTTATTGTCCGAGATACCTTGCCCGAAGGCTCTCCTTTTGTGATCATCGCGAGTGGACTTCCCGGCTTCGACGCTTTCGCAGCTGTAAGCCATGCGGCTCTGCGTGAACTCGAATCGATTGAGTACGAGGTGACCAGCTCTCCGAAAATATCGTTCGATCGACTGCTTTTGTCATGGGCGACCGACGTGTTAGATATGGAAGCCAACCCTACCCGTGCACCAGACGCATGGAATGCCAGAAAAGTCAGCGACCTGACATACAGCCTGTCGAGACGTGACACCATCGAAAGACTGCTGCCCGCGCTGAGCGAGCCGCTACGCTCCGCAGTCGATACCTGGCTCGCCGAATACGACCACATCTACACCTCGTTCACCGTCGACAACACCGACCGCTGGATCGCATGGAAAGGACGACGCGTCAGAGACGGCCTTAATTGGTGGTGGTATCGCATTCCGCCCAGTGGTCCGGTGGCCGAGGAATACCGCAGCTATATGGCCGGCTTCGAGGAATGGCGACGCAAACGAGACGCTGAAACCAGTGCGCAGGAAGAGGAACCAGCTAACCTTTCGTCGACGACTGCCGCCGAGTCCTCCGCGAAGGAAAACGACTGAGCCCGTGATGGCAAGTGGCCCCGGAGTCCAACTCCGGAGCCACTTTTCGCGCGGTGGGCGCGGTCAGCTGATGGAGCGGACCTGCTCCTCGTATTCGGCGCGGGTTTTTTCGTCGGCGGGATGTAGGGCGCGGTCGCCGTCGATGAGGCGGCGGACCAGGCGCATGGCGCGTTCGGGGGTGGCGGCCAGGGCTACGTCGATGGGGCCGAGGTAGCTAGGGACGGCAACCTCGGCCTTGCGGGTGGCGACGGTGCGCAGGATGGCGGCGGCGACGTCTTCGGGGTCGACGGTTGGCATGCCGTGGCCGAGGGTGAGGCCGGAGGAGAGGCGGGTGCGCACGGCCGAGGGCAGCACGCAGCTCACGCTGACGCCCTGCGGGGCGAATTCCAAACGGGTTGCGGCGGAAAGGCCTACGGCGGCGAACTTGCTCGCGTTGTAGACGGCGAGGCCGGCGACCGGGATCTTGCCCGCCAGCGAGGCGACGTTGATGATGTGGCCGTGGCCGCGCTCGATCATGCCGGGCGCGACGGCACGCATGCCGTGGATGAGGCCCCAGACGTTGATGTCCATGGTGGCCTGGCCGACCACGTCCGGCTCGTCGAGGAACGAGCCCGCTGGCATGACACCCGCGTTGTTGACGAGGACGTCGACGTGGCCGAGGTCGGCGATCACCTTGTCCCACTGGCCGCGCGAGCGCACGTCGAGCTCGTAGGATTCGACTCCTATTGCGGCAGCGGCGGTTTCGGCGGCGACGGTGTCGACGTCGGCGATCACCACCTCGGATCCCTTGGCCGCGAACAGTTCCGCGGTGGACTGGCCGATGCCGCGGCCGGCCCCGGTGATCAGGACGCGCGCGCCCTTCAGGTCGAAGCCGGGGTATCCGTGACCGAGAATTCTCATGCGAAGGCTCCTTGTTCGAGCGCACGGCGGGTGCTGCGCAGACTGTGCTGGAAGGTGTCGAGGCGGCGGCGGCCGTCCATGAAGTTGGGGCCCATCACCGCAAGGTCGTCGGCGGTGGCGTCGAGGCGAAGGACCTTGGTTCCAGTCGCGCGCAGCTGGGCGATCTCGGCATCGAGCTTGGCGCTCATACGGTTTCGCAGCTGCCGTTCGAGGAAGTGGCCGGCGCCGCTCGCGGGGATCTTCCCGGTCGAGGCCATCGGGGCGAGCACGACGAGCTCGTCCAGCTTTTCCGGGATCAGCAGATCGACCGAGGCTGTCGAACCGGCGCCACCATCGATGAAGCGGCGCCCGGCAATGGCTACCGGCGGAAACCAGCCCGGCACCGCCCACGACGCACGCAAGGCGGCACCGAGCGGCGCGACCGGTGCGTCGGGCGATCCGAACGGAACCCGTTCTCCCGTCGCGTAATCCATGCTGACCAGCCAGGTAGCCGGGTGCGCAACCCAGGAACGGCCGGGGTTCAGCCGCACGGCCAGCTGTTCCAGCCAACCCGCGTCACCGCCGCCTACCGGCAACAACCCACTGCCCGCGGTGAGCAACGCTTGCCCGGACTCGTTGCGGCGCAGCGGGAGTCGGAACGAGCCGAGTCGTGGACGCGGAACCGGCGGGAGACGCCCGGGGCCGGACCGCATGTGCGCCAACAGGATCGGATTCGTGGACGTGCCGTCCTGCATATCGACCAACTCGTCGACCGAGACGCCGCTGCCGAGCATGGTCACGTACTCCGCGCCGGCGGAAGTCCCGAGCAGCACGTCGGCCTCGCGGGGATCCCAGGCGAGCGCGTCCCGGACGGCGGCCAGCGCCGCGACGATCCACGCGGCGCCGAGCGTGCCACCACAGCCGATGGCCAGGCCGCGTCGCTGCGGCCCGTTGTTGTTACCCATGGTTCCACACACTAACAGCATTCAAATACCAGCGGTATCCCAAATCTCGCGGTACGTAGAATCACGGCATGGCACGTCTGACCCGGTCCGAGAGCCAGGCCCGCACCCGCGCTGACCTGATCGCCACGGCACGCGACCTCTTCCTGGCCGACGGCTACGCGAGCACCAGCCTGGAGCGGGTCGCCGAGGAGGCCGGCTACTCCAAGGGTGCGGTCTACTCGAATTTCCGCACCAAAAAAGAGCTCGGCCTCGAGGTGATCGAGCTGATCCACGCCACCAAATTCGACGAGGTGACCGACCTGCTCGCGGCGGGCGACAGCTTCGAGCAACAGCTGGAGCGGTTTCAGGAGTGGGCGGAACGGACCGTCGGCGACGTCGGCTGGACCATGCTCGAATTCGAGTTCGCGACCGTCTCCCGCGACGATCCGGCCTTGCAGGCGGCGCTCGTGTCGAGCCTGAGTGTGGTGCGCGGCGCGGTCGCCGCGCAGGTGCAAACGCTGGCCGACACGATGGGCATCGAGCTGCCGGTGCCCGCCGAGGACGCCGCGACGGGCATCCTCAGCATGGGCATCGGCCTCGGCATGCAGCGCGCCATCGACCCGTCGATCCCGGCCCGGCTGATCACCGACGCCGTCCGGCTGCTCGTCACCCTCGGTGCCGGACCGCTTGCCGCGAAAAGCGCCGTCACGCCGTGAAGTGCAGGGTCCATTCGCCGCGATAGTGCAACCGGGTGACGCTGCCCGGTGGAATGTCGATCCGCCAGAACGATTTCGGCGGCGCGTCCAAGGTCACCAGCAGGGCCGCGCGGATGACGGCGGGATGGGTGACCGCGATGGTCGACTTGCCCTCCGACGCGATCTCGGCCATCCAGTACCTGGTTCGCTCGATCACATCCACCACGGATTCGCCGCCGTGGCCGCGGAACATCGGGTCGGTGAGCCAGGCGTAGAGCTCGTCTTGGGGCACCGACATCAGCGCTCCGCCACGCCACGCGCCCGCGTCCAGGTCGCGAAGCCGGGTGTCCTCGTCACCGGGCAGGCCTAGCAACGCGGCCGTCTCGACGGTCCGCCGCTCCGGTCCGGTGAGCACCCGGGGCGCGGCGAGCGGCGTGCAACCGGAAATCGCCCGGCGGCCGGCTTCGGTCAGCGATTCATCGACTGGAAAACGTGCCTTCCGCATCGCCTCGGTCATGCCATGGCTGACGAGGTCGAGTCTGAGCACCTTTTGCACTGTTCCGCCTCTCCGAGTATTCAGGCCAGGCTCAGGTGCCACGACAGTAGCGCTGGCGGCCGTCGGTGAGGAGCGAAAGGGTTACCCCCGTACCCCATGAGTTACCCATATACACCCGAGATCAGCGGCCCTCGGCTGCGTCGGCCTTGTTGTCGGTGCCTCGGTGCACACTGATGTCATGGCTCAGTTCTCCCCCGCTACCCAGGAGTGGTTCGACGGTGCCTTCCCGGCGCCGACCGCCGCCCAGCTGGGTGCGTGGGAGGCGATCGCGGCGGGCGAGCACACCCTGGTGATCGCCCCGACCGGGTCGGGTAAGACGTTGTCGGCATTCCTGTGGGCGATCGATCAGCTGGCCACCCGCGAGAAAGCGACGGAGCAGGCCGGGACCTCGGTGCTGTATGTGTCGCCGCTCAAGGCGCTCGCGGTAGACGTTGAGCGCAACCTGCGGGCGCCGCTGGTTGGTGTGACGCAGACCGCCAAGCGGCTCGGGCTCGATCCGCCCGCCATCACGGTCGGGGTTCGGTCCGGCGATACCAGCGCGTCCGATCGGCGATCGATGCAGCGCACGCCGCCGGACATTCTGATCACCACACCTGAATCACTGTTCCTGATGCTCACTTCCGCGGCCAAGGAGACGCTGCGGAACGTGCGCACGGTGATCGTGGACGAGGTCCACGCGATCGCCGGTTCGAAGCGGGGTGCGCATCTCGCGCTGTCGTTGGCCAGACTCGATCAATTGACATCGGCGCCGCGCAGCGACTCGATGGAGGGTGGTGGCCGGGCGACGGGTGGGCCGGGAAGACCCGCGCAACGGATCGGCCTGTCGGCCACCGTGCGGCCGCCGGACGAGGTCGGCCGGTTCCTGGTCGGCAACGCGCCGATCACCATCGTCTCGCCGCCCGCGCCGAAGACCTTCGACCTGTCCGTGCGGGTTCCGGTGGCGGACATGACCGAACCCGGCGAGTCCGATCAACCCGGCTCGATCTGGCCGCACGTGGACGAGGCCATCGTGGATCTGGTGCTGGAACACCGCTCTTCGATCGTGTTCGCGAATTCGCGCAGGCTGGCCGAGCGGCTGACCGCGCGGCTCAACGAGACCTATGCGGCCCGGCTGGGCGAACCGGTGCAGACCGAGCACAAGCCGCCTGCGCAGCTCGGTGCGTCGACCGAGGTGGTGCACGGTGCGGGCCCGCTGCTCGCACGGGCGCACCACGGATCGGTGAGCAAGGAGCAGCGCGCGCTCATCGAGGACGATCTGAAGAGCGGGCGGCTGCGCTGCGTCGTCGCGACCAGCAGCCTCGAGCTCGGCATCGACATGGGCGCGGTCGATCTGGTGGTGCAGGTGGAGGCGCCGCCGTCGGTGGCAAGCGGGCTGCAGCGAATCGGGCGGGCCGGGCATCAGGTCGGCGAGATCTCGCGCGGGGTGCTGTTCCCGAAGCACCGCACCGATGTCATCCACTGCGCGGTGGCCTCGCAGCGAATGACCGCCGGACAGATCGAGGCGATCCAGATCCCGGCGCATCCGCTCGACATTCTCGCGCAGCAGACGGTGGCCGCGTGCGCGCTGGAATCGATCGATGTCGACGCCTGGTTCGACATCGTCCGCGGTACCGGAAGTTACGCGGCGCTGCCGCGCTCGGCCTACGAGTCGGTGCTCGACCTGTTGGCCGGACGGTACCCGTCGGACGAGTTCGCCGAGCTGCGACCGCGACTGGTGTGGGATCGGGACGCGGGCACGCTCACCGGGCGCCCCGGCGCGCAGCGGCTCGCGGTGACCTCGGGCGGCGCAATCCCCGACCGTGGCCTCTTCGCGGTCTACATGGTCGGCGAAAAGGCCTCGCGGGTAGGCGAACTCGACGAGGAGATGGTTTACGAGTCGCGAGTCGGCGATGTGTTCGCGCTTGGCGCGACGAGCTGGCGGATCGAGGAGATCACCTTCGACCGGGTGCTGGTGACGCCCGCGTTCGGCCAGCCGGGCCGACTGCCCTTCTGGCACGGCGACGGATTGGGCCGTCCCGCCGAACTCGGTGGGGCGCTCGGCGAATTCGTGCGGAAGGTCGGCCAGCACCCGGAAAACCTGGAAAAGCTCACCGGCGCAGCTGGTTTGGACGCGTTCGCGACCGCGAACCTCGGCACCCTCCTTGACGAACAGCGGACCGCGACCGGCCATCTGCCCACCGATAAGACGCTGGTGGTGGAGCGGTTCCGGGATGAGCTCGGCGACTGGCGACTGGTGCTGCACTCGCCCTACGGGCTGCCGGTGCACGCGCCGTGGGCGCTGGCGATCGGGGCCAGGCTGCGCGAACGGTTCGGCGTCGACGCCGCGCCGAATGCCTCCGACGACGGCATCGTGGTGCGACTGCCCGATACCACCGACGATCCGCCCGGCGCCGAGTTGTTCGTCTTCGAACCGGACGAGATCGACGACATCGTCACCGAACAGGTCGGCGGCTCCTCGCTTTTCGCGTCCCGCTTCCGTGAATGCGCGGCGCGGGCACTGCTGCTGCCGCGGCGCGACCCCGGCAAGCGTGCCCCGCTGTGGCAGCAGCGGCAACGCTCGGCGCAGCTGCTCGATGTGGCGCGCAAGTTCCCCGACTTTCCGATCCTGCTGGAGACGGTGCGCGAATGCCTGCGCGACGTCTACGATCTGCCGTCGCTGCGCGACCTGCTCGGCCGGGTGGCCCGCCGCCAACTACGCCTGGTCGAGGTGGAGACGGCGACGCCGTCGCCGTTCGCCAATGCCCTGCTGTTCGACTACATCGGGCAGTTCATGTACGACGGGGACAGCCCACTGGCCGAACGCCGCGCGGCCGCGCTGTCGCTCGACTCCGGCCTGCTCGCCGAACTGCTCGGCCGGGTGGAACTGCGCGAACTGCTCGACGCCTCGGTCATCGAGCTGACCGAGCGGGAACTGCAGCGGCTCACCCCGGAACGTCATGCCCGCGACGCCGAAGGACTCGCCGACCTGCTGCGCCTGCTCGGACCGCTCACCGCCGCCGAGGCCGCCGAACGCTGCGTCGACGATCCCGCCGAGTGGTGCGCAGAGTTGGTGAAATCGCGTCGTGCCCTGGAGGTTACGTTCGCGGGCCGCAGCTGGTGGGTGGCCGTGGAGGACGCGTCCCGGCTGCGTGACGCGCTCGGCGTACCGCTGCCGATCGGCACGCCAACGGCCTTTATCGAACCCGTCGCCGACCCACTCGGCGATCTGGTCGGTCGATTCGCCCGTACGCACGGTCCGTTCAGCACCGAGGCGGTCGCCGCGCGCTTCGGCCTCGGCACCGCCGTCGTCGCCACCGCGCTGCATCGGCTCATCACCGAAAAACGGATCGTGGAGGGCGAATTCACGCCGGGTGCGGCGGGCTCCGAATGGTGCGACGCACAGGTGCTTCGCCGCCTGCGCCGACGCTCGCTGGCCGCCGCGCGGCATGAGGTCGAGCCGGTATCGACGGCCACCCTCGGCCGCTTCCTGCCGGCCTGGCAGCACATCGGGACCAGTGAACTCCGCGGTGTCGACGGTGTCGCCGCCGTCGTGGAACAGCTTGCGGGCGTGCCGATCCCGGCCTCGGCCTGGGAGTCGCTCATCCTGCCCGCGCGGGTCCGCGACTACTCCCCCGCCATGCTCGACGAGCTGATGGCCACCGGCGAAGTCCTCTGGTCCGGCCACGGATCGATCACCGCCAAGGACGGCTGGGTCGCGCTGCACCTGACCGACCAGGCCCCCTTCACCCTGGCACCGCCAGACGACATCGAACTGTCCGAGGTGCAGCTGCGTCTGCTCACCGCACTCGGCGCCACCCTCGCGCCCCCCTCGGCCGCCGCCGAGACGCCCAACCCGACGCCGGTGCCGCATGGCGGTGGCGCGTACTTCTTCCGGCAGCTGTCAGATGCGACCGGTTTGCTCGACGACGCTCAGGTGGCGGCGGCACTATGGGAATTGGTCTGGGCCGGAATGGTTTCGGGCGATACGTTCGCGCCGGTGCGGGCCATGCTGTCCGGTACCGCGCGGACCACGACCGCCCATCGGACGCCGCGCCGGGCACCGCGCGGGCGGGCTTATCTGCCGCGCCCGAGCATGCCGACGCGATCCGGGCCGCCCGCGGTGGCGGGGCGATGGTCGCTGCTGCCGGAGCGGGTGTCGGACAACACCGTTCGAGCACACGCGACCGCGGACATGCTCTTGGAACGGTATGGCGTGCTGACCAGGGGGTCGGTGCAGAACGAGGGCGTGCCCGGCGGTTTCGCGCTGATGTATCGAGTGCTCACCGAGTTCGAGGACCGGGGCCGTTGCCGCCGTGGGTATTTCATCGACTCACTCGGTGGCGCGCAATTCTCCACCACCGACGTGGTGGATCGGCTGCGGTCGTTCGACCCGGAGCGCAGCCGTCCCGGCGAGACCCGGCCGCAGACCGGCAAGGCGCTCGCGTTGGCCGCGTGCGATCCGGCCAACCCCTACGGTGCGGCGTTGACCTGGCCGAAAGGTGATGGCGACGGCGGCCATCGCCCCGGGCGCAAGGCCGGTGCGCTTGTCGTCCTCGTCGACGGCGACCTGGTGCTCTACCTCGAACGCGGCGGCAAGACCCTGCTCACCTTCACCGAGGATCCCGGCGCCCGCCAGTCCGCCGCCCAAGCCTTGGCCGAGCTGGTCCGCAATCGCCGCGTCGACTCCCTGGTCATCGATCGGGTCGACGGAGAAACCGTGCACGGCAACACCTTCGCGGGCTTCCTCACCGAAGCGGGGTTCTCCGCGACACCGCGCGGCCTGCGCCTGCGGAGCCGTCCGTGAGCCGACGCAACCCGACCGGCTCAGCGAGGTGGGTATCACCAGTGAGTGAACGGTCCCGCTGGGCGAACCTCGGGATGCGGCATGCCCGAGGGTGACACCGTCTACCTGACAGCCGCGCGACTGCGCGCCGCGTTAGCGGGTAAGACGTTGACCGGCAGTGACTTCCGGGTGCCGCGGTACGCGACCGTCGATCTGCGGGATCAAGTCGTGGAAAGCGTCGGCAGCTACGGTAAGCACCTGTTCATCCGGACGCCGACGGTCAGCATCCACACGCACCTCAAGATGGAGGGCACCTGGCGGGTCTTCCACTGCGGCCAACGCTGGACCAAGCCGCGGGTCACCGCCCGGCTGGTGCTGCGCACGGACGAGGTCGAAGCCGTGGGATTCTCACTCGGCAAGGTGGAAGTGCTCCGCGCCGCCGACGAGCACACGGTCATCGATCATCTCGGACCTGACCTGCTCGGGCCGGATTGGGATGCGACCGAGGCTGTTCGCCGACTGGAACGATATCCGGAGCAGCCGATCGGCGTCGCGCTGCTCGACCAGCGAAACCTTGCCGGTATCGGCAATATCTACCGGAGCGAGGTCTGCTTCCTGCGCCGCGTCCATCCGGCCACCCCGGTCGGTCAGGTGCCCGATCTGCTGGCGCTGGTAAACGAGGCGCAGCGGATCATGACCGAGGCCGTGCGGAAACCACCACGGCGCGAACTGATATACGGCCGCACCCGCCGTTCCTGCCAAAGGTGCGGTACACCCATCGCATCGCAGCTACTGGGCGAGTCCGCACCCGCTTCGGACCGGATCGCGTACCGCGAACGCGGTATCTACTTCTGCCCACACTGCCAGCCGATCCCTGGCGCCTGAGCCAAGTCTGCTTGCAGAAAGTCCGGCAATGGACCAAGCCCATTGGTTCGCCGCACCGAATCAATTGTGCAACCGAACCAACCGCTCGGCGTGCCCACCGGCTATTACCCGCCCACCACTGTAATTTGCCACTCAGTTGCTAATGATCGGCGCGCTCGGCACGACTACATCCGTGGCAGTCACGACACAGCACAGGAGCAGGCCATGACGACGGTATCGAGATCGGGCAGACGACCGCTCCTCGCGATCGCCGGCCGCCTCTTCTTCGCCGCGCTGGCCACCATGGCCACCGTGCTCTTCAGTTACCTACTGCTCCACCCGAATTCGACTGCCGAGACGCCGGGAACACCGCGGCCGCCGATCTCCTCGGTATCGCCGCGCCCTTGACGAAGTGACCCCTCCCACTTAACTTACAACATGTAAGTTGATGAGGAGTGTGGCATGAACGATCCACGGCAATACGTGGTCATCGGCGGCGGACTGGCCGGCCTCGCGGCCGCGGTCTGGCTCGCCGAGGCGGGCAAGAAGGTCACCCTGCTGGAGCGCCGTGGCCGACTAGGCGGCCGCACGCACGCCATGAAGGTCGACGCGGTCGACGACCTCCCGGACAACGGCCAGCACGTGATCGCCAGCGGCTACGAGCACCTGTTCCGGTATCTCACCAGCGTCGGCACTCGGCAGTACGTCGCCTTCCCGCACCATGCCACGCTGCGCTGGCCCGACGGCCGCAGCGTCACCATGAGCACGAAGGGCCTCGGCGCGCTGCGCACCCTGGCCGGCGCGCATCCCGACGCCAATCCGCTCGAACGGGTCCGCGCCGCCGTCGCCACCCTCCGGCTCGGCTGGCAGTGCCTGCACCAGCCCGCCGATCTGCCCGACCTGACCACCGAGCAGTGGTTCAACCGCGTCGGCATGCCCGCGAAAGCCCGTGAGGCACTGTGGGATTGGCTGGCCCTGGGGGTCGCCGCCGAGCCGGTGCAGCAAGAGTCGGCGAAGGTACTCGCCGATGTCATGGCCACCGGCATCCGCATCGGCATCAAACACCGTCGTCCCGCTACCATTGGCTACCCCACCACCGACCTGGATACCCTCTACGTCACCGGCGCGCTGAAAGTCTTTGCGCGACACGGGGTCAAGGTTCAGCATCGCGCGGTGGCCCGCCGGATCAACATCTTCGACGGCCGCGTCACCGGGGTGGCGCTGGCCGACGGCAGCACCGTCCCCGCGGACGCGGTGGTGTGCGCGGTGCCGAACTCCAACGTCAACGGCCTGCTCGACGACCTGCCCGAGCACGCCGAAATCTACGCGGCCGCAGACAAATTGGGTTACACCCCGATCGTCAGCACCAACCTCTATCTGGACCGCCCGCTGGGTACCACGGCCGAATTCGAGGCGCTGATCGGCGGCACCGGCGTGATCGACGAGGTCTTCGACCGCCAGCGGATGACCGGCCGCAAGACCGACCAGGCCTGGCTGTACTGCCTGACCACCAGCGGCGCCTACGCACAGATCCACAAGACGAACGAGGAGATCGTGGCCGAGCAGCTCGAGCTGCTGCGCCGCTACTACCCCGCCGCCAAGGCCGCGAAGGTGATTCAGGGGCACGTGGTTCGGATGCCGAAGGCGACGTTCTCGCAGGTGGTCGGCACGCACGCGCTGCGACCCGAGCAGCGCACCTCGGTGCCGACGCTGGTACTCGCGGGCGACTGGACCGCCACCGACTGGTCGGCGACCATGGAAAGCGCAGTACAGAGCGCGGCCAGGGCGGTCGATCTGTTGCTTGCGCTACCGTCGGTGCGGTGAGCACGGATCGCGCCACGTCCGAGTACGTCGCCCAACCCCTGACGGACAAGCCACTGACCACCGAACCCGCGACCGGCCAGCCGACGCCCAAGCGCCGCATGTCGGCGGTGGACCGGCGGGCTCAGCTGCTGGACGTCGCGCGCGACATCGTGGCCGCCGACGGCTTCGGCGCGGTCAGCATCGACCGGGTGGCGCGCGAATCCCAGGTCGCTCGTGCCCTGGTGTACCAACAGTTCACCGACCTGTCCGGCCTGATGACCGCGCTGCTCGACCGCGAGTCAGCGATCGCGCTGGCCGGGGTTGGCAGCGTCGACTGGTCCGACACGGTCGACGTGGATCAGGTCGGTCGCGGCATCCTCGCCTACCTACATGCCGCGCCGACCAGTTGGCGAATCATCCTCAGCCCACCGGACGGCGGCCCGCCGGGCCTGCGCGACCGGCTCGAATACGGCCGGGCCTACGCGCGGGCGATCGGCGCACGACACCTCTCCCGCTATGCGGGCGTCACCGTCGACCCGGATGGTCCGACCGAGCGAATCCTGCTCGCCGCCTTGGAGGAACTGGCCAGGCTGCACCTCACCGATCCGGCGAAGCACCCGGACGAGATGGTGCTGCGCTATATCCGTTCGCTGGTCGGCTGGGCCATGCGCCTGGAAGCGCCCCGCTGACCTGCCGCGTCACCCAGCATCACGAAAATCTCACGGACAGCTTGGTTTTCTGTTCTCCAGGCGCGGATCTCGCGCCGGGGAGAAAGGAAAACACATGAAGATCAGCACCCTGCTCGCGGCCGTCGCGCTCTCGGCAGGCCTCGTCGCCGGAGGGTCGGCGGTGGCCAACGCGGAGACGATCTATGTCGGCACGTACGGCACCGAAGCGGCCTGCCGGGCGGACGGCTCGAACGCCCCCGCGCACCCGGACTGGACGTGGTGGCAGTGCCAGCAGACGCCCACCGGTGAGTGGGATCTGTACTACTCCAGCAACTGATCACACCTGTCGTGCCGGACCGCCATCCGGCCCGCTCCGATCCGTCATCCCGGCGGTCGCCCGGGAGGACGGATCGGCCTGGTCTGAAATGACCTATTCTCTGATCTCGTGCGTGTGCTGGTGGTCGAGGACGATGAAGGTCTTGGCAATGAAGTCGTCGCCGGGCTGCGCTCGGCGGGCTTCGCCGTCGATCTGGCCTGTCGGCTCGCCGACGCGGACCTGAAGATCGCCGTCAACACCTACGACGTCCTCGTCGTCGACCGTGGCTTGCCCGACGGCGACGGCCTGCACCTGGTCGCCGCGCACCGCGCCGCGGGTCAGCGGATACCGGTGCTGATGCTCACCGCGCGCGATGGCCTGGCCGACCGCATCGCCGGTTTCGAGCACGGCGCCGACGACTACCTCGTCAAACCGTTCGCGCTGCCCGAACTCGCCGCCCGAGTGCGCGCGCTGAGCCGCCGCCGTGAACATCCCGCGCCCGCCCGCCTCGTGCTCGGCGATATCGACATCGACCTGCCGCGCCGTCGCGTCCAGCGCGCGGGCATCCTGCGCTCGCTGACCCCGAAGGAATTCGCCGTGCTCGAACTGCTCGCCACCCGCGCGGGCAGCGTGGTGTCGCGCAGCGAACTCATCGAGTGCTGCTGGGACGAGATGGCCGAGCCCGCCTCGAATGTGGTCGACGCGGTAATCGCCCAGCTGCGCCGCAAGCTCGGGCCGCCGCAGGTGATCGAGACCGTTCGCGGCACCGGCTTCATGATCGGGAGTGCCCCATCCGCACGCTGATTTCCACGTCCAGCGCCCGGCCCGCCGTGGCCAGGCTGCGCCGTACCCGCTGGCTGTTGACCGCGCTCATCACCGTGATCACCGCGACCTGCCTGATCATCCTCGGCATCCTCGCAGCGACCATCGACGCGCGCTCACGGCACAATGCCGTCGACAACACCCTGGACCGAGTGGTGACCGGACTGTGGCGCAGCATCGACTTCAACCCGGACGACCAGGCCATCGACCTCGGCCTCCTCGAGAAGGACGACCTGGCCAACGGCGAGACCGCGGTCATGATCGTCACCAACGACGACAACGGACACTGGCGAGAGATCTACGGGCACTTGCGGTCCTGGCTGCCGCCGAACAATGGCGCGGAGGCGCTGGCCGACGATGCCGTGCGCGCGGAAGGCATCGTCTTCCAGGACGGGCATGACAGCGCGGGCCGTCCGGTGCGGCTGGCGGCCACGCCGATCTTCTGGGAGGACACGAATACCCAGGCGGTTGTCGTCGCAGGCACGAATCCGGGTCTGGTGGATCGTGATCGGGCATTGCTGTTGTGGGCGCTCATTGTCGGCGGGCTCACCCTGGTCGCGCTCTCCGCCCTTGCGGCACACGCTCTTTCGGGCCGCAGCATGCGGCATGCGCTGCTGCTCGTCGAGGAGCAGGAACGCTTCCTCGGCGACGCGGCGCACGAATTGCGCACGCCGCTCACCACTTTGGGGCTGGTCACCGCGCCTCGTCGGCGCGATCCGCACGAGGTGGAGCGCGCACTGGCCGAGGCCGGCGCGCTTGGCACCCGGATGGAGCGGATCGTCGCGGGTCTGCTCGCGCGGGCCAGGATGCAGTCGGGCGTGACGACGATGGAGCAGGTGCAGTTGCTGCTCGACCAGCTCACCGAGTCGGTGGTCGAGGAGTTCAAGGCGAATATCGTTGTGCAGAGCAGTCCTACGGTCGTCGTCGGCGATCCGAACCTGCTCGGCCTCGCGGTGCGCAATCTGATCGAGAACGCGATCACGCACGGCGCCATCAACCCGGGCGCGCCGGTGGAGGTCCATGTCGCGGACGGGCGCGTCAGCGTGCGCGATCACGGCGCGGGGTTGCACCCCCAGCTGTCGAGCAATCCGTTCCAGCGCGGCGTCACCGGCGGGCGCGGCAGCGGCATCGGGCTGGCCTTGGTGGCGTGGATCGCCGAATTACACGGCGGGACCGCGACGATGGAGCCCGCTCCGGGCGGCGGCACCATCGCCACTATCGCGCTGCCGCCGCCCACGCTCGGGCTTTCCTGAGTCCCGGGCTACCGGTTCGCCTGCCGCACTTCCTTGTTCACCACGCCGTCGGCCGGAACCGGCTCCAGAATCTCGGGGCGAGGTTCGGGGGCCGCGATGCGCAGGGCGTCGGCGGAGTCGTCGTCGGGTTGGGTCTGTGAACGGATCTCCGCCTCCACCCGCGCACGGTAAGTCGTTACCTCACGCTCGATTTCGGCATCGTCCCAGCCGAGGATCGGCGCGACGAGCTGAGCCACCTGCTCGGCACAGTCGGCGCCGCGGTCCGGGTACTCGATGGAGATACGGGTGCGGCGGGCCAGGATGTCGTCCAGGTGCAGCGCGCCCTCGGCTGCGGCCGCGTAAACGGCCTCTACCTGCAGATACGACGGCGCCTCGGTAATGGGTTGCAGCAGTTCGGGTTTCCCGTCCGCCATAGCCATCACCTCGTCGATCAGCGCGCCGTATCGGTCCAGCAGGTGCTTGATCCGGTACGGGTGCACGCTGTACGCCTCGGCCAGCTGCACGGTCTGATTGACCAGCGCGAAGTAGCCGTCGGCGCCGAGCAGCGGCACCTTCTCGGTGATCGTCGGCGACACCCGGGCCGGAATGTCCTGTGCCGCTTCGTCGACGGCGTCGTAAGCCATCACTCGATAGGTGGTGTACTTGCCGCCCGCGATGCTGACCAGGCCGGGCGCGACCCTGGCAACGGCATGTTCGCGGGACAGCTTGGAGGTCTCGTCGCTCTCCCCCGCCAGTAGCGGCCGCAGGCCCGCGTAGACGCCGTCGATGTCGTCGTGGGTGAGCGGGGTGACCAGCACGTCGTTGACCCGGTCCAGCAAGTAGTCGATGTCGGCCTTGGTCGCCGCGGGGTGGGCGAGGTCGAGGTTCCAGTCGGTATCGGTGGTGCCGATGATCCAGTGGGTGCCCCACGGGATGACGAACAGCACCGAGGTCGGAGTGCGCAGAATGATCGCGGCGTCGCTGACGATGCGATCGCGCGGCACCACGATGTGCACGCCCTTCGAGGCGCGCACGTGGAAGCGGCCGCGCTGATGGGCCAGCGCCTGCACCTCGTCGGTCCACACGCCCGTCGAGTTGATTACCACGTGCGCGCGGATGTCGGCGGTGCGGCCGTCCTCGCTGTCGCGCACCTGCACGCCGACCACCCGGTCCGCCTCACGCAGGAAGCCGACCACCTGGGTGGAGGTGCGGATCACCGCGCCGTAGTGCGCGGCGGTGCGGGCGACGGTCATGGTGTGGCGGGCGTCGTCGACCACCGTGTCGTAATAGCTGATGCCGCCGATCAGCGCGCTGCGCTTCAGGCCGGGGGCCAGCCGCAGCGCGCCCATCCGAGACAAATGCCGTTGGCCGGGAACGGATTTGGCGCCACCCATGGTGTCGTAGAGCATCAGCCCGGCCGCGACATACGGGCGCTCCCACGCGCGGTGGGTGAGCGGGTAGAGGAAGCGCAGCGGCTTCACCAGGTGCGGCGCCAGCGCGGACATCGCGAGCTCACGTTCCTTCAGCGCCTCACGAACCAGGCCGAACTCCAACTGCTCCAGATAGCGCAGGCCGCCGTGGAACATCTTCGACGACCGGCTCGACGTGCCAGAGGCGAGGTCACGCGCCTCGACCAGCGCGACCTTCAGCCCTCGGGTGGCCGCGTCCAGGGCGATGCCCGAGCCGACGACACCGCCGCCGATGACGACCACATCGAAGTGGTCCTTGCCGAACCGCTCCCAAGCCGCCCTGCGCTGCTCCGGACCGAGGAACTGGGATTCCGGTTTCTTGGTCATGCTCGACTCCTCCAGCCGCGTGTCGACGACGTAGTGGTCTTTCTCGGGCATTCGTTCGAGCTGCTCTTGGTACAGGCTATGCCAGTGGCCTCGGATCTCTTCGACCACGGCATCGCTCGTGTCGTTCCCGCGCTACTCGTCGGTAACTGCTATCGACACTAATCCAGCGGCCCGCGCACGGCGAGGTGATCGCCACCATGACCCGCGAAGGCCGCAATCGGACACGCGGCCTGAGCGACGGGCCCGGAGGAGGCAGCCTGCGTAACCACGGAGGGACCCGCGAAGGCCGCAATCGGACACAGCGGGCCTGGTGTTTAGTAACCTGCACGAATGCGTCGCTATGTGGCCGCCATCGACCAGGGCACGACTTCGAGTCGCTGCATCATTTTCGATCGGCAGGGGCGCGTCGTCGGCGTGGCCCAGCGGGAACACGAGCAAATCTTTCCGCGACGGGGCTGGGTCGAGCACGACGCCGAAACCATCTGGAAAAACACCGATTTCGTGCTGGGCGAGGTGCTGAAGCAGAACAAGCTCAGCAGCGACGACATCGCGGCGGTCGGCGTCACCAACCAGCGCGAGACGACGGTGGTGTGGGATCGCGCCAGCGGCAAGCCGATTCACCACGCCATCGTCTGGCAGGACACCCGCACCGACCGGCTGACCACCGAACTCGGCGGCGATATCGGGCCGACCCGTTACCAGGAGCGGACCGGGCTGCCGCTGTCCACCTACTTCGCCGGGCCGAAGCTGCGCTGGATCCTGGACAACGTCGACGGTGCGCGCAAACGCGCCGAGGCGGGCGAGCTGTGTTTCGGCACCATGGACAGCTGGGTGCTGTGGAACTTGACCGGCGAGCACATCACCGACGTGACCAACGCGTCGCGCACCATGCTGATGGATCTGGATACCCGGCAATGGGATTCGGAGATCTGCGCGGAGTTCGGCGTGCCGGAGTCGCTGCTGCCCGAAATCCGTAGCTCCTCCGAGGTGTACGCGGAGATCACCTCCGGTCCACTGCAGGGGATTCCGGTCGCCGGCATTCTCGGCGACCAGCAGGCGGCGACCTTCGGCCAGGCCTGCTTGTCCCCCGGCGAAGCCAAAAATACTTACGGCACCGGCAATTTCATGCTGCTCAACACCGGCACCACGCCCGTGGTCAGCAAGCACGGGCTGCTCACCACCGTCTGTTATCAGCTCGGCGACGAGCCCGCCGTGTACGCGCTGGAGGGCTCCATCGCGGTGACCGGCTCACTGGTGCAATGGTTCCGGGACAATCTGGGCATCATCTCCTCGGCGGACGAGATCGAGCCGCTGGCCCGCAGCGTCGAGGACAACGGCGGCGCCTACATCGTGCCCGCCTTCTCCGGCCTGTTCGCGCCGCGCTGGCGGCCGGACGCGCGCGGCGTGATCGCCGGGCTCACCCGGTACGTGAACAAGGCTCATCTGGCCCGAGCGGTGCTGGAGTCCACCGCTTTTCAAACCCGTGAGGTGGTCGACGCGATGCGCGCCGACGCCGAATCCGAGCACCTCGACCTGGAGCTGACCACCCTGAAGGTGGACGGCGGCATGGTCAGCAACGACCTGCTCATGCAGTTCCAGTCCGACATTCTCGATGTGCCCGTGGTGCGCCCGGTCGTCAATGAAACGACCGCACTGGGTGCCGCCTACGCCGCGGGCCTCGCGGTCGACTACTGGTCCGGCACCGACGACATCCGGGAGAACTGGGCCGCCGACAAGACCTGGGAGCCAACGATGTCCGCCGAGGATCGCGACGAGCAGCTGGCGGCGTGGAACAAGGCCGTCGAGCGCACCTACAACTGGGCCGACTGAACGGAACGGCCTTCGCGCCTATCGCTACCCTGCGGCCCTGGCCAATCGTTCCACCGCAGTGGCCAGGGTGTCGGCGTCGGAAGTCGTGAAACACATGCGCATCGAGTTGCGGTAGCCGCCGTCGACGGCGAAGGCCGCGCCGGGCACGTAGGCGACGCCCGCGTCCAGGGCACGCGGTAGCAGCGCCTGCGTGTCGGTGCCGTCGGTGAAGTCGGCCCAGACGAACATGCCGCCGGTCGCGTCGGTACACCGCACGCGATCGCCGAAACTGGCGCGCACCGCGTGCACCAAGGACTTGGCGCGGGTGCCATAGACAGTGCGGACGTTGTCGACGTGCGCGGTCAGCCAGGCCTCGTCGGCGAGCAGGTCGGCGGCGATCTGGTGGGTCAATGCCGAACCACAAAGGTCCGCACCCTGTTTCAGCAATTCCACCGCGCGGCACACCGCGTCCGGTGCGACCATCCAGCCGACCCGCAACGAGGGTGCCAGGATCTTCGAGGCGCTCGACAGCCGAATCACGTTGCGGGAGTAGGTCGCCACCGGCGCGGGGGCAGGTTCGTCGAACCACAGCTCGCCGTACGGATCGTCCTCGATCACCCAGAAGCCGTGCGCGTCAGCGAGTTCGGCGAGTTGGGCGCGGCGTTGCGGGCTCATCGTCACGCCGCCGGGATTGTGGAAGTTGCTCACCGTGTGGACCACGGCCGGGCGTTCGCCGCGTGCCAGCAGATCCACGAGCACATCGGTGCGCATGCCCTCGGCATCGAGCGGCACCGCGACGATCCGCGCACCGGCGGCCCGGAAGACCTGCAGCGCACCGACATACGCCGGATCCTCGACGATGACCAGCGCACCGGGATCGAGCAACACCTCGGCGAGCAGCGAAAGCGCCTGCTGCGAGCCATGTGTCACGAAGACCTCGTCCACGTCCACCGTCCGGCCGAGCCGAGCCGATTCGCGTTCGGCGAGCACCGCGCGCAGCGGCCGCCAGCCGGGCGACTCGGTGTACTGCAAGCAAGCCGCGCTGCTCAGTGCCGCGTCCGCCGCGGCGGCGATCCGCTCGCGCGGCATCAGTTCCGCGTCGGGCAAGCCGCCTGCCAGGCCGATTATCTCGGCGCGCGTGGTGAGCTTCAGCAGGTCACGGATCGCCGAGCTTTGCAGACCGCCGAGCTTGGCCGCGAGCGGTGGGGTGGTCGGCGACATGAGAACCTCCGAACGGTCGCCAAGGTACGCGAAACCTCACTGTCCCATATCGTGACCAGGATATGAAATTACTTTCTCAGTATTTGAGATTATTCTTCGCGCTTGTCGATCGAGTACAGCAGGTTCTTGCCGTCACGCACCACCGTGGTGATGGTCTGCGGATAGCGCTGCTCGGTCCCGTTGGGCCGGATTTCCCGCAGGTCGACCGCGTAGGTCCCGGTGGTCACCTCGGTAATCTTCAAACAGTGCGTCGTGCCCTTGGGGACCTGCTCATCGATGCCCTTCTGGATGACGTCCGCGGGGGACACATTCACCGTGTCGTCGGCGACGAACTTCCGGGCATTCGCGCCACTGCGCTGCACGTAGAAGGCGTATTGGAAACCGAGGATGGCACCGGCGCCGCTGTTGGTGTCGCCGTTGCCGTTGCCGTTGGTCACCTTGCCGTCCTTGCTGATGCTGGCGACGCAGTTGACTCCAGTACTTGTGCTCGCGGCGGGCGGCGTCGGGTTATCGCTGCCATTGCCCTTGGACACCATGATGACGGTCACCGTCAGACCGACCAGGATGACAACCGCGAGGATGCCGGCAAGCACGTTGCGTCCGGTGTGCGAACTGGCCCGCTTCGGCGGCGGCGGCGGGGCGGCCGGGGCGGTGGGCGCCAACATCTTCGCGATCGGATCATCCGCCCAGGACAGGCCCGGCGCGGTCAGCGGCGGCGGCTTCGGCACGCTGCCGGTATTCGTCGGGCGGTTCCACCACGAATCCTTGTCAGGGTCGGCGTCCTGCTCCCGATCGACGGGCGGCACCCGAGGCGGAACGGGCGGTGTCGGCCGCGGCTCAGGGACGGACGTCGAGTCGGGTGCGCGGTACTGCGGAGGGGGCGGCGGTGTCGGGCCCAGTTCGGCGGCGGGACGCCACACCAGCTCCGGATGGTCGCCCGTCTGCTCCGTCACCTGCCAGTGCGGACCGGTATCCCCTCTCGGCGGGCCGAATTCCGAGACCGGCGGACCGAACTCCGAGACGGGAGGTCCGAATTCTGAGACAGGCGGGCCGAATTCACCCACCGGGGGTCCGAAATCCGACGCGGACTGGTCGTCGGATTCCTTCTCCCTCGGATCACCCTCGGAGGTCACACCCAATCCTTTCCCCAAGACACGCGTATGGGGCGGTCGTGAACGACCGCCCCACCCGTCGAATCAGCCCCAGTAGTCTCAGTACTGGAGTGAACCACCCCACTGGGTGGTGACACCGCCTACATCGACCGTTTGCGGAGCGAGATCGCCCGGCTGCAGCGGAAGTTTAACCTGTGCGGCCGCTTCGAGCGCCGCGGCACCGCCCGGCTGCTCCTTGATCCAGTCCTCGACGGCCGCCTTGGCCAGGTTGGCCTGAGTGGTGTCGAAGACGGAGATCGTCTTGTTGTCGGCAAGGCCGATGCCACCGGTGTAGGTGGTGACCTTGACCGTGTTGGTGTCGACGTACTCGACCGACACACCGGCCTCACCGGCACCGGCCGGAGTGCGGTACCCGACGGTGCCGACGTAACCCGACTCATTGTTGAAGTGGTGCGTGTTGGCCACGTAACCCGGCAGCAGCGCGCCGCCATCGACGTTCGCACCGATCTCCTGGTGCGGACCGGTCATCTCGACGACCGGAGCGGGCGGCGCCGCCTGCAGCTGCGGGGACTGCCAGCGCGGCTGCTGCTGCGGCTGGACCAGCGTCTCCGGCTGCTGCGCCTGAGCGTTCTCGTCGCCCGGGGTCTTCGGCGTGGTCTGCGTGCCAGGGGTACCGGGCTGCTGCGGGGTGGTGGTACCCGGCTGAGCCGGCTTCTGGTCCCCCGGCGGCGTGTTCGGCACGACCGCGGGCTGCGGCTGATCCGACTGACCCGGCACCGGCAGCGGCGCGACGCGCGGGGTGGTGACACCCGGCTGCGTCGGCTGAGCCAGCTTCGGATCCTTGTTCGGATTCGGCATGACCGGGTCCGGCGTATTGACGCCGGGCTGACCGGGCGTGGTGACACCCGGCTGCGTCGGCGTCTGCGGATCGGCCGGCTTGTTCGGGTCCGGCTTGGCGGTTTCCGGACTCGGCGGCGCCTCGTTGTTGGTGCCCGGTTGCACCGGAGCTGGGCTCGGCGGCGCGGTGGTGGGTGGAATGCTCGGATCGGTAGGAGCGGCCCCCGCCGGCGCTGCCAAGAGAGAGGCCACGGCAGCCGCGGCAGCCAGTGGCAACGAGGTGCTCGCCATCGCTCGCTGCGCCCGACTCGGCTTACGATGTTTCACTTTTCGTTTCCCTTTCCCGGGTGTGACCTGGAGTTCAGTCACACTCAGTTGTCTCTGACGAGACGCCCGGTCGTCGAACGACGCGAAGGTCATTCGACGTTTCGACTGGGAAAAAGATCCATCCCCCCGAACACCGAACCACGCGACCGCCCGCCGATCGCATCTCTGCGGGAAGTGAACCATATGTAGGCCTGATGAGCAATGTGAATCAAAACTTCAGGCTGCACGAACGCCGCTGAACCGCAAGACCATTCAACCCTGGTCGCCCCGCCGCCGTGGCGGAGGCGGGAATCCGGGTCGCCGGATCACCTCGGCGGACGCGTCAATCCAGGTCGTCGTGCCGCATCAACTGGCGTGCCGCTTCGGTCACCGACCCGGTCAGCGAGGGGTACACCGAGAAGGTCTGCGCCAGATCGTTGACGGTCAGGTTGTTCTGCACCGCAAGGGCAATCGGCAGGATCAGCTCCGACGCGATCGGCGCCACCACCACACCACCGATGACAACGCCGGTGGCGGGACGGCAGAAGATCTTCACGAAACCCCTGCGCAGGCCGAGCATCTTGGCTCGCGGGTTGGTGTTCAGCGGCAGCATCACCGTGCGGGCTGGCGTCTCGCCGTTGTCGATCGAGGTCTGGCTCACGCCGACCGTGGCGATCTCCGGGCGGGTGAACACCGCGGACGCCACCGTCTTCAACCGGATCGGGCTGACGCCCTCGCCGAGCGCGTGGTACATCGCGATGCGGCCCTGCATGGCGGCCACCGAGGCAAGCGGCAGCAGGCCGGTGCAGTCGCCCGCCGCGTAGATGCCGGGTACCGAGGTCCGCGAAACCCGGTCGACGCGCAGGTAACCGCCGCGGTCGAGTTCGATGCCGACCCGCTCCAGTCCGAGACCATCGGTGTTGGGCGTGGAGCCGACGGTCATCAGCGCGTGCGACCCGGCGACGGTCCGGCCGTCGGACAGCTTGACGACCACGCCCTCGGCGGTGCGCTCCACCGCGTCGGCGCGCGCGTGCTTCACCAGCTCGACACCGCGTTCGGCGAGCGCGTCCTCCAGCACCAGGGCCGCGTCCGCGTCCTCGCCCGGCAGCACCCGGTCGCGACTGGAGACCAGCCGCACCCGTACACCCATTTCGGTGTAGGCGGAGACGAATTCCGCACCCGTGACACCGGAACCGACGACCACCAGGGTCTCCGGCAATTCTGCCAAGTCGTAGAGCTGACGCCAGTTCAGGATGCGCTCACCGTCGGGCTCGGCACCCGGCAACACGCGCGGGCTCGCCCCAGTGGCGATCAACACAACCTCGGCCTCGATGACCTCTTCGGTGCCGTCCGCCAGCTTGGCCAGGATCTTATGCGCGGCGAGCCCGGTAGCCGGGTCGATCAGCTCCGCGCGACCGGCGAGCACATTCACGCCCACGGTCTGCAGCTTGGACCTGATGTCGGAGGACTGGGCCAGCGCCAACGCCTTGACGCGACCGTTCACCTCGGACAGTTGCACGGTCGCCTGGTTCGGGTCGAGGGTGATGCCGAGATCGCGGGCGCGGCGCAGGTCGGTGCGCACGCCGGTGGAGGCGATGAATGTTTTCGAGGGAACACAGTCCCAGAGGACACAAGCCCCGCCGATGCCGTCGCTATCGATCAGCGTCACCGACGCACCGTGCTGGGCTGCCACCAGCGCCGCCTCGTAGCCGGCCGGTCCGCCACCGATGATCGCTATGCGGGTCATTGATACCTCCGCTTCTGGTTGCGCACCGGGATCTCCGGTACCTGTCAACGTTATCGGGCGAGGTACGCCCACCCGCCGCCCGGCCACCACCCCCCACGGAATCGCTACACGATGGGCGGGTCTACACGGTCGCCGCGCCCGGAACGCGCCACAGGAATGCCGCATCTGGCCGGGATAGAGTCGATCCCCGGATGTTATTGGCTACCCTTCTGTGGTGCCGATCTACGCCGCCTATGGGTCCAACATGGACTCAACCCAGATGCTCGAGCGCTGTCCGCACTCGCCCATGTCCGGAACGGGCTGGTTGGAGGGCTGGCGGCTCACCTTCGCTGGTGACGACATCGGCTGGGAAGGGCCGCTGGCGACGGTGGTCGAGGAGCCGGGCTCCCGCGTTTTCGTCGTGCTCTACGACGTGTCGCCGGAAGACGAACAGCGGCTGGACCGCTGGGAGGGTTCGGACTTCGGCATCCACAAGAAGATCCGGCTGCGCGTGACGCGCAGTGAGAGCGGTGCCGAGCCGACGCTGTCCTGGCTCTACGTGCTTGACGCGTACGAGGGTGGCCTGCCCTCGGCCCGTTACATCGGGGTCATCGCGGACGCGGCCGAAAAGGCCGGTGCTCCTGAGGATTACGTGCATTCCCTGCGAACTCGCAACAGCCGCAACGTCGGCCCGGGAAACTTCGGCTGACAAACGAAACGACGTGGCCGGCCCGAGGGGTCGACCACGTCGCTGTTCAGCTCGAAATCACTACGCGGACTCGCGCATTCGCACGCTAAGCGTTCAGCACGATATTGGTCAGCACTCGCACGCCCACCGCGAGCGCCCGCTCGTCGAGATCGAAGGTCGGCTGATGCAGATCGAGCTGCTCGCCGTGCCCGGACCAGACGCCGAGACGCGCCATCGCGCCGGGCACCTCCTCCAGATACCACGAGAAGTCTTCGCCACCACCGGATTGCATGGTGTCGGCCAGCGCGTCCGGGCCGATCTTGCGGATCGCGTCCTCGTACATCCTGGTGGACTGTTCGTCGTTGACCACCGGCGGCACGCCGCGACGGTAATTCAGCTGGTAGCGCACGCCGGTGGGGGCGAGCAGGCCGTCGACGATCTCGCGCACCATCGGCTCAAGCAGCGACCAGGTCGCGTGATCGCCGGTGCGGACGGTGCCGGTGAGCATGCCGGTCTGCGGAATCGCATTGGGCGCCTTGCCCGCACTGACCGCACCCCACACCATCACCGTGCTGGTCCTCGGGTCGATGCGACGGCTGAGCAGACCGGGCAGGCCGGTGATCACGGTACCGATGGCGTAGACCAGATCGCTGGTGAGATGCGGACGCGAGGTGTGCCCGCCCGGCGAATCCAGCACCAGTTCGACGGTGTCGGCGGCCGAGGTGATCGCGCCGACCCGGATGCCGACCCGGCCCACCTCCAGTCGCGGATCGCAGTGCAGCGCGAAGATCCGCTCTACACCCTCCATCGCACCGGTGGCGACCACGTCGATCGCGCCGCCCGGCATGACCTCTTCGGCGGGCTGGAACACCAGTCGCACGCCGACCGGCAACTCAGGCACCTCGGCAAGCGCGAGCGCGGTGCCGAGCAAAATCGTGGTGTGCGCGTCGTGCCCGCAGGCGTGCGAGACGCCGGGCACGGTGGAGGCGAAGCTCAGGCCGGTGAACTCCTGCAGCGGGAGCGCGTCCATGTCGGCACGCAGGCCGATGCGCGGGCCCTCGGGCCCGATGTCGCAGATCAAGCCGGTGCCACCGGGCAGCGGCTGCGGCGTGAGACCCGCCTTGATCAGCCAGGACGAGATGAATTCGGTGGTGGCGAACTCGGTGCGGGAAAGTTCCGGGTTGGCGTGGATGTGCCTGCGCCACTGCACGAGGTCTAACGCGTGCTCGGCCAGCCAGCCCTCTACTGATCCCAAACCTGTTCCTACGGTGTTCGGCAATACGATGTCCGCCGGGTCTTCCGCGAGGGCGCATGCCCCAGCGTCGGTTCCCGTCGCCCGCTCAGCCGAACGGCCGGTAGTGCTCACCGAATATCCTCCTGTCGTTGAACGAGCCGTTGCAACAACCTGTCTCTTTGTTCTTCATCGTTGGCAGCGGCGATCGCGGTACGCGCGAGTGCGAGCGCACCATCGACAACCGCACGATCCGCCGAAGCGTTGACGCTCGCCGCGGCGAAGCCGGGCTGGTGCGTCACCGCGCCACCGGCATCAATGCCGATGACCGGGTGGATGCCCGGAATGACGTTGGTGACGTTGCCCATGTCCGTGCTTCCGAGCGGCCGCTGTGCCTCGAGCTCGGGTGCGATCGGCACTCGTCCCAAACCGGTTATCTGCTCGCGGTAGGCAAACAGTAACGCCGGATCGGGTGTCAGCTCGGTATATGTCGGCGCGACAGTCCGGATTTCATGGGTGCAGCCGGTCGCAAGGGCACCCGCCTCGAAACACGCCGACGCTCGTCGCGTCAGATTGTCGAGAGATGCGGAGTCGACTGCGCGTAGGTAATACAGCAGTTCCGCACGTCCGGGGACGATGTTCGGGGCTACGCCACCATCGCCGACTATACCGTGAAGTTGCTGGCCAGGCTGGATATGCTGCCTCAGCAATCCAAGAGCTACCTGGGCGACAGTGACCGCGTCGCCCGCGTTGCGCCCCAGTTCCGGCGCGGCGCTGGCGTGTGCCTCGCGGCCGTGGAACACGATGGCGAGATCGGCCATCGCCAGCGAGTGCGCGCCTGCGATGTCCCACGGGCCGGGGTGCACCATCATCGCCATCGCCACGTCGTCGAACACGCCGCGCTCCAGCATCAGCACCTTGCCCCCGCCGCTTTCCTCGGCGGGTGTGCCGAGCACAAGCACGGTGAGCCCGAGCGCGTCGGCGACCTCGGCGAGGCCGAGCGCGGTGCCGACGGCCGAGGCGGCAATGATGTTGTGCCCGCAGGCATGTCCCATCCCCGGCAGCGCGTCGTACTCCGCGCAGATGCCGACGGTGAGCGGGCCGCTGCCGAAGCTGGCGCGAAACGCGGTCGGTAATTCGGCAACGCCGGTGGTGACCTCGAAGCCGCGCTCGGCGAGCGGGCCGATGATCTTGGCGACGCTCCTGGTCTCCTCGAACGCGAGCTCCGGCTCGGCGTGGATCGAGTGCGAAAGATCTATCAGCTCATCGACCGCGGCCTTGATCGCCGCGTCCGACTGCTGCACGGCATCGGCACGCGCGACGTCATAGTCGCTGCGCGATTCCTGGTGCCCGCTGCGCGGTGGTGGCATGGAACACAGTGTTGCACTCGTCGGCAAACCGAGCGCATCGCATACCCGCCCAGCGGACCGCACCGCGCGGCGTTCTTGCGACATTCGCGCAGCTCAGGACGTCGAACACGCAATCAGGAGCGCCGATCCGACCGAACGGCCGTCCGACTAGGCCGTGGCGAAAGCGAGGTTCTCCGGGGTCGTCGGCACGGCCAGACCCGCCAGCGCGTTGGCGTGCAGCGCGCGCTTGATCACCGGCAGATTCGGCTTGCGATTGCTCGCCAATGCCGCGGCCTTGGCCACCGCGGTCGCCAGCAACGACTCCGCGTCGGCCTTGCCGTCGACGATGCCCGCGGCGATCGCCTCGTCGGCCGGGTAGCGGTGGCCGGTGGTCATCGCCTGCACGCAGACCTGGTTGGACAAACGCTCGGTGAGCAGGGCGTTCATCCCGACGGTGAACGGCATGCCGAGGTGCACCTCGGGCAGGCAGTAGAAGCCGCGATCGGCCCGCATCACCCGGAAGTCGTGCGAGGTGGCCAGCATGGCGCCCGCGCCGAAAGCGTGGCCGTTGATCGCCGCCACCGTCGGCATCGGGAACTGCAGCAGCCGGGTGTAGAGCGAGTGCACGCGGTCCAGGTAGCCGTGCGACTTGTTCAGGTTGCCGAACAGCCAGTCGGTGTCGAGGCCGTTGCTGTAGAACTTGCCGCTGGCCACGGTGACCAGCGCGGCCGGGCCCTCGGAGTCCTCGACCTTGTCGAGCACACCGTGGAACTCGTCGATCCAGTCGGGGTGGAAGCGGTTCTCGCTGTCCGTCTGTCCCTCGTTTCCGAGGTAGACGACGAACACATCCCCATCACGTTCCAGATACGGCATGGGTGCAGAATATCCGGCGCCCGGCGACTCTCCTACTCGCGGGTAGCATTCTTGCCCAAGGCGCCTACCTGGCACGCGACCGTCTCGCAACGGCTACGCGCGCGTCACCCGAGCGCGGTCCGCGCCGCACTCGATGGCCGGATCCACGAACCTCCACCGCAGCGCGGCGGCCGCCCACACCCGGCGCCGCAAGCGCGGCAATCCAATACAGTGATCCACATGCTTGCCGAACAGGCCGCCGAGGCGATCGCCGAACGTACTGGAGTGCCGCGTCACCGGGTTGCGGTGGTGCTCGGCTCTGGCTGGCAGGAGGCCGCCGCGGAGATCGGCACGCCGGTCGCGTCGGTGCCGATGCCGGAGCTGCCCGGGTTCGGCAAGCCGAGCGCGCAGGGGCACGGCGGCATGGTCCACTCGGTCACCGTCGGCGACACGCCGACGCTGCTGCTGATGGGCCGCCAGCACCTGTACGAGGGCTACCAGCCCGGCGATGTGGTGCACCCGGTCAGCGCGGCCATCGCGGCAGGCGTCGAGATCGTGCTGCTCACCAACGCCGCGGGCGGCATCCGGGAAGGCCTGCGCGTCGGCGAGCCGGTGCTGATCAACGATCACCTCAACCTCACCGGCCGCACCCCGCTGACCGGCGCCACCTTCGTCGACCTCGTCGATGCCTGGGATCCCGAATTACGTGCCATGGCAAAGGAAATCGACCCCAGCCTGACCGAGGGCGTGTACGCGGGCCTGACCGGGCCGCAGTACGAGACCCCCGCCGAGATCCGGATGCTGCGCACCATGGGTGCCGACCTGGTCGGCATGTCGACCGTGCTGGAGGCCATCGCCTGCCGCGCGCTCGGCGCACGGGTGCTCGGCATCTCGCTGGTCACCAACCTGGCCGCGGGCGTCACCGGCGGGCATCTCTCACACGCCGAGGTGCTGGCCGAAGGCCACGCCGCCGCGCCGCGCTTGGGCAAGCTGCTGCGCGGCGTGCTGGAACGGGTGTAGATGCTGCGCTTCGGCACCGCTGGTCTGCGTGGACCGCTGCAAGACGGTCCGGACGGCATGAACGTGACGACGGTGACCAGGGCCACCGCAGGCATCGTCGAGTGGCTGCGCGGGCGCTGCCTCGGTGGCGGCGCGGTGATCGTCGGCCGCGACGCGCGGCACGGGTCCGCCGAATTCGCCACCGCGACGGCGGAAATCTTTGCCGCGGCGGGCTTTCCGGTGACGTTGCTGCCGAGGCCACTGCCAACCCCGATCGTCGCCTACGCGGTCCGCGAGCTCGGCGCGGTCGCGGGCGTGCAGATCACCGCCTCGCACAATCCGGCCGCCGACAACGGCTACAAGGTCTACCTCGACGGCGGCTCGCAGCTGCTGGCCCCGGCCGACACCGAGATCGAGCGGTGCATCGACGCGGTCACCGACCCTGTCGCCCGTACTCCGGTCGAGCCGGTGGACGACGATATCGTGCGGCGGTATCTGAATCGGGTGTCGTCGCTGCCATCGGTGATCGGCGGCGAGGGCACGCGGGCCGCGATCCGGATCGCGATGACGCCGCTGCACGGCGTCGGCGGCGACCTGGTCGTGCAAGCGCTCGCCGTGGCGGGATTCACCGACGTGCACGTGGTCGAGGAACAGTTCGCCCCCGATCCCGACTTCCCCACCGTCGCGTTCCCGAACCCGGAAGAGCCCGGCGCGACCGATCTGCTGCTCGCCCTCGCCGCCAGGATCGGCGCGGACGTGGCGATCGCGGTCGACCCGGACGCCGATCGCTGCGCGGTGGGAATTCCGTTGCCGGACAACACCTGGCGAATGCTGCGCGGCGACGAGACCGGCGTGCTGCTCGGCGACTGTGTGCTGCGCACCGCACCGCAGAACGCGCTGGTGGCCACCACGATCGTGTCGTCGCGGCTGCTGTCCAAGCTGGCCCCGGCCCGCGGCGCCCGTTACGCGGAAACCCTCACCGGCTTCAAATGGCTGGCCCGCGCGGGCGACGGCCTGGTCTACGCCTACGAGGAGGCGATCGGCCACTGCGTCGATCCGGCCACGGTCCGGGACAAGGACGGCATCTCGGCCGCCGTGCTGACCGCCGATCTCATCGCCCGGCTGAAGTCGGCGGACCGCACCCTGACCGACCAACTCGATGATTACGCGGTCGAATTCGGCCTGCACAGCACCGATCAGGTGGCGTTGCGGCTGGATTCGGCGGCGGCCGCCGCGGCCGTGGTGGCCGGGCTGCGCGCGAGCCCGCCTGCCGAGATCGCGGGCGAGCCGGTCGAATATTCCGACCTGCTCCAGGCGCGCGGTCGGATGCGTACCGACGCACTCGTTTTCGAAGGCGCTACCTCGCGCATCGTGGTCCGCCCGTCCGGCACCGAGCCGAAACTCAAGTGCTATCTCGAGGTGTGCACGCCGGTCCCGGCGCACGCCGATCTCGCCGCCGCCAGGACAACTGCGGGACAACACCTTTCCGCATTGCGCGAATACTGCCAGGGGCTCTGAACTGCCAGGCATCATCAGATGATGACGGCGATGCACTGTACTCACTGCGGCGGCGAGGGCCTGTTGCTCGGCTACATCGAGGACTCCGGCGACAGTTCACGCGGCCATGCCCGCTGGGTCGAGGGCCCGTTGGAAATCGGCTCCTGGGGCGCGAAACGGACCGGCCGCACGCACTGGCTGGTCGACGCCTATCGGTGCGCGGACTGCTCGCACCTGGAGCTCTTCACCCGGTCGAAGGACGGATGAACAGCGCCAACGAGAGCCGATCCGGCTAGCGCGGGCCGAACTGGCGGTCGCCCGCGTCGCCGAGGCCGGGGACGATGTAGGCGTGCTCGTTCAGGCCCGCGTCGACGGCGGCGGTGACCAGGTTCACTGGATGGCCCGAATCGGCCAGTGCCGCAACACCTTCCGGTGCCGCCACGACACAGACCGCGGTGATGTCGGTGGCGCCGCGGGCGACCAGGAGTTCGAGGGTGTGGCGCATCGAGCCACCGGTGGCCAGCATCGGATCGAGCACGTAGACCGGGAGACCGGCCAGGTCGGCGGGCAGCGATTCCATGTACGGGACCGGCTGGTGGCTTTCCTCGTCCCGGGCGATGCCGACGAAGCCGATCCTGGCGTCGGGGATCAGCTCGGCGGCCACGTCGACCATGCCGAGGCCCGCCCGCAGCACCGGCACCAGCAGCGGCGGTTGCGCCAGGCGCGCGCCCTCGGTGACAGCGACCGGCGTGGTGATCTCGAAGCGCTGGACCGGCGCCGCGCGCAAGGCCTCGTAGATGAGGATCCTGGTGAGGTCGCGCAGCGCCGCGCGGAAGACGGAATTCGCGGTTCGCTCGTCTCGCATCGTGGTCAACAGGGCGGCGGCGAGCGGATGGTCCACGGTGTGAGTACGCATGAGGGAACGATAAAGTGACCAGTGGGCCCGCCGCCGAAGCTCCACCCGAAAGTTTTTTCGCATCGGTGGGAACCGAACGGGAAGAGAGCGCGTCGAAGCAAGTGAATGACGTACTCTGCCTGGGAACAACAGATGGGGGAAGCTCTGATGCGGAAGATGTCGGCGGACACCGAGGGCATCGCAGCCTATGGCGCGACCGCCCATGTGATGGCCGGGGAGATGGCTGCGGCCGGGGCGAGCGCGGTCGCGGCGGAACCAGCGCTGCTCGGCCCGATCATGGGGTTGATCGGCGGCGACTTCATGGCCGCGTACGCCGCCGCGCACGCGGGGCACGTCGCATCGATCGGCCAGCTGTCGGCGGTGCTGACCAGCATGGGGGCGGCCTCCACCGGTGCGGCCACGGTGCTCACCGAGACCGACCTGAACCACGCGGGGTCGCTGCAGAGCGTGGCCGCCGAACTGGACGGGTGAGCCTGTGATCGATATCAGCGCACTGGCCAAACCGATCTTCGACCTGCTCGAGAGCTTCGGCTCCGGCGTGCTGCCGACCGGCGGCCCCTCCGACGCACTACGCAGCACGTCTACCGCCGTCGACCAGATCCACCAGATGGGTCGCGACAGCATCAACGGCATGAACACCGCGTGGGACGGCCAGGCCGCCGACGCCGCCACCGCGAAGGCCCTGAAGGTACAGACCTCGGCCGCCACCATCTCCGACCGTGGCAACGACATGGCAACCGTGGTGAACCAGGCCGCCGCCGAGGTCGAATCGGGCCAGAAGGACCTCACCGGCATCGCCCAGTCGTTCGTCAACACCGCGGCGAGCGCGGGTCCGGCGCTGGCCACGCCCGCGGGGCTGACGATGATCGTCGGCTCCGCGATCGACCACCTCGGCCAGGCGCTCAACGTGGTCGGCCGGGTACAAAACGAGCTCACCACGCACACCGCCTCGATGACCGACCTCACCCCGCCGCCGTCCACGCCGTCGCTCGCTGGGGCGCCGGCCGCCGTCACTACGGCCGGTGTGCAGCAGCTGACGTCGACCGCGTCCAGTGCGCTCAGCGGTGCCGGTTCGATGGCCAGCAGCCTGATGAGTACCGCGATGTCCACGATCCCGGCTTCGACGGCATCGCCGAAATCCACCTCCGGCACCCCGAGGGCAACGGGCACACCCAAGCCGGACACCGGTTCGGCGGGCATGCCGAGCGACGGCAAGGGCGTGAAGATCACGCTGCCCGACGGCAGCACGGTGGAGGCGCCGAACGAGAAGGCGGCGACGGCGGTCCGTTCGGCGATCAGCGCGGTCGGCACCCCGTACGTGTGGGGCGGTAACACGCCCGGCGCCGGACTCGACTGCAGCGGCCTGACCAAATACGCGTACGGCGAGGCAGGCATGGATCTGCCGCGCCTGGCCGCCGACCAGGCCATCGGCACCTCGGTCTCCCCCGGCGACCTCATGCCCGGTGATTTGGCGGTGTGGGACGGCCATGTCGCGATGGTGATAGGCAACGGAGAATTCGTCGAGGCCGGTGACCCGGTCCAGATCAGCTCGATTCGAACGGAGAACTCAGGGATGGGCTTCCATGGCTTCTACAGGCCGACTTCATGAGCGAGCGAACCACAGGCACAGCCACCCGGGTGGTCACGGCGGACCCGAGCGTTAGCGAGGTGGAGTCGTGAGTACGCCGCAGCAACCGACTGTTCCCAACGTCACGGTCGCGGGCAGCACGAACCGCTCGGGCACCATCTCGGTGCGCGCCACCGATCAGGGCATGCCGGTGGAAATCAAGTTCGAGCGCAGCGAATATCGTTACGGCGCACAGACTCTCGCGAACGAGATCCTGCGGCTCACCAAGCGTTCCACCGTCGCCGCCAAGGCACGACGGCGCGAGCTGCTCGCCGAGGCAGGCATGCCCGCCGACATCCTGGACCGGCTCGGCCTGCCCACCCGCCAGGCGGCGGTGGACGAGCTGGACCGAATCGACGACGCGGACACCGGACCTACGACCTGGATGAGGCCAGTATGAGTGAGCGGAGCGAGCGAACAAGGAGCACAGCTGCCTCAGCGCTCATGCCGGAGCCGAGCGTCAGCGAGGCGCAGGCATGAGTGCGGAGATGGATGCTCTCGTCGCGAACGCGACGCAGAAACTGGAGGCATTAGAGGCCGCGCTGTACGGCCTCAAGCAGGTCCGCGGCCGCCACACCACCGAGGATGGCACGGTCACCGTCGAGGTCGACAGCGACGGCGCGCTCGTCGCGTTGAGCCTCGCGGAAACGGTCACCTCGCTGGCACCCGCCGAGGTCGGACAGCTGATCGTCTGGGCGTGCAGGCAGGCCGCCGAGGACGCGGGCAACCAGCGCTCGAAGGTCGTTGGGACACTGAACGAGTCATTCGTTCCCGGGCCGAACGACGCCAAAGGAACCATTGGGGGCGGGCCGGATAGTGCCTGACGCGGAAGGTCGATAGGCTTCCGCTCATGGCTTCTGGAGACATCGTCCCGATCGAGCTCGGCCTGACCGACGGCGATCTCGTCACCCTGTGGGCACCGCGCTGGCGAGACGGTGACGACGAGTGGGAGGCGTTCCTCGGACACGAGGACTCCCTCTATGGTTTCGAGACCGTTGCGGAGCTGGCCGCGTTCATCCGGACCAACTCCGACAACGACCTCGTCGAGCATCCGGCATGGAAGGTCGTCGCCGGGCTGTCGGCGGTGGAACTGGAGCCGGAGGAGAACTTTTCCTTCGATCTGGTCGCGGTGCCCGAGCTGGCCGCCGGTGAGCCCGACGTGGACACCATCGCCGAGCTCGAGGACACCCTCGGCATGGTTCGCAACATCGGCGAGGTGTGCGAGCTGGAGACGGTGACCAAGTTCTTCGGGTCGCATCCGGTGCTCGGCGCACTGCCCGGCGGAGTCAACGCGTTCATCGGGCGCGACGGCGAGGAACTCTGGGACCAGATCGGCGCCGCCATCGCCAAGGGCTGGGACAGCGTCCTCGACGCCATCGACTCCGTCGTGCACACCCCCGACGTCGACGCGGAAGCCGTCGCCGTAGCGGAGGCGGAGCTGCTGGCCGCCGAGGAGAACGTGGTCGACGCCGACGACGCCGCGGACAACGAGGAGGACGAGTTCGAACCCGTCGACCTCGACGCGGACGACGAGGACGAAGAGGAAACGGAAGACGAGTCGTTCTGGCACGAGGTCGGCATCGACCCGGTCAAGATCATCGCCTCGGACGGCACCTACTTCACGCTGCGCTGCTACCTCGACGACGAGCCGATCTTCCTCGGCTCCGACAACACCATCACGGTGTTCACCTCGGAGCGCGCACTCGCCAGGTACCTGGCCGACGACCACGAGCACGACCTGTCCCGGGTGAGCACCTTCGCCGACGTGCAGACCGCCGCGGTCGACGGCTCGCTCGAGGTCGAAGTCACCGACGAGAACGTCTACGTGCTCCCAGGCCTGGCCGACGACCTCGCCGAAGGACCGGAAGCCGTCGACATCGAACAGCTCGACCTCGCGGTCGAACTGTTCACCGACGCCTCCGACTACGCGGGCGACGACACCGTGGAACAGGCACTGGCCCAATCCAATCCGCTCGGCTGGTACGTCTCATACCTGCTGAACCCGGACCCGAGCCGGATGGCCCCCAACCCGCCGTTCACCGCGGAGGCGCAATCCTGGCGAGACCTGGAGCGCAACTTCGAGGCCAGGCTCAACCAGCAGTAGCGCCGTCCCGCCTCTCCGGGTATTCAGGCCAGACTGAGTAGCGCGGTAGTGGCATTGGCGGCTGGCGGTCGGGAGCGTGTTGAGTTAGCTCGTACCCGGTGAGTTACCCATGTGCTCGCGAGATCAGTTGGTGCGCTGGGTATCCGCTGTTCGTGCAGTGGTTGGTAGCCATGGGTCGCTTCACGTAGCTGAGGCCATATCGGGTGGGCGTGGCCATCGCTCGCCGGAGTTATTCAGGTGGTCTCGGCCGTGCTGGGCGGCCGTGGTTGCATCAAGTCCATCGCAGATTTGTGCAGGTGACTGCGGTCGTCGCGCGCTGCCGTGGTTACTTCGGGTGGTTGCGGTCATCCGTTGTGCCGCAGCCACTCTCGCGTAGCTGCGGTTACTTCAGGCGGATCCAGATTTGTTCGGCGCGGCCGAGGAGGCGGTCGTCGGAGCCGTAAACCGCTGTGGAGGAGAAGGATTTGCGGCCTTGTTCGCCGTGGTTTTCGCCGATGACGACGCATTGTTCGCCGACCTCGGGGAGGGCGTGCACGGCGGCGGTCATGGAGCCGAGGAGGGCGGGGCGGTTGAACATGTCGGGGAGGGACCAGCCGCCGGGGCAGTCCATCGCGGCCCATAGGACGGCGGGGCCGAGCGGGAGCGTGGCGTCGGGGGTCCATGGTGCGGCAACCCGACCGTCGCCGACGGCACCGGCCTCGATGCGCAGCCCGTCGGTGCGGGCGCTGCCGCAGACGAAGCAGGACGCGAACATCTCGTTGCTCCGGTAGGAGCTCGCCGCGGCGGCCGCGGTCGCGAACGGCACGGATTGCGGTGCGTCCCGGTCGAATTCGCCCGCGCGGGTTTCGGCGACCAAGGTGTCACCGTCGTACAGGCTGCCGCCCCGCACCTCGAGCGGTGTGTCGAGCGGCGTCGGGCTGCGCAGAATAACCGTGACCGCGGCGTCCCCGTGCCGCTCGGCGAGCAGCCCGCCCACGTATCCGCCGTTACCGGAATCGGGCGGCCCGTTGAACCGACTAGAAATCCGCAATGTCGCCATACTCAGCACGCTAGCGAACCAACACCCCGCCCCTCTCGCCCCGTCCGGCGGACGAGACGTGGCTCACGGGGAACTGGTGCCGGCATCGTCTGAGTGGCGCCCACCACCAGTTCCCCCTCGACCAACTCAGCTGCTATCCGAGCAGCACCGCGTAGCCGGGCTTGATGATGTTGTCGATGATGCGCAGCCGCTCCGGGAACGGGATGAACGCCGACTTCATCGCGTTGATGGTGAAACGCTCCAGATCGCTCCAGCCGTAACCGAAGGTGTCCGCGAGCTTGAGCATTTCCTGGCTCATGCTGGTGTCGCTCATCAGCCGATTGTCGGTGTTGACCGTGACACGGAAGCGCAGCCGGGCCAGCAGATCGAACGGGTGCTTGTCCAGCGACGGAACCGCGCCGGTCTGCACGTTCGAGGACGGACAGAGCTCGAGCGGAATGCGCATGTCGCGCACGTAATTCGCGACGAGTCCGAGGCGCGCGTCCTCGATCGCGCCTGGCACGCTGATGTCGTCGGTGATCCGCACGCCGTGACCGAGCCGGTCGCAGCCGCAGAAGGCCAGTGCCTCGTGGATCGACGGCAGGCCGAACGCCTCGCCCGCGTGAATCGTGAAGTGCGCGCTGTTGGCTCGCATGTATTCGAACGCGTCCAGGTGCCTGCTCGGCGGGTACCCGGCCTCCGCGCCCGCGATGTCGAAGCCGCCGACGCCGCGATCGCGGAAGCGCACGGTGAGCTCGGCGATCTCCCGGGAGCGGGCCGCGTGCCGCATGGCGGTGAGCAGGCAGGTAACCACGATCGGACGTCCCGCCGCGGCGGCCGCGGCCTCGCCCTCCCGGAAACCTTCCAGGGTGTGCTCGACCACTTCGTCGAGGGTCAGTCCGCGTTCCAGGTGCTGTTCCGGGGCGAAGCGCACCTCGGCGTACACCACGCCGTCGGTGGACAGGTCCTCCGCGCATTCGCGGGCGACCCGGCGCAGGCCCTCCGGCGTCTGCATGACGGCGACGGTGTGCGCGAACGTTTCCAAATACAGTTCCAGCGATCCGCTGTCGGCCGCGTCGCGGAACCAGGCGGCCAGCGCCGCCTCGTCGGTGGCGGGTAGGTCCTCGTAGCCGCATTCGGCGGCCAGCTCCAGCACCGTCGCGGGCCGTAGACCACCGTCGAGGTGGTCGTGCAGCAGCGCTTTTGGCGCCTGTCGGATCGAGGCAAGGGTCAATGCGGTCGGTCCAGTCATGTAACGACGGTAGCCGCACCGCGCCCGAACGGCACCCGACTGCCGAAGTGGCAACCATCTCGTTGCCCACCCATCCCGCGCCTGCCCACATCCGGATACCGGCCCGCCCCACCGAATGCCGCACTGACCAGCGACAACTCCACACTGTGCGATGCCGCACACCGCGACGATCAGCCGATAATTCCGCACCCGCCCCCGCCGTCTCGCGTCGGAAGCCGAACGCGACACACACCCGGCGCGCCGCGATCCAGGCGCATAGCTCCATCGACCGAAGCTGTGCGCCGCAAACTAATTCACACGCAGCAACGGCAAACCATCCGTTTTCCAGGCAGCCGGATCAGGCTTCGATGCGGCCGAGCACGATTGGGGTGGTGGGCTTTTCGACGGAATCGCCGATATCGAAAGCATCGACCAACGCGGCGTGGGCGCCGGGGAACGCACCGGGGGTGTCAGTGTGCAGGGTGAGCAGCGGCTGGCCTGCGGTCACGGAATCGCCTGGCTTGGCGTGCATTTCGATGCCAGCACCGGCCTGGACCGGGTCGCCTTGGCGGGCCCGGCCCGCGCCGAGACGCCAGGCGGCGATGCCGACGCCCATGGCATCGAGGCGGGTCAGTACGCCGTCGCGCTCAGCCCGCACGACCTCGGTGTGCTTCGCCGTCGGCAGCGTCGCGTCCGGATCGCCGCCCTGGGCGCGGATCATCGCGCGCCACTGGTCCATCGCCCGGCCATCGGCGAGTACGTCGGCCGGGTCGATGTCGAGGCCGGCCAGCCCGACCATCGCACGGGCCAGGGTGATGGTGAGCTCCACGATGTCGGCGGCGCCACCACCGGCCAGCACCTCGACCGACTCGGCGACTTCGAGTGCGTTGCCCGCGGTGCGGCCGAGCGGAGTGTCCATCGCGGTCAGCAGCGCCACCGTGCGCACCCCGGCGTCGGTGCCCAATTCGACCATGGCCGTGGCCAATTCGCGGGCGCCGTCGAGGGTCTTCAGGAACGCGCCCGCGCCGACCTTCACATCGAGCACCAGCGCGGCGGTGCCCTCGGCGATCTTCTTGCTCATGATCGAGCTGGCGATCAGCGGAATGGATTCGACCGTGCCGGTCACATCGCGCAGCGCGTAGAGCCGCTTGTCGGCGGGCGCGAGATCGGCCCCCGCCGCGCACACCACCGCACCGATCGCGGGATCGGCGAGGATCTCGCGCATCCGCGGCACCGGCACGTCGGCCTGCCATCCCGGGATGGCCTCGAGCTTGTCCAGTGTGCCGCCGGTGTGCCCGAGCCCACGCCCGGACAACTGTGGCACCGCGGCACCGCACGCGGCGACCAGCGGCGCCAGCGGCAACGTGATCTTGTCCCCCACGCCGCCGGTCGAATGCTTGTCCACGGTCGGCCGCGGCAGATCGGTGAAGTCCAGCCGGCTACCCGACGCGATCATCGCGTTGGTCCAGCGGGCCGTCTCCCGGCGCGTCATCCCGCGCCACACGATCGCCATCGCCAGCGCCGACATCTGCTCGTCGCCCACCGCCCCGCGAGTGAACCCATCGACCACCCAGTCGATCTGCGCGTTCGACAGCTCGCCGCCGTCCCGCTTGGTGGTAATGATCGAAACCGCGTCCAGTGCCGTCACATTCGCCAGTCTGGCACGAGATCGAAAACAAGTCTGGCTTCTTGTCGGTGGGGTTCGATAGCCTCTCCGCATCAAACGTTCGAGGGGCTAGGGGGCAGTAAATGACATCCATCCACATCGACCGCCGCATCAGCAGGCTCGAAACACGGCTCACCGACATCGAAGACACGCACATCGAGTCGCTCTACAAGCTCACTCGTGGTGCTGCGGGCAGCACGATCGAGACCGGTCGGCTTATCGACTGGACCAACAGCGCGAGTCGAGCTTTCACCCTGATCATGGAACGGCTAGGGACTGCGCCGATCGAGTTCCCGCCGGTTGCTCGCGCCACCGAAGCCGAGATCGACGCGGCGCTCGAAGCTCAGCTCTGAGCACTCACTCAGAGCTGTCCGGCGCCCAAGTCATCCGGGCCGAAGGCATCAGGCAGCAAGGCACGTAGCGGAACGGGCCCGTCCTTGTGGTCGACCAACAGGTCGGGTCCCCCGTGTTCGTAGAGGAGTTGGCGGCATCGTCCGCACGGCATCAGGATTTCGCCACGGGAATCGGTGACCGAGATAGCCAGCAGGCGCCCGCCGCCGCCCGAATGCAAGTTACCGATGAGTACACATTCGGCACACAGGCCCAAACCATATGAGACATTTTCCACATTGCACCCGCTCACAATTCGGCCGTCGGTGCTGAGAGCCGCCGCGCCGACCGGAAACCGCGAGTACGGCGCATAGGCATTCCGCATGACTTGAATCGCGTTGTCGTGCAGGGATTTCCAGTCGATTTGCGACATCGGGAACCTCTTCTGGAACGAGCTGAACTTGGCCGCGCGAGGCCATCGAAGGAACCCTTCACGTATCAAGAAAGGCAAACCTAACCCGCCAGACTGTAGCGCAACGCACGGCACGCCGAATTAGTTCCGGCAAACCTAGAGGATTAGAGTCCAGAACAGATCGGTTCAGGTTCCCGGCAGCGGGCCGCAGCGCAGCCACCTGGGCATTTGCGCCCAAACGCAGCCGGCCTCGAAGCAATGAACCGGGTCCATCAACGACGTTGGAGGCACCGCACTCTATGACCACGATAGAAGCTCCGGCCCAGCCGAAGCGGAAGACGCTGTACCGAGGCGACCCCGGGATGTGGTCCTGGGCGCTGCACCGGATCACCGGTGTCACCATCTTCTTCTTCCTCTTCGTGCACGTCTTGGATACCGCGCTGGTCCGGGTCAGTCCGGACACCTACAACCGGGCGATCGAGACCTACAAGAGCCCCATCGTCGCGCTGATGGAAATGGGCCTTGTCGTCTGCGTGCTTTTCCACGCGCTCAATGGCGTCCGGGTGATCCTGGTCGACTTCTGGGCCAAGGGCCCGAAGTACCAGCGCCTGATGCTGTGGATCATTCTCGCGGTCTGGTTCCTGCTGGCGGTGCCCGCTATCGGCCGTCAGTTCTTCTACCTGTTCACGGAGCACTGAGATGACAGCATTGCGGAGCAATTCCGTGGGGGGCGGCGGTCGGGCGACGGGTGGGCCTGCACCTGTCCTCGGTAAGTCGTACGACCGGCCCGCGAGCCTGGACAACCCGCGCTCGCCGCGCATGCGCGCGAACAGCAACTTCGAGAAGTACGCGTGGCTGTTCATGCGCCTCTCCGGCCTGCTGCTGATCGTGCTTGTCCTCGGCCACATGTCGATCATGTTGCTGCTCGACGGCGGCGTGAAGCGGCTGAACTTCGGCTTCGTGGCCGGC
Source organism: Nocardia sp. NPDC051321 (assembly GCF_044455225.1). Taxonomy (NCBI): domain Bacteria; kingdom Bacillati; phylum Actinomycetota; class Actinomycetes; order Mycobacteriales; family Nocardiaceae; genus Nocardia; species Nocardia sp. NPDC051321. Next base: position 153,585 of record NZ_JBITEM010000011.1, on the reverse strand, counting down.
CGCTGGGCAAGCCCGTTCTGGCAGCTCTGGGATCTGTCGATGCTCTGGCTCGCCCAGCTGCACGGCGGCAACGGCCTGCGCACGGTGATCGCGGACTACTCCCGCAAGGACTCGACCCGGTTCTGGCTGAACACCCTGCTGGCCATCTCGATGATCCTGATCCTGGCCGTCGGCACCTACGTCATTTTCACCTTCGACCCCAACATCAGTTAGGAACAGGCGAACTCGATGAGTGAGCGCAGCGAACGAATCATGGGCACAGCGTGCGTCGCGCATGCCGGAGCCGAGCGCAGCGAGGCGCAGGCATGAGTGACTCGCGTATTGAGGAGCATCGCTACGATGTCGTGATCGTCGGCGCCGGTGGCGCAGGCATGCGCGCGGCGATCGAGGCCGGGCCCCGGGCGCGTACCGCCGTGCTGACCAAGCTCTACCCGACCCGCAGCCACACCGGCGCGGCGCAGGGTGGCATGTGCGCCGCGCTGGCGAACGTCGAAGAAGACAACTGGGAATGGCACACCTTCGACACCGTCAAGGGTGGCGACTACCTGGTCGACCAGGACGCTGCGGAGATCATGGCCAAGGAGGCCATCGACGCGGTGATGGACCTGGAGAAGATGGGCCTGCCGTTCAACCGGACGCCCGAGGGCAAGATCGACCAGCGCCGCTTCGGTGGACACACCCGCGATCACGGCAAGGCGCCGGTGCGCCGTGCCTGTTACGCCGCCGACCGCACCGGTCACATGATCCTGCAGACGCTGTACCAGAACTGCGTCAAGCACGACGTGGAGTTCTACAACGAGTTCTACGTGCTCGACCTGGTGATGAGCGAGACCGACCGGGGCCAGGTCGCGACCGGCGTCGTCGCCTACGAGCTGGCCACCGGCGAGATCCACATCTTCCACGCGAAGTCGATCATCTTCGCCACCGGCGGCTCGGGCCGGATGTACAAGACCACCTCGAACGCGCACACGCTGACCGGTGACGGCATGGCGATCGTGTTCCGCAAGGGTCTGCCGCTGGAGGACATGGAGTTCCACCAGTTCCATCCGACCGGCCTCGCGGGTCTCGGCATCCTCATCTCCGAGGCTGTCCGCGGCGAGGGCGGCATCCTGCGCAACGCCAGCGGCGAGCGGTTCATGGAACGCTACGCCCCCACCATCAAGGACCTGGCGCCGCGCGATATCGTCGCCCGCTCGATGGTGCTCGAGGTGCTCGAGGGTCGCGGCGCCGGGCCGAACAAGGACTACGTCTACATCGACGTGACCCACCTCGGCGCGGACGTGCTCGAGGAGAAGCTGCCCGACATCACCGAATTCGCCCGCACCTATCTCGGTGTCGACCCGGTGACCGAGCTGGTTCCGGTCATGCCGACCTGCCACTACGTGATGGGTGGCATTCCCACCAAGATCCGCGGCGAAGTGCTGCGCAACAACACCGATGTGGTGCCCGGTCTTTACGCGGCAGGCGAATGCGCGTGCGTCTCGGTGCACGGCTCCAACCGTCTCGGCACCAACTCGCTGCTCGACATCAACGTGTTCGGCCGCCGCGCGGGCATCGCCGCCGCGGAGTACGCGCTCCGCACCGAGTTCGTGGAGATGCCGGAGACCCCGGCACGGATGGTCCAGGACTGGCTGGCGCTGATCCTGTCCGACCACGGCAACGAGCGCGTCGCCGACATCCGTACCGAACTGCAGTACACGATGGACATGAACGCCGCCGTGTTCCGCACCGAGGACACTCTCAAGCAAGCCCTCACCGATATCCACGTGCTCAAGGAGCGCTACAGCCGGATCACGGTGCAGGACAAGGGCAAGCGCTACAACAGCGACCTGCTCGAGGCCGTCGAGCTCGGCTTCCTGCTCGAGCTGGCCGAGGTCACCGTCGTGGGTGCGCTCAATCGCAAGGAATCGCGCGGCGGCCACGCCCGCGAGGACTACCCGGACCGCGACGACGTGAACTTCATGCGGCACACGATGGCCTACAAGGAGAGCCCGGATCTCATCTCGGATATCCGCCTCGACTTCAAGCCGGTGGTGCAGACCCGTTACGAGCCGATGGAGCGTAAGTACTGATGACTGTGCATACCCACCCCGGCGGCTCCGCCGCCTCACCGTCCCCCGGAGTACTCGAGACACCCCCGGCCAAGCCCGCGCCGGTCCCGGACGGCTCGGTGATGGTCACCGTCAAGGTCGCCCGCTTCAACCCGGAAGACGACAAGGGCGCGCACTGGGAGTCGTTCCAGGTGCCGGTCCTGACCACGGACCGTTTCCTCAACGTGCTCATCTACATCAAGTCCTACCTGGACGGCACGCTCACCTTCCGGCGCTCCTGTGCGCACGGTGTGTGTGGCTCCGACGCCATGCGGATCAACGGGGTGAACCGGCTGGCCTGCAAGGTGCTGATGAAGGACATGCTGCCCAAGGGCGACAAGTCCCTCACGATCACCGTCGAGCCGATCCGCGGCCTGCCCGTGGAGAAGGACCTCGTGGTGAACATGGAGCCGTTCTTCGACGCGTTCCGCGCGGTGAAGCCCTATCTGATGACCTCGGGGAACGAGCCGACCCGCGAACGCATCCAGAGCCAGGCCGACCGCGCCCGCTTCGATGACACCACCAAGTGCATCCTGTGCGCCTGCTGCACCACCTCCTGCCCCGTGTACTGGAGCGACGGCAGCTATTTCGGCCCGGCCGCGATCGTGAACGCGCACCGCTTCATCTTCGACAGCCGCGACGAAGGCGCCCGCGAACGCCTCGACATCCTCAACGACGTCGAAGGTGTCTGGCGCTGCCGCACCACCTTCAACTGCACCGACGCCTGCCCCCGCGGCATCGAAGTCACCAAGGCCATCCAAGAAGTCAAGCGCGCGTTGCTCTTCGCCCGCTGATCCCCGACACCCGAAGGCCGCCTCCATCGAAAGATGCAGGCGGCCTTCGCTGTTGGAGGCTGCCGCTACTTGTGGCCATTTGATTCCCATTTCCTGGCAGCCGCGGCCATTTCAGTAGCATTTCGGCGGACATTTCAGTAGCCCTTCGACCACCGCTTACCAGTTGAAAGGGCGAGGCACAGCTCGGTAGCTCATGTCGGCCCCATCGAAAGATGAACGCGCCTTCGCCGATTTCCGGGTACCGAGCCGGGCTAGTTGTCGTAGGAGGCTACGCCGACGGGGCCGGAGCCTAGGCAGAGGGTGAGTCCTGTTGTGTGGGAGGCGATTCGGAGGGTTGAGCCGCTTCCTACTACGCGGACGAAGACTGTGTTGAGGCCTTTTCGGACGGGGACGGCGACGGATTTGCCGTGTTCGAGTGCGACGGATAGTTGGCCGTCACCGCTGGCCAGGTAGTTGAGCTGGGCGGTCCATTCGTGGTCGAGCATGGGGCCGTCGAGTGGAATGGGGAGCGGGTCGGGGCCTTGGATTCGGTAGCCGCAGTTGGGGTCTGTGCCGGGCAGGATGCGGCGGTTCCACCAGACCTTGGCTTCGACGATCGTGCCGGTGTCGGTGATCATCCGCAGGTGCGTGGTCGAGTCGGCGAAGGTGCCCGGTGCGGCGATGGGGGCGAGGACCTGGGTGGTCAGGTTTTGTGGGTAGGCCAGGGGGTTCAGGACGTCCCATGGGACCTCTTGCTCCAGTAGTGGTGCGCCGTCCCAATGGTCCAGTGCCGGTTTCACGTTCGCGATATACGTCTTGGTCGGGCTAGGGCTCCAGGACCGGACGAAGGTGTACGTGGAGAACAGGCTGCTCACTACGAACAGCGTCAGCACCGGTATCGCGGCGCGGCGGCCGAACAACGGACTCAGCGCCTTTCGTGGACTCGCCCGCAGGATCAGTGCGCCAACGACGGACAACGTCACGCCGAGATCGGCGAAGTACCGCAGTGACTGCATGAGTTCGGCCGCGGTGTTCGGACCGCCGCGCACCAGCGCCACCGGCAGTTGCATCAGCAGCACATAGGCCACGGCGAGCACCCACACCGGCCACACTCGTCGCCTGGTGTAAATCGACAGTGCCACAACCGAAACCAGCAGGATCCAGGCGACGACCACCGCCGCGCCGGGTGGGTCGGCCCATGGCGCGGCAGGCAACCATCGCTCCCACCGCCACGGCCCGCCGACCAGCGCGGGCACGACGCCGAGCGAGGTCGCGTTGGGTAGCCAGTCGCGCATGCCCTGCGGATTGTTGTGCACCCCGGAGAAACCGACGACCGCGAGATACGCCGCCAGCCAGCAGAGCAGCACCAGGCCCGACCCCACCCACAACCGCACACCGCGCCGCGCCACCACGCGAACAGCGGCTTCCCGCCCGTCGACATAGTGGGCGAGCACCGCGACAGCGAACGCGACGAACGGGATGATCACCGATTTCTCGAAGAACAACAGCGCCACCGCGAGCACGACCATCCCGGACAGGACATACCGCTGCCGTCCGGTGCGCACCAGAAGCAGCGCATCCCCGATTACCCAGGCGAGCGCGAATTGCAAAGGCAGCGCGTTCAATGCGGCCGACCACCAGGCGAACGCCGGGAGGGTCACCGGCGAGAACAGAAAGAAGATCAGTGGAATGAGCAGCGCCCACCGGTCGCCGAGCAGCACGCGCAACATCCGCAGCACCGACAACGACACCGCGAGCTGCCCGATCAGCAACGAGAGCGCGGGCACCGCCCACACCAGCGGCGCCATTGCCGTCGCCACCCAGGCGGTTGCGAAGGCGAGCGGCATGAAATGCCCGTCGTGATCGTGCCACAGCAGATCCGCGGAAAACAGCGGATACCGGGCGGCCCGGCCGACCAGGATCAGATCGTCCCAGTAGAAGTACCCGCTGCCCGCCACCCAGCCGCGCAACGCCAGTTGCAGCACGATCAAACACACCGCCGCGACGACAACGGATGACACTCGCCCGAGACGGCGTTGGATGCGCGCCGCGACCGCCTCCGGGCGCGGCGTGGGCACGGCCGTCGATGGTGCGATCGCAGCGGTGTCCATGCCGAGCCACCCTAGTGGCGGCCCGGCTACACCCAGGTGTGGCGCCGCAGTGGAACGATCAGGCCGCGTATCCGGTGGCCTTCTCGACCTCGACCCGAACCGCGACCCGAACTTGGCCTTCGGCGGGGAGGGCGTGGTCCTTGCCGTCGTACTTCCACGACAGGCGGTGGCCGACCTCGAGATCGACATCTCGCACGATCGTCGTCTTCCCCCGCAACTCGACATAGCTCTCGCCGTCGGCGGAGTCGATCACGGTCACGCTGACGCGCGGGTCACGCACCATGTTGCGGTGCTTGAGCCGGCCTTCCAGAGTGGAGAACAGCAGGTCGTCACCGTCCCTGAGGACCCACATCGCGGAGGTCTGCGGGCTGCCGTCGGCATTGATCGTGGCGAGCACCGCGTAATTCTTGGCGTCGAGCAAGGCGATGGTGGCTTGGCTGAGCGTGATTCCCATGCGCTGGACAGTAATGGGCACGCCGGAGAATCCGCCTGTCGTTTTTCGCGATAGCCAATTGCCATCAATACCGGCGGGTTGCCGGTAAGTTGATCTTGGACGTGCTCTCCAGGTTGCCGCACACATCGTCGGCCGCGCCGTGACAATCCGTCGCGGATGGCTCGAGAGGAAGGCGCTAACCCCATGTACGTGTTCCGAACGGCCATCGCCGCGACCGTGCTGACCTGCCCCGCACTGGTCGCCGCGGCCGCGACGGCCTCCGCACCGACCAGCGCCGTGCCACACCACCATTGCGCCGCGGCGCAGGTGACCTCGGCCGTCGTCACCACGAATGCCCGTGGGCCGGCCGTTCCGCACCGCACGGTGCTCAGCACCCTGCTCTACCCGGGACTCGTCGATACCGCGGGCCCGCTCGGCATGGGCGGCGCGGCGTTCGGCCTCGGCCTGGCGGGTCTGATCGGCACCGGCAGCGCGTTGCTCGGCACCGGCAGCGTCGCCGCCGCACCATGGGCGGCGTTCCTCGGCACCGGCAGTGCCGCAGCCGGGACCGGCAGCGCCGCACTCGCACCGCTCGGTGTTGTGCTCGGCGCGGGTGCCGCGTTCCTCGGCACCGGTAGCGCCGCCGCGGGCGCCTCGGGCAGCGTCGCCACCGGCGGCCTCGGCACCCCCTTGGCCATGCTCGGCGCGGGTAGCGCGGCCGCGGGCACCGGCAGCGCGAGCCTGGCCGGAGCAGGTGCGGCCGCCGCACCTTTCGCCGCGATGGCGGGCACCGGCAGCGCCATGCTCGGCAGCGGCAGCGTCGCCGCGGTCCCCTTCGGCGTCGCCTTGGGCGCGGGGGTCGCCGCCGGAATAGCCACCGGCAGTGCGGGAATGGCATCACTGAGCGCCGCGTCACCGGTCGCGGGGGACGAGACCACCCGCACGGGCAAGAGCGCGGGCATCGGCACCGATAAAAGCACCGACACCGAATCGACCGACGTGGGGTACCGTCCGTTGAAACTGGGCCCATCGACACACTGATCCGACAAGCGATTTCGACTCCCCATCCTCAAGATTGCCTAGAACAAACGGGAATTCACCGGCGGATCCGCCAGGATCCATCGGCACAAAGCGAAGGCCGCCTCATCGAAAGACAAAGGTGGCCTGCCCATTCCAGGCGACTCTTGATCTACAGCGCCGCACGGACCTTCGCGGCGAACTCGTAGTCACGCTGCCAATCCGCCCCCGTCGGCAGCGCGATCACCCGCGAGACACCTTGTGCCGCATAGGCGGACAGCTGCTCGGCGGCCGGTACGACGTCCGCCGGCAAACCGACCGCCAGCACCGTGACCGAGAGTGGCGCACGGTCCCGCTGTGCGGCGAGTTCCTGGAGTTCCGCGATGTCCTTGGCCAGTGGCTGCGGGTCCGATTGGATGGTGATCCAGCCATCGCCATAGGTGGCGGCACGCCGCCGCGCACGGGCGCTGTTGCCGCCCACCAGAATCGGCGGCATCGCCGAACCTGGCGCGAGGGTCACCTCGAGCCCGTCTGCCAGCGTGGTCGGCTGTCCGGTAACGAGGCCGGGGAGCACCGCCAACGCCTCGTCGGTGCGCCTGCCACGGTCCTCGAACGAGACGCCGGCCGCGCGCCACCCGATGTCGCCGTGGGCTGGATTCCCGGTGCCGACACCGACGACGAGCCGGTCGCCGGACACGTGCTGCAGGGTGCTGATCTGTTTGGCCGCCCAGGCGACCGGACGCAGCGCCAGCAGCATGACGTTGTAGCCGATGCGGATTCGGTCGGTGACCGCCGCGGCCGCGGCCAGGGTGACGGTGCTGTCCAACATCGGGGCGCTCGCCACCAGGTGATCGGTAGACCAGACCGAATCGAGTCCGAGCTCTTCGGCAAAGCGGGCGCTGGCCCGGACGTCGCCGATGATCGGGTGCTCGGGGTCGGGGGTCGAGGTGGGCAGGAAAACGCCTATCTCCATGGTCATGGTCTTCCAATCACTCGCTGTCGGCTGCTGTTACGTAACGCTACGTGCCTGCACCGAGCGTTCCAATCGCCTGGTTACTCACGATCATGTCGCAAACGCTCACCACGTGTCCGCATCGAATGATGCGGTGCTCGGCGCGGCCGCCGACCGGGGCGTGCCCAACCTGGTGTGATCACCGGCGACCGCCACCAGAACCATGCCGCCGATCTGCGCCGCGACTTCGCCGACGCCGAATCACCCGTCGTAGCCTCGGAATTCAGGCCCGACGAACAACGCCGCGAGATGACCGGCGGCGGAGCACCGGTCAGTGACCGACGACGCTGGCCGGTGCGCTGGACCAGGCTTCGCCCGCGATCACGACGTGGTCGAGAAAGCGAAGGCCGACGGTGCGCGCGGCCTCGGCGAGCAGGGTGCTGGCGCGGCGGTCGTCGAGGCTCGGGGTCGGGTCGCCGGAGGGGTGGTTGTGCACGACGGCGAAGGCGCGGCCGTCGTGGCGCAGCACGGTATTCAGGATTTCGCGGACCGGGACCGCGACCTGATCGACCGCGCCCTCGGCGACGAATACCCGCCGCCGCAACTGGTTCTGGGCGTCGCACACCAGGACGAGCAGTCGCTCGACCCGGGCGCCGGTGAACAGCGGGCGGGCCGCGGCGGCGACATCGGACGCGCCGCCGAGGCGGATCGCCGTGCCGGTGTCGCCGCGCGCCCGGGAGCCGAGGTGGAACGCGGCGATCAGGGCCGCTGCCTTCGCCACCCCGACGCCGGCCCGGCGCGACAACTCTTCGGGACGGGCCGCCGCCAACCCGGCCAGCCCGCCGTGTTCAACGAGAAGTTCCACCGCGAGATCCAGCGCGCTGGCGCCGGGCCTGCCGTGCCGTAACAGCAAGGCCAGCAATTCGACATCGCTGAGCGCCTGCGGACCGAGCGCGAGCAGTCGCTCGCGCGGCCGTTGCTCGACGGGTACATCGATAAGAGAGACCGGCATCGTTTCACCCCTTGGTCACGGCGACAGTGTCACGGAGTGTGCCAGGCCCTACCGACATGTTGCCCGCGGCCGCGGAGCCGCCCGAGATGTCCGATCCCTGCCGATTGCGGATCGGCGCGAGTCGGGCACACTGAGAGCGTCGACCGAGTACAGGGGCAGATGAATGTTCAAAGCGCGCAAGGCAACCGCGGCACCGGGGCACGTCATGCTGCTGTCCGCGGCGCTCGCCGCGATCGCGCTGCTGGTGACGTCGTGCACCAGCGACAAGGACCCCGTCGGACCGCCGGTTCCGACCCTCGATCCCTACTACCGGCAGACGCTGTCATGGGGTTCGTGCGACGGCTACCAGGGCGGCAAGGAACTCGGCGCGGCCGGGATCGAGTGCGCGCGGGTGCTGGTACCGATCGACTACGGCAAACCCGGCGGCGACACCGCGCGGATCGCCATCTCCCGGCTGCGCGCCACCGGAACCCGGGTCGCGTCGTTGCTGACCAACCCGGGTGGACCCGGCGCACCGGGGTTGGCTTTGCCACTGGCACTGGCGAAGTCGCCGGTGGCCGAACGTCTCGACGTGATCGGAATGGACGTGCGCGGGCTCGGCGCCTCGACCCCGCACGTCAGCTGCCGCTCGGCCGCCGAGTTCGAGACGGGTCAGCGCGTGCTCGGCCGGACCGACCCGCTCGCGGAGATCGACCAGGTCGAGGAGGAGAACGAGGACTACGCCAACTCGTGCGCGCGGCGCACCGGGCTGACGCTGCTCGCGCATGTCGGCACCGTCGACGTCGCCCGCGACATGGACGTCGTCCGATCCGCGCTCGGTGAACAGGAGCTGACGTACTTCGGCGGGTCCTACGGCACTCGCCTCGGCTCGACCTACGCCGAGCTGTTTCCGGATCGGGTGCGCGCGATGGTCCTCGACGCCCCCGTCGACCCCACCACGAATATCGGCGACGAGGTGATCACCGCTGCCGGCTTCCAGCAGGCGTTCGACGCCTACGCCGCCGACTGTGCCAAAGCACCGGACTGCCCGCTCGGCACCGATCCGAAGAAAGCGAACGAGAACTACCGCGCGCTGGTCAACCCGCTGATCCAGCACCCGATCCGCGGGCTCGACTACGGCGCCGTCACCACCGCGACGATCGCCGCGCTCTACCATCCCTCGTCCTGGCCGGACCTGACCAAAGGCTTGACCGACCTCGCCAAAGGCCGCAGCGACGTCTTGCTCGACGAGGCGACCACATACGAGGACGCCTCGTCCGATGACGTGCACCGCGCGGTGCTCTGCCTGGAGGAGGTCCGGGTGACCGATCGTGCCGTCGCGGCCGACATCGTCCGCCGATCCCGCTCTGCCGCTCCGGCTTTCGACGACGGCACGGGAAACGCCAACGCCTCGGCGCCGCTGGACGCCTGCGCGTTCTGGCCCGTCCCACCGACCGCCCAGCCGCACGTACCCAAGGTGGTCGGCCTACCGAAGGTCGTGGTCGTCGCGGCGACCGGCGATCCGGCGACGCCCTATCCCGGCGCCGTCACCCTCGCGAAAACCCTTGGCGCCGCGTTGATCACCTACGAGGGCACCCAGCACGGAGCCGCGTTCGAGGGCATCACCTGCGTCGACCAGCCCGTAGTGAAATATCTGATCGATCTGACAGCACCGGCCGATGGCCTGCGGTGCTCGAAAACGTGAGCCGCCGAGCTACCCGTCGACGACCACGAACTCGGGCCCTGGCAGCGCGAACAAGGCGTTGGCGGCGAGCTTTTCGAGATGCCGCAGTTGACGCTCGTGCACGACGATCCGGCGCAGTGCCTCGTTGATCGTGGCGTTGCTCGTCGAGGTGCCCATCACGGCGGCCGCGGCGGCGAGCAACTTCTGGTCGAGATCGATCCGCACGGATTTCATGCGTCCTCCTTCGTACATTCGCCATTTTGCGCCATGTTGCTCGCTCATGTCCGGCAAATCGGGACAGCGTCGGCGAATACCCGGCAGCGAGCGACGGCGGCTGGTCAGCTCGTCGGCGGAATCCGTCGTCCGATGCCGGTAATTGCACAGTAAAGGACGGTCAGCTAGGCAGTTTGCCAAGCTGCGTTGGCTTTTGTTGTCGGGAGGCCCGAGCGGTGCTTGCATCGACGTATGTTCACCGAAGCGCAGCTGTACTCACCGGTGACCCGGTCCGGCGACGGCGATGTGACCGTCCACCTCAGCGACGAGCACCCCGGCGTGCACGACGCGGACTACCGGGCTCGTCGCAATGCCATCGCCGCGCTTGCGCTCGATTACGCACCGGGCAAACCCGTTCCGCAGATCGACTACACCGAAGAGGAGCAGCAGGTCTGGCGGATCGCCTCGGCCGAGCTCGCCCGCAAGCACCAAACCTATGCCTGCGCGGAGGTGCTCGAGTCCGCGGCGCGGCTCGCGCTGCCCGAGGACCACATCCCGCAGCTGAACGAGGTCTCGGCGGCGCTGGTGCCGCTCAGCGGATTCCGCTACGCCCCGGCCGCCGGACTGGTGCCGCTGCGCCAGTTCTTCGGCTCGTTCGCGGATCGGACCTTCCACTCCACCCAGTACATCCGGCATCACTCGGCACCGCTGTACACCCCGGAGCCCGACGCCATCCACGAGATCATCGGCCATGCCAATCAGATCGCGAGCCCGCGCTTCGCCGCCATCTACGAGGCGGTCGGCGCGGCGGTGGGTCGCTTGGAGACCGAGCCCGCGCTGAAGTTCCTCGCGAACGTCTTCTGGTTCTCGATGGAGTTCGGCGTGGTCCGGGAGAACAGCGAGGTCCGTTGTTACGGTGCGGGATTGCTGTCCTCCTACGGTGAGATCGAGGAGTTCCGGGGCGCCGACCTGCGACCGCTCGATGTCGCGGTGATGGGCACCGCGGTGTACGACATCACCCACTACCAGCCGATTCTGTACTGCGCCGAGTCGGTCGCCGAGATCGAGGACGTGATCGGCGGGTTCTTCGCGACGATGGACGACGAGACCCCGGACCGGCTGCGGCAGTCGAGTGCGGCTGGCGCGCAGTAGCTTTCCCGATCCGAACCAGTAGCGAGCAGGGTTCAGCCCTGCTCGCTCGGTTTGTCCTGGCCGAACGGCAACCCTGCCTCCAGCAAATCCAGCATCCTGCCGATGTTGTCCAGATTCATCGGCGTGATGCGCGCGATGGCCAGACCCGCGCCCGTCAACGCGCCCGCGAATACCCGTATCTCGAAATCGTCGGCGGTGCCACCGACCCGTTCGGCCATCACGGCGGCGACCATCTCGATGTTGCGTTCCATCTCCAGACCGATGGCGGAGCGCAGCTCGGGCACGTGATAGACCAGCGCCTGCCGTTCCTGCTCGAACGCCATCGCCGCCGCGGGCAGCTGGGTGAAGACCGCCTCGATCGCGTTGCGGAAAGCGGTCAGCGGCGCGATATCGGGCGGCTGCGCCCGGATGGCCTCGATCAATATCGGATCGAGGTCGTCGGCCAGCACCAGCTGTTCCTTGCTCGGGAAGTAGCGGAAGAAGGTGCTCGGCGATACCTCGGCGGCCGCGGCGATCTGCTCGATGGTCGTCTCGTTGTAGCCCTGCGTGCGGAACAGCCGGAACGCTTCTTCGCGAATCGTCCGGCGGGTCCGCACCTTCTTCCGCTCACGCAGGCCGCGCACAGCAGGCTCTTCTCCGGACAATTCAACCGACATATGTCGATTCTGACTTATCGGCGACACGGACGGCGCCACCGGCGATATCCAGCCCTTCCGCCGCAGCCGTGTTGGCGGGCTGCTTCGCTCGGATGAAGGCGGCGGCCAGTACCGCCGCCAGCGCGCACAGGGCCGCGCAGGCCCACAGCATCGCGGCCATGCCGCCGACGAACGCGCTCTGCACCTGGTGCAGCACCGCCGAATCGCCGAGCTGGTGCGCCGCCTCGACTCCGGCGTTGACGCCATCGGAGATCGGATCGTGGTTCAACGAGCCGAGTTCCGAGCGGTACTGGGTGGACAGCACCGTGCCGAGGATCGCGACGCCGATGGTGCCGCCGGCCTGACGCAGGGCCTGAATCAACGCGGAACCGGAGCCCGCGCGTTCGGCGGTGAGCTCGCCCATTGCCAGACCCATGGCCGTCGGCATGGCCAGGCCCATGCCCGCGCCGAGCACCGTCGTCCACAACGCGGTGAAGCCGTAGCCACTGTCCACACTGGTCATCGCGCCGAGCGCGAGCGCACCGGCCAGCAGGGCGAAACCTAGGGCGAGCAGTCCTCGGGCGCCCAGCTTCGGCAGGATCTTGTCGCCCAGCCTGCTGCCGACGATCAGCCCGCCGATCAGCGGCAGCAGCCGCAGACCACTGCCGAGTGCGTCCACTCCCAGTACCGCCTGGAAATACTGTGGCACGGTGAAGAACATGCCGAACATGGCGAAGTTGACGACGATGGAAAGCCCCGTGCCCCAGCGGAATCCGGCGTTCTCGAACAGGCCGAGATCGATCAGCGGATGCGCCGACCTTCGCTGCCAGAGTACGAAGGCACCGAGCAACAGCACACCGGCGACCACGGTGACCCAGGCCGACACATTGCCCCAGCCGAGATCGCCGATCCGGATGAAGCCGTAGGTGAGACCGAGCATGCCCGCTGCGGAGAGCAGCACGCCGGGGACGTCGACGCGGAGTTGGTTCTCGCTGCGCGATTCCGGCACGAGCGCGAAGACCGCGAGCGCGCCGATGATCACCATCGGGACATTGATCAGGAATACCGAGCCCCACCAGAAGTTCCGCAGCAGCCAGCCGCCGAGGATCGGCCCCAGCGGCAGACCGAGGGCCGTCGAGGTCACCCAGATGGTGAGCGCGCGCTGACGTTTTGCAGGCTCAGGGAACAGCGATGGCAGCACCGACATGGACAGCGGCATCATCGCCGCCGCCCCGACGCCGAGCACCACCCGTGCGGCGATGAGCTGGCCGGACGATGTGGCAAACGCGCAGGCCAGCGATGCGACGCCGAAGATGAGCAGTGCGCCGAGCAGGAACTTCTTGCGGCCATAGCGGTCGCCGAGCGCACCCGCGGGCAGCATCAGCGCGGCGAGCGCCAGCGTGTATGCGCCGGTGAACCATTGCAGCGCAGCGGTATTCGCGTGCAGATCGACGGCGAGTGTCGGCAACGCCACGGTCAGCACCGTGGTGTCGAGCCCGATGGTCAGCATCGCTACCGCGAGCGCGCCGAGCGCAAGCCAGCGGCGTGTTGCGTCTGTCTTCATAACCCCTCCGAAAATGATAGAAACTATTTTTTGATAGTAGCTTCCATTTAGTAGGTCCTGTCAATACCCCGCTCCGGCGCGCATTCGGCCGACCCGCCGCAGAATCGCTAGGCTCGCGAACGATGAAGATCCGGGACTCGCGCCGCCGCGCCACACTCCGCCTCTGTTCCGCGCTGGCCGCCCTGGCGGTGATCGCGGGTTCGGCCGCCGTTCCGGCGTTCGCCGCACCGCCACCGAGCACGCCGACGACACCGTTCACCACCCCCGATACCGACGGCTGCCCGCAGAAGACGCGCCCGCCCGCGCCGATCGACGAGTCCGAGGTTCCGGCGCCGGGTGAACCCACGCCGACGGCGCTGCCCATTCCGACGCCCCCGGTCGGCGGCGGCCAGCTCGGTCAGTGCGGCGCGGTGCTGCCCAAGGGCGGACCCCCGGTGCCACAGGACATTTCAGCCACCGCCTGGCAGCTGTCGGACCTGGACACCGGCGAGGTGCTCGCGGCCAAGGACCCGCACGGCCGCTATCGACCGGCCAGCACTATCAAGGTGCTGCTCGCCACCATCGCGCTGCGCACCCTGGATCTCAACAAGGTGGTCGTCGGCACCCAGGACGACGCGAATGCCGACGGCACCCGGGTCGGCATCGGCCCCGGTGGTCACTACACCAACCGCCAGCTCATGCAGGGCCTGATCATGTGCTCCGGCAATGACGCGGCGCACGCCATCGCCACCCAGCTCGGCGGCGAAACGGCCACCGTCGCGAAGATGAACGAGCTCGCGAAGTCGTTGGGCGCCTTGGACACCCGCACGGCCAGCCCGTCCGGCCTGGACGGACCCGGCATGAGCACCTCCGCCTACGACCTGTCGGTGCTGTTCCGCGAGGCCATGACCATCCCGCTGTTCACCGAGCTCATCCACACTCAGCAGGTGGACTTCCCCGGCTATCCCGCGAACCCGAAGATCGAGGGTGACAAGGACCACCCCGGCTTCCCCATCGGCAACGACAACCATCTGCTCTACGACTACGACGGCGCCATCGGCGGTAAGACCGGCTTCACCGACGACGCGAGACAGACCTTCGTCGCGGCCGCGGAACGCGACGGCCGCCGTCTCGCGATCACCTTGCTCAAAGCGGACGTCCGGCCGCTGCGGCCCGCGGACCAGGCAGCCCGCCTGCTCGACTACGGCTTCGCCCTCCCCCGTGGGACATCCGTCGGCAGGCTGCCCGACCCGGACCGCAAGCAGCCGAAAAGCGGTGCCGCCCTTGCCTCCCCGCCGCCCAAAGACCAGGACTCCCGCCCCTTGGCCGACGAAGAGCACGGCGACAACCGGACCGTCTGGATCGTCGGCGGCGTCATCCTCGTCCTTACCCTGCTTCTGGGTGCGCGCCGAATGAGCCGGCGCCGGTAGCTCCCCGCTGTGAGCCGCGCGCCTGGCTCGAGTAGCAGGCGGCAGGTTCGGATCGCAGATTCGCTACACAATGTTCGCGGCGAGGGAACCGATCGCCGCGGCGCTGCGTCTATGGCTTGTGTAAGTGACTTCCGTCTTTCGGATGCGGTCGCCGTGCGAGAAGGGATGTATCGACGTGGCTGGAATTCTCGGCGTGGACATCGAGGTGCTTGGCAAGACAGTCCAGTCGCTACGCGGTGCCGAGCAGGTGCTCAACGACGCGATGAAGGCAATGACCAGGGAGGGCCACGGCGACATCGGCACCAAGGTGCTCAACGACGCCGCCGAAAGTTTCCAGCGGCGGTGGCATTTCGGCATCGAGCGGATCGGCGAATCCGCCAAGGTGACCGCGGAAGGCGTCAGCAAGTGCCACGACGCGTACCGGGACGTCGACACCGCCATTGCCAAAGCGCTCGACCAGGTCACCGGTGTGATCGACGGAAAGACGCAGGCCAAGGCATGAGCGAAAACCCATATCCCAACCTCGGTTTCAACCCGGTCCCCGGCGCGCCAACCGACGTCGCCGGACTGCGCGGGCAGATCAACACGTCGGCGGACGCGGTCCGGGAAACCAACGACCTGCTGACTCGCCTGCGCAACAGCAACGACAACGTCTGGAAGGGCGACGCGGGCGATGCCTTCCGCGCCAACTTCGACGCCACCCTCGCCCAAGACCTCGGCTACGCGCAGAAGTCGCTCGAACGCGCCGTCAGCGTGCTCGACCAGTGGCACACCGACCTGGTCGGCTACCAGGACACCGCCAAGGGACTGGACGCCGAGGCCGCCGACGCCAAAGGCCAACACACCCAGGCCGTCTCGGCCCTGCAATCCGCCAAGGCCAATCCGGACCTCGCCCTCGCGAACGTGATGTTCACCGACCAGGGTGAGCTACAAGCCGCGCAATCCCGCCTCGACGCGGCCACCGCCCAGGTCCGCTCCGCAAGCACCGCCGTCAACAACTGGCAAGGAAAAATCGACTCCATCCTCCAACGCGCCCGCGACCTGGAAACCCAGCACGACAGCACCGCCCGCCGCGCCGCCACCGAGCTGGACGCCGCCGCAAAGGATTTCGCCCCGAGCCCACCGGACAAAAGCATCTGGGACCGCATCGCGAACGCAGTGAGCGGTGTCGGCAAATGGATCGACGAGCATCGTGAGGGCGTCCATCAGGCGCTGTCGATCATCGCCGCAGTAGGCAGCCTCGTCGCCCTCGTGACACCTCCGCCGGTCGACATCATCGGCTTCGCCTTCGCTGCGACCGCTACCGCCGGGTTGCTGGCACTCGACTTATCTGACCCGACAATCCGCGATGGTCTGAAGAACGGCGAGTTGGATGCGTGGAAGACGGTCGGCTTGGATTCATTGGGACTTGCCCCTGTCGGCGGTGCGGGAATTGCAGCCGGGAAGGTTGGATGGGGAATTTTGCGCGGTAGCGAAGCTGTGGCGGATGGCGCTCACGCTGCCCAATCGTTGGGTGCACTCGAGCGGATCGGAGGCACTGTGTACAACGCTGTCACCCACGAGCCCCTCCTATCTTCCAAGATAACCGGAGGCGCAATAGACGTCGCAGCGAAGATTCCCGGCGTCCCGAACATTGTCGAAGCACTCGGCATGAACACTGCAACGCGGAATGTATTCCAAGCGACTGGGCTGGCTGGAGAAAACGCTAAAGTCGCCACCAGCGAGGCAGTGGACCTGTTTGCCCGCTCGGGTAAAGTTGTCCATTCATTACTGAACCCCGCCATGTCATGGGCAAGGGATCACTGATATGTCGCCATCCGAAAGATTGACACCATTATCACTCGCAGTCGATATACCGAACGGATACGTCGGACTTCCGCTTGACGATATTGATCGTTCCATAGCACGCACGGAAGCTGCGTTCTCCCATATCGGCCCCGGCGCGGTGAGTTCAGCAGCGCCCGCTGTACTACAGGCACTAAAAGTGCTCCTTACTCGAATATCCCAGGTCAACGCCGTCTATTGCGGCCTGGGTCGGCATGCATCTGCCAACGGCACATTGATATCGTCCAACCTGATTGTCTCGTTGCACGAGTACAGCGAACGGAAGAATCCGCGCTTGACCCTTGCGGACATACTGCAGGCAAGAAGTAACGGTACCGAGACCTTCAAGAATATTGAGCTCATAGAAATATCAGGACGGCAAATTCTGATGTTCGACCGGATGAGAACCCTCCCAGCTCCCGATCTTCCTGATCATTCATCCGCTGTTCTCGACGAGAAAGTCTACCAGCTGGAGGCCATTGTTCCGTCATCGGATGGCGCTACCATTGCCGCCATCGAATTCTCCACTTCTTTCGTCGAATACGGCGAAGAATTCGTTCCAATGATTGCCGCCATGGCAGCATCGGTGGACTTTGCACCCTCGGTTGCTCAGTCCAGCATGCCCTCCTCGCTGGATCTGTGAGCCAACGATCATGCCCAATGACATAATTGCTTCACCGCCCGCTAGCTCCTGCCCGGAGACCAAGATTGCGATACGGAAAGGCAGGGCCGTTCGCTGGCTTCTCTTCCTGATCGGTCTCGGATGCTTGCCGCTCACCGTGCTCTTGATCGACATTCAACCGCGGGTCGCCTCTAGGAATCTGGAGACGTTAGTTTCACTCGGCATTAATTTGTCCGCAGGCAGCATGACGATTGGGCTGATCCTGGGCGGGACGCTGCTGTGGATCCATCGCAGAAGACGGAAATCTCTGAAGCGATATCCGTGGCTGGCTTGGCCCGTGAATTATATTTCCACCGGTCGATACGAATGGGTACAACTACTCGATCGGAATCGCCAGCCGGTGTCCACACTCATACTCAGCACCTGGCCCAAAGATATCGGAAAGCTGGTGAACCACAGCACCTCCGAGATCTGGTTTGCCGGTGACCCGAAGAGGTATGGCGTCGTCTCCAGGCCAGGTGGCAGCGATCTGCGTTATGCCTACTATTCCCGTTCCAGAACACCCCCTCAGCTCACCTTCCGGACGAGTAATTCGAGTGATCAACCAGACCGGAGCGCGTCCCCGCGGCCTCAGTTCCAGCTGACGCGGGAACGCGGATACACCTCGATGAAGCCTGTGGACGAATTACAGGGACAGCCGAAACGGCACGGCGGGAGAAGCGATGAGCGGTACCCCTCGCCTCGCATGCTGCGGCGCACGCTCGCCTTCATCATCGACTGGCTCATCCACGTGGGGTGTGGCGTAGGGACCGCGATCGCCGTGAGCCCCGAGTTCTCTCCGGATGCCGTCAGACGGCAAGAATGGCAGCATCTCGGTGTCAATCCTGTTGTTGCGGTGGGCTTTTTCCTCGCCGCGTCCGCATTCGACCGAATCGTCGTCCAGTCGATATTCCATACAACAGTCGGCAAGGCATTGTTCGGCCTAGTAGTCATCCGTCCCCAAGACGGCGAGTATCCGTCGTTCGGTCGTCTGCTGGCCGTGTGGTTGTTCCATGTGTACCTGCCGCTCGGCATCTTTGGTAATGGAGTTGGTCCGGACCGGATCGAGGACTATTTCCTGCCTGCGGTGCGGTGGCGAGATGTGCGGCGCGGCGGTACGACGTGAACTGCGGGCGGGTTGCTATCGCGGAAGGGGCGCCCATGCCTCGATGGCGGCAAGATCGAGCGCTCGATCGAGAATGGCTTCGGCAGCCGCCGGTGTCCACGGAAGATCGGGAATCATCGGCCGCGTGGTCGGCGCAGAGTCGAAAGGGCAAGGGCAGCAAGGGCTCCCGCGCCGAAGAAGGTGGCTCCTGCGCCGACGGAGAGTTCGCGGGCTGAGATGCGTGGGGCGATGACCGCGGCGGGGGGTGCGGGGATCTCCGCTTCGGGTTCGTTGTCGGAGGCGGTGGCGGCCCAGGCGGTAGCGAACAGGATGATGCGGTAGGTGACGTAGCTGAAGACCATCAGGCCGATGATCGAACCGAAGGCGGCGCCCGCGGGGCTGCTCAGCACCTTCTGCAGGTAGATCGACGCGACGAACTTGAAGATTTCGAAGACCAGCGCGGCCAGCGCGGCGGCCTTGGCGGCGCTGGCCAGGGTGACCGGTTCGCGGGGCAGGCGGGCGATGATCCAGGCGAACACCGCCCAGGAGGCGAGGAAGCCGAGCAGGATCGACACCAGCGCCAGCAGCAGGCGGGCGCCTGGCAGGTGCGAAAGGCCGAGACTGATCAGCAGCCTGGCACCGAGGGTGCTGGAGGCGAGCGCGGAAAGGCCGAGGGAGACAACGAAGGCCAGACCCAAGCCGAGTAGCGCGCCGAGGTCGGACAGCTTGGCCATGAACCAGTTCTTATCCTCGCTCTTCTGCTCCCACTGCTCGGTCAACGCCGCCCGCAGGTTGGCCATCCAGCCGAGCCCGGACCAGATCCCCGCCAACAGGCCGATGGTGCCGACGGTGCCGCGGGACTCCACCGCCTTGTCGATCAGTTCGTTCAACTGCTCGCCGAGCGAGCCGGGGATGTTGTCGACGATCTTGGTCTGCACCTCGCCGAGCAGATCCGGATTGCTCGACAGCACGAAACCGGCGATCGCGAAGGCGACCATCAGAAGCGGAAACAGCGACAGCACCGTGAAATACGTGATGCCTGCGGCGTAGTAGTCGCCGCGCTGTCGCTGATACCGCCCGCCCGCGCGCACCAGATGGTCCAGCCATGGCAGCGCCTGGATCCGTCGTTCGATCCCGGCCTTGACGTTATCGATCACCTGCACCAGTTCGCCCCTTCAGGAGTGATCTCGCAGGTGCCGACCTCAGCGGGCCAGCAGGCCCACTCGGTCGTATACCTGTGCGAGGGTGTTGCCGGCGATCTCTCGCGCACGCTCGGCACCGGCGGCGAGGATGCGGTCGAGTTCGCCCTGATCCGACAAATACTCTTGCACCTTCGCCTGCAATGGCGTGACAAATTCGACCAGCGCGTCGGCGACGTCGGATTTCAGGTCGCCGTACCCCTTGCCCGCGTAGTCCTTTTCGAGCGTGACGATCGGCGAGCCGGACAACGAGCTCAGGATCACCAGCAGATTGCTGACACCCGGCTTCTGCTCGACGTCGTAGCGGATCTCCCGCTCGGTGTCGGTCACCGCGGATCGGACCCGCTTGGCGGTGACCTTCGGGTCGTCGAGCAGGTTGATCAGACCCGCGTCGGAAGAGGCCGACTTGCTCATCTTCGAGGTCGGGTCCTGCAGGTCATAGATCTTGGCGGTGCCCTTTTCGATGTGCGCCTCGGGCACGACGAAGGTCTTCTTGAAGCGGGTGTTGAAGCGCTGCGCGAGGTTTCGGGTCAGCTCGAGGTGCTGGCGCTGGTCCTCGCCGACCGGCACCTGGTGCGGGCGGTAGAGCAGGATGTCCGATGCCATCAGCACCGGATAGGTGAACAGGCCGACCGAGGCGTTGTCCGAGCCCTGCTTGACCGACTTGTCCTTGAACTGGGTCATCCGGCTCGCCTCACCGAAGCCGGTGATGCAGCTGAGCACCCAGGCCAGCTCGGCGTGCTCGGGCACCTGGCTCTGCACGAACAGCGTCGACTTCTTCGGGTCGATGCCGAGGGCGAGCAACTGCGCGGCGGCGGCCTTCGTCTGGGCCTTCAGCGCCTTCGGATCCTGCGGCACGGTGATCGCGTGCAGGTTCGGGATGAAGTACAGCGCGTCGTAGTCGTCCTGCATGGTCACCCAGTACTGCAGCGCCCCAAGGTAGTTGCCGAGGTGAAACGAGGTACCGGTGGGCTGGATCCCGGAAAGGACCCGCTGCTTGCGTTCAGCGGCCGGAATTTCTGCAGGAACGGACATGCCCCCGATCTTTCCATGCGGCGCCCACTCCTCGCCCGCCCACACCCTCAACTAGTCGCCGCGCGCGGCTCCTCGACGGAATTTCGCTCCGCCCAGTTACGCGGGTCCACGCCGGGCATGCTCGACCGCCCCTTGGTGACCAGTCGGTGCTCGCGCTGCGAAACGAGCTTGTAGATCGGCGCGCTCGGCCCGAGCAAGGAGCCGCGCAGCACCGGCGGCAGCAGTGGCGGCGCCAGATGCGCGGTGCGCACGGCCTGCGCGACCGCACGGTAGGCGACCTGGTCGGTCCTGCCCCAGCGCATGCCGTACAGCTGCCGAATTCGCGGCGGCAGGCTGCCCTGCACCAGCAGGAAGAACGCGGAGGTGACCTGCTGCAACGGCATCCGCTGCGGATACGGCACGCGCTGCCCGGCCAGATAGGAGCCGACCAGCCGCGCCTCGTCGGTGAGAAACAGCTCGTCGGAGGCGAGGTAGGCGTCGAAGGACGCACGGAATTCCGGATAGCTGCTCGGTGCCGCGTCGACGGGCATGCCGAACAACTCCGCCCAGCGCACGTAGTCCTGATACAGGCCCTCGCGCTCGCCGTCGGTCATGGGGCGGACCAGCAGGTCGTACATCACCTCGGCGGAGTCGAAGGTGAACGCCATCGTCATGTACATCAGGTGCGGGTCGAGCGCGGAATAGCCGGTGCCCGCCGGGTGCCGCGCCCCGGCGTCCTCCGGCAAAACGCCGCGTACCTTGGCGTGCTTCTTCGTGGTGAATTCGAGAGCACGATCCGCCTCGGCCTTGCTGCCGAGGAACACCGCCTCGAAAAGGTGACCGGTGAGCGAGAGCCGGGTGTACGGCGTCATCCGGTGCTCGGTGTTCTCCGCGGTGCCGACGTAGAGCAGCGGGTGGACCGCGCCGATGACCAGGGCGCGCTGGCCGTAGGTCAGGCCGACCGCGCGCTTGCTCATGACCCGCCTGGCCATCGAGTGGTCGCTGAAATAACCGGGCTCCGACATTGCCGCCTCCTCATCGAGAGCATCTGGCAACAGCATCCGCCAGATTTACTATTCTGGCAATACTCTCTGCCAGAATTCGACGTGCCAGAATCAAACTGTGACTGCATCGCGTAGCGATTCCGTGGGGGGCGGTGGTCGGGTGACGGGTGGGCCTGCATCGCGTAGCGATTCCGTGGGGAGCGGTGGTCAGGTGACGGGTGGGCGCGTGCAGCGGACGTATGGCGGGATCTCCGCGGATGAGCGCCGGGCGCAGCGGCGCTCCGCGTTGCTGGAGGCCGCGTTGGAGATCATCGGCGAACAGGGACTGGCCAAACTGACCGTCTCGGGGCTGTGCGCCAAGGCCGGGCTCAACGAGCGCTACTACTACGAGAGCTTCGACAGCCGCGATGCCGTGCTGACCGCGCTCGTCGACACGATCGCCGAGGAGCTCGCGATCGCGATCGTCGCGGCCGTCGGCACCGCACCGAAGGATTCGCGGGCCACGGCGCGGGCCGCGATCGCGGCGGGCATCCACCTGCTCACCGACGACCCGCGCAAGGCCAAGGTCACGCTGGTCGCAGGCATGGCGACGCCGGAGCTGCGGGCCCGAACCACGGAAACGGTGCGGGTGTTCGCCCGGATGGTCGCTGCCGAGGGGATCGACTTCTACGGTATCGATGACCCGGCTTCCGATCCCGCGATCGACTTCCGCGCCAACTATCTGGTCGGCGGCCTGGTACAGACGCTCACCGCCTGGTTACAGGGCGAGCTGCCGCTCACCCGCGAGGAGCTCATCGAGCACACCACCGACGTATTCGTCCTGCTCGGTGAGGATTTGGCGCGCCGATTGGCATGACGCCTTCGGTGTCAGAGCTCCAGCGAAACGTCGTGCAACCCGGTCGACTCGCCTTGCAGGACCACGCGGAACGGGACGCCCTTGCGTGACCAATACTCGGCGCAGTCACGCATCGCCTCGGCGAACCACGCCCGCTGGGCAGGCTCCTCGGCCAGCAAGTCCGCCGAATCACGGATCACGACAACGTATCCCGTGCCGTCACCGACGAAATCGTCCAGATCACGCAGGCATTCGTCGAAGGCGTCTTTGTTCTGCCCGAAGTAGTACGGAAACTGCAGGGCCGCGGCGACTTCGTCGAATACTCGCGCGATCGTCCGCATCTTCGTGCCGCGTAGTTCGCGCACCAGATAGCCGGACGGGGCGCGGAAGCGCACGCTGCTCAGCTCCGCGGCATCGACTTCAGTCGCGCCGAGCACGGGCACGCCGACCTGTTGGGCGCGCGAATCGGCATCGACATGGCGAGCAAGGAACTGCGACAACGGCATTGCCTTGGTCATCAGCGCATCCTCGTGAAGGTCTCGTAGTGGTCCCCGGTGTACCAGGCCGATCCGTCGCTGCCGGTGACGATGCGCTCGGCGTCTCTGGATCGGCCGCGCTGCTTGGGGTTCACGTCCCACTCTTGGTAGGTGATCGGTTTGCCCGCCGCGTCTTTGGCGGCCAGCGTGCCCCCGCGATTCATCCACCGGTCGCCGCCCTTGGTGCCGGGGGCATTCGCCGAATCGGGCCAGCGGCCCGCGTCGATTTCGGCCAGGGTGTCGTAGGCGCGGACCGGAACGCCCGGTGCGCGGCTGGCCGACGGGCCCGCCGCCGAGGGTTTCGGAAGGCCGGAAGCCGTTGCGCCGCTGCCGGTGCGGGCCGTCGTGGTGCCGGCGACGGTGTCGTTACCGCCGCCACGCAGCCCGAGGACCGCGACGACGACCACCGCAAGCGCCACCGCACCCAGCAGGGCGAGCGTGCGAATGGCCTTCGGCGACAGGTTCATCGGTACTGCACCGTGACCGGCGCGTGATCGGACCAGCGCTGATCGTAGGCGGCGGCGCGTTCCACCACGGCCTGCTTGGCGCGTGCGGCGAGATCGCCGCGGGCGAGCTGATAATCGATGCGCCAGCCGGTGTCGTTGTCGAAGGCGCGGCCGCGGTAGGACCACCAGCTGTACGGGCCGTCGACCGCTGGATGCAGCTGGCGCACCACGTCGACATAGCCGGAGGCGAGCAGCTCGTCGATCCAGGCGCGCTCCTCGGGTAGGAATCCGGCCGATTTCCGGTTGCCCTTCCAGTTTTTCAGGTCGAGCTCGGTGTGCGCGATGTTCCAGTCGCCACTGACCACGAACTCGCCGCCGCGGGCGGTGAGGTAGGCGCCGAGTTCGGCCATGTACCGGTACTTTTCGTCCTGACGCGGGGTGCCCGCCTCACCGGAATGCACATACACGCTGGCGACCGTGACCTCGTCGAAGTCGGCCTCGATATAACGGCCGGACGCGCCGAACTCGCTGCTGCCGAAGCCGATTCGGACCGCGTCGGGTTCGCGCCTGGACAGGATCGCGACGCCGGCCCTGCCCTTGGACTCCGGCTCGGCCTGCGCCAGCCACCAGCCGTCGGCCAGCGCGGGCGCCAGCGCCGCTCTGGTCTGCTCGTCGGTGGCCCTGGTCTCTTGGACGCAGACGATGTCGGCCTCCGTCGCGGCGAGCCAGGCCAGCATGCCTTTGCCCGCTGCCGCGCGGACGCCGTTTACGTTCACACTCGAAATGATGTAGGCCACCGCACGACCGTACAATGCTGGTCAGATGAATTCCTTCGGACACCGCCGTCCAGGAAAGGGTGATGACGATGCCGTCTGACACCGCCAAGTCCGCCGCCGCCGCACAACGCGCTACCAGCGCCGCGCGTCCGCCGGTCAAGACCAAGAAGCCGGAACTCCCCAAGGCTGTCAAGGCATTGCACATGGGCTCCGGCGATCCGCTGCTCCTGTTGCACGGCTTCATGATGTCGCCGCACTGCTGGGAGCAGACCGCGACCCGGCTGTCGAGCCAGTGCGAGGTGTACGCACCCGCCTTCGCCGGGCACTGGGGTGGCGAGCGCGCGGACGGCTGGTCGGTCGACGTGCACATGCTGGCCGACCGCATCGAGGATCAACTCGACGAACTCGGCTGGCGCACTTGCCACATCGCGGGCAACTCACTCGGCGGCTGGGTCGGTGTCGAACTGGCCCGCCGGGGCCGGGCCCGCACGCTCACGCTGGTCGCCCCGGCTGGTGGCTGGCACGTGCCGTCGCTGACCCAGCTGCGGACCAATCTGAAGTTCCTTTCGCTGGTCCCGATCGTCGAAATCGGCAAGCGGCTGGGCGGTTTCGCGGTCAACAACCCGATTGCCCAGCGGTTCGCGCTGCTGTGGTTGAGCAAGAACGCGGCCGCGGTCCCCCGCCGCGACGCCGCCGCCGCCATCATGGCCGCCCTGCACTGCCCATCCATGCTTCCGTTCATCGTCAGCAGCATCCGCGGGCCCGAGCAGGAAGACCTGTCTACGTTGGAGACACCGGTGCGCCTGCTGCTCGCCGAATACGACCGCGTCATCCCCAATCGCGTCTACGCCCGCCGCTACCTGAAGGAGCTCCCCGAGTCCGCGGACCGCATCGTGGTGCATGGCGTCGGACACGTCCCGATGCTCGAGGCGCCGGACCGGATCGCGACCCTGATCGCCGAGCACGTGTACGCGAGTCGCAACCGCCTCCGCGCGGTGTGAGGCACGGGATATCCACAGGTCAGGAAGTTATCCACAGATCGAGGAAAGGCCTCGATCTCGCTGGTGCCCACGCCTACTGTTTCGAGGCATGGGGAGCACACAAACCGACCGCGCAATGCATCAACTCCGCGGCGATGTCGATAGCCTGTACGACCTGAACAACAGGATGAGCCGTGCGGCCAAGGAAACGGACAGCGTGGTTCGCGATACCGACCTAAGGCTCCGACGGCTGGCACGGACGTCCGGGCGCCAGTTCGGTGTGCTCCTCGCCGCCCACCGTCAACACGGGCAGCGCCTGGATCGAGTGGAATCACTACTCGGAGACGTGGTTACGCAGGTGAATCACCTGGCGGAGCTGCCGACACGAGCGGACGAGCTCGCAGAGCAAATGAGCTGTTTGGCACCACTACCAGCGCGAGTGGACGAGCTCGCACAACAAATGAGCTGTCTGGCACCACTACCAGCACGAGTCGACAAGCTCGCAGAACACATGGGCCGCCTGGCACCGCAAGTGGGCGAGTTGGCGGAACAAGTGAGCTGCCTGGCACCGCTACCAGCACGAGTCGACAAGCTCGCAGAACACATGGGCCGCCTGGCACCGCAAGTGGGCGAGTTGGCGGAACAAGTGAGCTGCCTGGCACCGCT